>NZ_JAHXRQ010000178.1 GCF_019392335.1 Mameliella sp. CS4
TCGACGTCCAGACCCCGGGCCGAGAGCACGTCCCCGCGCTGGTCGACGGGATCCTCGCCGACGTCCGCCGAGAACGGGGACTCGATCTCGACTGGTGTCCCGAACTCGACGGCGAGGAGCTCGCCGCGGTCCAGGACGCCTGGCGCCCGGGCAGCATCCGGTCGCTCCGCCGACTTGTGGAGGCGATTCTCGCCACCCGTGAATCGCTGGCCCCGCGCCATTGATGGAGGCCGCCATGACGTTCTCCCTCATCCAACCGGTGCTG
>NZ_JAHXRQ010000179.1 GCF_019392335.1 Mameliella sp. CS4
TCCTGCTCCAGCCGCTTGTCGTAGCGGATGCCGGCGTCGCAGCCGGCCGCCAGCACGTCCACGAACCCGTCCTCGACCACCACCTCCAGGCGGATCTCCGGGTAGGCCGCCAGGAAGGGCGGCACGAGCGCCGGCAGCACCAGCCGGGCGGCGCTCAGCGGAACGTTGAGCCGGAGCGTGCCCGCGGGACGGTCGCGGAACCCGTTCACCACGTCGAGGGCGGATTCCACCTCGGCGAGGGCCGGGCCGAGACGCTCCAGCAGGC
>NZ_JAHXRQ010000180.1 GCF_019392335.1 Mameliella sp. CS4
GGCTCGCCGGATTGCCGACGTGGATGCGCGCCAGCGACGTCTCGGGCACCTCGCCCTCCAATTCGATCTCGCCCCGGGCGATCAGCCGGAACAGCGGCTCGCCCGCCGCCGTGGCGGTGGCGCCGATCCGGGCGGTGCGGCGGTTGACGATCCCGGCTTCGGGGGCGCGGATGTCGGTGCGGGCGCGCCGCAGGGCGATCTCGGCCCCGGCGGCCCGCGCCGTGGCGAGGTCGGCCTGGGCCGATTGCAGGCCGCCCCTGGCGGC
>NZ_JAHXRQ010000181.1 GCF_019392335.1 Mameliella sp. CS4
GTGGACGGCAAAATCAGGTCGGCGTAACGGGTCGTCTCGTTGATATAGAGGTCGATGCTGACCATGAACTCCAGCCCGTCCAGGGCTTGCTCAAGTTGGCGGCCGTTGGGCGTCGACAGCACCGGGTTACCGGCGACCGTCACCAGGGCGCGGATTTGCCCGTCGCCTTCGGTGAGCATTTCTTCGGCCAACGCGGACACCGGCAACTCACCACCGTATTCGGGGCGCCCGGACACGCGGCTCTGCCAGCGATTGAAATGCCCG
>NZ_JAHXRQ010000182.1 GCF_019392335.1 Mameliella sp. CS4
GACGCAGTGTTAGCCCCCAAAGAGAATAACCATTGTTCTCCTTCCACCTATCACTTAACTCGGCCAACAACTTGACTTTAGCGATCTATCTCTGAGACCCTCGCTCGATCGACGGCGCTTTGTGGAAATAAATGCCTGCATGCACTTGCTTTGCGCTGCTGCTGTCGAGGGCAGGGTGGGAAGAGGCCAGCGCAGAACAGGCAGGCAGAGCACGCGATCGATCTGGCGGGAAGAAACACGGGAAATAGCTAGGGAGTGGGTGGT
>NZ_JAHXRQ010000183.1 GCF_019392335.1 Mameliella sp. CS4
GTTCGCGCCCAAGGATCGTCAGCAGCAAGTGGCTGATTCGCGGGCCCATGCGCGCCGAGCGTGGTGAAACCGTTCGTTGCACGCTGGTCAGGCGCAGTGAGACCGGGAGTTTGACCATCGGCGCGTCGCAGCGGCCTTCCGGCAGCACGGTTCTGAACGACATCGTCGGGTGGGCGGTAAACTCGACGATATCGGTCAGCACCAGCAGCTTGTCGCCGATTTCGTTGGCGAACAGTTGCGGTAGCTCCTGGCGCGCCTGCCAAG
>NZ_JAHXRQ010000184.1 GCF_019392335.1 Mameliella sp. CS4
GTCGATCTCACCCAGCATCTCGCAAAAGAACGCCTCGTGATCATCAACCCCCAGGCGGGTCTGCGCGACATAGTTGCGATACGGCACCGGCGTGCCCAGCTCGGCCTCTTGCCCCAACAGAAATGCCTGCATTTCATGCTGCAGGATTTCCAGCGCAAGGTGGTCCATCACTAAGTGATGGAACAGCAACGTGGCGACCACCCGCTGGGGCTCTTGCGTATACACCAAGCGCATCAACGGGGCTTGGGCGAGGTCCAGGCGTTG
>NZ_JAHXRQ010000185.1 GCF_019392335.1 Mameliella sp. CS4
GGTAGGCGCCCGCCAGATAGGCCACGCCGTAGCGCAGGTTGGTCTCCGGATCGTACAGGCCGGCGGCGTCGCCGGTGTAGCCCAGGCTGCGCGCGGTCGCGTGCTTGATCTGCATGAGGCCGAGGGCGCTGCCGCCCTTGGCCCGCGGGTTGTAGTTGCTCTCGCGCTTCACCACGGCGTGCACGAAGCTCGCCGGAACGCCGTTCGCCTTGGCCTGCTGCTCGATCAGCGCGTCGATATTGTCGCGCGCGCCCTGCCCGAAGG
>NZ_JAHXRQ010000186.1 GCF_019392335.1 Mameliella sp. CS4
CGCTCCAGGCTGTCCTGAAGAAGTTGTGGAACACCACGCAGAACAGTGCGATGGCGATACCCAAACCCGTGGCGAACAAGGCCGTGCCGATGCCACCGGAAATCTGGCCTGGGTCGGACACGCCGGCACTGGCCAGCGCCTTGAAGGTGTCGATGATGCCAAGGATGGTGCCCAACAGGCCCAGCAACGGCGCGGCGGTGGTGATGGTTTCGATGATCCACAGGCTGCGCGACAGCGGTGCGCGGGTCTTCAGGTACTGGGTT
>NZ_JAHXRQ010000187.1 GCF_019392335.1 Mameliella sp. CS4
TCAGCCACCAGCGCCCACGGGTTCGAGAACCGGCTGGTGATCGCGACATCCTACGCCGGTCTGGCTGGAGCGCCTAATCGCAGGCGGTCCGGACGCTCGGCGCGCATCAGCCAATGGGCGTGCTCTCGACGCTGGTCGTCAGCCCCGATGCGAAGTCGCGCGGCGGCCGACGGATCGACGCTCTCGGGAAGCGTCGAGGGCGTCCCCTGCGGCCGCCCTGCCGCGACCCGGACCGGCCGCTAGCGGCCGGACCGGGCCGATCG
>NZ_JAHXRQ010000018.1 GCF_019392335.1 Mameliella sp. CS4
GGGTCTGGGTCTGATCATGTCGTCCAGCTACCACGCTGGATTCACGACATGAATCCCTCACCCGGTTTATGCAACAGGGCCACGGACGGTGCCGCCGAAGCACTGAGCCGTGTTACCCAGGAGGGCGATGACGCGGTCTTTTACGACACCGGCGTGCGGATAATCCTCATGGATCGCGACGTGGACAGCCTGACCGGGGAGATGTTCACACTTCTTTAGGGGTGGCTCCCGGCCCGCCGAGATGCGATGCCTGAAGACGAAGGGCTTTTCAGACGGGGGGGACGGCGAGGGGAGACGCCGCGCCGCCGGGCATTTGAGGTGGGAGGTTTTCGTGCCGGGACAAGGCGAGCAGATAGCCGCTCTGCCGATGCGCAGGGACGCCAGGAACCAGGTCAGGGTCCTGATGGTGACATCGCGCGATACCGGGCGCTGGGTCATGCCCAAAGGCTGGCAGATGGATGGCAAGAAGCCCTGGCGCGCGGCAGAGATCGAGGCATTGGAAGAGGCAGGCGCGAAGGGCCATGTCGGGACCGAGATGATCGGCACCTACAGATACGGCAAGGTCATGGACGATGGCAGCGTCGTGCCTTGCACGGTCGAGGTTTACCCGATGTTCGTGGACAAGCTGCTGCGCGACTGGAAAGAACGCAAGGAGCGCAAGCGCAAGTGGTTCACCCCCAAGGCGGCGGCTCAGCGCGTCGACGAGGGCGAGCTGTCCGAGTTGCTGCTGCGCCTTCAGAAGAAGCCGCACAAGGAACCGGCCATCCGCAAGCTGATCGACCGCATGAATTGAACGCGGCGGACGGACCGCGGGTGCCCGCGCTCTGTCCCGGCCCCCGGCGCGTCAGTCCACCGGCAGGCCGCTGGGCACCGTGTCGGGGCGTCCCATCGGGCGCTTCTCGGCGGTTTCGCCAGTCAGCGCGTTCAGGAAGGCCTCAAGCGCGTCGATATCCGTCTCGACCATCTCGACCGGGGAAATGTCCAGGTAGGCGACCTGCTGCGCGGTCTCCAGCACGTCACCGACAAGGGTAAAGTCGCGTTCGTTCAGCCAGGACACGTCGGGCAGGCGCGCCATGCCCGGGGCCCATTCGCTGCGGGCGGTAAGCGGGTCGCACATGTGCCGGATCATGGCGCGCAGCGTGGGGTAGGCCCCGTTGTGGCCATAGGGCGCGGTCAGGGCCACGTTGCGCAGCGAGGGCGTGCGGAACTTGTAGGCATCCTCGGGATTGCGGGTGGTTTCCATCCGTCCCAGGTCATGCGGCATGGTATCCTCGCCAAAGGGCCGGCCCGGCCCGAACTGGGGAACCCCCACGGCGTAGAAGTTCTGGTCGGTAAAGCGGGGTCCGTTGTGGCAGCCGGAACAGCCCGCATCCCCGAAAAAGAGCTGACGGCCGCGTTCGGCCTCGGGCGAGAGCGGCGTGCCCTCTGTCAGCCATTTGTCGTAGGGGCTGTCATAGCTTTGCCATTCGGTGCCGATGAAAGCGGCGATGGCATTGACGATTTCGACGATGGTGATGTCGTCGGGGTCATGCACATCGGGATAGCTCACCTCGAACAGGCGCTGGTATTCCGGCACGTCGCGCACACGGTCGGCCAGCATGGCCCAACCCAGGTCGATGCGTTCGGCAAAGGCGGCGCTGACCGGGTTTTCGTCCGGGTGCCCGGCCATTTCCGTCGGAGAGCTGATCGGGAACAGGGCCTGCGCCGCAAGCAGAGAGTTCAGCCCGGCGGGCGTGTATTCCTTGGCCGGTGTCTTGAAGGCGACATAGCCCGCGCCGATCCGCTCGACCCGACCGTCGTGGAACATCTCGCGCACCTCGCTGTGCCCGAGGTTCCACAGGGCGGGCGCGTTGCGGGGCACCCGTTCGGCGATCCTGTGGAGGCCCTCGCCCGGGGTCCGGTCAGGGCCCAGCCCGGCGCCGCCTTCGCCGATGCCCAGGCTGATGCCGTCGGCCCCGTGCAGGCTGTGGTGGTGGCAGGTTGCGCAGCTGATGTTCTGGTTTCCGGACAGGATCTTGTCATAGAACAGCAGGCGGCCAAGCTCTGCCTGCTGGGTGTCGAAGTCGAGAAAGTCCTGCGCAAGGATTGTATCCGACCGCGTGGGCGTGGGCATCAAGGTGGCCAGGGCGATCAGAAGGGCAGGGGCCGAAAGGCGCGGGAAAGAGCGATAAAATCTGAGGATCATGCCGAACCTGTTTTTCAAATGCCGAGTGTGTCAGCGGATAACAAAACTGTGAGCAATCCGGGGCCGCTTGGCAAGCTTTGGAAAAGACGGGAATTTCCCGAACCTTCTTTCACCAAGGGATACAAGGGCTTTCTGTAACGGAAATCGCTCCCGGTCCGGGCGCATCGCTGAAATTGCCTGCCAATGCGGCTTCTTGCGGCGATCAGGGCAGTCAGTCAGCGGCAAAACCGCCGTAGCGCCCGCCCTGAAACAAAAGCGGTGCGCCCTCACGGGCGCTGACCCGTTCGACATGGCCCAGCAGGATCGAGTGATCGCCGCCATCATGCGCCGCCGCCTGGCGGCATTCGAAACGCGCAAGGCAGCCCTCGATCAGCGGCACACCGGTCGCGCTCGGACGCCAGTCGAAGGCATCAAAGGCATCGCCGTCGCGGGCGAAGGCCCGGCAGAGATCGAACTGGTCCGCGCCCATGACATGGATCGCGAACCGATCAGCCGCCATGAAGAACGGATAGCGCGACGAGGATTTCGCCGGGGCCCAGAGCACCAGCGGCGGATCGAGGGAGACCGAGGAAAAGCTGTTGGCGGTGATGCCAAGCGGCCCGGTCGTCGTGGCGCAGGTGATCACGGTCACCCCGGTGCCGAAACGGCCCAGGGCATCGCGGAAGGCGCGGCCATCAGTCTGTGCGGGATCGAAGTCTTGCGTCATCTGGCTCATATCGCAGCCGGGTCCGCCTTGGCCTTGGGCGGAGAACCCGACATCCTTTCCTGGCTGGCCGCGGGCACCATCCTAGATGCGCGCGTCCCGGTCCACCCCGTTTCCGGACGGAAAGGCAGGGTGGACAAGGGCAAACGCGTCCCGTTGGCAGGCGCCACATTTTTGCCACAACTCGTGCCATATTTGGCGCATGGCGCCCCGGTTTCGCCCTCATATCGCCCGAATCGGGAAATTCTCTGTAGCGAGAGCGTCAAAAATCGGTTAATTCGCAATGAGAAATAACAAGTCCGCCACATAAAAATCAGGCGGACACTGAGGTAGAGCGGTGTGATTATGAACGCGATTAGATTCGTGACCCGTACTCGTGCGGGCATTTTAGAACGTGGCGAAGTCAACGGCGAGGGTAAGGGTTACCTGATCGACGCCTCCGGCGGCCAGGAAATCTCCCTGAACATCAGTCAGACGGATGTGCGCGGCTACGACCGTGCCGCGAATGACCTGCTGATAACCCTGGCCGATGGCCGTGTGGTTGTGCTCGAAAATTACTTCGACGGCGGTGATGCGGGTGGCACGCTGTATCTCAGCGCATATGGCATACTGAACGAGGTCACATTCGTCGAGGCCGATGGCGGGGCGCTTTTCGCCCAGTACGGCCCGACCGAGGAATGGGGCAAGTGGAGCCCGACCGACGCGCTCATCTTCATCAACGAACCGACCGTGGTCGCAGAGGCGCCGGTGCCCGTGGACGAAGGCAACGAGGTCAGCATGCTGGCCGCCGGCCTGATCGGCATGGGCGGCCTTGGTGCCGCGGGGCTCGGCGCGGCCGCGCTGGGCGGTGCCGCGCTGCTGACTGGCGGCGACGGTGACAGCGGAGGCGGTGGAGGCGGCGGAGGCGGCGGTCTTGTCTGGACCCCGCCCACAGTAGACGACCCCGACGCGGATTACGCCATCGACGGCGGCGACACGCCGGGCCTTACGATCTCCGGCACGGCCACCCCCGGGTCGATCATCGAGATCACCATCGGCGGCATCACCCTGACCGGTGAAGCCGATGAGGATGGCATCTGGAAGATCGTATTCGATGGTGAGAATTTCCCGCCCGATGGCAGCTACACGGACGTCCCGGTAAAGGTGACGGACCCGAACGGGACCGTGACCCATCTTGACGGTCCCTCTTTCGTGATCGACACCACCCCGCCGCCGGTCGACGTGACCGATGGCACAGTCTCTACCGGCGATCTTGTCAACGACGATGACCACCAGGACGGGGTCACCGTGACCGGCGAGGGTGAGCCCGGCTCGACCGTGACGATCACCGTGGACGACAGCACGCAGACCACGGTCGTCGACGAGAACGGCAACTGGTTCTTCGACTTCTCTTCGGCGCTTTTCCCGCCGGGCACCTACGGCAAGGACATCACCCTTGTCGCCACCGACGCCTTTGGCAACAGCACCACGGTCTATGACGTGGTGCAGGTGGACACCGAGAACACCATCAAACTGACCAACATGCCGCTGACCGGCGACAACGTGATCTCCGACGGAGAGGCCGCCGCAGGCGTGACCTTGACCGGGACGACCGATGCCGGGTCGACCGTCACCGTGACCATCGATGGCGTGACACACAGCGCGACCGCCGATGCCGGTGGTATCTGGAGCGTGACCTTCGCCCAGGGCGATCTGGCCACCGGCACCTATTCCACCACGGCGCAGATCGTCTCGACCGATCCGGCGGGCAATATCGTCACGATGAGCCATGCCTTCGACGTCGACACAGAGACCGGTGTGACCGTGAACACGGGGATCGTCGGCGGCGAAGGCGTGATCAACGCAGGCGAGGCCGATGCAGGTGTCGCCGTGACGGGCACGGCGGAACCGGGCGCCACGGTTGTCGTCTCGACCAACGGTCACAGCTATACGACGACGGCCACCGCGACGGGCGGCTGGTCCGTCGACATTCCCTCTGTCGACCTGCCGCGCGGCACGATGGCGCTTGAGATCAACGCAACGGCCACTGACCTGGCCGGCAATACCATGACCGCCACCGGCAGCGTCGATATCGACACCGAACTGGCGCTGACACTCGATGCCTCGTCCATTGCGGTGGACGGTATCGTCAACAGCACCGAACACGCGGGGATGATCGCCTTTACCGGCACCGGTGAACCGGGCGCGACCGTGACGCTGGACCTGTATGGCGAGACGGCCACCGCTGTAGTCGGTGCCGATGGCACGTGGTCCATGCCCTTCCCGGCCAGTGTCCTGCCGACCAACGCGGGGCAGGCGGACAGCATCGCGGTGCTGGCCACCGTCACCTCGACGGATCCGGCGGGCAACATGGCCTTTGCCTCGGGCGGGTTCGAAATCGACGTGACCAACCATGTCGAGGTCTACACCGCTTCCATCGAGGGCGACGGCGTGGTGAACGCCGCGGAACGTGCCGACGGTGTGTTGCTGACCGGCTATACCGAGGCGACGGACGCCGGGTCGTCGGTGACTGTCACGGTCAACGGCACCGCCTACGACGCGACGATCAAGTTCGACGGGACTTGGTCCGTGGTCCTGCCCGCCGCAGAGATCCCCGAGGGCGAAACCTCGCTCGACGTGCTGGCAACCTCCATCGACGGCGCGGGCAATGTGGTCACGGCCACCGGCACGATCGCCATCGACACGACAACCAATGTCGCCGTCATGACCGGTGGTGTCGAGGGCGACGGCGTGGTCAACGCCGCCGAACGCAGCGACGGCGTGACCCTGACCGGCACCGCCGAACCGGGCAGCACCGTCATGGTGACTCTGGGCACGGTGACACATCAGGCAACCGTCGCCGCCGACGGGACCTGGACCGCCGATTTCGCGCCGGCCGAGATCCCGGCTGGCGAGCGCGCGCTGAACGTCACCGCAACCTCGACCGATCCGGCGGGCAATACCGCCACCGCGAACGGCAGCATCGACATCGACACGCTGGTGCGCAACTTTGCCATTACCTCCACCCCCGGCGGGGCGGATGCGGTCATCAACGCCGAAGAGGCAGCACAGGGCCTTGTCCTGACCGGAACGACAGAACCGGGCGGCAGCGTGAGCCTGACGCTGAATGGCCATACCGTACAGGCGACGGTGGACGCGGGCGGCAACTGGACCGCCAGCTTTGACCCCGCCCACCTGCCAAGCGGCGAACAGACCGTCACCCTGACGGCGGTTTCGACCGACCCTGCGGGCAACTCGGAAACCATCACCAAGCCCGTCACCATCGACACCGAGGCGGGCACGCTGACCATCAGCCCCGACCCGGTCGAGGGCGACGATGTCGTGAACCTTGTCGAAGCCTCGGACGGGGTGACGATCAAGGGCACGTCGGACCCGGGCCAGGTGGTGAACGTCACGCTGAACGGTGTGACCCATGCGGTGCAGACCGATCCTTCGGGCAACTGGTCGCTGGACTTCGCCCCGGGAGAGATTGCGCCGGGCACCTATACCGCCGATATTTCCGCTACGATCACCGACAGCGCGGGCAACAGCCTGACGCGGACGGACAGCGTAAAGGTCGATACCGAGGTGCTGAACTTTGCCGCCTCCGGCACGCCGGTCGAGGGTGACAATGTCATCAACGCCGACGAGGCCAGCGACGGCTTTGTCCTGACCGGCACGACAGAGCCGGGCGGCACCGTCTCCGTGACCTTCGAGGGCGTGACCCGCGATGCCACGGTCGATGCCTCCGGCAACTGGAGCGTCGGGTTTGCGGCAGGGGACATCCCGGCGGGAGAAAAGGCCACGACCGCGGTCATCGAAACCACGGATGCGGCAGGCAATACCGCCACGACCTCTGTGGATTTCGACATTGATACAGAGGTCAACCTGCTGGCCATGTCCTCGGATCCGGTTACACCGGATGGCGTCATCAACGCGGCAGAAGCCAGCCAGGGCGTCAGCCTGACCGGCGTGGTGGAGCAGGGATCGACGGTCTCCGTGACGGTTGGCGGCATGGTGCATGTGGCCACGGTCGATGCCTCGGGGAACTGGTCGGTGGACATCCCGCCTGCGGCCATTCCCACGGGCACGCTGTCGGCCCCGGTCCTGATCGAGGCGGTGGACGCCGCGGGCAACACCCGCGCCATCACCGAGACGCTGAGCGTGGACACCGATGCGCCCGATACGCTGAACTGGACCGGCTATGGCCGTGACGGGGCCGGCGTGGACCTGATCCGGACAGAGATCACCGAGGACAATGTTTTCCTTGGCCAGCTGAGCGATCCGTCGGGAACTCCGGATGTGACGGCGGTTTCCATCGATGCCAGCACGGATATCGAGGCGATCGGCCAGACCTATATTGACCTTGACGGCTCTGTTGCCGATGGCACGCACCTGATTTTGGCGTCCACCGACGCGGCGGGCAATACCTCGGGGTCTTATCTCGTCACCGACGATCCGCTGACAAACACGGTGCTGATGTCCGACGACATCGCCGAGGCTCTGTCGGATTTCCAGATCGACACCATCGACCTGCATTTCGCAGAGGACAGCAACCTCACCATCACCGAGGCGCAGATCAAGGCGCTGTCGGAAAACAGTGACACGGTCACCATCCGTGGCGGATCCGACGACAGCGTGACGATCACCGGCGCCATCGCCGAGGGCAACGACGGCAACGGGTTCAACGTCTTCAGCCTGGGCGACGCGACCCTGTTGATCGAGGACGACATCACCCAGGTTCACGGCGTCACCTGACCGTATCAGTACCGTCCGCAGGCCCGGCGCAGAACCGGGCCGCGGATCCCGCTTCATAACCATAATCGCGCCGAGACGGGGGCACACATGAGGATAGGCAGGCACGGCCTGAGCATGATCGTGGTGGCGGTCGCGCTCTCGGGCTGCATGAAGGATATGGGAGTAGTCTCTCGATTCTCCGGCGGGACAAAACCGCCGGCGGAAGAGACCGTCGCGCGCGCGGCCTCCGCGCCGCGTCCCGATACCGCGCAGGTCGCCCCTGTCATCCATGCCTTGGCGCTGCGCGATACGGTCGTCGAACCGGGCACGCCCTATTCCAGCGTCGCCAATGCGGTCATCGCCTCGGACAACCGGGTGGCGGCGGCGGAACTGCAGGTCGCGCAACTGCGGGCCGAGGCGGCGAAATACAATTGGCTGCCCGCCATCGGACCGCGCATCTCGCTGAACTCGCTGGGCGATTTCGTGGCCGACCTGGTCATCAATCAGGTGCTTTTCGACAATGGCCGCAAAAAGGCCGAACGTGACCTTGCCAAGGCACATGTGGAACTGGCCGCCGTCAAGCTGGTCGAGGATGGCAACGACCGCGTGGACGACGCGCTAAAGCTCTATATCCGGGCCGAGGAAAATCGCGAACTGGCCGCGCATCTGGAGTTGGCGTTCAAGGACATGACCCATTTCGAATGGATCATGAACGAAAGGGTGCGGGGCGGAGTCTCGGACATGTCCGACCTCAACGTGCTGCGCCAGAAACTGGCCAGCATCCGCGCCCGCCGGGGTGAAGCGCTGGAAACCGCGCGCACCGCGCTCGAGGAACTCGACGCGATGGCGGGTCGCCCGCTGGCCGAGGTGCGCGGCCTTGGCGGGCTGCGCGATGCCTCGGGCGGGGCCGCGCTGGGTGTGCTGCGGGCGCAGGTCGAACGTGACATCGCCGTGGCCGAGGCCAAGATCGCCCGCGCCAGCCATTTGCCCGGCCTCGTGGCCAACGGGTCGGTCGGCGACAGCGGAACCCTGGGCAGTCTCGACATCGGGTCGGACTCGCTGTTTTCGCTGGGCACGGTGTCCGACTTGCGGGCCATCGAGGCCAGCAAGGAAGCCGCCGAACGCCGGATCGCCAAGGCGCGCGAAACGGCGGACCGCGCCATCCGCAGCCAGTCCAGCCAATTGGCCGCCTACACGCGCCAGGCCAAGGAGGCCGAGTTGCTGACCCGGCAGGCCAAGCAGAACCTCGACCTGTTCCAGCGTCAGTATGACGGCGGCCAGAGGCAGGTCATGGACGTGGTCGGGGTCTATGAAACCTATGCTGCCGCGCTGGAGACCGCCATCTCGTTGAAATACAAGGCCGCGCGCGCCGAACTGGAACTGGCCCGCCTGCGCGGTGCCCTCGCCGAAGGGGCGCAGATGTGAGCACGGGCATGTTCGATATGGCAGGAAAGGCCGGCAAGGCCATGTTGCGCGCCGTGCCCGCCGGGGCCGCCGCCAACGCCGCCCGCCGTGCCCCGCGCCATACCGACCGCGCCCGCGCCCGCGCCACGCTGATCCGCGTTCTGGCCGGGCGGCTTGGGATCGAGGCGAAACTCTCGGACATTCTCGAAGCCCTCTCGCCCCGCGCCGGCGAGGGGGACAGCTATGATGCCGGGGCGCTGACGGCGGGCCTGCAGGCCGCCGGGCTGATGGCCCATGCCGAAACGCCCGACAGCCTTGTGCCCGGGCTATGGCCCGCGCTGGCGCTGATGGCCAATGGCCAGGCGGTGCTGGTGCTCTCGCAAGAGGGGCACGGCCTCACCATCTACGACGAAACCGCCGCCTCGCGCCGGTCCGAGGTTTCCCTGGGTGAATTCGGCTCGGTCTTTGCCGGGCAGATCCTGCAAGCCGAGGCGCCGGTGCAGACCCTGTCCGAGGTACACGCCGCGACCGACCGGCAGGCGCATTGGTTCTGGGGTCAGTTCTCGCGCTTTCGCAAGCATTTCGCCGAGGTCGCTCTGGGGTCCTTCGTTGCGAATATCCTGGCCGTTTCGGTCGCGCTGTTCTCGCTGCAGGTCTACGACCGGGTGATCCCGCACCAGTCCGAGGCGACGCTCTGGGTGCTGGCCGCCGGGGCAGTGATCGCGCTGCTCCTGGAAGCGCTTCTCAAGGTCTCGCGCTCGCAGCTCCTGGACGGGGCGGGACGGCAGATCGAGATGGGGGTGCAAGGCCTGTTGATGAACCGCCTTCTGGGGATGCGGTCGGACCTGCCCGGGCGCTCTCCCTCGCAGCTGTTCGCGGCGGTGCGCGAATTCGGCTCGGTGCGAGAGTTCTTTACCGCCTCCACCGTGGGGGCGCTGGCGGACATTCCCTTTATCTTCGTCTTTCTGCTGCTGGTCTGGTCCATCGCGGGCAGCGTCGTCTGGGTCCTGATCGCGGGGGGACTGTTGATGGTCATTCCCGGCTTCTTCCTGCAGAAACGCATGATCCGCCTGACGCAGGAGATGCAGGGGGCCAGCGCCCGTCAATCGCGCCTGCTGCAAGAGGCCGTGGTCGAGCTGGACACGATCAAGACCCAGCGCGCCGAAGACCGCTTTGCCCGCGTCTGGGAGGAACTGAGTGCCGTTCAGGCGCTGAAATCCTCTGATCAACGCCGCCTGGCTGCCACCCTGACCTTCTGGAGCCAGGGATTGCAGCAGGCCACCTATGTGGGGGCGGTCATCACCGGCACCTACCTCGTCTTCGCCGGAGAGTTCACCGTCGGCTCGATCATCGCGGTCGGCATCCTGTCGTCGCGGACGCTGGCACCGCTGACACAGCTTGCGGGCATCCTGGCCCGCTGGGGCAACGTCAAGGCGGCGCTCGATGGGCTGGACGGGATCGCCAACGTGCCGCAGGACAGGTCCGAGGCACGCCACTACCTGCGTCGTGAACGCCTGCAGGGCCAGTACGAGCTGCGCGAGGCCAGCTATCGCTATGATCCCGAAGGCGCCGCCGTGCTGGACCTGGACAAGCTGACGATCCAGCCGGGGCAGACCATCGCCGTCCTTGGGGCCAATGGCTCGGGCAAGTCGACGCTGCTCAAGCTGCTGTCCGGGCTCTACGCTCCTGTCAGCGGCAAGATCTTGATCGACGGCACGGAAATGGCCCAGATCGAACCGCGCGACCTGCGCCGCGCCATCGGGTATCTGGGGCAGGAGGTGCGGCTGTTCCACGGCACCTTGCGCGACAACCTCAACCTCAGCCTGCTGGAACGCGACGATGACCGCCTGCTAGAGGCGCTGGATTTCGCCGGACTGGGGCAATTCGTGAAATCGCACCCCAAGGGGCTGGACCTCGACATCCGTGACGGCGGCGAAGGTCTGTCCGTGGGACAGAGCCAGTCGATCGGCTGGGCGCGGCTCTGGCTGCAGGACCCGGATGTCTGCCTTCTGGACGAACCCACCGCGGCGCTGGACCAGACGCTGGAAAAGACGCTGATCTCGCGGCTGGAAAGCTGGCTGGAGGGGCGCACGGCGGTCATTGCGACCCACCGCGTGCCCATTCTCAGCCTCGCCTCGCGCACACTGATCCTGTCGAACGGCCGCATGGCGATCGACGGGCCGCGCGACCAGGTGCTGGATCACCTGCGCACCGCACAGACGGGGACCGCGTAAATGGCAACCACGGCAACCAATCTTTCTGCGCAGCTGTCGAAGGACATCAAGGGACCGTCGCTGACGATATGGCTTTGTGCCGGGTCGGTCTGGGCCTTCATTATCTGGGCCAATTTCGCATGGCTGGACGAAATCGTGCGCGGCGATGGAGAGATCATCTCGTCCTCGCGCCCCCAGATCATCCAGAACCTCGAAGGTGGCATCCTGTCCGAACTCATGGTCAAGGAGGGCGACGAGGTGCTGCGCGGGGACGTGCTGGCGCGGCTGTACGGGACACAGTTCCGATCCTCGGTGGATGATCTGAAGGACCAGATCACCGCGCTGGAAATCCGCCGCCTGAGGCTGGAAGCGGAACTGCAAGGCGCCTCGGTGGTCGAGGTGCCGCGCGACCTCGCACAACGGTCGCCGCAGATGGTGGCCTCGGAACAGGCGCTGCTGGCGGCGCGGCAGTCGGATTACTTCAAGCGCCGGCAAGGTGCGGAGAGGGTGCTGGAACAGGCCGCCTCGGAACGGAAGCTGATGGAAGACCTCCTGGACAAGAAGGTGGTCGCTCTGATCGAGGTGACCCGCGCCCGCAAGGCCCATGCCGACGCGCAGAAGGCCTTTGACGAGATCGTTACCCAGACCGAACTGGTCCGGGCCGAGGAGTATTCGGAAACGCTCAAGGAACTGGCGACCTTGCAGCAGAACCTCAAGTCTTCGCAGGACCAGTTGAACCGGACGGTCCTGACCTCGCCCATGCATGGCGTGGTGAACAAGCTGTCGATCACGACCATCGGTGGCGTCGTGCGCCCGGGCGAGGAGATCATGCAGATCATCCCGGTCGACGAGGAGCTGTTTGTCGAGGCCAAGGTCCGCCCGCAGGACATCGCGGGTATCCGGCCGGGGCAGGAGGCAACGATCAAGCTGACCGCCTATGACTACACGATCTACGGTACGTTGAAGGGCCGCGTCTCGGTGATCTCTGCCGATACCTTCAAGGATGAGCGACGCCCGGAGTCAGAGCCGCACTACAAGGTCACGGTACGGGTGGACATGTCGGCGCTGACTGACCGCCAGGAGGCAATGGAAATCCGCCCCGGCATGCAGGCGCAGGCCGAGTTGCACACGGGCCAGAAAACCGTGCTGCAATACCTGCTGAAGCCGCTCTACAAGTCGCGCGAGGCCTTCCGCGAACCGTGACCCGATTGAGCCGCCTGCGGCGGCGCCTTGTATCTCGCCCGCCGCCTTCGGCTCTGGGCTCGGAGTCTTTTTGAGTATTTGTCGAGAGAAGAAACAGACGGCCGCGCCTTGGTCTTCTTCTCTCCGAAAATACTCTCGGGGGTGCGGGGGCTGGCCCCCGCATTTGCGCCCTATCCGTCGGTATCCATCCAGATGGTCACCGGCCCATCGTTGACGAGGCTCACCGCCATGTCGGCGCCGAACCGGCCGGTGGCGACGGGCAGGCCCTGCGCCTGCAGGGCGCTGGCAAAGTACTCGTAGAGCCTTTCACCTTCGGCGGGCGGTGCTGCGGTGGAAAAGCCGGGGCGGTTCCCGCGTGACGTGTCGGCAGCGAGAGTGAACTGGCTGACCACCAGCGCTGCGCCGCGGATGTCGAGGAGCGAACGGTTCATTCGCCCCTCTTCATCCCGGAAGATCCGCATCTTGGCGATTTTGGCGGAGAGCTTGTCAGCCTCCGCCTCGCCGTCGCCCTGCATGGCGCAGATCAGGACAAGCATGCCGGGCCCGATCTCGCCTATCGTGGCGCCGCCAACATCGACCTTGGCAGAGGTGACGCGCTGGATCAGCGCTCTCACAGGTCGGCCTCCCGGGGAGGATTGGCGCCGGCGCGGCTGACGGTGACGGCGGCGGCGCGGACACCGAGATCCGCCGCCTTGGCGAGATCCGTGCCCCATGCTGCGGCAAGCGCGGGGCGAGACAGCAGGCCGGCCCTGTGCAGGCCCGCAAGAAAGCCAGCATTGAACGTGTCGCCCGCGCCCACGGTATCGACCACCTCGACTTTCCGGGCCGGGACACGTGCCTTGCCTTCGCGGGTGATGACATCGACCCCCTCGGCGCCGCGTGTGACCAGAACCACTGCCGCGCCCTCGCGCAGCAGGGCGGCCGGTTCGGTGCCCAGCCAGTCCATGTCCTCGTCCGACAGCTTGACGATATCCGCGCGGGACAGCATCCGCGACAGGCGCGCGCGATAGGCGGCTTCATCGGTGATGAAGCCGGGGCGGATATTCGGGTCGATCATCACCACGCGGTCGCCGGCGCGGGCACAGAGCGTGGCATAGCTTTCGGCCTGCGGCTCCGAAACCAGGCTGATCCCGCCGAAGAACAGCGCGTCTATCCCATCGCCGAGCTCCGGAAGGTCAGCCTCCGACAGCATCCGCCCGGCGGTGTTCTCATCGTAGAAGGCGTATTGCGCCTGCCCGTTCGTCAGGGTGACGAAGGCCAGGGTGGTCGGTCGGGCCGAGCGCGGGCAGAGGCCGTAGTCGACCTGTGAGGCCGCCAGAGCCTCGGCCAGCATCTGCCCGAAGAGGTCCTGCGACAGCCCGCCAAGATAGCCGGACGGCGCGCCCAGCCGCCCCAGTGCGATGGCCGTGTTGAAAACGGCCCCGCCCGCATAGGGGGCAAAGGCCTGTTCCCCGGCGCCCGTCTCGCGGGGCAACATGTCGATCAGTGCTTCGCCGCAGCAGAGGATCATGGGCGCTCTCCCTGTTTGTTGTTTGCGCTAACTATACCGCGACACGCTCAGCGTCAAAGCCCGCGCGTACCAGACGCAACACCAGAATTTGCTTGGGATCAAGGACGCACCGCGCGGACGGGGGCAGACTCGGACCGTTATGACCGTCAATGACAAGAGGAGATGTTGGTCATGGTGGAATCGAACCAGACGGGGCTGATGCCCAATCTTTACGCCCCCTTTCGCCATATCCAGAACAAGCTGGCGGATTGGCTTACCCCCGCCTCAGACGCGTCCTCGGATGACGCAGCCTATCGTATCCGGATCGAATTGCCGGGTGTGGCCGAAGACGTCATCGATCTGACCGTCGATCAGGGGGTGCTGACCGTCTCTGGGGAAAAGTCCGAGACCCGCGAGGACAAGGGCGACACCTGGTATTTCTCGGAGCGCGAGTTCGGCAGCTTTCGCCGGTCGTTCCGCCTGCCCGGAGACGCAGATGCGGACAAGGCCGAAGCCCATGTGTTGAATGGCGTTCTGGAAATCACCGTGCCGCGCCGGGCCCCTGACAGCGGTGGCGGCAAAAAGATCGAGGTAAAAAAACGCTGACTGGACGGGGTTCCGGGGCATGGGCTACCTGAGGCGCAGGTCCATGCCCCGGATGAAAAACCCGTCCGTCCCCGGTCATTGGTTGATGGCGATCAGGTAGCCTATGCCGCCGGCCACGATCAGGCCCAGTACCACGGCAAAGGCGATCTTCCAGGCCGACCAGGGGCGTTCGCCGCGCACCCGGCCCGACCGGCCGTTGACCACGAAGCGAAAGCTTTTGCCGCGATATTTGTAGGCGGCCATCCAGACCGGCAGCAGGACGTGCTTGAAGGTGATGTCGCGCATTTCGGTGTCGATGTCGTGCACACGCTGACGGTCGCCACCGATGTCGAATTTCACGTCACGGTGAATCTGCTGATCCATCTTGACCTTGGCCTCGGCGAACCCCTCGTCGAGGTCGACCTGATAGCCTTCGGCCCGGAACCCGGCCAGGAATTCCGGCCGGTAAGGTTCCATCGCCGAGAGATCCCAGGGTTCCAGCGCGTCGGTGTAGCGTTTGGGCAGGGCCTTGGAGGCAAGCACCAGCACGTCGTCGAAGAACCGTTTGACCCGGCCAGACACACGGGTCCAGCGGATCTTTTGCACGCGCTCGGTTTCCATCTTGCCGTCGCGCATGACCTGCCGGGTCTCGTAGTAGACGGTGCCGCGTTCGCCGCGGTAGTCCGAGCTCGTGTCGGCGTCGAAGGTCCAGTAGGGGACGTAAATGCCGGTCAGCTTTCGTCCCTTGCGGGCGTATTCCTGCAACCCGCTTGGCGCGAACCAGAGCTTGCCCAGCCATTCGTTCATCGCGTCATGCGCGGCGCGTTCGTCCAGTGCGAAGGGCAACAGTCCGCGCGGCTTGATGTGGCGGTGTGTGCCTGTGTCGGTGACGACGGGCGTGGCGCAGAACGGGCATTCGGCGGAATGGACGTCGGGATCGAATTCGACCTGTGCGGCGCAGTTCGGGCAGGTGGAAACGCGGATTTCCTCCATCTCCTGCAGGGGCAGGAGGTTGTCCATCGCGGCCCGGAAATCCAGTTCGCGGATCCCACCCTCCCAGGGACCGGTCGCGACATCGACCTCGGAGGTGTTGCCGCAGTGTTCGCAAACCAGCATGCCCCGGTCCGGGTCGAACCGGAAATCGGCGCCGCACTGGTCACAGGGAAAGCGGTGCTCGTCCGTGGGGCCCCTGGACGGGGCCGGTGGCGGCGGGGCACCGGAGGGGGGTGGTGGAGGCAGATCACTCATGTCGAAAAGGTATCAATCTGTTGCGTTTGCCTGCATCCTTGCGCGGATTGTGTCCCGGGGAAAGGGAAAATCCCGGTTGCCCGCTCTTGGCGCAGCGCCGCGCGAAGGCTAGCGTGACGGCATGTGGCAAGGGAGCGATCGAATGAAGCTACGTCTGGTCCCGGTCCTGGGGCTGGTATGGATGGCGGGGGTCGCCGTGGCAGAGCCCGTGACCTATGCCTTTGAATGGACGGGCGGCGGCGGGTACGCGGTCAAGGGGGCGCTGCAATACGACAGCGCGGCCATCAGCGGGCCTTTTGTCCTGGCGCAGGATCTGAGCTGTTTCGTGGTCGAGGGCAGCCAGGAGGGCGCACCGGTGGGACGCTGGGCGCTGACCATGCTGAACGAGGAAACAAGCTGGCGGCTGCATTTCGATCCAGTGTCCGGGGCTTTCCTGGTGGACGGGCAGGGCATCTGGATGCCGCAGGCCTGGAACATGAACGGCGAGGGGAATGACTGCGGCAAGGGCGGGTTCGGCTTCAACATCGGCAACGCAGCGCAGGATATCTGCATCGACAACAAGCTGATCGTTGAGAGCCAGATGGCGCCGGCAGAGCCGTTTCCGGCGATCCGCGTGGAAGACTTCGACTTTCCCGCCGATGCCTGTACTGCTCCGCCGATGCTGAGCCTGCTGACGCGGTAGGATCGTGCCGCCGGTGCGGTCAGGTGCTCTTTGGCGGCCTGACGGCGGCGTGGCGGTCCCAGAAGGCCACGGCGGTGTCATAGGCCACCGGGTCGAGCGTCTGGCCCGATCCGCCCGCCGCGCGCCCCAGCGCGTTGCGCCATTGGGTGATCGGCGGCATCGTCGGTTCGACCGGCTCCAGCGTGCCGATGATCGAAACCACGCCCCATTCACACTCGGGAACGCCCTGTTCCTCGGGATAGTCGGCGGCCTCGGCCACCAGTTGCGCGTGGCTGTAGAGGATCACGTCAAGCCAGAGGGCGACGGGGGCCTCACCCTCGAACCAGCGTTCCAAGACCGCCATCTCGCCCTCGCGCCGGGCGGCGTATCCGCTGCGCAGCAGGTGGGCGTTATCCGCAGTGATGGGGGCAAATCCGCAACGTGTGGCGGTGTCGTTCTCAAGGAACAGGTGCTTGCAGAAGGGCGCATAGCCATCGACCAGCGCGGCACCCCCGGCCAAGGCGGCGTTGCAGCGCCTGGTCAAGTCCTCGGGTGAGACACCCTCGATCAGTGTGCCGCTGGCGCGCGGTTGCCAGTTGCGGCGCGCGAAATCGGTCATGGCGATCTGCATGGGCGGTCTCGTCTCTGGTCTGCGCGATGCGCGGGGCAAGGCGGGGGCGCAAGAGGTCCCGGGTCAAGCCCGGGACTGCGTTATGCGTGAGCCTCGGGCGTTTACATCGGCGGGGGCGGCGGCGGCATCACGGTAAAGAGCTGCGCCAGTTCCGGCACCTCTCCGGCGCGTTTCCAACCGTCCTGGCCTGGCGTCCAGGCGTGGGTTTCGCGGGTCAGTTCGCCGCTGGCGACCATCTTGCCCAGGTCCGCCTTGGAGTAGGGGCCGGAGGTCTGCCCGTTCTTGGCCAGGTGCCAGACGTGTTCAACCGGCGGCGGCGGCGGGGCCATCGGCGCGGCGGCGGGCTGCGGGCGGCCTTGCTGCTGGGGCGCGGCGCCCCAGGGGCCTTGCTGGCCCATCGCGTTGGCCATCTGCATCCCCATACCGGCGCCAAAGCCCATGCCCATCGACTGGTCCATCGCGCCGCCCTGTCCCATCGCCTCGGCGGCCTTCCATTTCATGTGATCATCGAGATTGCCTGCGATCCCGCGCGACGTGCGCGCGTCCAGCGCCTTTTCCACTGCCTCCGGCAGCGAGATATTCTCGATATAAAGCTCGGCCAGTTCCAGCCCGTACTGGTGGATCACCGGGTCGATGGCCTTGCGGATCAGCTCACTGACTTCGCCCGTGTTGGCAGCCATGTCCAGCACCGGGATCCCGCTGGCGGCGATGTCCTTGGAAAACTCCTGCACGATGATGTTGCGGATCTGGAAACTGATCTCGTCCATCGTGAATTCGCCGTCGGTGCCGACGATTTCCGTCATGAAGAGCGCGGGATCGGCCACCTTGATCGAATAGGTGCCGAAGGCGCGGATGCGGGTCGGCCCGAATTCCGGGTCCCGCAGCATGATCGGGTTCTTGGTGCCCCATTTCAGGTTGGTGAAACGGTTGGTGTTGACGAAATAGACCTCGGACTTGAACGGCGACTGGAACGCGTGGTCCCAGTGCTGCAGCGAGGTCATGATCGGCATGTTGTTGGTCTCTAGCATGTAGAGACCGGGGGTGAAGACATCCGCCAGCTGGCCCTCGTGGACAAAGACGGCCGCCTGGCCTTCGCGCACGGTCAGCTTGGCGCCGTACTTGATCTCGTGGCCCTCGCGTTCGAACCGCCAGACCATCGTGTCGCGGCTGTCATCGGTCCAGTGGATGACGTCGATGAATTGTCCCGACAGGAAATCCCAGATGCCCATGTTACACTCCCTAAATCAGCTGGGGCCGCTTGTGCCCATCAATTGTGCTGCCTTTTGCTCGACGATGGGCAGCGCCTGTTCCGCCGTCATGCCCGGTTTCAGGCGCGGGTCGTAGAGGATCTTCAGCAGCATTTCGTCATGGGTCGTCAGCAGCGCGAATTCATCGTCGTCGTTGAAGATCGACGGTCGCGCGCGCGGGCTGTCATTGCCCAGTCCCATGCCCTGGGCCAGTTCCTCGTGAATGCAGGACCGGCGCAGGAGCGGCGGGTGTTCCGACCGGATGACGGCAATCGCAGTGCCATAGTCATAGCCGCCGGGACTGCGCGAGAAGGCGACCACGACGCAATGGATGCCGCGCGGCAAGTTGTCGAAGATGCGCAGCGCGGTCGGGTTCACGTCCGGCACGATCTCGCGGATGCGCGGCCCGATCAGATCGGCGTCGTCTTCGGACATGAACAGGACGTGGTAATTCGGGTTGCGGTCGACCATCGAGATCGGATGCCCGGTGATCCGCGACAGGCGTGCCGCGTAAGAGGCGACCTGCGCGCGCGAGTCGGCGATCTGGTCCCTGGGGACGCCGGGGCCGAATTCCGTCGCCATGCGGACCGGGATCGTCCATTTCTTGATCGCACTGGGCGCGCCGGAAGAGGGCCGCAGGCCGGCGCCGCGTTCGTATTCCTCTTCGAGCGCGATGGCCGCGAAATTGCGTACCAGCATGGTGTCGGTATAGGCCGTGTCCGGCCCGCCGCCATCGGTGCGCAAGAGGCCGCGCGCCAGCAGGTCATTCTGCACGCGGCCATAGTATTGCGTCAGGGCACGGCTGGCGCGCGAGGGGTCCGCAGCCGGTTTGTCGGCGGGGGCCAGCGTCGCGGGCCGCGCAGCCGGTTTCACCCCCGTCTTGCGTGGCGCAAGTTCAGAGCCGACGCACCCCGACAAGATCAGGGCAGCCGATAGTGCCAGTGCTGTTTTCAGGCCGCCCTGCATCGTCTTCCTCAGCTCGGAACCGATCCGCCGGCCTCGCGCCGGGACGTGGCGGAGGCGAGCGTGTCGCGCAGTTCGTGTTCCATCTTCTGCAGTTCTTCCTCGGCCTTGGCCCGGCGAGCCTTGCCTTCGTCGGCGATCTGCAGGCTGTCCTCGATGGTGGCGATCAGGTCGGCGTTGGCCTGCTTGACCGCTTCGATGTCGAAGACGCCGCGTTCCATCTCTTCGCGGATCATCTTGTTGCTGTCGCGCAGGTTGGCGGCGTTCGAGGTCAGCAGCTCGTTGGTCAGGTCGTTGGCGTCGCGCACGGCGGCGGCGGCCTGTTTCGACCGCTGGATCGTCAGCGCCTGCGCCAGCTGGGTTTCCCAGAGCGGCACGGTGTTGACGAGGGTCGAATTGATCTTGGTGACCAGAGACTTGTCGTTTTCCTGAACCAGGCGGATCGAGGGCAGCGACTGCATCGTAACCTGGCGGG
The DNA here is from genome assembly GCF_019392335.1 of Mameliella sp. CS4. Classification (GTDB taxonomy): domain Bacteria; phylum Pseudomonadota; class Alphaproteobacteria; order Rhodobacterales; family Rhodobacteraceae; genus Antarctobacter. The sequence goes on from NZ_JAHXRQ010000018.1 coordinate 19,724, forward strand.
TCAGCTTGAGGTCATGCACCCGCCGTTCCAGGTCGTCCCGTGCAGCGCGCAGGTCGCGCAGTTCCTGGGCGATCATCACCGCGTCATTCTCGGCGGCGGCGTTTACCTCGGCCTCCTTGGCGGGGATGGTCTGGGTGTCGAGCTCTTCGATCTTGGCCTCGCCAGCGGAAATGTAGAGCGCAAGTTCGTCGTAGAACTGGAGTGTCTTTTCATACAGCAGGTCGAGCGACTTGATATCCTTGAGCAGGACATGCTCGTGCTTCAGCAGGTCGTCGGTGACCCTGTCGATCTGGCCCTGCACGGTCTCGAAACGGGCGGTGAACTTGGCGAAAGGCGCGGCGCGACCAAGGAGTTTCTCCCACCAGCTGCGCTCGCGGCGCACGTCCAGCTCGGACACGCTGAAACCGCGGATCGTCGTGACGATGTTGCGCAAGCTGTCGCCTGCCGGGCCCACGTCCTTGTTGCGCACGTCGGTCAGCATGGCCTGGCTGATTTCCTGCAGCTCGGCCTGGGCGGCGGAGCCGAAGGAGACGATGGAATTGGTATCCGCCATGTCCAGTTCGTCCATCCGCGAACGGATCTCACCGCTGACCTCTGCGGGTGCATCCTTGAGCGGTACAACGGCATTCGCCTCGACCGGTTCGGGCAGAACGACGGCGTTGACCTCGTCGACCAAAGCGACGGTCTTTTCGGCTTCCTGACGTGTGTTTTCAGACATGGGATCCCCCGTTCAATAAATTCATCTTGGTTCGAGGTGGACGCCTTCGCGTTGCAGGCGGTCGCGCAGCACCTCGATTTCCACGTTCAAGTCTTCGTTGTTGTCCGCCAGCAGCTTGTCGATCTTCTTGTCGAAACTTTCTTCGAGATCGGTCAGCAGCATCATGTAATCGCTGCGGGCATCGCGGTCCTGCTGGCGGGAATAGATGTCCGCGAATTTCACCGTCGCATCGCGCGCGCCCATCAGGTAGACGCCCAGGAACTTGCGGGCACCGATCAGGTCGCGGGGGTCTTCCTCGACCGTTCGGATCATCTCGCGCGCCTTGACGGTAAAGCGGTCCACCCGCGCCTCGACCTGGCGGTCTCCGGCGCGTTTCACCGCGTCGGTCATGGCGTTCAGGTAGTTTTCAGCCTCGTCCACCACCTTGGCGACCCGGTCCTGGGTGAAGGTGTCGATCCCCTCCATCCCCTTGTCCTTGAGCGGGTCGATGCCAAAGGCGCCGATGTGCAGCACGCCAGCGGCACCGCCGAAGATCAGTGGCGCGATCAAACCGGGTTCCGACCGCCAAGCGGCGATACCTGCGCCGATGCCACAAAGGACGGCGGCGAAAATCTTGCGCGGGATGGCCGGGCGGCGCGCGATCTTGCGTTCGTGGTAAGCGGATTCGGCGATGAGCCCGTCGCGCAGGAGCCAGGCACCCAGCAGCAGTGCCGCCGCGCCCGCAAGGCCCGCGGCCATGCCGATGGCGCCATCATTGATCGCCAGGATTGCCAGAACCACGCCGGGAATGAACAGGACATTCGACCGCGCGCCCGCGGGCGAGACCCGGGCGCCGTGGTAGGCGGGGCGGTCCTCGTGCGGCCGGTCGTCAGGGCCGTCGGACGATCCGTCGGGGCTGAATTTTCCGCCGAACTTGCGGGCCATGCGGTCACAGCCCTCCCAGCCAGCCGGTTGCCACTCCGAAAAGCAGCACGATCAGCAGGACATAGCTCACCTTCTGCAAGGCGTTTTCAGACATCGCACTCCCCGGGTGTCGGCGCATTTATCGCGCCTTTCCAAGGCGGAACTTAAGGGCAAAATGCTGCGCTTGCTAGGGGGAAGTCCTGCCCTGTCGGCTCAGGCGGCGGATTCGCGGGGCATCCTGTCGATCAGCTTGTCGGCTTGCCGTTCAAATGCATCGCGAGAGCCCCGAATGCCGTTCTGCATGGCAAAGGTTTCAAAGCTGTCGGTCATGACATCGAGCTTGGCAAGAAACCGCCGCCGGGCAAAGACATGGCCCTGCGCGTTCCAAGCGGCCTCAAGCCGATCGATTTCATGTTCCATGATCTCGACGACCCTGCGGGCGGGCCGGTCCAACCGCTCGACGGTTCCCGGGTTTCCGGAAACCCGCCGCATCGGGCCGAGTACCAGCCGCCGGGCGGCCTCGATCTTGAGTGTCAGGGTGGCGTCGTCCAGCGCGGCAACGCGATCGGTCAGTGAGGCCAGGGATGTCTCTACACTGTCCAGGGTCGCCTGGCGACGGGCCCGTTCCGACCCCTTGTCGCGCATGGGGTCCGCGCCGAAGGCCGCGAGGGCGAGGCCCGTGGCCAACACCCCGGTCAGTCCCGGAATCCATAGGTTGTCGTACTTGTGCCCGGCAAGAACCAGGACAACGAGGCCGATCAGGATGGCACCAATCACCTTGCGCGGGACCCTCGGGGCGCGCGCAACGTCGGCATGGTCGTAATCATGGTGAATCTGTTGTCCGGCGGCGATCAGGCGCAGGGCCAGTGAATAGACCCAGAGAAGGGCAATCGCTGTCGCGATCCCGGCAAAGGAGTCCTGAAACACCCACAAGAGCAGGGGAAAGGCGGCGAGGAAGAGGAAGTTCAGCCCGGACTCGATCTGAGTACGGGCAACAGCCAGTCCATCGGGGGCCGTGTCCGGCGCGATCTCCGCGGTGTCGTGGATATGGTCCATCCGCCTCGGTGCCTCCTCAGGTGTAGCTCATGATGAAGATCATCAGCCAGAGTGCGAAATAGGCGATATGTCGGATCAACTGCCCGTTCTTTCGTGCGCGACGGGTATAGGTGGCCACCGCGTCGAAGGTGTCCACCGCGACCATGCGCAGGTTCCCCACCACCAGAAGGGCGGAGGCCAGCAGAATCGAAAGGGCTATGAATGTTGTCACCATGAGGACAACATTCGTGCGAAACGGGGCGAAATCGGGGCAAGCGCCGGGAAAAATAAAGAAAAGTTAACGAAGGATGAAGCAAGGGCCGCAGCGGGCGCCGTCGTTAACCCTTTTTCGGATCCTTGCGGCGGCGCTGGACCTGCCGTTTGCCGGGGTGCCCAGGTTTGCCGGGCTTTCCCGGTTTTGCGGGTTTGGCGGTGCCCACCGGCTCGGGCTCCAGCCCCAATTGATCGCGCAGGATCTTGCGGCGGACCTCCTGCACCTCGCCGGGTTTCATCTGGCCCAGCTGGAACGGTCCGTAAGACACCCGGATCAAGCGGTTCACGGTCAGGCCGATGTCCGTCATGGCGCGGCGGACCTCGCGGTTCTTGCCCTCGCGCAGGCCCACGGTCAGCCAGGCGTTGGCGCCTTGCTGGCGGTCGAGGCTGACCTGCATCGGCTGGAACTTCTGTCCCTCGACCTCGATGCCCTCGCGCAGGGGTTTCAGCACCTCGTCCGTCGGGCGGCCGTTGACGCGGACGCGATACTTGCGCAGCCAGCCAGTCGAAGGCAGTTCCAGCTTGCGCTTGATCCCCCCGTCATTGGTCAGCAGCAGCAACCCCTCGGAGTTGAGGTCGAGCCGCCCGACGCTCATGACGCGGGGCAGGTCGTCGGGCAGGTCGTCGTAGATCGTGGGCCGCCCCTGCTCGTCACGCGTTGTCGTCACCAGCCCGGTCGGCTTGTGATAGAGCCAGAGCCGGGCGGCCTCGGGGGCCTCCAGCGGCGTGCCGTCGACGGTGACCTTGTCTGCATCGGTGACGTTCAGTGCCGCGCGGTCGATTACTTCGCCGTTCACGGTGACGCGGCCCTCGACGATCATGCGTTCGGCCTCGCGCCGGCTGGCGCGGCCTGCGCGGGCGATGACCTTGGCGATTCGCTCTCCGGGTGGGGTCTTGTTTTCCATCCACGTCCTTTAGCGCGGCAGCGGGGCCGGGCGAAAGGGCCTTCGAAGGCCCTTGAAAGGCGCTTGCAAGCGCCTTTCCCCCATCCTCCGGTCGGGCTAACAGGTGACATGATCTTTCGCAGCCATATGGATCTTGCCCTGGAAGAGGCCCGGGCCGCCGCAGGGCGCGGCGAGGTGCCGGTGGGCGCCGTGCTGGTCGCGCCTTCGGGCGAGGTCATCGCACAGGCTGGCAACCGCACCCGCGAGCTCAACGATCCCACCGCCCATGCCGAGGTGCTGGCGATCCGCGCGGGCTGTTCGATGCTGGGGTCCGAGCGGCTTCCGGAACATGATCTTTACGTCACGCTGGAGCCGTGCCCGATGTGCGCCGCGGCCATCGGGTTCGCCCGCATCCGGCGGCTGTACTACGGCGCGTCAGATCCGAAATCCGGTGGCGTGGCGCAGGGACCGCGGGTGTTTGCCCATCCGCAGTGCCATCATGTGCCCGAGATATATGACGGCATCGGCGGGGACGCGGCAGCGGAGTTGCTGCGGGAATTCTTTGCGGCGCGGAGGTGACGGCATGACCAGGGTGATCCTGTTCAACAAACCCTTCGGTGTGCTCTCGCAGTTCACCGACAAGGGCAACGCGGACACGCCGCGCGCAACACTTTCGAATTTCATCGACGTGCCGGGGGTCTATCCGGCGGGTCGACTGGACAGGGACAGCGAGGGGCTGATGGTGCTGACCGATGACGGGCGGCTGCAGGCGCAGATCGCCAGCCCGAAGTTCAAGCGGCCCAAGACCTACCTCGTGCAGGTCGAGGGGGATCCTTCCCCGGAACAGCTTGAGGCCCTGCGCAAGGGCGTGACGCTGAAGGACGGACCGACGCGGCCTGCGCGCTGCGATCAGATCGAGGCGCCGGACCTCTGGCCGCGCGACCCGCCGGTGCGGTTCCGCAAGACGGTGCCGGATGCCTGGCTGCGCCTGACCATTACCGAGGGGCGCAATCGGCAGGTGCGGCGCATGAGCGCACATGTCGGTCTGCCCTGCCTTCGATTGGTGCGCTGGTCGGTCGGGGACTGGACGCTGGAAGGAATCGCGCCGGGAGGTTGGCGCGAGGCGTGAGAGCTGACCTTGCGCGGACAAGCCCCAGTGTGGTGGCAGGACAATAAGGGAGTGGCGGGGTGAACCCCGCCCTACGGCGCGTTTTCCAGCGTCGTGATGCGGTCCCAGACGGCCTGCACCGTGGCATCCGGCAGCACGAGGCCAAGTCTGACGCACAGGGCATGGTGCAGAGCCTCTGCGCTGGTCAGCAGGCGTTTCTCGCCCGCCTCGTTCACCTGTCGATCCATCAGGCCCAAGGGGGTATCCCCATCGTAGCCCTTGACCATGAGGTGATGCGGAAAGGGCGCCTGCGGCCAGTGCGTGCAGAGAAAGTTCCCGGCTTCGATGTCGCTGTCACTGACATGGGCGTCATCGAATCCATACAGCGCAAACTCTTCCCCGGGGTTGCGCAGCAAAAGTACCCGCTCGCCAGTTTCGGGATCGTCACGCAGGATGTAATGGCCGTTTGTAGCCTCCTGCGGAGTATCCATGCGCAGAGGCAGGGGCTCCAGCGGTGTCGGCCCGCCAAACCCGGCGTCGGCGAGGTAGTCTGTGCCCTCGATCCGGCAGATCAGCAGCAGATGTGTCCGCGCGCCACCCCGTGCCGCGCCCTTGCGAACCCGAGCCAGGCGCCGTGTCACGTCGAAACCCAGCGCCTGCAAGGCATCCTGAAACAGCCGGTTCTGTTCAAAGCAATACCCGCCGCGTCCCCGATGCAGGATCTTGTCGGTGACCTGCTCTGACCCCACGCTGGGGGCGATCCCCAGGAAGGGATCGATGTCCTCGAAGGGGATGCGCCGGATCTGAGCCGATTGCAGGCGGGCCAGACCCTGCGCAGTGACCGGCACGGGGTCGATCCCCAACCGGTCCAAGTAAAGATCGAGGTCGAAACCGCTCACCGCCGTCCCGCGCTCAGACCCACTTTGCCAGTGGTGGCAGACTCATCAGCACCGCGTTGGCATCATGGCCGGTGGCCAGTCCGAATTTGGTGCCCCGGTCGTAGACCAGGTTGTATTCGGCATAGAGACCGCGATGGATCAACTGGGTGTCCTTGTCATCCTCGGTGCAATCCTGCACGCGCCGCTTTTCGACCAGCGGCAGGTAGGCGGGCAGGAAGGCGCGGCCGATGTCCTGCGTCAGGGCGAAATCCGCCTCCCAATCGCCGGTGTTGCGGTCGTCCATGAAGATGCCGCCGACACCCCGCGCGCGGTGGCGGTGGGGGATGTAGAAATACTCGTCCGCCCAGGCCTTCAGCTCGGGGTAGAGCGTATCGCCATGCGGATCCAGATGCGCCTTCTGCGTGGCGTGGAAATGGGCTGTATCCTCGTCGTATTCGATACAGGGGTTCAGGTCCGATCCACCGCCGAACCACCAGGCGCCCGGCGTCCAGAACATCCGGGTATTCATGTGAACCGCGGGACAATGCGGGTTCTGCATGTGGGCGACAAGGGAGATGCCCGAAGCCCAGAAACGCGGGTCCGTGTCCATGCCCGGCACGCCGCGCGCCGCCATCGCCTTTTGCGCGGCCTCGCCAAGGGTGCCGTAGACGGTCGAAACGTTCACGCCGACCTTTTCAAAGACACGACCGCCGCGCATGACGCTCATCAGCCCGCCGCCCGCGTCAGAGCCGTCGTCGGAAGCGCGCTTTGTTTCTGTCACCTCGAACCGTCCCGGGAGGGCGTCGGAGAAAGGGCCTGTGGCATGGCTGTCCTCCAGCCCTTCGAAAGCGGCAACGATCTTGTCGCGCAACTGGCGGAACCAGCTGCTGGCGCGGTCCTTTTCGGTGTCCATCATGCGGTGCTCTCCCTTTTCAGGGATGTCTAGGTCAGAGGCGCGCGTGCGACAAGCGTCAGTGCGCGGGGGCAGCCACCGGGTCCAGCAGGGTGCGTCCGCCGTCGACCGTCATGATCTGGCCGGTGACAAAGCCCGCGCCCTCGCAGGACAGGAACTGGACCGACTCCGCCAGCTCTCGCGGGGCGGCGATGCGGCCAAGCGGCGTGTGGTCCTCGATGTCAGAGCGATAGCTCTTGTGCTCGCGCAGGGTGTCCTTGAGGCTGGAGGACATGACAGAGCCAAAGGCCACGGCATTCACGCGGATACGGTGCGGTGCCAGCGCCACCGCCATGGACCGGGTCATCTGGTCCAGCGCGGCGCAGGACACGGAATAGCCCAACAGTTCGGGATGGGTGCGGCGCGCGGCGATGGACGAGAGGTTGACGATAGCGCCCACCTGTCCTTCTTCCTGTCCCGCCGCCTGCTTTATCATGCGCCGGGCGACCAGCTGGGTCATGCGGTAGGCCGTGGTCAGGTTCTGCGACAGCAGCGTTTCCATCGTGTCATCCTCCAGGTCCAGCGGATCGGAGGTCAGCAACTGGCGTGAGCCGTTGATCAGGATATCCACCCGGTCAAAGGCGTCCAGCGTGGCAGAGAGCAGATTCGCCATCGTCAGGCGCTCGCGCAGGTCGCCCGCGAAATAGCGGATCGCGCTGTCGTCGTCGGATCCCTTGCATTCCTTGGCCAGCTGCGGCTCGTCCATGTCGGCGAGCATGACGTTGGCGCCCTTGTTGGCAAAATGCCGTGCGATGGCCAGGCCCACGCCATTGGCGGCGCCGGTCACGATCGCGGTCTTGCCTTCGATGGAGAAACTCATGGGGGCCTCGTGAGGATTGTCCGGTCAAGCTAGCCGGGTTCAGCGCCGATGACGAGAGGGGCGGGCGGCCTGAAGGATCTTGAACCGATTGTCGCCGCCAATTTCCGTGGTCTCACGGAAGGTCTCGGCCAATGTGGCCTCGTAGGGTAGGTGGCGGTTGGCCACCAGCCAGAGCCGTCCGTGCGGGGCAAGGATGCGTGCGGCGGAGGTGATGAAGGCGCGGCCGATGTCCGGGTCCGCCTTGCGGCCCTGGTGAAAGGGCGGGTTCATGATGACGCCGTCCAGCGCGCTGGGGGGCGTCCAGTCCGTTGCATCGGCCCAGTGGAATTGCGCACGCGGATCGGTGACGTTTTCGCGCGCGCAGTCGAGGGCGGTCTTCTCGGCCTCGACCAGATGCAGCTCCGTGATGGCTTCATGGGTCAGGATCTGGCGCGAGAGCCAGCCCCAGCCGGCGCCAAGATCGGCAAAGCGTCCCTTGAGCGTCGCGGGCAGGGCCTTTGCCAATGCCTCGCTGGCGGGATCGGGACCATCGGCGGAAAAGACGCCCGGCGCGGTCAGGTCGCCCGAGGGCAGGCGGGCCGGGTCGTGCCGCCAGTCAGAAAGATCGGCGCCGCCCTCGAGCCAGAGGCATTTGCCATGCGCCTTGGACACCTGGCCTTGCAGCGTCACGCGGCCGCGCAGGGCCTTGGCCACAGCCTCGATCCCGTCGGTCTTGGCGCCGTTCACCACCACCAGCCCGCCGGGCGCCAGCGCGCTGGCCCGGGCGATCCGGTCCTCGGCCAGGTCGCGGGCGCGGGGCAGGGTGACAACGACTGCGGCATAAGGGCCGTCAGCCGTGGTCCGGACGGTGATGCCCCGCTGCTGCCAGGCGGCGTGATCGGGAAAGAAGGTCTGGATGACCTCGACGCGGGCCGGGTCCAGCCCGTCGAGTGCGGTATCGCCCGGTGCACCGACAAGGGCGATGCGCCCGTCGTCAGGCAGGGAAAGGCCGCCGGAGGCGAGGGCGAAGGAGAGGCGATCGGTGGACATGGGACGGACGGGCGCGGGCGCCTATTCCTTCTCCATGGTGCACTGCAGGGGATGCTGGTGGCGACGGGCAAAGTCCATCACCTGTCCCACCTTGGTTTCCGCGATCTCGTGGCTGAAGACGCCGACCACGGCGACACCTTTCTTGTGGACGGTCAACATGACCTCGAAAGCCTGCGCATGCGTCATGCCGAAGAACCGCTCCAGCACATGCACGACGAATTCCATCGGCGTGTAGTCATCATTCAGGAGCAGCACCTTGTAGAGAGGAGGGCGCTTGGTCCTGGGCTTGGTCTTCACGGCGATATCGGCGTCACCCTCGCCGTCATCGGGCGGGGTGCCGGTCATCATGAACGTCCGTGTGAAGTGGGCGTCTGTCATCAGGGCAATCGCGCTTTGGGTTTCCGTCTACGGCCCCTGTATATAGGGTAGGGGACGTTGGCGAAAAGGGGGCCGTTCGCGGCTGCATACAGGATGCCGAAAAAACTGCAAACAATCGGTTTCGATGCGGACGATACCCTGTGGCACAACGAACGCTTTTTCGTGCTGACTCAGGAACGATTCGCCGACCTGCTGCGCGACTACGCAGAAAAGGATCACCTGGCCGAACGTCTGGTCGCGGCAGAGCGGCGCAACATCGGGCACTACGGATTCGGGGTGAAGGGCTTTGTCCTCTCGATGATCGAAACCGCCATCGAGGTGACGGAGGGGCGGGTGCCGGCCTCTGTCATCTCGGACCTGATGGCGGCGGGGCGTGACATGCTGGCCCACCCGATCGAGCTCTTGCCCCACGCGCAGGACGCGGTCGAAGCGGTGGCCGATACGCATCGCGTGGTTCTGATCACCAAGGGCGATCTGCTGCACCAGGAACGCAAGCTGGCACAGTCGGGGCTGGGAGACCTCTTTGACGGGGTCGAGATCGTGTCGGACAAGCAGCCCGACACTTATGCGCGCATCTTCGGTGCGCTGCCGGGCGGTACCGGGGCGGCCATGATGGTGGGCAACTCGATGAAATCGGACGTCGTCCCCGCCATCGAGGCCGGGGCCTGGGGCGTGCATGTGCCGCATGACCTGGCCTGGGCGCTGGAACATGCCGAGCCGCCCGAGGCGCCGCGATTCCGCACCCTGACCGATCTGGGCGACCTGCCCGACCTTGTCGAAGAGATCGGCTGAAAGCGCGGCGCGCCGAGTCGCCACAATTCGGCCATATTTCGCCACAATCCCGCCCCAATGGACGGTCTAGGGGCTGAATGCGTATTGACCCGCTACATCTAGCGTCTTCACAATGATAAAAACCTATGAATATCAGGGCATTGCCCGCTTCTCTTGAAGTGCGTTTCGTGTTAGCATTGTATTAACCACGGCCGCGCAAAATGCGGTCGGGGCAAAAGCAAAAAACCCCAACCGAAAAATCGGGGGGACGAGGCAGAAAGGCAGTGTATCGTGACGGGACGTCGCAGGCAGTCAGGCCATTGGGGCCTGTATTTCTTCATGTTCGTGTGGCTCATAATTCTGTTGCCGCTCAGCGTAGCGGCTGCACCCTATGCAGCCTTGGTGATAGACGCACGCAACGGCAAGGTTTTGCATGCGCAGAACGCCGATACCCGCCTGCATCCCGCCTCTCTGACCAAGATGATGACGCTCTATATCGCCTTCGAGGCGGTGCAGAACGGCGAACTGACGATGGACACGCTGATCACCGTGTCGCGCAAGGCCGCCGCCGAAGAGCCGTCGAAGCTGGGCCTGCGGCCCGGTCAGCAGATCAAGCTGCGGTATCTGGTGCGCGCAGCGGCGGTGAAATCCGCCAATGACGCCGCCACCGCCATCGCCGAGGCGATCGAGGGATCGGAGGCCGCCTTTGCCCGCCGTATGAACCGCACGGCCAAGGCGATGGGCATGACACGCACCACGTTCAAGAACGCGCACGGCCTGACCGAAAGCGGGCACCTGTCGACGGCGCGTGACATGACGATCCTGGGCCAGCATGTGATCTACGATTACCCGCAGTATTATAACCTGTTCTCGCGCAAGACCGCAGATGCCGGCGTGCGCAAGGTCCGCCACACCAACTCGCGGCTGCTGAGTTCCTATCGGGGCGCAGACGGGATCAAGACGGGGTACACCCGGGCCGCTGGATTTAACCTCGTGGCTTCGGCGGAACGCGGCAGCGAACGGGTGATCGCCACCGTCTTTGGTGGCCGGTCGACCGCCTCGCGCAATGCGCGGGTGGCCGAGCTGCTGGACCTTGGGTTCAAGAAATCCCCGACCTGGGCAAAATTGCACAAGCCGGACCGTCCGCCCTACCTGGGCAAAGGGGCCGGAGCGGGCGGTATCGTGGTCGCAAACACGTCCGATCCCGCGCCGGGGACACGGGCCAAGTCGATCCGCGTCGCTTCTGCCGCCGTCACTCGTAGCCTTCGGCCAAAGGCACGGCCCGGCAGCACGGTGGACCCAAACCTGGTGGCGCCACTGGTGGCCTCGGTCGGCAAGGATATCGAACGCGAATTGCAGGAGATCGTGCTGGCCTCTGACACCGCGCCGGATCCCGCGCCTGACGATCCGGGTGTGGTTGTCGTGGCCGATGTCGCCGATGTCTCGGCCCCGGCGGAATCGAAGAAACCGGTGCAGCGGCCCAAGTCGGTTGCGGCGGCCGCCGCCACGCTGAGCTTCAAGGACACGCCGACACCGGCGCGCAAGGCCGAGGTCGTCACCCGCCTGTCGACCTCCGGCGGGCGGCACTGGGGCATCAACGTAGGTCGTTTCCCGAACGAATACCTGGCGCAGAAGATGCTGTTGAAGACCGGGCTCACGGAAACCGCAACGCTGGACGATGCGCTGCGCAAGGTGGTGCGTGGCAAGACCGGCTTCGACGCGATGTTCATGGGGATGACGCGGGACGGGGCCGAACTGGCCTGCCGCAGGCTTCAGGCGCGGCAGATGACCTGCTTTATGGTGGGACCAAGCTGAGCCTCCGGGGCGTCACCCGAACCGGAAAAAGAAAGGCGGCTGTACCGGAAGGTGCAGCCGCCTTTCTTTTGTCATGTCTGCCGGATCAGCGAACCGCGTCGAGGATCTGGTCAAGCACGCTCATCACCCGTTCAACGCGGCTTTCCTCGGACAGGAGATCGGCGACGAGGGTGCGCAGCTCGTTGCTGGTGCGCAGGTGCCGCGACTGGGCGTAAGAGATCACGCCGATCAGGTCGTTCGAGGGACAGACCCCTTCTCTGTACTCCCAGACGGTGCCATCGCGCGCGGGGCGCGCCTGCAGCCCGCAGCGGCGTTCCGGCGGCACGTCGCGCCAGAACAGAGTCATGATGTCGACCAGTGCCGAGCTGTCGTTCGAAAAATAGTTGTGCGCCAGCATGTCGTCGCCCAGCGAGGTCATGTCGATGCTGTCAAAGGCCGGATGCGCGAGGATCACGTCCCCGCCCAGCCCCGCGCGCGGGGCGGAGCCGTGCAGCTTGCCCGAGGACACCAGCGCCCAGTCCGTGGACGAGGCATAAAGCGTCATGCGCTGCGCCAGCGGCGCAAAGGTGCCCGCCATCGCGCCGAACAGTTCGGCATCCACGTCGGGCGCGGCAAACATCACCTGGTCGAGGATCGGCTGATCACCGGGACGCGCATCGCGGCGCAGGGCCATGATCTCCAGCGCATCGGTCAGGGCGCGGTTGCCCATCGAATGCGCGACCACGTTGATCGAGCGAGCGCCGGAGCGCAGCACGAGGTCCTCGAGGAACCGCGCCAGGCGTCGACCCGACAGGCGCACAACGGCGGCATCGGCGTTGTAGCCGATGGTCGTGTCGCGCGACGGCCAGGAGAAGAGCACCGGAACGGTGCCGTCGCCCATGTCATGCACCATCTGGGCGGTGCGCTGGGCGGCATATTCGAAACTGGTGTTGTAGCCGTGGATAAAGACCAGAAGGTCGCGCTGGCCGTCTTCCTGAAATTCGTCCTGCAGACGTCCGTAAAAGCTGTCGGGATCGACTGGCTCGACCGATTTCAGCAGGATGTGCTTGGACGGGTTTGCGCGGAATTCCAGCCGCCAGATCGAGGGTTTCTCGACCTGTCCGGCGACGTGGATACTGGGGATCGTGACCGTGGCGATGCCAAGTTCCAGTCGGTCGCCGCGTTCACCACCGTAAAAGCGGGCGGGATGCGAATCGCCGCTGCGGGCGCGGTCGGTGGCATAGTAGACATCGACCGCGTGGAACCCGTCGTCGTCGCCGGCAAAAGATGTCTCGAGCGACGGCGAGGCCAGCGCTTCGAATGCGGCGCGGGCCCGGTCGGCGGCGGCGTCATCTCCCATCAGTTCGGCCAGGCGGATGAGTTCGGCATAAAGGTCGCGCAGCACCGCATCGCCGCGGCCGGTTTCTTCCTCGGCGGTAATCGCGGCTTCGATCATTGTGCGGGCCGAGCCGATGGCGCCCTGCGACTCATAAATGTCGGCGGCCTTGAGGAAGGCGGGCACCGGGTCCTCGCCCAGTTCGGTCCGGGCAAAGGCACGGGTGCGGGCCAGATCGGCCCAGGCATCGGCGGCCTGAACATAGCCCAGCCCGTCCAGCAGGTCGGCCCGAAGCTGCATCAGGTCGACCAGGATACGCATCTTGGGCGGCGTGCCCAGGACAAGCGGATCTCTCAGCGCGATATCGACCTGTTGCAGGGCCTGGAACGGATCGGTTCCGGCCAGCGCGTCCAGTGCGATCACCCGGCTGATGTCCTGCGCCCGGCCCGGCGCCGGGACGGCTGTCAGGCTTGCAAGAAAAGCCAGGAATACGAAACGGGTAAGCTGTGTCATCGTCCCCTCACGGGCATAGAGAGTCCATCTTGCGATGATTATGATGGCTTGGGGGGCGTGAACAAGGTGGGGAATACCCGCGCTTGTCCAAGGCAAGCATGACACCGCGCCAAAAAGAAAAACCCCCGCGAGCGGGCCGCAGGGGTTCGTGTCTCAAATTGCGTTCGGTCGCTTACAGCAGCCCTTCGCGCTGGGCCTTTTTGCGCGCCAGCTTGCGGGCGCGGCGAATCGCCTCGGCCTTTTCACGGGCTTTCTTCTCGGAGGGTTTCTCGAAATGCTGCCGAAGCTTCATTTCGCGGAAAACGCCTTCGCGCTGCAGCTTTTTCTTCAGGGCGCGGAGCGCCTGATCGACATTGTTGTCGCGAACACTGACCTGCATGTGGTTGTCACCACCTTTCTAGATTTGAGTTGCAAGGAGAATTGCAGGAGGTGGCCGTATAGCAACCACTGGCCTAGTTGTCTAGAGTGATGCCGCAACGAGAGGAACCCGTTCCATGCCCGACACAGCAGACAAGATTCTGGACGCCGCCTTGATGCACGTGCCCTTCGACGGCTGGTCCGAAACGAGCTTTCGCGCGGCGGTTTCCGACGCCGGGGTGGACCCGGTGGTGGGCCGCGGCCTGTTTCCGCGCGGCGCGGTGGACCTGGCCGTCGCTTATCACAAGTGCGGCGATGCCGAAATGCTGCGCCGGATCGAAGAGGCCGACCTGGACGAGATGCGCTTTCGCGACCGGGTCGCCTTTGCCGTGCGCGCCCGGATCGAGGCCGCCGAGGACCGCGAGGCGGTGCGGCGCGGAACGACCCTGTTCGCCTTGCCGATCTATGCGCCCGATGGCGCCCGGCTGATCTGGGGCACCGCGGACGCGATCTGGACGGCGCTGGGGGACACCTCGCGCGATTTCAACTGGTACACCAAGCGCGCGACGCTTTCGGGGGTCTATTCCTCGACCGTGCTTTACTGGCTGGGCGACGATTCGCTGGGCAGCGAGGCGACATGGGCCTTCCTGGATCGCCGGATCGAGGACGTGATGCGCTTTGAAAAGGCCAAGGCGCAGGTGCGCGGCAACCGGTTCCTGAGCGGGTTGATGGCTGGCCCGGCAAAGATCCTGGACCGGGTGCAGGCGCCTTCCGGGGAAGGCTCCGACGTGCCGGGGGGGCATACCGTTCCCCGCTGACCCGAGGGCCTGCCGCGCGCAATCGGCGCAGGGGGTGGCCCGGGAAACCGCTTTGCCGCCCCGGCCCTGCTTGCTACCAAATCCGCAAACAGGGAGGTTGAACCATGACCGAAACCATGCGCGCGATCGAGATCACAGAGCCGGGCGGGCCAGAGGTGCTGAAACCGACGACACGCCCGATGCCGCAACCGGCGGCAGGGCAGGTGGTCATCAAGGTTGCCTATGCCGGGGTCAACCGCCCCGATGCGCTGCAGCGTGCGGGCAGCTACGCGCCGCCTCCCGGCGCCTCGGACCTGCCGGGGCTGGAAGCCTCTGGCGAGGTGGTGGCACTGGGCGCAGGGGTTGATTCCGTCTCGCTCGGCGACAAGGTTTGCGCGCTGCTGCCCGGGGGCGGTTACGCGGAATATGTCGCCACGCCCGCCGCCCATTGTCTGCCGGTGCCGCAGGGCATGGGGATGAAAGAAGCGGCCTGCCTGCCGGAAACCTTCTTCACCGTCTGGTCCAACGTCTTTCAACGTGGCGGATTGCAGGCCGGTGAGCGTTTTCTGGTCCACGGCGGGTCCAGCGGCATCGGCACGACGGCGATCCAGTTGGCCCATCACTTTGGCGCGCGGGTCTTTGCCACGGCAGGCTCTGACGCCAAGTGCAAGGCCTGTACCGATCTGGGCGCGGACCGGGCGATCAACTACCGCGACGAGGATTTCGTGGCGGTGATGAAGGAAGAGGGCGGCGCGAACCTGATCCTCGACATGGTGGGGGGCGACTACCTGCCGCGCGACGTCAAGGCGCTGGCCGAGGACGGGCGGCTGGTGCAGATCGCCTTTCTGCAAGGTCCCAAGGTCGAGCTGAACTTTGCGCTGGTCATGGTGCGGCGCCTGACGATCACCGGCAGCACCCTGCGCCCGCAAAGCGACCTGGCCAAGGCGCGAATCGCCGACAGCTTGCGGGAAAAGGTCTGGCCGCTGCTGGACGCGGGCAAGGTCGCTCCGGTGATGGACAGCGAGTTCCCGATGGACCAGGCCGCCCAAGCGCATGCGCGCATGGAAAGCTCGGGCCACATCGGCAAGATCGTGTTGAAGGTGGCCGGGTAAGGGGGCGCTGCCCCCTCTTGGCCGCTGGCCAATTCACCCCCGGAGGTATTTTGGGCCCAAAGAAACTGGGGCGCGGCGCTGGTTCGCGCCCCGGTGCGTTCAGGCGACGGCGCGGCGATAGAGATGCCAGGTCGCGTGTCCCAGCACGGGCAGGACGATGACCAGTCCGATGAGGGCGGGAATGCTGCCCAGAACCAGGCCCACCGTGACGATGGCGCCCCAGGTCAGGATCACGCGGGGGTTTTCCCGCGTGACACGCACCGAGGTCAGCACCGCCACCGGCAGGCCCACCGCCCGGTCCAA
Organism: Mameliella sp. CS4; assembly: GCF_019392335.1. GTDB lineage: Bacteria > Pseudomonadota > Alphaproteobacteria > Rhodobacterales > Rhodobacteraceae > Antarctobacter. Next base: position 35,685 of record NZ_JAHXRQ010000018.1, read on the forward strand.
CAGGAGCGGGAAGGACACCACGCTGGTGGCCAGGACGGCCAGGGCAAAGACCCCGCCGATCGCGCAACCCAGCACGATCATCACCAGCCCCGGACCGCTGGCGAGGTCGCCGAGGAAGGCGCCGATGGAGACCGGTGCCTCCGGTCCGAGTGTCGCGCCGTAGAGGTGTCCGGCCACCACCAGCCAGAGGCAGAAGATCACCGCAAGGTAGATCCCCATCACCAGGATCGAGGCGAAGCGCGGGCTTTCCACCACCTTGAGTGCGCCGAGCCAGCCGATCTCTTCGCCCTGTTCGCGGCGGCGGCTGATTTCATAGACGCCCACCGCGGTAACCGGCCCCAGCAGGGCAAACCCGGCGATCAGGGGAAAGATCAGCGGGACGAGGTCCATGTTGAGCGCGGCAAGCGCCAGTACGATGCCGATGACCGGGTAGAGCAGCACAAGGAACATCACATCGGTTCGGCATTGCTGGAAATCGCGCCAACCGACCGACAAGGCGTCTCGCAGGTCCTGATTGGTCAGGTGCCGGGTGCGGGGCGGAGTGCTGTCTTCGCTGCCGAGGGTCTGCGCGGAGTCCGCCGCGTGTCGCCCGGCCAGCCCGAAGGCACTGGCCAGCCAGGTTCCGGGATTTCCGATGGTCTGAGGCATGAGTCCTCTCCTCTTGGCGATTGTCACGCCAACCGGAGGCCCCGCCGCGCGGCGACGGGCAGGCCGGTCGAACGCGTTGATGCGTCAAATTGTAGCACAGTTTTGGGGTGAGCCCCATCACGGTGATGAGAGGGGCCCGGGGTCAACAGACCGAAAGGGGTTTGATCCGGCTCAACACGCGGGCACCGAAACCGGGGTAGGGTTGTCGGACATGAGCGGATCGGGGAGGGGCGTGACATGTTGGACGGCCTTGGGAAGCTGGCTTTCGGTATCCTGTTGGGTCTGTCATTGGGCGTGCCTGTCGAGGCAGGGGATATGCCGCTTGGCCTGACGACCCCGGCGGGCTGTGTTCTGGATGAAGACGGCGAGGGAAGCTGGTCCTGCGACTACCGGACGGCAGAGGGAAGGTCGCGGCGGTTTCTGGTCAGTTACCAGGAGGTCAGGCTGGAACAATCGGTCGTTGCCGGTTTGCGGGAACTGGACCGGACGTCGCTTCGCCTGATCATGGAATCCGAGATCGAGAAGATCGATGCCCGCCGCGCGGAGGCCGCCGAGTCCGGCGGCGATCATGATCGTCTGCGCTACGGCTTTTTATCGCCCGCCGAGGTGCCGGACGGGTTCCTTGCCTGCGCCGAGATGCGCGATGTCATGGTGTTGGACGGGTCGGACATTCGCAATGACAGGTTTCACCTGCACTGCTGGAACCTGAACCCGAAAGCCGGAACCGCGGTTCAGGCGTTGATTTCCATAATCGAGTTCAACCCGCTGGACGTGCCGGTTTCCTCTGCCTTGCAGGAGGACTACACTCGCCTGAGGGAGACGTTCTGACCGCCTTTCAGGCCTTGTGGTCGAAGAACCCCTCGCCGGCCCGCGACAGCAGGTCCGCCGCCAGGCTGCGGCCAAGTTCGGCCCCTTGGGCAATAGGGCCGGTGATCTCGCCTGCATGGGACTCGGACCCGTCGGTTTTCAGGATTTCACCGCGCAGGCGCAGGGTATCGCCGTCCAGTTCCGCCAGCGCGGCGATGGGCGTCTCGCAGGACCCGTCGAGCGCGGCCAGGAAGGCGCGTTCGGCGTTCAGCCGCAGGGCCGTTGTCGCGTCGTGGATGGCGGCCAGCATGTCGCGCGCGCGGGTGTCGTCGCTGCGCCGTTCGATGCCGATGGCGCCCTGCGCCACCGCGGGCAGCATGTCTTCGGGCGCGACGGCGGTCTGGGGCACCTCGGCCATGCCTAGGCGATTCAGCCCTGCGCAGGCCAGGAACGTGGCCCGGGCCACACCGTCATGCAGCTTTTTCAGACGTGTCTGCAGGTTGCCGCGGAACTCGACCACGGCCAGGTCGGGGCGGCGGTGCAGCAACTGCGCCCGGCGCCGCAGCGACGAGGTGCCGACGACCGCGCCCTCCGGCAGATCGTGGATCGAGGCGAACTCGGGGCAGATGAAGGCGTCGCGCACGTCCTCGCGCGGCAGGTAACAGTCCAGCACCAGCCCCTCGGGCTGTTCGGTGGGCATGTCCTTCATCGAATGCACGGCCAGGTCGATGGTGCCCGCCAGCATCGCCTCTTCGATTTCCTTGGTGAAAAGGCCCTTGTTGCCGATCTCTTTCAGCGGGCGGTCGGCGTCGATCAGGCTGCGGTCGTCGCCGGTGGTCTTGATGACAACGATTTCAAAGGCGTCCTGCGGCAGGTCGAAGGCGGCGGCCAGACGACGCTGCGTCTCATGCGCCTGGGCCAGCGCGAGCGGCGAACCGCGGGTGCCGAGTTTCAGCGGGGATTGGGGCGTGGGCAGATCGGTCATGGGTCAAGGGTTAGCGCGGTGCGGCAAGAAAGGAAACGGGATTTGCGGCTGCGGGGATGCGTCACGCGCGCCCGGTCCGTCAAGGCGGCTTGACACCGGCGGGCCTGCGTCGGACCAAGGCCCCCGGACCTGGAGGAGCGAGAGCGATGACCAAGACGATCCTGCGTGCCCTTGCGGGCGAGACCCTGCCGACGCCGCCGATCTGGATGATGCGGCAGGCCGGGCGTTACCTGCCGGAATACAAGGCGACGCGGGCCGAGGCCGGGGATTTCCTGTCGCTCTGCTACAATCCCGATCTTGCGACAGAGGTGACGCTGCAGCCGATCCGGCGCTACGGGTTCGACGCGGCAATCCTTTTCGCGGACATCCTGCTGTTGCCGCAGGCGCTGGGCATGGACCTGTGGTTCGTCACCGGCGAGGGGCCGCGCCTGTCGACCATCACCAGCGAGCCTGAGTTCGACGCGCTGGGCCGGGGCGAGATGATCCACGACACGTTGCACCCGATCTACCAGACGGTGCGCAACCTCTCGACCGCGCTGCCCTCGGACACCACGCTGATCGGTTTCGCGGGCGCGCCCTGGACCGTCGCGACCTACATGATCGCCGGGAAGGGCACCAAGGACCAGGGACCAGCCCATGCGCTGAAGGCCGAGAACCGCGCGCTGTTCGAGAAGATCATCGACCGGTTGACCGAGGCCACCATCGACTACCTCTCGGAGCAGGTGAAAGCCGGGGCCGAAGTGGTCAAGATCTTCGACAGTTGGGCCGGGTCTTTGCAGGGAGAGGATTTCGACCGCTACTGCACCGCGCCCGCGCGGACCATCACGCAAGAGCTGAAAAGCCGTTTCCCGGGGCTGCCCGTCATCGCCTTTCCACGCCAGGCGGGGGACAAATACGTGGGTTTCCATAAGGCGACAGGCGCGGACTGCGTGGCCATCGATGACAGTGTGACGCCGGAATGGGCGGCGGAGCATGTGCAGGTTTCGGGCTGCGTGCAGGGCAACCTTGCCTCGTCGCACATGGTGACGGGCGGCCAGGCGCTGGTGGATGAGACGCGGCGCGTGGTCGAAGCCTTCCGCAAGGGGCCGCATATCTTCAATCTGGGCCACGGGATCACGCCGGATGCGGACCCGGAGAACGTACAGCTTATGATCGATACGGTTCGGGCGATGTAAACGACCTGATGCGTTCGGTCGGGCTGTGACTGACGAGCCTTCTTTCGGAAGGAAGGCATGTTGGTGCGAAGTGGTTGCGTTGAACGAGGCCGAAGGCCGCCGCGCGCATCGTCGATGCGCGGCGTTACTCAGCTGCTCCAGAACCCTGCTGTTGGCGTGTCGTCGATATTGCGTCCCGACGACGCCGGGACGCCGGGTGCGGTCTCACACATGCGCCGGTTGGCCGCGCCCGCCCAGGATGACGTCCATGCTCATCCCGCCGACCCACATGCAGAACAGCGCCAGCCAGGCGGTCCCGGCAAAGATCGACCCGCCCGAGACGCCCGCGCCGATGGCGCAGCCGCCCGCCAGCATTCCGCCGAACCCCATCATCACCGCGCCGATCATCGCGTTGCGCATCGGCGACGGACCTTCGAACCCCTGGAACTTCAGCTCCTTGCTGACAAGGGCGGCGAGGAAGGAGCCCAGAACGACCCCGGGCACCAGCCCGATGTCGAATTCCAGCACCGAATTGTGGTCGAGGAAGAACATCAGCGTGTTGGCGGAAGGCCCGGTGAAGGTCAGGCTTTCGATCTGGACCGGCTCGAAGGCGACCTGGCTCAACGCATGAGTCAGCCCATAGCCCACGGCGGCGGCAAACCCCACGCCGGAGGCGAAGACCAGTCGGGAAAAGCCGATCCGGTTGCGGCGGCTGAGCTCCAGCGCCAAGAGCGCGATGGCAAGCCCGATCACAAGCCCGGCCTCGCGCGGCAGGTGCAACGCGGCCAGCAGGTCCATGTTCCGCCCTCCGGAGGTGACCCATAGCGCGGCCAACCGGTCGCGCAGGGGGGCGAGCCAGCCGGTCAGGGACATCTGCGCCACCACGGCAAAGATCAGCCCGGACACCACGGACCGCAGGTTGCCCGTCGCGGCCAGAACCAGCAACCTGCCGGAACAGCCCCGCGCCAGCACCATGCCCGCCCCAAAGAGCAGGCCACCGATGACCGCGCCGGACCAGCTGCCCGGCACCGCCATCATGCGCGCCTCTGACGTGTCGAGCAGGCCCAGGATCTGCGCGCCCTGTACCCAGACCACGGCGGTGGAAAAGGTCAGCAGCCAGACCGCCACCTTGTCCTGCATCATGCCACGGGCGAATTCGACCGTGGCGGCCCGCAGGCAGAACCGGGACCGCTGCGCCGCCACGCCGAAGATCACGCCAGTGATCAGGCCAAAGAGCGCCGCCGTCGGGTTTTCTCCGATCCGGTCGATCAGGGGAACGATATCCATGTCGGTGCCTCCTCGCGCGTGCTGGGCCGTGTGATGCACCGGAACGGGCCGGAGTTGCCTTGATACAGATCATGAAGATTGCATGTCGCGCAGCGGAGGTGCCGATGGGGCAAGTTGTCCACAGGCGACAGCCCTGTCGCAAACCGGCCTCCCCGTGGCGACAAAACCCAGTCGCAGCCGGGACAGAGGCGCAGGGGGCGATTCGGGCATGCTCTTTGGAACACCCCGTGCGCAAAAGGAGAGGCGTCATGGACTTCGACATGGAATTCGCCAACGAGATGATGATGGCGGTGGCCAAGCTGCCGGTTATCGCGAACGCCGACCACGCACCGCTGGAAGGCGGCGAGGATCCGGCCTTTGGCACGGTGCGCTGGCGGACGCTGTTTTCGGCCGACAAGACCTCGACCTCCGGCATGGTGATGGGTGTGGCGGAGTTCGGCCCCTCCGGAACCCTGCTGCCGCATCGCCACAGCCCCGCCGAGATCTATTTCGGCCTCGAAGGCTCGGGCATCGTGACCATCGACGGCGTGCCGCATGAACTGACGCCGGGCACCGCGCTGTATATCCCCGAGGATGCGGAACATGACACCGTGGCCGGGGCAGAGGGGCTGCGGTTCCTCTATGTCTTTGCCAAGGATCGTTTCGCGGAGGTGGAATACCGGTTTTCAGAGGCGCAGGCGCTCTGAGACCCGCGCCCCGGCCGCTGCTTTCGGGACCTGCGCCCGAGGCGGCGGCTGGAATGTGCATTTGTGCACCGAACCGGGACTCGCCAAGCCAAGAGTGGCGGCGTAAAGCAAAACCATGACCCCGGTTCCTCTTTCAGAAGCGCGCCACCTTCCGGTCTGGCGGCGCCCGATTGCCCTGCTGGCGCTCATGGCGATTGCCATGCCGCTGTCCTTTGCCACCTGGTCGGCCCTGCTCAACAATTTCGTCATCGAGGTGGCTAATTTCGAAGGCAAGCACATCGGCTGGCTGCACACGGTGCGCGAGATCCCCGGCTTTCTCGCCATCGGGGTGATCCTTGTTCTGCTGGTGGTGCGGGAACAGGTGCTGGCGCTGGTGTCGCTGGCGCTGTTGGGCGTGGCAACGGCGATCACGGCGATGTTTCCCAGCCTCGGCGGGCTGCTTTTCGTGACCTTGCTGAGTTCCATCGGCTTTCACTATTACGAGACGGTGAACCAGAGCCTGCAATTACAGTGGCTGCCCAAGGACCGGGCGCCGCAGATGCTGGGCTGGCTGGTGGCCGTGGGGTCGGCCGCGACCTTTGTCGCCTATGCCTGCATCGTCGTGACGTGGCGGACCTATGATCTGCCGTACAGCGTTGTTTATGTCGTCGCCGGGGTGCTGACGCTGGGGATCACCGCCTGGTGCGCCTTTGCCTTTCCGCAATTCGAAAGCCCCAACCCACAGGTCAAGACATTCGTCCTGCGCCGCCGCTACTGGCTGTACTATGCGCTGCAGTTCATGTCGGGCGCGCGGCGGCAGATCTTTGTCGTCTTCGCGGCCTTCATGATGGTCGAACGCTTTGGCTATGATGTGCACGAGATCACCTCGCTCTACCTCGTGACGCTGGTCCTGAGCATGGTGGCGACGCCGATCTTTGGCCAGGTGGTGGCGCGGTTCGGCGAACGCAACGCGCTGACCTTTGAATACATCGGGCTGACGCTGGTGTTCCTGGCCTACGGCGGGCTGTTCTGGTTCGGCTGGGGCGTGGTTCTGGCCGCGACGCTCTATGTGATCGATCACATCTTTTTCGGCTTTGCCTTCGCGCTGAAGACCTATTTCCAGAAAATCGCCGACCCGGGGGACATGGCGCCCACCGCCGCCGTGGCCTTTACCATCAACCATATCGCGGCGGTCTTTCTGCCGGCGACGCTGGGCTATCTCTGGGATACCTCGCCGGGGTCCGTCTTTGGCCTCGCGGCGGGCATGGCACTGACCAGCCTGGCGCTGGCACTGATGATCCCGCGCCACCCCGAACCGGGCAATGAGACCGTCTTTAGCGGGGTTGTCGCGGCCCCGGCGGAATAGGCGTGGCCGAAGAGGCAACCGGGACCGGGGGACGTTTCCTCACAGGGTCGACCCTGGGCCACGTCGTCCGGATGACGCTGACCGGCGCGGCGGGCATCACCTTTGTCTTTGTCGTCGACGCGGCCAACCTCTTTTGGTTGTCGCAACTGGGCGAACCGATCCTGATGGCGGCCATCGGCTATGCCTTTGCCGTCCAGTTCTTTACCGTCTCCATCGGCGTCGGCCTGATGATCGCCACCACGGCGCTGGTGTCCCGCAGCATCGGGCGGGGCGAGCGGGCCATCGCGCGCGAACAGGGGGCAGCGGGAATGCTGCTGTGTTTCCTGGTGCAGGCCGTGACAGCCGGGGCCGTGGTTCTGTTCCGGCATGATCTGCTGAGCAGTGCGGGGGCCGAAGGTCAGGCATTGGAGCTGGCGGCGCGCTATGTCGCGCTGTCCATGCCCTCACTGGCGGTGATGGCCGTGGGGCTCTGCGGCAGCGCGGTGCTGCGGGCCGATGGGCTGGCGCGGCCGGCGATGATGGTCACGATGGGGGGCGGCATCATCATGCTGGGGCTGGACCCGCTGCTGATCTACGTCCTTGGCTGGGGGCTGGATGGCGCGGCGCTGAGCGTCTGGATCTTTCGCGGCATCATGGCCGGGCTGGCGCTCTGGTTCGCGGCGCATCGGCATCGGTTGCTGGCTGTGCCCCGGCCCGCCCTGATGTTCCGGCATGGGCCGGGCCTGCTGCGCGTGGCGCTGCCCGCGATCATCACCCAGATGGCCACACCCTTCGGAAACTTCCTGCTGACCGGGTTCATCGCCGTGTATGGCGATACCGCCGTGGCGGCCTGGGCTGTCATCAACCGGCTGACGGTGGTGGCCTTTGGCGGGTTGTTTTCGCTGGCCGGCGCCATCGGGGGCATTTTTGGACAGAACTTTGGTGCACGGCAGTTCGACCGCCTGCGCCAGACCTACCGCGACGCGGCGCTGTTCTGCCTGGCCTACGCGGCGGGCGTCTGGCTGATCCTGATGGCGCTGACCGGAATTATCGCACGGGGTTTTGGGCTGGAGGGGGACGCCGCCGAGGTCTTATGGGCCTTTACCCATTTCGGGGCGCTGTCCTTCACGCTCGGCGGAATGCTGTTCGTCTCGAACGCGGCGTTCAACACTCTGGCGCGGCCGCTCTGGGCCTCGGTGCTCAGCTGGCTGCGCGAGGCCGTTCTGATGTGGCCCGTGGCGCTCTGGCTGTCGGGCATATACGCCGCGCAGGGCGTGATCTATGCGCAGGCGCTGGTGGGCGCGTTCATGGGTGTTGTGGCGGGGGTCCTCGGCTGGCGCTACGTTGCGGGGATCGGTGAGGGACCCTTGCCGCGGGTGAACCTGCGCGAGCGCCGCGCCCTGCGTGACCCGAACCGCTGGCGCCGCCGCTAGAACTGGCCGCGCAGGGCGAAGGCCAGGACCGCCAGCACGATCACGAGGGTCAGCACCCAGAAGGCGCGCGCAATGCGTCCACGGCTAGTCATAGCTGAACTGCTCCAGCAGGATGTTGCGGGGGGACACGCCAAGCGCCAGTAGCGCGTTCTCGACCGCATGCAGCATGGGGGGCGGACCGCAGAGGACAAAGACCCAGGTTTTCAGGGCCTCCGCATCCAGATGCCGGGTCAGCACGTCGGGCGTCAGAAATCCGGTTTCACCGGTCCAGCCCTTTGGCGGGTCGGACAGCAGGTGGACCACGCGCAGCGGACCGGTTTGCGTGCGCTGGTCCAGTTCCTCGCGGCAGGCGATCTGGTCTTCGGCCCGGTTGGCATAGAACAGCACGCGCGGGCGCGGGTCCTTGTCGGCATCCAGCTGACGCAGGTGGGACAGCATCGGGGCGATGCCCACACCGCCGGCAATCAATGCGACGCCGCCGGCCTTGTCATGCCGCTGCAAGGTCAGTGAGCCAAAGGGGGCATCGACCCAGGCTCGGGTGCCGGGTGTGACCTGACCCAGCCGGTTGGTGAAGTCGCCCAGTTCCTTGATGACAAAGCGCAGCCTGCCGCCTTCGGCCGGGGCGGAAGCGATGGAAAACGGGTTTTCGTCCAGCGAGACGGCGGGCTCGCCGATGCTGATCCAGGCGAAATGCCCGGGGCGATATCGCAGGCCCTTGTGGCCCTCGGGGTCAAGGCACAGCTCCCATGTCCGGTCTGCCAGCCGGGTCACGCTGCTGACCCGCCAGGGGCGCCGCGCCTTCATCAGCGGCTTGACCGCGTAGACCCAGGCCAGAGAGAGCACGGCAATGGCAAACAGGACCCACCAAAAACCCCAGAGGACAGGGTCACCGCTGTACCGTCCGGCGCGGGTGGCATGCAGGACGCCAAGCCCCGCCATGACCAGCGCCATGATCCCGTGCAATGCGCGCCAGACCTCGTGCCGGTATAACGCGTCACGCCCCAGCGCCATGACCATCACGGCGCCCAGCAACAGCCAGGCGACGATCCCGGGCCAAAGTCCGGGCCAGTCGAAGTTCAACGGGGCGGAGCCGGGCGGTGTCAGGCCGGGCCGCAGGCTTTGCGGTCCGGAATAAAGAAACGGGTGCAGCAGGATCAGGGCCGAGGCGGCGCGGGCCAGCAACTGGTGCAGGCGCATGGTCACATCCATGCCGATCCGCCCCGAGATCACGCGGAACCGCCCGGACAGGGCGAATTCCACCAGCAGGATCGCAAGCCCGGCCAGGGCCACGCCAGAGGCCAGTTCGTCCCGCAAGGGGCGCGGGGGAAGTCCCTGCAACGCGGACAGCGCCAGCGGTGCGCAGGTCAGGGCAAGGTAGAAAAGGACGAGAATTGCGGCGGGCATGGTGTTTTGGCCTTGGGTCAACCGCCCCTAGCACGGCTGCGTGACGGAAGCACGTCAAACGCGGCGCGGCTTGCGGCGGTCGGGCTTTCGTGCCACAGCGAATGCGCTTTTTTCCATCAATGGATCACCCACATGCCCAAGACCTGGACCGCCTTCACCAAGCTTGCCGACAAGGACAAGGCCGAGGCCCTGGGCCTCGCGCTCGAGGAGCTTGACCCCGAGCCCACGGGCATCGGCGTCTTCGAGATCGAGGACGGCACTGGCACCTGGGAGGTGGGCGGCTATTTCACCGAGGCCCCGAACGAGATCGAGCTTGCCCTGCTGGCCGCGGCCTATGACGCCAATAGCTTTGTCATTTCCGAGGTGCCGGACACCGACTGGGTCGACAAGGTCCGGCGCGAATTGACGCCGGTCGAGGCCGGGCGCTTTTTCGTCTATGGCAGCCATGACGCGGACAAGATCCCCGACGGTGCAGAGCCGCTGCTGATCGAGGCGGCGATGGCCTTTGGCACCGGGCACCACGGCACCACACAGGGCTGTCTCGAGGCGCTGGACCGGCTGGCGACAGAAGGATTCCAGGGGCGCAACGTTGCCGATATCGGCTGTGGTACCGCCGTTCTGGCGATGGGGGCTGCGCGAATCTGGCCCGATCCGGTGATCGCCTCGGACATCGACGAGGTTGCCGTGGAAGTGGCAGAGGCCAACGTGCGGGCCAACGATCTGGCCAACAAGGTCACCTGTGTCGTGGCCGCCGGATTTGACAGCCGCGAGTTGCACGACCGTGCGCCCTATGACCTTGTCTTTGCGAACATCCTGAAACAGCCGCTGATCGACCTGGCGCCCGACATGGAAAAGCATCTGGCCCCGGGCGGGTATGCTATCCTTTCGGGTATTCTGACCTGGCAGGCCGACGAGGTCGTCGAGGTCTACACTGCCCACGGGATGCCGCAATTGCGCCGCGATGTGATCGGTGAGTGGGTGACGCTGACGCTTCGGAAAAACCAGTAAACAAAGGGTTAACTGGGGCAATCGAGGCTAAATTGAATCCAATTGCCCCAATCTTGCCATAAAGTTTGGCTAAAAATTGCCTTATCCGGTGGGGGCCGGTTGAAATGAGGCTGCCATGGACGACGCTCAGAGGAGCTTTCACAAGCGTGAACAAGCGCTGCGGCGCAAGCACATCCGGATGTCACAGGGGTATATGACCCGGATGAACCGCAACGGCGTGATCGAACAGGTCCCCCAGAGCAGGATGAGCGGTTTCGGCCTGCACCTGTTCCTGCGCCTGGTGGTGGCGGTGATGCTGTTCAAGGTGGTCGCCCTGGCCTGGCTGGGCGACCCGATTTACACCGGACACGTCGAACGGCTGTCACAGGGCGTTTTCTATGAAAAGGCCGGGGCGTGGATCCTGCAGGTCGATCCCGTGACCCGCGTGCTGTCTGGTTTCCTCACGCCGGTCATGGGCTGAACAACCCAAGGTATCGAGAGACAAGAAAAAACCCGCGCTTCCGATGAAGCGCGGGTTTCCCCTATGCCGTGAGTGGCGTTGCCCGTCAGGCCGATCATCCCGGTCGGCCGTCAGCGCGCGTGGTCTTCAGAAACGGCGTGCAACGTTGTCGATGTCGCCGCGGTGCAGACCGATATCTTCCAGCTCGCGGTCGGTCAGGGCCGACAGGCTGTTGCGGGTCAAGCGTGCGTCGTTCCATGCGGAGAACGCGTTAAAGACAGCGGTGATGAAGCTGCCGATTCCTGCGGCGGAATCCGACGGACGTTGGGCGCGGGTCGCACCGAATGCCGAAGTGAAGATGTTGCCGATCTGGGCTGCGGAGCCCGACGCGGCGAAGGGGCGGTTTGTGTCGAATGCGGCCATCGCTGGTCTCCTTGGGAAGGGGGGTGTGTGTTCGTTCTGAAACCGCACATAGTTTGGGCAATCTGCTGCAACAAGGCGCATTTTCTGCATGGGTCACATGCGATTTCTGCATGGCATATGCCGCGGTTAACCCTACTGAAAAACAAGCAAAAATCCGCTCTATCCGAGGTCGTTTTCCGGCAGCTCTCTGCCGCAATCAAACGCAACGTGTCGGGGTTGGGACAGCCGGTGTCGCAAATGGCCCTCGCCGCATTAACCTTGGCTTTTGTTCGCCTTTCGTGCTAGCCGTGTCTGAAAAACAACACGGGCGGGCATCCATGCGAATTTTGGGCATTGATCCGGGGCTTCGGACCCTTGGATGGGGTGTGATCGAGGTCGAGGGCAGCCGACTCAGGCATGTCGCGAACGGGTTGTGCAAGCCCGGAGGCAAGGAATTGGCCGAACGCCTGCTCGCCCTGCACGAATTGCTGACCGATGTTTTCAATCGGATGTTGCCCGACGAGGCGGCTGTGGAACACACCTTCGTCAACCGCGACGGGGCCGGCACGCTGAAACTGGGGCAGGCGCGGGCGATCGCCCTGTTGGTTCCGGCGCAGTTCGGCCTGCCGATCGGGGAGTACGCGCCGAACTCGGTCAAGAAGACGGTGGTCGGTGTCGGCCATGCCGAGAAACACCAGGTGGAGCACATGGTGAACCTGCAACTCCCCGGCGCCAATCCGGCGGGACCGGACGCGGCGGATGCCTTGGCGGTGGCGATCTGCCATGCGCATCACATGGGCGCCCGGCGCATGAAGGTGCGCGCATGATCGGGCGCATCGCGGGACGGATCGTCTACCACGGCGAGGATCATGTGCTGATCGACGTCCAGGGCGTCGGTTATGTTGTCTATTGCAGCGACCGCGTGCGCGCGGGCCTGCCCGGCGCGGGCGAGGCCGCGGCGCTTTATACCGATCTTCTGGTGCGCGAGGACCTGTTACAGCTGTTCGGCTTTCCGACGCTGGTGGAAAAGGAATGGTTCCGCCTGTTGCTGTCGGTGCAGGGCGTGGGCGCCAAGGCGGCGCTGGCGATCCTGGGCGCGCTTGGTCCGGACGGGGTCAGCCGTGCGCTGGCGCTGGGCGACTGGACGGCGATCAAGGCGGCCAGGGGGATCGGCCCCAAGACGGCGCAGCGCGTCGTGAACGAGCTGAAGGACAAGGCGCCTGCCATCATGGCGATGGGCGTCAGCGAACCCACCAGCGCCGAGCCGCATGCAGCCCCTGCCGAGGTGATCGAGACGTCTGTGGCCCCCGATGCCCCCCGCAAGGCCCCCCCGCGCCGGTCCAGCGCACAGGCCGAGGCGCTTTCGGCGCTGGGCAACCTGGGTTACGGCCCCTCCGAGGCCGCAGGTGCCGTGGCCGAGGCCGCCGGAGCCGAGCCGGAGGCGGAGACCGCCGGCCTGATCCGCGCGGCGTTGAAGCTGCTGGCGCCGAAGGGGTAGGGGATGCGCTTGGCCGAGATATTAAAGGCGCGCGACATTTCGGCGAATGAGATGTCTGTGGTTCTGCACCGACCCGCAGAACTCCGGTTGCGACGAGCATTGGCCCATCTGGTCAGCAACCGCCGTGAACTCTTTGAAACCTATCAATCGTTTCACAACAGAACCGCCACTGCGACTCTCCACAGGCGACCTAGGCTGCTTTCCTTCGCGGAAATGGAACCCGGAGAGATGGTCTTTGTGGGGTGTTACAACGCGGTGTTTCGTGGTGCGCGCCCCTATGCCGAGATTGGCGCCGATCCGAACATTCAGGAGCTTCACCGGGATTTCGGCATGGATCTGTGGTGGGATGATGAAAACGAAACGCACCCTTGGTTCGATCTGCAACCCTTGCCGGATCTGGCGGATCTGGCCGGGCGGTTGCGCATCGAAACCCCTGCTGGACGGACCTACATGAGGTTGGCCGACAGGTTGGATGCAGAAGTCATCGCGATTGAGCGCGTTTCGCGATACGCCCCCCCGTTTCCGGGTTGGCGAAGCCTGTGCCTGACATCCTCGGACGTCCGGTTCCTGCCGGGCGACTGGGCCGCGCGCTTGCGCGAGTGGCGCGGTGTCTATCTGATCGTCGACGAAAGCGACGGTGAGCGGTATGTCGGCTGCGCATACGGAGCGGAGAACATCCTTGGGCGCTGGCAGCAACATTGTGCCAGCGAGGTGGGAGTCACCGTCGAATTGGCTCGACGCGACACGTCCGATTTCCGGTTCTCCATTCTTGAGAGGGTTTCCCCGGACATGCCCCCAGAAGACGTCATCGCGCTTGAACATACATGGATGGCACGACTCCATACGCGACAATTTGGGTTGAATACATGAGCGACCCCGACCCCACCCTGCGCCCCGATCCCTTGCCCGAGGACCGCGACCGCGCGCTTCGTCCTCAGATGCTGGAGGATTTCATCGGCCAGGCCGAGGCGCGCGCCAACCTGCGCGTCTTCATCCAGAGCGCGCGCAGCCGTGGCGAGGCGATGGACCACACGCTGTTCCACGGTCCTCCGGGCCTCGGCAAGACGACACTGGCACAGATCATGGCGCGGGAACTGGGGGTCGGGTTCCGTATGACCTCCGGCCCGGTTCTGGCCAAGGCGGGCGACCTTGCGGCGATCCTGACCAACCTCGAACGCAACGACGTGCTGTTCATCGACGAGATCCACCGGATGAATGCCGCCGTCGAAGAGGTGCTCTATCCGGCGATGGAAGACTACGAGCTGGACCTCGTCATCGGCGAGGGACCGGCAGCGCGCACCGTGCGGATCGAGTTGCAGCCCTTTACGCTCGTCGGCGCGACGACGCGGCTGGGCCTGTTGACAACGCCCCTGCGCGACCGGTTCGGCATCCCGACGCGGCTGAATTTCTACACCATCCCCGAGCTTGAAACCATCGTCACGGGCAACGCGCGCAAGCTGGGCGTGCGGATGGAGGGCGATGGCGCGCTGGAAATCGCGCGCCGGTCACGCGGCACACCCCGGATCGCCGGACGGCTGTTGCGGCGGGTGGTGGATTTCGCCGTGGTCGAGGGCGGTGGCGTGGTCAGCCGCGCCTTGGCGGACAATGCGCTGACCCGGCTGGGGGTCGACAGCCTGGGCCTGGACGGGGCGGACCGGCGTTACCTGCTGCTGATGGCCGAGAACTATAGCGGCGGCCCGGTGGGGATCGAGACGCTCTCTGCCGCGCTGTCGGAAAGCCGGGACGCGCTGGAGGAAGTGGTGGAACCCTATCTTCTGCAACAAGGGCTCATCAGCCGGACGCCACGCGGGCGGATGCTGGCACAGAAGGCGTGGAAACACCTGGGCCTCGCAGCCCCGGTGCCGCCGGGGCAGAGCGATCTTTTCGAAGGCTGATATCAGTCCACCAGACCCGCCGCCGCGCGCAGGCGGGTGGCCAGGTCCTGGACCTCGTCCGCGGTAAAGCCGCCAGTGACCTGCAAGGCGCCGCCAAGGATCGGTTGTGCCACCACCGCGTTCCAGACCGGCTCTCCGTCCAGTGTCAGTGCGATCTGCTGGCCGACGGCCTCTTTGGTCATGCTGGCCAGGACGGGCGCGCTGTCCGCGCAGAGCGCCAGGTTGATTGTCGGTTGGCCGCTTTGCGTGAAAGAGGGGCTGGCATCGGCAAGGGCGACGGTTTCCGTCCGGTCGCCCGACGCAAGGGCTATGCGGCCCGCGTCGTTGCCGTTGCAGGCGGCAAGCGCGGGCGTGGCGGCGGCAAAGACGAAGGCGCTTACCAGGCTGAGCATGGTGCGTCGACTGTGCATGGGGTCTCTCCTCTGCTGTCCTTCCGACATGGGGGCGCGGGCATAGGCGGCCAAGCTGCGCGGGGGTCGGGTAAACCCGACCTTGCAGCGGTGGTTTGCCTTTCGGGCCGTTTTGAGGCAGGTCGCGGCGCAGTGCTATTCCAGGACGTGAAGAGGACAGCCGGCATGACCCAGGAAATGACCCCCGAAGAGATCGCCTCGCTCTTTACGCGGTCTGACGGCAGCTATCTCTGCGCGCGCTGGGGGCGTCCCCTGGCGCCGATCGTCTTTGGAGTCGAGGATGATACGCTGCAGGTGGTCAAGGGCGCCTTCGAGGCGGTCTGCACCCTGGCCGGGCACCAGATGGCAGAGACGGACCCCGAGCTTGGGGCCAATGTCATGGTCTTTTTCTTCCGCGACTGGGCCGAATTGCTGGAGGTGCCGGACCTTGATCGCCTGATCGAAGGACTGGCCCCGCTGGTCGACCGCCTGCAGGCTGCGGAGGCGAACCAGTATCGCGTGTTCCGCTTTGATGCCGATGGCGGCATCAAAGCCTGTTTTGTCTTCCTGCGGATGGATGGCGAATTGACCAAGGTCCCGGCAGAGACGCTGGCGCTGAGCCAGGTGGTGCAGACGATCCTGCTGTGGTCGGATCGGGCCTTTGCCGACCGCTCTCCGCTGGCGCAGGTCGAGGGCGGTCGGGTGATCCTGCGGCCCGACCTGGCCCAGGTGATCCGCGCGGCCTATGACCCGGTGCTGCCCGTCGCGGCGACGGATCCCAGCCATGCACTGCGACTGGCGGCACGGATCGCGGCGGGGCAGGGGCAGCAATAGGGGCGCCCAGGGGGACGGACCAACGCGTCAGAGAAATCGACGGCTGCCTCGATGATGTCGCCATTCGGCAAGATTCGGCGGCTCTGTCCCCATGCTGACATGAGGCATTGCCGAGCGTCTCTTCGGGGATCATCCTGAGTCCGGGGAGGGTCGAGAGATGACCATCGACTACCACGAGGACGACGCGACAAAAGTCGTTGAATTTCATGTAAAAGGGCACATCAGCCGCGAGGTTTATGAGCCGCTGGTGCACAAGCTTCAGGACTTCATAGACCGCAACGGCACGGTGCGCATGATCGAAGTTGTCGAACATTTCCCGACCTTCGATCCGTCAATCCTGGTGCCGGGGCTCAAGTTCGACATTCGCAATATCCGCTACATCACCCATGTCGCGGTGGTGTCGGACATGGGCTGGATCAGCCCGGTGGTGAAGGCCGCGGGGGCGCTGATCTCGACCAAGATACGGACCTTCGGGATGGAAGACCTTGAGGCCGCGAGGGACTGGGTGCGCAGCGCCGATCCGGCGCGGGCCGGATCGAACTGACTCGGCCCGCGTCACCGGACGATCCGTACATTTTGTACAAAACGTACGTGGAAACCGGCATTTTGTACAAACGGGTAAGGTGGCGTTAACCCGACGGTGTCGCTGCGCATCGGGCAGGGTGGACCCACCGATGCGCGGCGAAAGACTTAACGCACCATGCCCACGATTTCGTAGGTCTTCTCCATGATCGGGGCGGCGATCTCGCGGGCGCGCTCCGAGCCGCGCCGCAGGATCGTGTCGATCTGGGCCGGGTCGGCGGTCAGGCGCTTCATCTCGGACGAGATCGGCTCCAGCTTGGCCACCGCCAGGTCCGCCAGCGAGGGTTTGAACGTGCCGAACTGCTGGCCGCCGTGTTCGGCGATGACCTGTTCGACCGAGAGATCGGCGAGGGCGGCGTAGATGTTCACCAAGTTGCGCGCCTCGGGGCGGTCTTCCAGCCCCTCGACGCTTTCAGGCAGCGGCTCGGGGTCGGTCTTGGCCTTGCGGATCTTCTGCGCGATGGCATCGGCGTCATCGGTCAGGTTGATCCGGCTCATGTCCGAGGGATCGGATTTTGACATCTTCTTGGTGCCGTCGCGCAGGCTCATGACGCGGGTGGCGGTGCCTTCGATCACCGGTTCGGTGATCGGGAAGAAATCGACGCCGAAGTCGTTGTTGAACTTGATGGCGATGTCGCGGGTCAGTTCCAGGTGCTGTTTCTGGTCCTCGCCCACCGGCACATGGGTGGCGTGGTAGACAAGGATGTCCGCCGCCATCAGCGCGGGATAGGCGAGGAGTCCCAGCGAGGCGTTCTGTTGGTTCTTGCCGGCCTTGTCCTTCCATTGCGTCATGCGCTGCATCCAGCCCATTCGGGCGACACAGTTGAAGATCCAGGCCAGTTGGGCATGTTCGGTGACCTGGCTCTGGTTGAAGAGGATGGATTGTTCCGGATCGACGCCGGAGGCGATGAAGCCTGCGGTCAGTTCGCGTGTCTGGCGGCGCAGCGCTTCGGGGTCCTGCCAGACGGTGATTGCATGCATGTCGACCATGCAAAAGATAGACTGGATCCCCGCCGTCTGGCTGTCCGCAAAGCGTTTCAGCGCGCCCAGGTAGTTGCCCAGGTGCAGGTTGCCCGAAGGCTGGATGCCCGAAAAGACGCGCGGCGTGAAGGCGGCATTGGGCTGAGACTCGGACATTGGTGATCCCCTGTGGATATTCCTGCGCGGCTGGCTTACCCATGCCGCCGGACACCGTCAAGAAAGAGGTCCCCATGACGCACCCGCATAACGAGGCCCCGGTCAACCCGCTGCCGCCCGTGGTGGCGGCCTTGTTCCTTGTGCTGGCCGGGATCGAGCTGGTGATCTGGCTGGGCGGACAGGGGATCGTGGGCGGCCCCGGCGCGGTCGGCTGGCGGACCTCGGCGATCGAGACCTATGCCTTTTCGGGCCGGGCCTTCGACTGGATGCTGGAGACGGGGCAGTATCCGCCGGAACACCTGCTGCGGTTTGTGGCCTACCTGTTTTTGCACCCGAGTTTCAGCCACGGGCTGTTCAGCATGGTGATCCTGCTGGCGATGGGCAAGATCGTGGCGGAATCGGTTGGGTCGCTGGTTTTTGTCGCGGTGTTCTTTGTCTCGGGGATTTTCGGGGCGATTGGCTTTGGCCTATTCAGCGACGATCCCTGGTTGGTGGGCGCCTTTCCCGGGGTCTACGGGCTGATTGGCGGCTTTACCTTCCTGCTCTGGGTGCGGTTGGGCAACGAGGGGGCGCCGCAGGTGCGCGCTTTTACCCTGATCGGGATGCTTCTGGCGGTGCAGCTGGTCTTTGGCGTGTTGTTCGGGGGCGGCAGCGACTGGATTGCCGACGTGGTGGGCTTTGTCACCGGATTCGCGCTGACCGTTCTGCTGGCGCCCGGCGGCGTGGCGCGGGTGCTGGAACGTATCCGGCGCCGGTAGCCGTTCAGAACAGGTCGTCGGGTAGCAGGCTGCGGCGGGGCCTGTCCCCGGACAGGGGCAGGGCGGGGCCATGCGCGGTCCAGGTCGCGGCGCGGTCCGGGTCGCCGGAGAGGCCGGTGCCCAGATGGGCCAGCAGGGTTTCGGTCAGGCGCTCGTCGCGGATCAATGCCGCCGCCTCGCTGTTCCAACGGCAGGCGCGGCGGGTCAGCGAGGCGGAGCCGATCACGGTGATCCCGTCCACCAGGCACAGCATGCCCTCGGACTGCGGATCGGAGACCAGCGCCAGCCGGTCGCCATAGGCCGCTTGCAGGCGGGCCAGTGCGGCGCCCTGCAGCGCGGCGGCGCGGGTGTCATCCCATGTGCCTCGCGTCTCGGGCGGCAGCAACAGGATCAGGTGCAGGTCCGGGGTCTGCGCGGCCTGTGCCAGTGCCTGTGTCAGGCCATCGTGGCGCAGGGCGCTGGTGCGGATCAGGATGCGTCGGCGGGCGGTGCTGAACAGACGGACCAGCGCCGGTTCGACATCGTTGGCAAGCGTCCGGGGCGCCAGGCCTGTGCGGGGGCGTGATTGTGTTCGCAACAGGCGCAGGTCATCGCGGCTTTGCGGGCGGGTCGGGTTGTCCAGGGCGCTGCCCGGTGCGGCGAGGGCGGCGCCACTGTCCAGCGCCGCGGCCCAGCAATCGGCGAAATGCCCCCGCAGGGCACCACAGAAATCCGCATCCGCGATGTGCAGAGCCATGACAGAGGGGGCGTCGGTTGCAAGGTCCGGGCCGCCGATCACGGCACCGGCGCCATCGGCCAGGGCAAATGCCTGGTGGATCTCTGCGGGGCGGGCGCTGGCGCCGCCCTGGACCAGGGCGCGCTGGACCGGGGTCAGGCGCGCCGGGTCCTCGGCCCGGATTGCGGTCAGTGCGGGGGTAAGGCGGCGGCGCAATAGGGCGCCGCGCAGGCCGTGCGCCACATGTCCATGCGGGGCGCAGATGAGTTGAGCGCCACCTTGCAGGACATCGGCAAACCCCGAGGCGCGGCGCCAGGCGGCGCGGTGGGCCTGCACGGCCAGCAGGGGATCGGGATCGGCCACGAGGATGCGCAGCGACAACCCGCGCCGGGACAGCAGCGCCAGCATGTCGCCCCATGTCTCAAGCCCGCGCTCGTGCAGCTCCGGCAGGACCAGCGGCCTGTCGGGCGCAAGGCGCGGCAGGCAGAGCAGCAGCTCTGACCGGGCGCTGGCGGCAAGGGATTCGAGCGCGGGGGCCGCCTCACCGGCAGAGAGCAGAGCGCGCAGTGTCACGCGCGGGACCGTTTGAGCATGGCCTTGATCTCGGACAGGCGGAAGGCGCCCAGGGCCTGCCCGGCGATGCCGTAGGTGATAATGCCCATCCCGATCAGCCCGGCAAGCACGGCCAGCCGCAGGTAGGGCAGGGCCAGCCAGGGTGTCAGGACGATGTTCAGCCCCCAGAGCACCCCGCCCATCACCAGCGAGGCGGCCACGATGCGCCAGAGCCTCTGGCGGAAACGGTCGTCGAAATGCGCCACTTCGCCCATCGCCTTTGCGCCGCGCGCCAGTTGCCAGACCATGACCCAGCCTGCCAGCGTGGTGGCGATGGCGGGGGCAAGCCAGCCGATCGTGGGCGCCAGCCCGATGGCCACCACCGCGTTGATGACCATCGCCCAGACTGCAAATCGGAAGGGGCTGCGCGTATCCTCACGCGCGAAGTAGAGCGGTTGCAGCACCTTCTGCAGCACGAAGGCGGGCAGGCCGAGGCCGTAGATCGCCACCGCCGTGGCGATGGCGGCGCTGTCGCTGGCGGTGGTCGCGCCACGTTCGAAGAGGACCGAAACCATCGGCAGCGGGATCGCCACCAGTGCCACGGCGGCGGGGACGGTCAGGGCGAGGCTCAGTTCGCCCGCGCGGGAAAACGCGTTGCGCGCGCCGCCGTCGTCCTGCGCCTTGAGCCGGCGCGACAGGTCGGGCAGCAGCACGATGCCCACGGCGATGCCCACCACGCCCAGCGGCAATTGGTACAGCCGGTCGGCGGCATAGAGCCAGCCCACCGCCTTTTCGAAGTGGCTGGCGACTTGCTGGCCCACCAGCAGGTTGATCTGCATGACGCCGCCCGCCAGCGCGGCAGGCACCGCGATCACGACGAGCCGTTTCATGTCCGGTGTCAGGCGCGGGCGTCCGGGGCGGATGCGCACACCCGCGCGGTCGGCGGCCACCCAGACCAGGGCAAGCTGCGCCATACCCGCCACGGGCACCGCCCAGATCAGGTACTGGATCACCTCGCCCCCCAGCGCGGCGCCAAGGCCCATCGACAGGCAGACGAGGATGTTCAGCAGCACCGGCGCGGCGGCGGCGGCGGCGAAATGGCCGGTAGCATTCAGCGCGCCGGAAAACAGCGCCGCCAGCGAGATCAGCAGGATATAGGGAAAGACCACCCGCCCAAAGCCCACGGTCAGGTCGAACCGCGCGTCCCCGGCAAAGCCGCCCGCGGTGGCCCAGACCAGCGCGGGCATGAAGATCATCGCCAGTGCGGTCAGCGCCAGGAGCACCGTCGCCAACCCGTTGAGCGCGTCGCGGGCAAAGATCAGCGGATCTTCCTCGCCTTCGTATTTCTTGGAAAACAGCGGCACGAAGGCGGCGTTGAAGGCGCCCTCGGCAAAGAAGCGGCGAAAGAGATTGGGCAGGCGAAAGGCCGCGACAAAGGCGTCCATGACCGGGCCGGGGCCGATCAGGGCGAGGATCATGACCTCGCGCACGACGCCCAGAACCCGGCTCATCAGGGTCCAGAAGCCGACGGTCATGACACCGGCGACAAGGCGGATGGGTTTCATGGGCTTGCTCGCTTGCTGCTCTGTGCTCCCGCTTAGCCGAAAGGGCAGGGTGGCGGAAGGGGCGCGGATCAGAGCAGCGGCCGCATCAGGGCGGTGGTGCGGTCGGCGGTGAGGGGGGCAAGTAGGACGCCGCGCCATGCCAAAGACGTGATCCGCGTGCGCATGGTGTCGCTTGCGCGGGCCCTTTCATGACACCGGGGCCGAAGGATGTGTGCACGCGGGGTGATTTTGGGGGGTATGTTCCTGCCGGATCACTCAACCGCTGTGATGTTTCGGTGATGCCGAGTACCTCTTGACGGGTGACGTCTCGGGTTGCACCGTGATGTCATCCCAAAAGGTCGTGTGCGCGTGCCAGTCACTTTCGAGGTCTTGCCCCGGTTCAACCTGGTTCTCGTGCATTTCCGCGGAGAGGTCGGGACCGAAGAGCATATCGAGTCCTTTCTCGAATATGCCGGGCACCCGCTGTACGACAGGCATCAGCACGCCTTGGTGGACATGGCGGACTGTACGCTGCACGACGCCTATTTCGCCGACATGCAGCGGCTGGCCTACCGGCTCAAGGGCTATTACGCCGAACGGGATCACGCCTCGCGCACGTCGGTCCACGCGCCGGGGGACGTGGTTTACGGGATGTCGCGGATGTACCAGTCGATCACCGATGGCCTCAGCCCCTGGGAAACCGGGGTCTTTCGCACCCGGGACGAGGCGATGGCCTTTGTGCATGTTGCGCCCGAAAGCCCGCAGGGTGCTTGCCTGCGGGCGATCTGGGATGCAGCCAGTTAGCCGCGCGCGCGTTCGGCGCCTTCCTCGATGGCCGAGCGCAGTTTCTTCTCGATCTGGTCGCGCTTGACCTTCGAGTGCAGTTTCAGCCCGAACATGTCCTTGACGTAGAAGGTGTCGACCACCTGTTCGCCGTACGTCGCGATCACGGCGGAGGCGACGTAGATGTTCAGCCCGGCCAGTGTCCGGGCCAGGTCGAAGAGCAGGCCGGGGCGGTCGCGGGTGTCGACCTCGATGATGGTGAAGATCTCGGAGCCGTCGTTGTCGAAGGTGATGTGGGTCGGAACCCTGAAGGCCTTTTCGCGCTTCTTGAGCTTGTCCTTGGGCTTCATCGCTTCGCGGGCGACAACCTCGCCCATCAGCGTCTTGCGGATGGTCTCGCGCAGGCGCGGGATGCGGCTGTCCTCGTAGGGTGAGCCCTCGGCGTCCTGGATCCAGAAGGCGGCGGTGGCGTAGCCGTCCTTGGTGGTGAAGGTCCGCGCGTCCACGACGTTGGCGCCGGACAAGGCCAGTGCCCCGGTCAGACGAGAGAAGATGCCCGGGTGATCCTGCAGCGCGAAACAGACACGGGTGGCGTCGCGGTCCTCGTCGGGGTGGATGTCGATGGCGATCTCGTCTTGCTTGAGGTCGCGCAGCAGCTTGGCAAAGACCACATGGGCGGTGACATGCAGGCCCTGCCAGTAGGGATCGTAGTGGCGGCTGGTCTCGGCGGCCAGCGCCAGCGTGTCCCAGTCCGACAGCGCCTCGCGCAAGTTCTCGCGCGCCTCCGTGCCGCGGTTCTCGCGGTTGAGCGCCTCCATCCCGCCTTCGAGCGCGCGGCGTGTCTGGCGGTAGAGGGCGCGGATCAGCGCCGCCTTCCAGTTGTTCCAGGTGTCCGGGCCGACGCCGCGGATGTCGCAGACCGTCAGCACGCAGAGCAGGTCCAGCCGTTCGCGCGTCTGCACCGCCTTGGCAAAGCCGCGCACGGTGCGCGGGTCGGCGATGTCGCGTTTCTGGGCCATGTCCGACATCAGCAGGTGATAGCGGACCAGCCATTCAACGGTGGCGCTTTCGGATTTCGACAGGCCCAGGCGCGGCGCGACGGTGCGCGCGATGCGGGCGCCGAGGATCGAGTGATCCTCGTTCCGGCCCTTGCCGATGTCATGCAGCAAGAGTGCGACATAGAGCACGCGGCGGTTGATGCCTTCCTTGAGGATGGTCGAGGCGACGGGAAGTTCCTCGGTCAGGTTGCCGTGCTCGATCTCGGACAGGTTCCAGATGCACTGGATGGTGTGTTCGTCCACCGTGTAATGGTGGTACATGTTGAACTGCATCATCGCCACGATGGGCGCGAATTCGGGAATGAAGGCGGAAAGCACCCCCAGTTCGTTCATTCGGCGCAGGGCGCGTTCGGGATTGCCGTGTTTCAGCAGCAGGTCCAGGAACAGCGTCCGCGCCTCGTCATCCTCGCGGAAGGCATTGTCGATCAGGTGCAGGTTGGCCTTGACCAGCCGCATGGCGTCCGGATGGATCAAGAGGCCGGTCCGCAGCCCTTCCTCGAAGACCCTGAGCAGGTTCAGCTTGTCGGACAGAAAGGCGGCGTCATCAGCGATGGCCAGCCGGTTGTGCACGACCTTGTAGCCATCCTTGACCTGCGGCGGCCGGTGGAACAGGCGCTGGATCAGCGGCGCGCCCTTGGTGTGGTCGGCCTCCAGCGAGGTCAGCAGGATGCGCGTCAGGTCGCCCACCGAGGTGGCGTGGCGGAAATAGTCCTGCATGAACCATTCCACGGCGCGCCGCCCGCCCCGGTCGTTGTAGCCCATCCGCCGCGCCACCTCGACCTGCATGTCGAAGCTCAGCAACTCGTTGGCGCGCCCGGCGGCCAGGTGCAGGTGGCAGCGCACCGCCCAGAGAAAGCGTTCCGCCTGGACGAAGGTTTCGTATTCCTCGGGCCGGAACACGCCGGTCGTCACCAGTTGCGAGACATCGTCGGTGTGGTGGACATACTTGATGATCCAGAACATCGACTGCAGGTCGCGCAGCCCGCCCTTGCCCTCCTTGACGTTGGGCTCGACCATGTAGCGCTGGCCCTGCTTGTCGTGGCGGGCGTCGCGTTCGCTCAGCTTGGCCTCGACGAATTCACGCGCTGTGGCGTTGAACAGGTCGTTCCACAGGGTGCGGTCCAGGTCGTCGGCGAGACCCGCGTCGCCGGTCAGGAACCGGCTTTCCAGCATCGCGGTGCGGATGGTGAAATCCTCGGCCCCGAGGCGCAGGCAGTCGCGCACGGTGCGCGAGCTGTGCCCGACCTTCAGCCGCAGGTCCCAGAGGATGTAGAGCATCGACTCGATGACGCTCTCGGCCCAGGGGGTGATCTTGTAGGGGGTGAGGAACAGCAGGTCGACATCCGAGAAAGGCGCCATTTCCCCGCGCCCGTAGCCGCCGACTGACAGCACCGACAGGCGTTCGGCCTCGGTCGGGTTGGGCAGGCGGTGCAGCACCTCGGTGGCGACCTCGAAGGCCAGGTGCACGATGCAATCGGTGATCCAGGTATAGGACCGCGTGGTGCGGCGGGCGCCGAAGGGGGCGGCGGCAAAGGCCTCTGCCACCTTGGCCCGGCCCGCGTCGAAGGCGGCGCGCAGCGTCTTGACCGTGTGCTTGCGCACGTCCGTTTCCGGCGCGCCCTTGGGCATCCCGGCGAAAAGCGTGCCGCGCACCGCCGGAAGATCAAAGATCTCGGCGGCGGGCGCGATCAGGTTGTCGGGAAGCGTCTCGGACTCAGAGGCCGCCGCCTGGGAGGCTGCTGGGGGCAGGGTCAAGGATCACCATCTGTTTGTCTTTTACCGTGGCGATGGCCAGCGCGCGCTGGTTTGCGCCATTGCTCATCAGGCGGAATACACCGCCCGTGCCGGTAAAGCCAGTCGAGGTGAGCGCCGTGGCCGACAGCGCATCGTTGCGGCCCTGCGCGGCCAGCGTGCCGATGGCGGAAATCCCGTCGTAGGCCAGCCCGGCCAACGGATGCGGCGCGGTGCCGTAGGTGCTGTTGTAGCGACCCGAGAAGCTTTCCAGCCGGGCCACGTTCGGCACCGCGAACCAGGCCCCGTCAGAGGCCGCCAGGCCAAAGAGATCCGGGCGCACGTCCCAGCGGGTCAGGCCGATGTATTGCACCTTTGCGGGGTCCACCCCGGCCCCGGGCAGGCGGTCGAGCAGGATCGGCATGGCCTCGTTGCTGGCGGCGGTGGTGATGAAAATACTGTCGGCGGCGCCGGAGGACACCACGCGGCCCGCGGCGCTGGCCGCTGCCGAAACACCCTCGATCGACAGCTGGTAACCCTGGCTGCCGACGATGTTGACCCCGTATTCCTCGGCCGCCTTTTCGATCGCCAGCTTGCCCAGCTGTCCGGCCACGTCCTCGGAGTAGATCACCACCATGTTGGATTTGCCGTTGCGGCGGGCGTGGGCCATCATCCGGCGCGCGGTGTTGTCGAAGGTCGAGCCGAGGATGAAGACGTTGCCGCCGGCGATGGTGGGGTTGTTGGAAAAGCCCAGCACGTTCACACCCTCGTCCGCCACGGCGAGGCCGGCGGCGTTCACCGCGTCGGCACGCAGCGGGCCCAGGATGATCTTGGCGCCTTCGTCGACGGCCTTTTGCGCGGCGGCGGCGGCGGCGGGGGCCTGGCCGCCCGTGTCATAGACGCGCAGGTCGATGGTCACACCTTCACCCAGATCGGCCATCGCCAGCCGGGCGGCGTTTTCCAGCGAGGTGGCGATCGGCGCGGCCCCCTGATCGGATTGCGGCACAAGCAGGGCCACAGGGATCGGTTTGCCCGTATTGATGCGTGGACCGTCGCCGCCTCCGCCGATATTGGTCAGCGCAGAGGGGTCACAGGCCGCCAGCGCGGCTGCGGCGGCCAGACCGGCCAGCGGGCGCAGCGCCTTGCGGAAATTGGAAAAAATGGCGAACATGGACGGTGGACTCCCTCGTTTCTTGCGCGACATGCGCGGCACGGGCGGCGCGCTGAGCGATTTGGCGACGATCATAGAGAAGGGCGAAAGGGGGGACCAGTGACGAATCCGGAAAGCGCCGGACAGGGTGGCGGATTGACGCCGGGCTTGTACCTTGTGGCCACACCCATCGGTAATGCGCGCGACATTACGCTGCGCGCGCTCGACCTGCTGGCGACGGCGGAGGTGCTGGCGGCCGAGGACACGCGCAGCCTGCGGCGGCTGATGGAACTGCACGGGGTGGCGCTGGGCGACCGGCCCTTGGTGGCTTACCACGATCACAACGGCGCGCGGGTGCGGCCGCGCCTTCTGGCGGACCTGGCGGCGGGGAAATCGGTGCTTTACGCGTCCGAGGCGGGGACGCCGATGATCTCGGACCCCGGGTTCGACCTGGCGCGCGCCGCCGCCGAGGCCGGGTTCCCGGTCACCAGCGCGCCGGGGGCCAGCGCCGTGGTCACGGCGCTGACGCTGGCCGGGCTGCCCACGGACAGGTTCCTGTTCGCCGGCTTCCTGCCCAGTGCGGGCGGGCCTCGTAAATCGGCGCTGCGCGACCTGTCGGGCGTGCCCGCGACGCTTGTGTTCTACGAATCGCCCCGACGCCTGCCCGAGATGCTGTTGGCCGCGCAGGATGTGCTGGGCGACCGCGAGGCGGCAGTCTGCCGGGAACTGACCAAGAAATTCGAGGAAGTCCGGCGGGGGAGCCTGTCAGAGCTGGCTGATCACTACCGCGAGACCCCCGCCAGGGGCGAGGTGGTGGTGCTGATCGGGAAAGGGGATTCAGGATCTGTTAGGGAAATTGACCTAGAACAGGAAGTGAACAAGGCGCTGGAAACGATGTCGGTCCGCGATGCGGCGGATTTCGTTTCGACGCGGTTCGCGGTGAAACGGCGTCCGGTCTATCAACTGGCCATGCGCCTCTCGGCAAAAGGGGATGACGATGGCGCTTGATTTCGCAGGTGTGGCGGGCCGGGTCGATACCGGGCGGTGCGGTTATCACGCGGGCCTTGCGGCCGAGATTGGCGTGGCCGCGGATTATGCCCGCCGGGGCTATCCGCTGCTGGCGCGGCGATGGCGCGGCCGATCCGGTGAGATCGACCTCGTGCTGCGCGACGGTGACGGGGTGATCGTCGTCGAGGTCAAGAAAAGCCGCAACTTCGACCGGGCCGTCGAACGCCTGTCACAGCGCCAGATCGGGCGGTTGCTGCGCGCGGGCGAGGAGTTCCTTGGCACGATGCCGCGCGGGTCCCTGACGGATATCCGTTTCGACGTGGCGTTGGTGAACGGTCATGGTGAGATCCGCGTGATCGAAAACGCCCTCTGCTGAGGGACGGCCCTGCGTTCCCGCAGGGCCTAGGTGCATTGCACCCGGCCCCGTCCTGCGCCATCTATGGCGGACGCATTGCAGGGGACGCCGATGAAGATCGCCTTTCAGATGGACCCGATCACCGGGGTCGATATCAACGCCGACAGCACGTTCCGCCTCGCCGAAGAGGCGCAGGCGCGCGGGCATGAACTGTTCTACTACGGGCCGGATCAACTGGCCTACGAAGAGGGGCGTATCACCGCGCGGGGGCACTGGATGACGGTGCAACGGGTGGCGGAGAAACCCGCCATCCTTGGGGATCGCGTCGCGGTCGACCTGGGGGATATGGACGTGATCTGGCTGCGCCAGGATCCGCCCTTTGACATGCATTACATCACCACCACCCACCTGCTCGACCGGCTCAAGGACGACGTTCTGGTGGTGAATGATCCCTTCTGGGTGCGCAATTCGCCGGAAAAGCTTCTTGTCCTGAACTTTCCCGACCTGACACCGCCCACGGCCATCGCCCGCGACCTGGAGGTGCTGCGCGCCTTCCGCGAAAAGCACGGCGATGTCATCGTCAAGCCGCTTTACGGCAACGGCGGCGCCGGGGTGTTCAAGCTGGGCGCCTCGGACGGCAACCTCAGTTCGCTTTATGAGATGTTCACAGGCTTTTCGCGTGAACCGCTGATCGTGCAGAAATACCTGCCCGCCGTGTCCAAGGGCGACAAGCGGGTGATCCTCGTCGATGGCGAGGCGGTGGGCGCGATCAACCGCGTGCCTGCCAAGGGCGAGGTGCGCTCGAACATGCACGTGGGCGGCCGCCCCGAAAAGATCGAGTTGAGCGACCGCGACCGCGAGATCTGCGCCCGGATCGGGCCGGTGCTGCGCGACAAGGGCCAGGTCTTTGTCGGGATCGACGTGATCGGCGACTGGCTGACAGAGATCAACGTGACCTCGCCCACGGGTATCCAGGAACTGGAGCGGTTCGACGGTATCAACGTGGCCGAGAAAATCTGGCAGGCGATCGAGGCCAAGCTGGCATGAGCCTGATGCGGCCGCTCCTGAACCGCTGGTTGCGGATGACGGAACGGCCGCACCTTGAACGGGGCATCTCGGTGCCCCGCCTGCGCGCCTCCTTTGAACGGAAGGCGCGCCTTTTCTTTTTCGCCCCTCGGGGCACGCGGCAAAGGCGCGATGCCCTCGACGCGGTTCCGGTCCTCTGGGTCAACGAGGATCTGCCCGGGCCGCTGATCCTCTATTTCCACGGTGGCGCCTATGTCATGGGCTCTGCGGACACGCACCGGGCCATGGTCGCCTGGCTGTCGCGGGCGGCCCGGTCCCCGGCCTGCCTGGTGGATTACCGGCTGGCGCCGGACCATCCGTTTCCCGCCGCCCTCGAAGATGCGCTGACGGCCTACCGGGCGGTGATGGCGCATCCTGCCGGGGTCGTGCTGGGCGGGGACAGTGCGGGTGGCGGGCTGGCGCTGACGCTCTTGGGTGAGATCCGTCGGCAGGAACTGCGACAGCCCTTGGGGACTTTCGCGCTGTCTCCGCTGACGGACATGACCTTTTCGGGCGACAGCGTGACGCGCAATGCCGAGAGCGACGTGGTCCTGCCGGTCAGCCGCACCCATGAAACTGCGCTTCTCTATGTCCCGCAGGATGTTGATCGGCGCGATCCGCAGGTTTCCCCCCTCTGGGCAGAGTTCACCGGGGCGGGGCCGGTCTGGCTGTCGGCGGGGGACACGGAAGTCCTGCTGGACGACACGCGGCGTATGGCGGTGCGGCTGCGTGACCAGGGCGTGACGGTACACGAGGACATCGCGCGCGACCTGCCGCATGTCTGGCCGATCTTTCACAACATCCTGCCGGAGGCGCGGATCACGCTGCGGCGGATCGGGCGATGGATCAACTCTCTTTCGCCGACAGCAGGCGATAGCTGAGCGCCTCGGCCACATGCGGGCGGCGGACCGTCTCGGCTTTGTCGAGGTCGGCGATGGTGCGCGCGACGCGCAGCACCCGGTGATAGCCGCGCGCGGTCAGGCCAAAACGGTCGGCGGCCCGGGTCAACAGCGCGCGCCCCTCGTCGTCAGGCGTGGCGATCTCTTCGAGGCGCTGGCCCTCGGCATCGGCATTGGTGCGCAGCGCGTCGTGATCGGCAAAGCGGTCGGCCTGCACGGCGCGGGCGGTGGCGACGCGGGCGGCCACGGTTTCGGAACTGTCGCCGGTGGCGGGAAGGTCGAGATCCGTGAAACCGACCGGCGGCACCTCCAGCCGCAGGTCGAACCGGTCCATCAGGGGCCCCGAGATGCGGCCTAGGTAATCCTCGCCGCAGTTGGGTGCGCGCGAACAGGCCTGTGCGGGGTCGGTGAGATAGCCGCATTTGCACGGGTTCGCCGCCGCGACCAGCAGGAAACGCGCGGGATAGCGAATATGGGCATTGGCGCGGGCCACCATGACCTCGCCGGTTTCGATGGGCTGGCGCAGGGTTTCCAGCACGTTGCGCGGAAACTCCGGAAATTCATCCATGAACAGGACGCCATTGTGGGCCAGGCTGATCTGTCCGGGTTGCGCTGTGCGTCCGCCGCCAATCAGCGCCGCCATCGAGGCGGTGTGATGCGGTTCGCAAAAGGGCCGCGTGCGCGAGATGCCACCATCGGTCAGAAGGCCGGCGATGGAGTGGATCATCGAGGTTTCCAGCGCCTCGACGGGTGTCAGGGGCGGCAGGATGCCGGGCATACGGGCGGCGAGCATGGATTTTCCCGCGCCGGGCGGGCCGATCATCATCAGGTGGTGGCGCCCGGCGGCGGCGATTTCCAGCGCCCGCTTGGCCCGTTCCTGTCCCTTGACATCGCGCAGGTCGCGCGTTGCCGGATCTGTCGTCACCTCGCCCGGGCGGGCCGGTTCAAGCACGTTGTCGCCGGAAAAGTGGCGCACGATTTCCAGCAGGTTCCCGGCGCCGATCACGGTGCAGGCCTCGACCCAGGCGGCCTCTGCCCCCGAGGCGCGGGGGCAGAGCAGGATGCGGTCCTCCTCGGCGGCGGCCATCGCGGCGGGCAGGGCGCCGACCACCGGCAACAGGTCGCCGTCTAGCGACAGTTCGCCCAGGGCGACGGTCTGTGCCACCGCGTCCCGGGGCAGGATGTCGAGCGCCGCCAGCAGCCCCAGGGCAATGGGCAAGTCGAAGTGAGAGCCGACCTTGGGCAGGTCGGCAGGGGCGAGGTTTATGGTGATCTTTTTCGACGGCAGCGCGATGGCCAGCGCGCTCAGCGCCGTGCGCACGCGGTCGCGCGCCTCTGACACGGCCTTGTCGGGCAGGCCCACGATGGAAAAGGCGGGGACGCCGGGGGTGACGGCGCATTGCACCTCGACAGGGCGCGCATTCACCCCCTCGAAAGCGACCGTATGGGCGCGCGCAACCATGAAACTCCCCACGTCAGGACCGGGGCGAGCCTGCCCCGGACGTGGTTAGCAATCGGTTAACGCCCGGGCGCCGGGGTTAATTAATCCTGTCGCAAGGCTCAGCTGGTGCCGTCGCGCATCGCCACGAACTTTGGCCAGGCGTCCGGGTCGTTCATGGTCTTGTCGCGGCAAAAGGCGTTGCAGAAGCCAAAGATGCGTCCCTCTGATTCCATCAGGTGCGTGACCGGATCGCCGGAATATGGGCAGGCGGTGTTTTCCGCTTCGCCGCTTTCGACGGCCCGCGCGGGGCGCGGTGTCGGGCCGGGCCAGGGCAGTTGCGCATAGTCGCGGTCGTACCAGGGCAGGGTCGCGCCGCGGGCCAGACCCATTGCGCGCCAGCGGCGGAAGGCCGGATCGGCCAGATGCGCGGCGACGTAGTCGCGCGCCTGGTCGCCAACGGGCAGGGCATAGCCCGCGATCCGCGCCGCCACGGGGGCGAAGAAGGCGTCTGCCACCGAGTAGGCGCCGCAGAGCCACGGCCCGCGCGACCGATCGAGCGCATATCCCCAGATCGACTCGAGCCGGGCCAGATCGGCCTTCAGCGCCTCGGGCACGGGCGTGTCTGAATAGGCGGCGCGCAGGTTCATCGGGCAAAGGTCACGCAACGTGCCGAAGCTGGAATGCATCTCGGCGGCCAGGCTGCGGGCGGTGGCGCGCATCGCGGGGTCGGCGGGCCAGTGGCCGGCGTCGGGGTGTCGGCTGGCCAGTTCCTCGGCCAGGGCAAGACTGTCCCAGATCACCGTACCGTCAGACAGCACCAGCGTCGGCACCGTGCGGGCCGGGGAAAAGCGCGACATCTGCTCGGCCACGCCGGCCTTCATGAAATCGACGATCTCGATCGTCGCCGGGATGCCGAAGCGGTGGAACAGCAGCCAGGCCCGCAAGGACCAGCTGGAATAACTGTAATCGCCAAGAAAAAGCTTGTCGGACATGGAACCTCTCCAATCACTTGTGCGTTTGAATACAGCACGTGCGGCGCGGCTGGAAATCAGGATTCGTTGCAGACGTGATCACGCCGGCAGATGGATGCGCGCGCATTGATCGAAAATCCACGAAGGCAAAAGTGATCTGCATGTGTGCCACGCGCGTATCAAGATCAGAAGGCCCGGAAACGGGGGCCCGAGATCACCAGGGGAGCGGAAATGGCACTTGATTCTTTCAATGACCAGAGCTTGTCGCGCCGGGCCATGAAGGCCGAACTGCTGGACGCGGAAACCGAGTTGAAACTGGCCTATGCATGGCGCGACGATCGTGACGAAGAGGCGCTGCACCGGTTGATCCAGGCCTATATGCGGCTGGCGATCTCGATGGCGGCGAAGTTCAAGCGCTATGGCGCGCCGATGAACGACCTGATCCAGGAAGCGGGCCTGGGCCTGATGAAGGCCGCCGACAAGTTCGATCCGGATCGTGGTGTGCGGTTTTCGACCTACGCGGTCTGGTGGATCAAAGCCTCGATCCAGGATTACGTCATGCGCAACTGGTCGATGGTGCGCACGGGATCGACGTCGTCGCAGAAGTCACTTTTTTTCAACATGCGCCGCGTTCAGGCGCGGATCGAGCGTGAGGCCGCGGCCTCGGGCGAGGAACTGGACGGGTTTCAGCTGCGCCACAAGATCGCCACAGAGATCGGCGTGCCGCTGCGGGACGTCGAGATGATGGAAGGCCGGCTGTCGGGATCGGACTACTCTTTGAACGCCACCCAGTCGGTCGAGGACGAGGGGCGCGAGTGGATCGACACCATCGAGGACGGTGGCGCGCAGGCCTCTGAGATCGTCGAGAACGAACATGACCGCGAGCAGCTGCGCGACTGGCTGGTGCAGGCGATGGGCGCGCTGAACGAACGAGAGCGGTTCATCGTGCGCGAACGCAAGCTGCGCGAGGAAACCCGGACGCTGGAATCGCTGGGCACCGAGCTGGGGCTGAGCAAGGAGCGTGTGCGCCAGCTGGAGGCGGCTGCCTTCGGCAAGATGCGCAAAGCCCTTGAGGCGCAGAGCGGAGAAGTGCATCACTTCCTGGCATGAAACATGTGATCCTCGGCCTGTTGCTGTTCGCCGGGCCTGTTGCGGCAGACCCCCTTCAGGGCGCGCAGGTGCTTTTCCTGGGCGAGGTGCACGACAACCCTGCCCACCACGCGCGCCAAGCCGAGATCGTGTCAGAGGTACAACCGCGCGCCATCGTCTGGGAGATGCTGGATCCCGATGCGGTGCCGCCTGTCACGCCCGAGTTGATTGGCGACGAGGCGGCGCTGGGCGCGGCGCTGAACTGGGCCGACAGCGGATGGCCCGATTTCTCCATGTACTATCCGATTTTCGCGGCGGCGCCGGGGGCGGCGCATTTCGGCGCGCAACTGCCGCGCGGTGCTGCACGGGCCGCCATGTCTCAGGATCTTGCCGAGGCATTCGGGGACGGCGCGGCGCTGTTCGGGCTGGACCGCCCCCTGCCTGAAGAGCAGCAAGAGCGGCGCGAGGCGCTGCAGATGGCGGCCCATTGTGACGCCCTTCCCGCCGAGATGTTGCCCATGATGGTGAATATCCAGCGCCTTCGGGACGCGCGTCTGGCTATGGCGGCGCTGGAGGCGCTGGAGGCCACCGGCGGCCCGGTTGCGGTCATCACCGGCAATGGCCATGCGCGCAAGGACTGGGGCGCCCCGGCTTTGCTGACCCTGGCGGCGCCTGACGTGGCGATCCTCGCCCTGGGGCAAGGCGAGAACGGGGGGACGGCGCCGGACGGAGGGTTCGACCTGACCGAAAGCGCGCCGCCCGTGGACCGCCCGGATCCCTGCGAGGCTTTTCGCGCGCGGTGAACCTTGTCGATCTGCGCGTGAAGAGCCGGGAGGTCCCGGATCAAGTCCGGGACGAGGTCCGGCATCCGGTGCAGGTGTCCCCGGCCATTGTCTCGGGTCGCGGCTGGGCCTACAACCGCATCAAAGCGATTGGGGCGGGACCATGCTGAACGGGAAACGCATTCTTCTGATGATCGGTGGCGGGATCGCGGCTTACAAATGCCTCGACCTCATCCGGCGCTTGCGCGAACGGGGCGCGGCGGTGACGCCGGTCATGACCCGCGCGGCAGAACAGTTCGTCACACCGCTGTCGGTGTCGGCGCTTGCCGGGGAAGAGGTGCACCGCGATCTCTTTGACCTGACGAAAGAGGCCGAGATGGGCCATATCCAGCTGAGCCGCGTGGCGGACCTGTTGCTGGTGGCGCCCGCCACCGCCGACCTGATGGCCAAGATGGCGGGCGGGCATGCGGATGACCTGGCCACGACCCTTTTGATGGCGACCGATACGCCGGTGATGATCGCGCCCGCGATGAACGTGCGGATGTGGGAACACCCGGCGACGCAGCGCAACCTTGAGGTGTTGCGCGGTGACGGTATGCGGGTGGTCGGCCCCAATGCGGGCGACATGGCCTGTGGCGAACATGGGCCGGGCCGGATGGCCGAACCGATGGAAATCGTCGCCGCGGTCGAGGAATTTCTGTCCAATGGCCCGCTGGCCGGACGGCGCGTGCTGGTCACCTCCGGCCCCACCCATGAACCCATCGACCCGGTGCGCTATATCGCCAATCGGTCGTCAGGGGCGCAGGGGACGGCGATTGCCGAGGCCCTGCGCGACATGGGCGCCGAAGTGGTCTTTGTCACCGGCCCGGCCGAGGCGCCGCGCCCGGCGGGTGTGCAGATCATCGAGGTCGAGAGCGCGCGCGAGATGCGCGAGGCGGTCATGGGTGCCCTGCCGGTCGAAGCCGGGGTTTTTGCGGCGGCGGTGGCGGACTGGCGCGTGCTCAGCGCCTCGGATGCGAAGATCAAGAAAGAGGGCGGCAAGCTGCCGGTGCTGGAGTTCACCGAAAACCCCGACATCCTCGCCGAGGTCTCGAAGCTGGCAGAGGGGCGGCCTCGGCTGGTGGTGGGCTTTGCCGCCGAGACCAATGACGTGGTGGACCACGCTACGGCGAAACGCGCCCGCAAGGGCTGCGACTGGATCGTGGCCAATGACGTCTCGCCCGCGACCGGGATCATGGGCGGGGCGGAGAACGCGGTTGTCCTGATCTCTGACAGCGGCGCCGAGACATGGCCGCGTGCGTCCAAGCGTGAGGTGGGGGCGCGGCTGGCGGCGCGGATCGCCGAGGCGCTGGGGGCTGCGGTGCGCGCGCCGGGCCCTTGGGACGGAACCCGTGGCACGGGCGGAGTTTGAGTATTTGACGAGAGAAGAAACACAGGTTGCGATTGCCGTCGACTGGGTCGAGGGGGCGGACAGGGCGCTGGGGCTGCCCAGCTATGCCACGCCCGGCGCGGCAGGGGCGGACCTGCGGGCCAACTTGGTCGACCGGGGCGAGATCGTGCTGGCGCCGGGGGCGCGGGTGTT
Organism: Mameliella sp. CS4; assembly: GCF_019392335.1. GTDB lineage: Bacteria > Pseudomonadota > Alphaproteobacteria > Rhodobacterales > Rhodobacteraceae > Antarctobacter. The sequence continues at coordinate 71,080 of NZ_JAHXRQ010000018.1, forward strand.
GGTGCCGACGGGGCTTCGGATTGCCATTCCCGAGGGCTATGAGGTGCAGGTGCGGCCGCGATCCGGGCTGGCGCTGAAACACGGGATTACCCTGCCCAATGCGCCGGGGACCATCGATAGCGATTATCGCGGGCCGCTGGGGGTGATCGTGATGAATGCCGGGGATGCGGAGTTCGTGATCGCGCATGGTGACCGGATCGCGCAGATGGTGGTGGCGCCGGTGGTGCGGGCGGTGTTCCGCGAAGGGCCGCTGGATGACACCGCGCGCGGGGCTGGCGGTTTCGGGTCGACGGGGCGCGGCTGATGCTGTTCGTGCTGATTCTGGCGGGTGCGATCTGGGGCATCGGGCACCTGATGAAGGTGCCGAAAGTGGCGCGGGGCTACATGCTGGGCCTGCTTTATGTCCTTGTTCTGATGGTGCAGGTGGTGCTGCCTGCGGGGCATCCGCTGCGCGAGGCGACGGGCGGCAGCGCGGCGCTCTGGCTGATCCTGGGCGGCTTCGTGGTGCTGGGATTCGCCTATGCGCTGGGCATACGCCGGTTGAAGGCGCGCGCGGTGCAAAAGGAGGCGGCAGAGGCGCCCGCCCCGGATCCGTCGAAGTTCCGCGAGGGCGAGCTGGACCGCTATGCCCGGCATATCGTTCTGCGTGAGCTGGGCGGTCCGGGCCAGAAGCGGCTGAAAGAGGCGAAGGTGCTGGTGGTCGGCGCGGGGGGGCTTGGCTCTCCGGCGCTGTTGTACCTTGCGGCGGCGGGTGTGGGCACCATCGGCGTGATCGACGATGACGAGGTCGACAGCGGCAACCTGCAGCGGCAGGTGATCCATACGGATGCGCGGATCGGCATGGCCAAGGTCTTTTCCGCGCAGGCCGCGATGGAGGCCCTGAACCCCTATATCACGGTGCGCCCCTACAAGCGGCGCCTGGACGACGAGAGCGCGGCGGCGCTGTTGGACGACTATGACGTGGTGCTGGACGGGACCGACAATTTCGACACGCGTTACCTGGTGAACCGGGCCTGCGTGGCAGCGGGCAAGCCGCTGATTTCCGGTGCGCTCAGCCAGTGGGAAGGGCAGGTGTCGGTCTTTGATCCCACCCATTCCGGGCCCTGCTACCAGTGCATCTTTCCCGAGGCCCCGGCGCCGGGGCTGGCGCCCAGCTGTGCGGTGGCCGGGGTCCTGGGGCCCTTGCCGGGGGTCGTGGGCAGCATGATGGCGGTGGAATGCATAAAGCTGATCTCTGGCGCGGGGGCCGTGTTGCGGGGCGAGATGCTGATCTACGACGCGCTCTGGAGCGAGACCCGCAAGATCACGCTGAAACGCCGCGAGGACTGCCCGGTCTGTGGCGGGGCGGCGGGTTGAACCCCGCCCTACGCGGATTGCGTGGCCGTCACGTCCAGAGAAACCGTTGTTGTGATTGAAGCGGGCGGCGCGGGCGCCTAGCTTTGCCGCAACGAGACAGGAGAAAGCCTCATGACCAACCCCTTGCTTGCCGACTGGGACACACCCTTTGGCATCGCGCCCTTCGCGGAGATCTCGGACGAGGATTTTGCCCCGGCGCTGGAGGAGGCGCTGGCCGCGCACCTGGCCGAGATCGAGGCGATTGCCGATACCCCGGAGGCGCCGACATTCGACAACACCATCCTGGCGATGGAAGGATCGGGCGCGGCGCTGGACAGGGTGCTGGGCACCTTTTTCAACCTTGCCGGGGCGGACAGCAACGACAAGCGGCAGGAATTGCAGCGCGATTTCAGCCCGAAACTCTCGGCGCATTCCTCTGCGATCTACTCCAACGACAAGCTCTTTGCCCGCATCCAGGAGTTGTGGGACCAGCGCGAGGCGCTGGACCTGACCGAGGAAGAGGCGCGGGTGTTGTACCTGACGCATCGTGATTTTGTCCGCGCGGGCGCGGCGCTGGAAGGCGATGCGGCGGACCGGATGAAAGAGGTCAAGTCGCGGCTGGCGGTTCTGGGGACGCAGTTCACCCAGAACCTGCTGAAGGACGAATCCGCCTGGTCGATGGACCTGGCCGAAGAGGATCTTGAGGGCCTGCCGGAATTCGTGGTGGATTCGGCCCGCTCTGCCGGTGAGGCGGCGGGATCGGGTGGCCCGGTCCTGACGCTGTCGCGGTCGCTGATCGTGCCCTTCCTGCAATTCTCTCCGCGCCGGGCCCTGCGCGAAAAGGCCTGGCGGGCCTGGGTGATGCGGGGGGAAAACGGCGGTGAGACCGACAACCGGGGTATCGCGGGTGAGGTGCTGAAACTGCGCGAGGAGCGGGCCAAGCTGCTGGGATATGCGGATTTCGCGGGTTTCAAGCTGGAGACCGAGATGGCGGGCACGCCCGACAAGGTGCGCGAATTGCTGATGGCGGTCTGGGAGCCGGCCAAGACGGCGGCGCTGAAGGACGCCGCCGAGATGGAACAGATGCTGCACGCCGATGGTATCCCGGGACCGCTGGAACCCTGGGACTGGCGCTATTACGCGGAGAAGCGGCGCAAGGCGCAGCACGATCTCGACGAGGCCGAGCTGAAACCCTACCTGCAGCTTGACCGGATGATCGAGGCGGCCTTTGCCTGCGCCAACCGCCTGTTCGGGCTGGAGTTCGCGCCGCTGGACGTGCCGATGTACCATCCCGATTGCCGCGCCTTCGAGGTGACGCGCGACGGCAAACACGTCGCGGTGTTCATCGGGGATTACTTCGCGCGGTCCTCGAAACGCTCCGGCGCCTGGTGTTCGGCCTTCCGGATGCAGGCCAAGCGGCCCGAGGAAAAGACGCCGATCGTGGTCAACGTCTGCAACTTTGCCAAACCATCGGCTGGCAAGCCCGCGCTCTTGTCCTATGACGATGCGCGCACGCTGTTCCATGAGTTCGGCCACGCGCTGCACCAGATGCTGTCGGATGTGGAATTCGGATCTGTTGCCGGGACCTCCGTTGCGCGGGACTTTGTCGAGCTGCCCTCGCAACTGTATGAACATTGGCTGGAAGTGCCGGAGGTGCTTGCCGAATTCGCCACCCATGCCGAGACGGGCGAGCCGATGCCCGAGGCGTTGTTGGACAAGGTGTTGAAGGCGGCGAATTTCGACATGGGATTCCAAACTGTGGAATATGTCGCCTCGGCGATGGTGGACCTGGAGTTCCACTCCGGCGCGGCGCCCGCCGACCCGATGCAGAAACAGGCGGAGGTGCTGGAAAGCATCGGCATGCCGCGCGCCATCGTCATGCGCCACGCGACGCCGCATTTCGCCCATGTCTTTGCGGGCGACGGCTATTCCTCGGGCTACTACAGCTACATGTGGTCCGAGGTGATGGATGCGGATGCCTTTGAGGCTTTCGAAGAGGCGGGTGGCGCCTTCGATCCCGAAACCGCGCAAAAGCTGGAACGGTTCATCCTGTCCCGCGGCGGGTCGGTCGAGGCCGAAGACCTGTACATGCAGTTCCGGGGCCGGATGCCGGGGGTCGAGGCCCTGCTGAAAGGGCGCGGCCTGGCGGCCTGATCACGACAGGGGCGCCGCAGATCGCGGCGCCCTGTTCATTTCTCGGGCGGGTCGGTCAGGAGATTGATCACGGTTGCGCCGAGGATCCAGATGGCCAGCATCAGGAAGGTGGCAAGCCCGTAGGAATAGAGGTTCCCGACATAGCCGCCCAGACCGGCGACCAAGCCCAGGGCGCCGTTCACGCCCTGCAATTCCCTGCGTTTCGATCTGAGGTTCACTGTCCCCTCCCGTCTGCACATGCGGGCAGGTTAGGCGGGGCAGTGCGCGGCTGTCCTTGATCTGGGTTCGGTCGGGTCAAAACGGCAACCGTTCCAGCGTGAACCCCTCGTCCTCGAGCAGTTTCAGCACGCCTTGCTCACCGGCGAGGTGCGCGGCACCGAAGGCGGCGACGACATAGCCGTCGCTGTCGTCCAGCGCCTCTGTCAGGACCGGGATCCAGGCGCGGTTGCGGCCCGAGATGAGCGCACCGTCCAGCACCTCGAAGACCTGGGCGTTTTCCTCAGGCGTCAGGGGTGTCAGCCGAGGAGAAAGCACCTCAAGCACGATCTGGCTGGCGGCATGGGCCTCGCCGAAATAGGCGGTCAGCATGGTCTCGAAGAGGTTTTCGCCGTCTTCGGGCGCGCTGAGGGCGGAACGGACCATCAAAAGCTGCGTGTCCAGTGGCATGTCAGAAAAGGCTGCGAACCCGGTTTCATAGGGTTCCAGCGACTGCGTCGGCACGCCAGCGGCCAAGGCGGCGCGTTCCAGTCTTGCGTCCAGCCCGTTGGCCTCGGCCAGTTGCGCGGTCATGCAGGGCGGGATCGCCAGCAGGATCGAGACATACCAGGGCCGCATCCGGGCGGCCATGAAGGGCGGCATCCCGCGCAGGCGCATCGCCTCGGAAAGGCGGTTCCATTCGTCTTCTGGCAAGAGCTCGGGCAGGGTGCTGTCCTGCAGCAGCAGCATGTCCATCCGGGTCTTGAGCGCGGTTTCCAGCGCCTGTTTCTCGGGCGCGGCCATTTCCAGCAGCAAGAGGTCCGCGCCTTTGATCAGCGGGGTCAGCCGTTCTGCCGGGGCGTCCATACGGGGGTCGCCCAGGTGAAGGGTCCCGATCAGGTGCAGGGTCTTGTCGCCGCGCGTCGCGCGCCAGTGGTTGCCCTGGGCGTAGGGCGTCGCGGCAAGCTGGTCGTCGAAGCGCGCCTGCTCGGCATCGGTCAGCGTGCCCATCAGGTCGCGCCCCTGGCAACTGGCGTAAAGGGGGGCGGTGCAGAGGCTCCAGAGTGTCAGGGCGATCAGGATCAGGCGCATGGGTTCGCTTTCCGGTTGGGGCCCTTTGTGCATAGTCCGGCGGGCAGGTTCTGGACAAGGGGAAGCCCTGCGCAGAGACTGCAGGGATGGAGCGGGAGAGCGATTTATATGCGCCGGTCAAGGCCTTGCTGGAAACGCAAGGCTACACGGTCAAGGGAGAGGTCGGCGCGGCGGACCTTGTCGCCCTGCGCGGCGACGAACCGCCTGTCATCGTCGAACTGAAGCTGCGGATCACCCTGTCGCTCTACCACCAGGCCTGTGCCCGGCTGTCGGTGTCCGACCATGTCTATATCGCCGTGCCACGCCCCACCGGGCGCAGCGCGCGGCGGGCGCTGAAGGACAACCAGGCCATGTGCCGACGGCTCGGCCTTGGGTTCATCACCGTGCGCGGTGATGGCACGGTCGAGGTGCAATGCGATCCCGGGCCCTATGTGCCGCGGCGCAACAAGGCCAAGGCTGCCAAGCTGTTGCGTGCCTTCGAGCGGTTGCGCGGCGATCCCAATGCGGGTGGGGCGACGCGGCACGGGATTGTGACGGGATACCGTCAGGATTCGCTGGCCTGCGCGGCGCATCTGGCCGAACGGGGGGCCTGTCGCGGGCGCGACGTGGCCAAGGCGACCGGCGTCGCGGCGGCGACGCGGATCATGCGCGACAACCACTATGGATGGTTCGAGCGGCAGGGCACAGGTGTCTATGCCCTGACCGAGGCGGGCCGCGAGGGGTTAAAGCACTGGGCCTACAGCTGGGAGGCGCCCCGGCCCTAGGCCTGTGCCTTTTCCTTGCGGGCCGCCAGGCGTTCGCGGTGCAGCGTATACAGCCCCGAGGCGACGATGATGCCGCAGCCCAGCAGCGTCCAGCTGTCGGGCAGATCCGAAAAGACGACGTAGCCGTAAAACGTGCTCCAGATGATCAGCGAGTAATGCATCGGTGCCACGACGACCGCCTGCGCGATGTCCAGGGCACGGATCACCAGCACCTCGCCCAGGGCTGCGGTGACGGCAAGGCCGATGACGATGAGCCAGATCCGCGCCTCGTCCGGGGTGGTCCAGACAAAGGGCAGGGCCAGGCTGACCACGCTGATGGCGGTGAGCGAGGTATAGGCGACCGTGGTGATTACCGAATCCGTACCGCTGAGGCTGCGGGACAGCACCTGGCGCAGCGAAAAGAAACTGGCGGCGGCCACGGCAAAGCCAATGGCGGGATGGAAAACGCCCATCCCCGGGCGGATCACGATCAGCATGCCGACGAACCCGATGCCCACGGCGATCCAGCGCCGGATGCCCACGGGTTCGCGCAGAAAGACTGCGCCAAGGACGGTGACGATGAACGGGGCAATGAAGGTGACCGCGACCACGTCGGCGAGCGGCACAAAACTGACCGCCAGGACAAAGCAGATGGCCGAGCAGACCGCCGTCAGCCCGCGCGTGATCTGCAGCCCCGGCAGGCGAGAGCGCAGGATCTGTGGCCCCCGCAGCAGGATCAGGACGACGACGCCAAGCGCCAGTCCGATCTGGCGGAACCAGACCACCTGAACGGCGTGAAAGCTGTCGGTCAGAAACTTGGCCTGCACATCGCAGGCGGCAAAGCAGAAAAAGCCCGACAGCATGAGGACGATGCCGCGTAGATTGTCGGACCGCGACGGCGGCGGAGCACTGCGCAGGGGCGCGACGGTGGGCGCGGGCATGAGGAAACTCTTGGCTGGGGACTGCGCGGCTTGCGCGTTGGCGCCAACCTAGACCGCTTGCCGGTGACATGGAAGGGGGGCTCAGAGCGGGACAGAGGAGGCGGTCTCGCGCAGCAGTTCGGCCGAGGCGCGCAGGGCGTCGGCCTCGGCGGATGATAGGTCGGGCACCAGATCCTCTGTCACGCCCTGCGCGCCCACCACCCGGGGGACCGAACAGGCGACATCCCGCACGCCCATGACCTCGCCCAGGGTCGAGACAGTCAGGACCGCGCCTTCGTCCTGCGCGATGGCCGAGACGATCCGGGCCAGACCGGCACCGATCCCGTACCAGGTCGCGCCCTTGCCCTCGATGATCGTGTAGGCGGCACGGCGCACGCCGCTGTCGATCCGGTCGCGGACCTCGGGTGTCAGTGGTGCGCCGACCTGCTCGGCGAATCCCTGCACCGAGACCGATCCGGCGCGGGCGGCGGACCAGGCCAGAACCTCGCTGTCGCCATGTTCGCCCAGGACGTAGGCGTGGACCGACCGAGGCGCGATCCCCAGGTGCCGGCCCAGAAGCCAGCGAAAGCGCGCGGTATCGAGGATCGTGCCGGAGGCGATGACGCGCCCGGGCGGCAGACCCGACAGGGCCTGCGTGATCTGACCCATGATGTCGACCGGGTTGGAGGCCACCAGCAGGATCGCATCCGGGCAGACGCGCATCACCTCACCGACCACCGAGCGGAACACGGCGGCATTGCGGCCCAGCAGCTCCAGCCGGGTTTCGCCCGGTTTCTGCCCGACACCGCAGGCCAGGATCACGATGCCCGCACCGGCAAGGTCGTCATAGTCCCCGGCGTCGATCTGCGTGGCCCCGGCGAAGGGGGCGGCATGGGCGATGTCCTCTGCCTCGGCACGGGCGCGGGCCGTGTCGATGTCGACCAGAACGACGCGCGATGCCGCCCCGCGCAGGGTGCAGGCAAAGGCAGCCGCCGCGCCGACCATGCCGCTGCCGATGATTCCCAGTTTCATGGCACGATTCCCCCGTATTGATCTGTGGCCAGCCTAGGGATGCGCGCGTCGAAAGGGCAATCGCCGCGACGGAAACACTGCGCGGCTGCGTGTCACTGCTGCGTCATGCGGCAGGATGCGGTTAGTCTGCGGGCAGTCATGCAGGAGGCGGAAAATGCGACGCTTGTGGCGCGAGGCGCCCTTTCTGACGGCCGGGCTGGTCGTTGCGCTGCTGGTGGCGGCGTTCTTTGCCTTTCGACTGGTCTCTGGGATGATGTTCTGGGCCGATCCCCGGCACCAGGACATGACCATCGCGCCCTGGATGTCGCCACGGTTCGTCGCGATGAGCTGGGACGTCCCGCGCGAAGTGGTGATCGAGGCGCTTCAGATGACGCCGGACGGCCAGGGGCCGAGGCCGCTGGCGCGCATGGCAGAGGAGCGCGGCGTCCCGGTGCAGGCGCTGATCGACGACTTGGAAACGGCGATAGCCGACTGGCGCAAGACGCATCCGAATGAGTGACTGGGCCTTTGAACTCGTGTCCGCCTGGGGGCTTTGGGTGGTGGCGGGGTCTGCCTTTCTGTCCTGCCTGGCGGTGCCGGTGCCCACCTCTCTGGTGATGCTGGCGGCGGGGGCCTTTGCCGCGGCGGGTGACCTGGTGCTGTGGCAGGTTTGGCTGTCGGGCTGGCTGGCCGCCCTAGCCGGGGACAACACCGGGTTTCAGCTTGGGCGTTGGGGTGGGCGGCCTTTCCTGGGATGGGTGGCGGATCGCTCCGGGCGGCAACGGCTGATGGTGCGGGGCGAGGCGGTGGTCGAGGCGCGCGGCGGGGTCGGCGTTTTCCTGTCGACCTGGCTGCTGGCGCCTCTGGGACCCTGGGTGAACGTGATCGCCGGGACGTTGGGCCTGTCCCGCTGGCGGTTCGCGGCCTGGGACACGGCGGGAGAGACGATCTGGGTGACAGCCTATGTCGGCCTCGGCTTTGCCTTCGGATCGCAGATCGACCGCGTGTCCGAAGCGGTCAGCGACTGGGGCGGGCTGGTTGCGGCCCTGGCTGTGGCGGTGGGCTTTGCCGTGGCGCTGGCCATCAAGCTGCGACGGCGCAAGAGGGCGCGCGCGCGGGGCTGAGCCGGTTGCCGACAATTTTCTCACAGGCTCTTGTTGACTCGGGCCACGCCATTCCTTAACTCACAGCCGTTAGCACTCGCCTGGTGTGAGTGATAACGGGGTCTGCCCATGCAGGGGGGCCTCACGGGAGTAACTTTGAGCTAGGAGACTCGAAGATGGCATTCAAACCGCTTCATGACCGCGTGCTGGTCCGTCGCGTTGAGAGCGACGACAAGACTGCTGGTGGGCTGATCATTCCCGACAGCGCCAAGGAAAAGCCGGCGGAAGGCGTGGTTGTCGCGTGTGGCGAAGGTGCACGCAAGGACAGCGGCGAGCTGATCGAGATGGCCGTGAAAGAGGGCGACAAAGTCCTGTTCGGCAAATGGTCCGGCACCGAAGTCACCGTTGGTGGCGAAGAGCTGCTGATCATGAAAGAAAGCGACATTCTGGGCATCATCACTGACGACGCAGCCGCAGCCGCGGCCTGAACGCCTGTCGTGATCGAGGGCGGCCCCACGGCCCCCTGAAATGACCCTATCTGTCTACTGGAGAAGATAAATGTCCGCAAAAGACGTGAAATTCGATACCGACGCCCGCACGAAGATGCTCAAGGGTGTCAACATCCTGGCCGACGCGGTCAAGGTGACCCTGGGCCCCAAGGGCCGCAACGTGGTTCTGGACAAGTCGTTCGGCGCCCCGCGCATCACCAAGGACGGTGTCTCTGTCGCCAAGGAAATCGAACTGGAAGACAAGTTCGAGAACATGGGCGCGCAGATGGTGAAGGAAGTTGCTTCCCGCACCAACGACGAAGCCGGTGACGGCACCACCACCGCGACCGTGCTGGCCCAGGCCATCGTCAAGGAAGGCATGAAGGCGGTTGCCGCCGGCATGAACCCGATGGACCTCAAGCGCGGCATCGACCTGGCCACCGGCAAGGTCGTGGACGCGATCAAGAACGCTGCCCGTACCGTCGAAAACTCGGACGAAGTTGCCCAGGTCGGCACCATTTCGGCCAACGGCGAAGCCGAAATCGGCCGTCAGATCGCTGACGCGATGCAGAAGGTCGGCAACGAGGGTGTCATCACCGTCGAAGAGAACAAGGGCCTCGAGACCGAGACCGACGTTGTCGAAGGCATGCAGTTCGACCGTGGCTACCTGTCGCCCTACTTCGTCACCAACCCCGACAAGATGATCGCAGACCTCGAAGACTGCATGATCCTGCTGCACGAGAAGAAACTCTCGTCGCTGCAGCCGATGGTTCCGTTGCTCGAGCAGGTGATCCAGTCGCAGAAGCCGCTGCTGATCATCGCGGAAGACGTCGAAGGCGAAGCGCTGGCGACTCTCGTGGTCAACAAGCTGCGCGGCGGCCTGAAAATCGCAGCCGTCAAGGCACCGGGCTTCGGCGATCGCCGCAAGGCCATGCTGCAGGACATCGCGATCCTGACCGGCGGCCAGGTGATCTCGGAAGACCTCGGCATGAAGCTCGAGTCGGTGACGATGGACATGCTTGGCACCGCCAAGAAGGTCACCATCACCAAGGACGAGACCACCATCGTCGACGGCGCTGGCGAAAAGGCCGAGATCGAGGCACGCGTGTCCCAGATCCGGACCCAGATCGAAGAGACCACCAGCGACTACGACCGTGAAAAGCTGCAGGAACGCGTTGCCAAGCTGGCAGGCGGTGTGGCCGTCATCCGCGTCGGCGGCATGACCGAAGTCGAAGTGAAAGAGCGCAAGGACCGTGTCGATGACGCTCTGAACGCGACTCGCGCAGCCGTGCAGGAAGGCATCGTCGTCGGTGGCGGTGTGGCCCTGGTGCAGGGTGCCAAGGCTCTCGACGGGCTGACTGGCGCCAACAGCGACCAGAACGCCGGTATCGTGATCGTGCGCAAGGCGCTCGAGGCGCCGCTGCGTCAGATCGCCGAGAACGCCGGTGTCGACGGGTCGGTCGTTGCGGGCAAGATCCGCGAAAGCGACGACCTGAAGTTCGGCTACAACGCGCAGACCGACGAATATGGTGACATGTTCAAGTTCGGCGTGATCGACCCGGCCAAGGTTGTCCGCACCGCGTTGGAAGACGCGTCCTCGATCGCAGGCCTGCTGATCACCACCGAAGCGATGGTGGCCGACAAGCCGCAGAAAGAAGGCGCAGCAGCCGGCGGCGGCATGCCCGACATGGGCGGCATGGGCGGCATGATGTAATACGGCGGTTTTCCCTACGGGGAAGCCTGCCGGTGCGGCAGACGCCTGCCGCACCGCCATCAGATCACGCAGGGGCGCCTTCGGGCGCCCCTGTTCGTTTCCGGGGGTGGGGACTGGACCGGGAGACAGGGTGACCTGTCACTCTGGCCTGACAGCGAATGTCAGCCAGGGAGATGCGCCATGAGCGGGATCGCAGCGCCGCCCAGGACCGAGAAGACCACCCGGGCCGAGCGCCCGAAGCTCTACAAGGTCATCCTGCTGAACGATGGTTTCACCCCCCCCGCGATTTCGTGGTGGAGGTGCTGAAGGGCATCTTTCGCATGACGGAGTCCGAGGCGCCGGGCGTCATGCCGACCGCGCATCGGCGTGGCGCCAGCGTGGTGGCCGTCTTTACCCGCGAAGTCGCGGAAACCAAGGCGCGGCAGGGCAATGACGCGGGCCAGTCGACGGGCTATCCCCTGACCTTCACCACCGAGCGCGAAGACTGGGAGAGCCGGGAAAATGCGATTCCCGGCCGTTGGTTGGCCATATTCGGGCATGTTCCGCGCGTTCAGGCTTGCCGCTGCATGGCGCACGCGTACAACTTTCAAGAGATCGGGGCTCGTCGCGAGCCTGCAATCTGTTAGACTCTTTCAACACGATAACGAGGAAGCCATGAGTCGGCGCGATGCGAGAAAGGCCCTTGTCCTGGGGCTGCCAGAGCCGCTGCGCAAGGCGCTTGTCCGCCAGTCCGGGGCGCATGTTCCTCTGGCCTATCTTGTGCGCCAGACATTGCGCCGGGCCCTGGATGCCGGGATCGGCTGGGACAAGACCGTCACTTCGAGCGACCGCCGTCCGTTTCTTGTCCAGCTCAGCTGCGAGGAGCGCGCGCGGCTGGAAATGTGGATCTCTTCGCGCAAGGTGACCGAGGAAGAGGCAGTGCTGTCCCTGATCTCGGCCCTGCTGGAAGAAGAAGCAGGCGCACCCGAAACCAAAAAGGGTTGAGCCTACTCCCTGACCCGCGCTTTAAGGCAGCGCAGGGCGTCTGCGGTGATGCGTCGCCCGGAAGATGCCCGATGCGGCAGGGAGTTTGTGCATGTTGAAAAATCTGCTGGTGATCCTGGGCCTGATGCTGGCCGTTCCGGCCCTGGCACAGGACGAAGAGGCCGTGCTGGGCAATGACGTCTACAAGGCGGGCCAATCCGTTCGCATGGACGAGGACGGCCGCGATGACGCCTTCCTGGCTGGCGAACGCGTGCGGCTGGCCGCGCCCGTCACGGGCAACGCGCATATGGCGGGCCGTTGGGTCGATATCGGCGCCGATCTGGGCGGCAGCCTGTATGCGGCGGGTCAGCGCGTCCGGATCGAGGGCGCGGTGGCCGGGGATGCCGCCGTGGCGGGCTACACGGTCGCGGTCGATGCTCCGGTTGGGGGCGACCTGCGCGCCTTTGGCTCTGAGGTCTCTGTGACGGCAGCGATCGGCGAAAGCCTGATCCTGAACGGCGAAATCGTGGAACTGGACGCCCCGGTGACGGGTGACGCCGTGATTTCGGCGCGCGAGCTGACCTTTGGGCCTGGCGCCCGGATCGACGGCACGCTGACCCTGTACGAGGAAGAGGTGGGCACGCTGGTGGTGCCAGAGGCGGTGGTTCCGGAGGAACGGGTCACGCGCGTAAAGCTGCGGTTCAAGCGCGTCAGTGGCGCGTTCCAGCATCCCGGCAGGGGCGACAAGCGCAGCTTTGGCGAAACCGTCGGCGACTACCTGGCCTGGGGTGTGATCATCGGCCTGATCGGCGCGGTTGCGGCCCTGATCGCGCCCAAGGCGATGGGCAGCTTGGCCGATGACCTGTTGGAGCGTCCCTTCCGCAGTGTCCTGTCGGGCTTCCTTGGGCTTTCGGTCTTGCTGGGTGGGGGCGTGCTGGTGGCGCTGACCATGATCGGCATGCTGCTGACGCCGTTCTTTTGGTTGGCGGCCGTGGCGCTGGGCCTCGCCGGACTCGTTGTCGGGGCCTACGGTCTGGGGGCCAAGGTCATGAGCTTGGCCCCCGCCTTTTCCAAGCCGTGGATCGGACGTGTCCTGGCGGCGTTCGTCGGCGCCCTGCTGACGGCCGTGATCGGGCTGGTGCCCTTCCTGGGCTGGATCGCCATGATGGCCATTCTGACGGCTGGGGCCGGGGCGCTGTCGAAACGCCTGCCGATCCTGTCGCGGCTGGCGGACTGATCCCGGGCTTGCCTCGGGGCGGACCTTCGGGTTCAACCGGGACATGGCATTGACGATGGAACTGGAAGAGTCGCTCTGGGCGCGCGGATGTACCTGCGTGGCCGGGGTAGACGAAGTGGGACGCGGGCCGCTGGCAGGGCCGGTGGTGGCTGCCGCGGTCGTGTTGAACCGCGCCTCGATCCCCGAGGGGCTGAACGACTCCAAGAAACTGTCGGCAAAGCGGCGCGCCTTTCTGACCCCTCTGCTGCGTCAGAGCGCGCAGGTGGGGCTGGGCGTGGCCAGCGTCGAGGAAATCGACGCGCTCAACATCCTCCAGGCCAGCCTGCTGGCGATGCGGCGCGCGGTGGCGGCTCTGCCGGTCGTGCCCGACCATCTGTTGATCGACGGCAATCGCCTTCCGGTGGATCTGCCCTGCCCGGCGATCCCGGTCGTGGGTGGGGACGGGCGTTCTCCATCCATCGCGGCGGCCTCAATTGTGGCAAAAACCTGGCGCGATGATGTCATGAAAGAGGCCGCGACCCAGTTTCCCGGATACGGTTGGGAAACAAACGCCGGTTACCCGACAAAGTGTCACAAATCTGCACTCCGAGATTTGGGGGTTACCCCATTTCATAGACGTTCCTTCGCTCCCGTGCGCGATATCTTGTGGCAAGCGAAAAACACAAGTGACTGATTCAAAAATAGAATTGACCACGAATCACCTTTGACTCATCTTTTGCCCAACCAATGAGCGCACAAGCGCCGCGGGACAGAGGCAGAGAATGACAACGATGACCAAGGTAACGGGCGCAAATGCGCTCCCTATCAACACGATCCTGTCCGGGGACTGCATCGAGGTGATGCAGAGCCTGCCGGAGTCCTCGGTGGACCTGATCTTTGCCGATCCACCCTACAACCTGCAGTTGAAGGGCGCGCTGCATCGCCCCGACAATTCCCAGGTGGACGCGGTCGATGACCACTGGGATCAGTTTTCGAGCTTTGCCGCCTACGACAGGTTTACCCAAGACTGGCTCGCAGCGGCGCGCCGATTGCTCAAGCCCGACGGGGCGATCTGGGTGATCGGCTCTTATCACAACATCTTCCGGGTGGGCGCCGCGCTGCAGGACGCCGGTTTCTGGATCCTCAACGATGTTGTCTGGCGCAAGTCCAACCCGATGCCGAACTTTCGTGGCAAGCGCTTCACCAACGCGCACGAGACGATGATCTGGGCGTCCAAGGGCGAAGGTGCGAAATATACCTTCAACTACGAGGCGCTGAAGGCGCTCAACGAAGGCATCCAGATGCGCAGCGACTGGGTCCTGCCGATCTGCAACGGCGGCGAACGGATCAAGGACGCCAACGGCGACAAGGCGCATCCGACGCAAAAGCCGACGTCTCTGTTGCACCGTGTGCTGGTCGGCTCGACCAAGCCGGGTGACGTGGTGCTGGATCCGTTCTTTGGCACCGGCACGACCGGCGCGGTGGCCAAGATGCTGGGCCGCGACTGGATCGGGATCGAACGCGAGGCCGCCTATCGCGAAGTCGCGGAAAAGCGCATCGCCAGCGTGCGGGCCTTTGACAAGGTCGCGCTGGAGGTCAGCGCTTCGAAACGCGCCGAGCCGCGCGTGCCCTTTGGCCAGGTTGTCGAACGCGGCATGCTGCGCCCGGGCGAGGAACTGTGGAGCATGAACGGCCGTCACAAGGCCAAGGTCCGCGCCGATGGCACATTGATCGGCGATGACGTCAAAGGCTCGATCCACCAGGTCGGCGCTGCGCTCGAAGGCGCGCCTTCGTGCAACGGCTGGACCTACTGGTGCTTCAAGCGCGACGGCAAGACCGTGCCGATCGACGTCCTGCGGCAGCAGATCCGGTCCGAGATGGCCGAACGGTCCGACTGACCGTTTCCCGAAATCAAGACGAACACCGCCGATGCCGCGCATAGCCCGCGGCACGAACTGGCCCCGCTTGCCCTATGGCAGGCGGGGCATTTTTTTGCGCCGGACTCAGGCGAAATCCCGTGCGCTCAGCCGGTTTGCCCGAAGGTGGTGTTGCAGGACGTAGGTCACCGACAGGGCGTCATCCAGCGCATCGTGGCCGCGCAGCGGCGGGTGATCCAGTTTGTAGTAATCCGCCAGCCGGTCGCTGCGGGTCTGGCGCAGGTCCTCGTAGGGCATCCCGGCCTTCAAGAGCAGGTCGCAGGCATTGCCGAATCGGGAGGCGGGCAGGGGGGCGGGGATGCCTTCAACGTAGCAGCTGATGGCGACCATGTTGAATTCGTCCTTGCCCCAGGACCACAGCCGCTTGCCCTCGGCGAAGTCCCGCGTGCGGGCCAGGGCTTCGGCCAAAGGCAGCCCCTCGGTGTCGACCTGCTCTTGGGTGATCCCGGTCAGGCGGCTAAAGAACGGGTCCAGCTGCCAGGGCGCCCCGTGCCGGTCGCGCGGGGTCACGTACAGCCGCAGCGTATCCAGCAAAGGGAAATCCTCGCTCAGCCCCAGCTTGGCCACACCGATCTGGGCAACGACAGGATCGGGATCGTAGGGTCCGCACCAGAACCGCGACGGGGACCCCTCTGCCGTCAGGAACTCGCAGTCGAAAATTAGGGCGAAACTCATCCGATCCACTCCACTAAAACGGGACTGGCGCCACGCTAGTCGCGGTCGGCACAGGCCACAACGGGATTTGCGCGCCAAAGCTGGTCAGCGGCGGTGGACAGGCTAGACTGCGGTACGCAAAGGGTGCACGAGATCAGCCGCAGGAGGCGTGAGATGGAACTGAATGCCGATTTCTCGAAACGGGTGGTGATCCGGCCCGAGGAGTATCAGTGGCGCCCCTCGCCGGCCAATGGCGTCGAACGGATGATGCTGGACCGGATCGGCGATGAGGTGGCGCGCGCCACGACCATCGTCCGGTTCGCGCCGAACAGCCAGTTCGACGCGCATACGCACGGCGGTGGAGAGGAATTCCTTGTGCTGCAGGGTGTGTTCTCGGACGAGCACGCGGATTACCCGGTTGGCAGCTATGTGCGCAATCCGATCGGCACCTCGCACAGGCCCCATATCGGTCCCGAAGGCGCGACGATCCTGGTCAAGCTGTGCCAGTTCGACGCCACCGATACCGAGCAGAAAGCGATCCCCACGCGGGATGCGGAATTTGAGGAAGTGGCGCCGGGTCTGAGCCAGTTGCTGGTCCACGACGTTCCCGGAGAGACCGTGCGGATCGTGCGCTTTGCGCCGGGCACGCGGCTGGACCCGCATCGGCACCGCCGGGGCGAAGAGGTCTACGTGATCGAGGGGCGCCTGCAGGACGAACACGGCAGCTATCCGGCGGGCAGTTGGATCCGCAGTCCCGACGGATCCGGCCACGCGCCGTTTTCAGAGGACGGCTGTCTGCTCTACATAAAGACCGGCCATCTGCCGGCCCTTTCCGACGGGAGCAAGGCCGCAGAGTAACGGGCGCGCGCAAACCGGCCTTTCGGTCGCTTGCGAAAGCGCCTAATGCTTTGGCATGGATATTCGCGCGATCTTGATGGGCCTCGCCTTCGCGGTGATGTGGTCCTCGGCTTTCACCTCTGCCCGCATCATCGTTGCGGCGGCGCCGCCGCTGTCGGCGCTGGCGCTGCGCTTTCTGATCTCGGGCCTGCTGGCGGTGGTGATCGCCAAGGCGATGGGCCAGAGCTGGCGGCTGACCCGGGGCCAGTGGCGCGCGACAATCGTCTTTGGCATCTGCCAGAACGCGCTTTACCTGGGGCTGAACTTTGTTGCCATGCAGACGGTCGAGGCGTCGCTGGCAGCCATCATCGCCTCGACCATGCCGCTGCTGGTGGCGCTGACCGGATGGCTGTTCCTGGGAGAGAAGCTGCGACCGCAGGCGCTGTTCGGGCTGGTTGCGGGCATGGCGGGGGTGGCAATCATCATGGGAGCGCGGTTTGGCGGTGGGCTGGACATGATGGGCGTGCTGCTCTGTGTTCTGGGTGTCATCGCGCTGACCGTCGCCACGCTGTCGCTGCGCGGGGCGACCTCGGGCGGGAACTTCATGATGGTGGTGGGGCTGCAGATGCTGATCGGCAGCGCCGTGCTCTGGGTGCCTGCCCTGACACTGGAGACGGTGCAGGTCGACTGGTCGGTCTCGCTGATCGCGGCCTTTGTCTATACCACACTGGTGCCTGGCCTGGCGGCGACCTTTGTCTGGGTCCTCCTGGTCAACCGGATCGGCGCGGTGCGCTCCGCGACCTTCCATTTTCTCAACCCGTTTCTGGGCGTGGCCATCGCAGCGGTCTTGCTGGGAGAGGCGTTGCGGCCGCTCGACCTGCTGGGTGTGGCGGTAATCGCGGCCGGCATCCTGGCGGTGCAACTGGCCAAGATCCCGGCCTCCGAGCGCGAAACTGTCAAGAATTGAACGAGAAAATCCGCCGGTGAGGAAAGTTTTGTTTACCTGCTCCCCGTTAAACCCGCTCTGACGCGTGGGCAAATTGCCCGTGGAACAGATGTAAGGGCGATTCATGGGAAGGTTTTCGATCCGAATTCAGGTCATGTTGCTGGCATCGGCCTTTATCGTGACACTACTTGTGCTCTCGGTCATTTCATGGACGGTGAAATCCGAACTCACAGGCAAGCTGTACCAGAACTCCGACATGTTCGCGCAAAGCGGCCTGCTGGACGATATTACCAACAGGATGCAAAGCGCGGAACTGGCGATGATGCTCTTCGTGGGCGGTGACGATGTCAAGATGGAGGACATGCGGGCCGAGCTGACCGCCATGGCCGACCGCTTGGCCGAAGTTCCGAACAGCTTTGCCGATACCCGCGTGACCGAGGCGCAGCGCCCCGAGATGGCGACACAACTCGCCGGTTTGGCAGAACGAATGGCCGCGCTGGACACCGAGGTCGAGACGCTGGCCGGGCTGACACTGTTCGACCGCAAGGCCTTTGCCTACAGGGCCATTCTGCCCACGCTGGAGGAAACACGTAGCGAACTGTTGGCAATGACCGATGAACTGGCCGCGGACGTGACCCAGCTGGAAATCGAGGCGGCCGCCGTCGCCGCAGCCTCTGACATCAAGCAGCTGCTTGGGAATGGGCTGGTGGTGGCGGTTGCGCTGATCCTGGCCTTCATCTTTGGCAGGTCACTGTCTCTGCCGATTCAGCGCGCCCGCGACGCTGTCGCGCGCCTTGCTCAGCACGACTACGAGGTCGAACTGTCAGACACCGCGCGCGTGGACGAGGTGGGGATGATCTCGCGCAACCTTGAGGAGTTGAGGGACAAGCTGCAGGCCGCAGATGCTGCCGAAAAACGCATGATTGCCGAGAATGGCCGTCGCGTAGACCTGTTCCAGGCCTTCGGCGCCGCGATGAGTCAGTTGCGGAGCGGCGATCTTCAGAATCGTATCGACGAGGAGGAATGGCGCGATCTCGGGGAGAGCTACGTGCAGCTCTGCGCCGATTTCAACAGTCTGGCCGATACGCTGGACGATCTTGTCGGCTCTCTCCGGCAAAGCGCCGACGCGGTGACGAGCAACGCCAACGACCTGTCCAGCATGTCCGACGAGATGTCGCGCCGTTCCGAGGTGCAGGCCGCAACGCTGGAGGAATCGGCCGCCGCGCTCGACGAACTGTCAGCCAGCGTTCAGTCGGCCTCGGCCCGGGCGCAGGACGTCGATACCAAGGTGGTCGAGGGCCGCCGCCGGGCGGAGCAGGGCGGCGAGGTCATGGCGCGGGCGCTCGAGGCGATGGGGTCGATTGCGAAATCCTCCGAGCAGATCTCGCAGATCATCACCGTCATCGACGACATCGCCTTTCAGACCAACCTGCTGGCCCTGAACGCGGGGGTCGAAGCGGCACGCGCGGGCGAGAGTGGAAAGGGGTTTTCCGTGGTCGCCTCCGAGGTGCGGGGGCTGGCGCAACGGGCGTCGGAATCCGCAAGCGAGATCAAGGAACTGGTGACGAACAGCAGCAAGCAGGTGGAAGACGGCGAAAAGCTGGTTCAAGAGACCAGTGAAACCCTGACCCATATCGTCCAGAGCGTGACCGAAGTGTCCGAAATGGTTTCCGGTATCGCAATCTCGGCCCGCGACCAGGCCAGTGGCGTGCAGGAAATCAACGCCGGTGTGGGCGAGCTGGACAAGGTGACACAGCAGAACGCCGCGATGGTCAGCCAGACCAATGCCGCCAGCCAGCAACTGCGTGTCGAGGCCACGCGCCTGTCCGACGTGCTGGCTCATTTTTCGGTCCAGGATCTGCCGGATGCCGCGAATTCCTGGGATGAACCAACTGCGGAGGCTTTCACGGCGGAGCACGCCGACCCGGAGGCGCAAGGGCCAGAGCATGATCTTGAGGTTCTGCCCCACGATGAGCAGGGCGCCTATGACGACATGATCCCGGATGCGCAAACGCTGGTGCATGGCAGCTGGGCCGCCGAAGACCTGGAGCCATCGCCCGTCGAAGTGGAGGTCGCAGAGGTCGACACCTTCGAGCGGGCCGCACCGGAACCGGCTCCGGCCTATAAGAAGGCGGTTGGTGACGACGCCCAGTGGAAGGATTTCTGAGGCGCCTCCTCAGCCCCCGATGCGTCCGCCCGCGTCGCCGACCTGACCGCGATGCAGCAGCAGGTGATCGAGCAGGACACAGGCCATCATCGCTTCGCCCACCGGGACGGCGCGGATGCCCACGCAGGGATCGTGGCGCCCCTTGGTGACGATCTCGGTCTCTTCGCCGCTCAGGGTGATGGTCTTGCGCGGGGTCAGGATGGATGAGGTCGGCTTGACCGCGAAACGCACGACGATTTCCTGTCCGGTCGAAATCCCGCCCAGGATGCCACCCGCGTGGTTGGAACTGTAGACCGGGCCGGTCTCGCCCATGAAGATCTCGTCGGCATTCTGGCTGCCGGTCAGCGCGGCCGAGGCCATGCCTTCGCCGATCTCGACCCCCTTGACGGCGTTGATCGACATCATCGCCGCGGCCAGGTCGGTATCCAGCTTGCCGTAGACAGGGGCGCCCAGGCCGGCTGGCGCGTTGCGGGCGACGACCTCGATGATCGCGCCCACGCTTTCGCCCGATTTGCGCAGTCCACTCAGATAATCTGCCCAGTCTTCTGCCGCCTGCGGGTCCGGGCACCAGAAGGGGTTGGCATCGATCTGGGCATCCTCGAACCGTGCCCGGTCCACGCCATGGTTGCCCATCTGCACCATGTAGCCGCGGATCTCGATCCCCGGCAGCAGCGTCGTCAGCGCAGCACGGGCCAGCCCGCCGGCGGCCACCCGTGCCGCGGTTTCCCGCGCCGAGGATCGCCCGCCGCCACGATAGTCGCGCAACCCGTATTTCTGGAAATAGGTGATGTCGGCGTGTCCGGGGCGGAACTTCTGCGCGATCTCGGAATAGTCCTTGGACCGCTGGTCGGTGTTCTCGATCATCAGCTGCACCGAGGTGCCAGTGGTCCGCCCTTCGAACACGCCGGAGAGGATCCGAACCGCATCAGGCTCGCGCCGCTGGGTCGTGAACTTGTTTTGCCCCGGCTTGCGCCTGTCCAGCCAGTGCTGCAGCTGGGCCTCGTCGATCTCGATCCCCGGCGGGCAGCCATCGACCGTGGCTCCCAGAGCCGGCCCGTGGCTTTCGCCCCAGGTGGTCACACGGAAGAGATGTCCGAATGTGTTCAGGCTCATGGCTGCGTCCCCTTCGTTTCCGCGCGGGATACGCAAGCCGGGGCGCAAAGCCAAGACTATTCGAGCCCGTCGCGCCGTCTCTGGGCGAATTCACCCACGGCATCCGTCGCGCGATCTACGGCAATAACGATGAAGGTGGAAAGCCAGAGCGGTATTTCAAAGGCCGCGATCCAGCCGAAACAAAGATAGATGAGCCAGATAAGCCCCAGCTCGAGACATAGAATGATCAAACGCGTTTTCCCAAAGGCGCCTCCTTTCTCCTGAATTTTCGGGATGATTAATACTTACCATAATACGTTGAAAATATCACGGTTTTTCTTGATGTTCCGTTGCGTCGCGACTAGGGTCCGCCCTACCTCGGGGTGGCGGTGCATGAACCGTCTGAGATTTCCGTATGTCGGATCAACCCGTTGAACCTGAACCGGTTAACACCGGCGGAGGGAAGGTATGGGCCCGGACACGGG
Organism: Mameliella sp. CS4; assembly: GCF_019392335.1. Lineage (GTDB taxonomy): Bacteria > Pseudomonadota > Alphaproteobacteria > Rhodobacterales > Rhodobacteraceae > Antarctobacter. The sequence continues at coordinate 92,132 of NZ_JAHXRQ010000018.1, forward strand.
ACTCCAATCTTGCCCTCGCGCCGCAATATTGGAGGACTCAATGAAGTCACTTGCCTTCACTGTTGCCGCGGGATGTCTCAGCGCCGGCCTCGCAATGGCCGAAACGCCTGTCCTGACGGTCTATGCGCCCGATTATTTCGTCTCTGAATGGGGGCCCGGTCCGCGGATCGAGGAACTGTTCGAGGCGCGCTGCGACTGCGACCTGCAATTCAAACCCGGCGACCTTCTGCCCCGTATCCTGCTGGAAGGGGACCGGACCGAGGCCGACGTCGTGATCGGCCTGAACACCGATGTGACGAAAAAGGCCCGCGACTCGGGGCTTTTTGCCGAACATGGTGTCGACCTGTCGCCGCTGACCCTGCCGATCGACTGGACGGACGAGGTGTTCCTGCCCTTCAACTACGGGCACACTGCCTTTGTCTACGACAGCACCCGCGTGGATGCGCCGCCGGCCAGTTTCGATGCGCTGCTGGAGGCGCCCGACGATCTGCGGCTGGTGATCCAGGATCCGCGCACCTCGATCTCGGGGCTGGCGCTGGTGCTCTGGGTACAGTCCGTTTACGGCGACAAGGCGCAGGACGCCTGGGAGAAGCTGGCGCCCAAGATCGTCACCGTGACCAAGGGTTGGTCCGAATCCTACGGCCTCTTTACCGATGGCGAGGCCGATATGGTGCTGAGCTACACGACCTCGCCCGCCTATCACATCATCGCCGAAGAGGATGAGACCAAGAAGGCCGCGATCTTCCCCGAGGGGCATTATTTCATGGTCGAACTGGCGGCCCGATTGGCCACCAGCGACCAACCTGAACTGGCCGGCGAGTTCATGGAATTCATCCTGAGCGAAGATTTCCAGAGCATGATCGCCACGGGCAACTGGTCGATCCCCGCCGCGCTGGACAGCGCCAAGTGGCCGGAGGGTTTCCAAAAGCTCGACCTGCCGGAAAAGGTGCTTTTCTACTCCGAGGATGAGGCGGCAGACCTGCGCGGCGAGGCGATCGAGGCATGGCGCCGCGCGCTCTCGCAATAACTGCAGCCCTGGCCCTGGCGGCATTGACGCTGGGGCCGGTGGGCGTGGTCCTGGCCCGTGCCGGGGGCTTTGGCGCCCTTGGCCCTGGCGACTGGCAGGCACTGCGGTTCACCCTGTGGCAAGCCTTTCTGTCGGCCAGCGTCAGCGTTGTCCTGGCGGTGCCTGTGGCCAAGGCCCTGGCACGGCGGCGCTTTGCTGGGCGCGGGCTGCTGGTGACGCTGCTGGGGGCGCCGTTCATCCTGCCGGTCATCGTGGCTGTCATGGGGTTGATCGCTGTTTTCGGTCAGGCTGGGCTGGTGAACAGGCTGCTGGGCGCGCTGGGGGGCCCGAACCTTGATATCTACGGGCTGCACGGGGTTGTTCTGGCGCATGTCTTCTTCAACCTGCCGCTGGCGGTGAGGATGCTGTTTTCGGCCTGGGCGGCGGTCCCGGCCGAGCATTTCCGGCTGGCGGCGTCGCTCGGCTTGTCGCCTCGCGCGCAATGGCGGGTCATCGACGCGCCGCTGATCCTGCGCGTGTTGCCGGGGGCTTTTACGGTGATCTTCGTGATCTGCCTGACCAGCTTTGCGGTTGCGCTGACGCTTGGGGGCGGGCCACGGGCGACAACGGTGGAACTGGCGATCTACCAGGCGATGCGGTTCGATTTCGATCTTGGCCGCGCGGCGGCGCTGGCGGTGATGCAGCTGGTTCTGGCGCTGGCGGCGGGACTGGTGGCGCTGCGTGTCGCGGGGCAGGCCGGGTTCGGCGCCGGGCGTGACCGTATCCTGTCGCGCTGGGACGGGCAGGGCGCCCTGGCGCGCGGCTGGGATGCCGCATGGATCGTCGCGGCGGCGCTGTTCCTGTTGGTGCCCTTGGCGGCGGTTGTCCTGCGCGGTCTGCCGGGGCTTTTTCTGATCACGCCGGACACGCTGCGGGCGGCGGGGCATTCGCTGATGGTTGCGCTGGGCTCGACGGCGCTTTGCATGGCCTGGGCCCTGCCATTGTCCACCCGGCGGGGCGAGTTGCTGGCCCTGCCCGCCATCGCGATTTCACCGCTGGTTCTGGGGACGGGGTTGTTCCTGATCCTGCGCAATTTCGTCAATCCGTTCGACATGGCATTGCCTGTTACGGGTCTGGTCAATGCGCTGATGGCGTTGCCCTTTGCCCTGCGTATCCTGCGGCCCGAGGCAGAGGCGGTCACGCGCGACTATGGCCGCCTGCGGGCGAGCCTGCGGATGACGTCCCTGGCCTGGCTGCGGCTGGTCTGGCTGCCCCGGTTGCGGCGTCCGATGGGCTTTGCCGCCGGGCTGACGGCGGCGTTGGCGATGGGAGACCTGGGCGTGATCGCGCTTTTTGCCGATCCGGACCGGGCGACCCTACCGCTGCAGGTCTATCGCTTGATGGGATCCTACCAGATGGAGGCAGCGGCCGGCGCGGCGCTGCTGTTGTTGTTTACCAGCCTGGGCTTGTTCTGGCTGTTCGACCGGGGAGGGCGCCTGGGTGCTGAAACTTGAAGACCTGAAAGTGACGATGGACAGCGGCATGCTGCGGGCGAACATGGCGCTGGTTCCGGGACGCCGCGTGGCGCTGGTCGGGCCCTCTGGCGCGGGCAAGTCCACGCTGCTGGACGCCATCGCCGGTTTCCGGGAGGCAGCAGGCGGGCGCGTGACCTGGCAGGGGCGCGACCTGACCCATGTGCCGCCACAGGCGCGACCCGTGTCGATCCTGTTCCAGGACAGCAACCTGTTCCCGCACCTGACGCTGGAAAGGAACCTGGGCCTTGCCCTGCATCCCGACGGGCGCCGCCCGGATGCCGAGGCGCGTGCGCGGATCGAGGGCGCACTGCGGCGCGTGGGGCTGGACGGGATGGCCGGACGCAAGCCGGGCACCCTGTCGGGCGGTCAGCAGGGCCGCGCGGCGCTGGCCCGGGTGCTGCTGATGGCGCGTCCGGTGATCTTGCTGGACGAACCCTTTGCCGCCCTGGGACCCGCGCTGAAACGCGAGATGCTGGACCTTGTGTGTGAGGTCGCCGATAGCCTGGCGGCGCTGGTGGTGATGGTCACGCATGATCCGCGCGACGCAGAGGGCTTTGCCCATGAGGTCGTGCTGGTGGCGGAGGGGCGGGCACAGGCGCCCGTGGCGTCGGATGCCTTCTTTGCCGATCCCCCGCAGGCCTTTCGCGATTACATCGGGGTGGCGGGGTAAACCCCGCCCTACGCGATCCCTCGCCACAAGAAAAAAGCCCCGCCGGATCGGCGGGGCTTTGTCATGTTCGGCTGGTCCGGATCAGACAGTCGGCTTGCGCTTGATCGGGGCCCAGAGGCGCTTGTTCACCAGGTAGAGCAGCACCGAGAGCACCACCAGGAAGAACACGCCGACAAAGCCCGCCTGCTGGCGCTGCATCATCTTGGGTTCCGCGGTCCACATCAGGAACGCGGACACGTCCTGTGCGATGTGGTGCAGCGAGTTGGCGTGACCATCGTCGAACTCGGTGTCTTCGCCGTAAAGCGGCGGCGCCATCGAGATCCAGCCACCCGGGAAGGCGTGGTTTTCATAGAGGATCGCGCCTGCTTCGCTCTTCTCCTCGCCGGTGTAGCCGGTGAGCAGCGAGGCGATGTATTCGGCGCCACCCATGCCCTTGAACATCTGGTTGATGCCCAGACCGTAGGGGCCGTGGAACCCGGCGCGCGCCTTGGCCATCAGCGACAGGTCCGGTGCCCCGGCCGAGGTGTTGGCCGGGAAGTGGTCGGTCGGCTTGGCCGGACGATAGTCGTCAAGCTCGGGGTCGAAGACCTCGAAGTTGGCGGCATAGGCGATGACCTGCTCTTCGCTGTAGCCCAGCTGTTCGAGGTCACGCAGCGGGACATACTGCAGGCCGTGGCAGGCCGAGCAGATCTCGGTGTAGACCTTGAGACCGCGCTGCAGCTGGTTCTGGTCCCAGGTGCCGAAGGGTCCTTCGAACGAGAACTTGAAGTCCTCGACGTGGGCCTCGCCGCCGGCGGCATGAGCGCCACCGGCCAGACCGAAGGCCACGAGGGCCGCGAGGGTGAGTTTCTTGAACATCTCTTACGGTCCTTCTTGTCTTATTCCGCCGGGGTCGCAGCGCCTGCGCCCTTGGCCTCATCCTTCGGCGGGTAGTGCGCGTCGAAGTCGGCCTCGATGGTGTCGGGCTGGGCCAGCGGCTTTTCGATGACACCCAAGAGCGGCAGGATCACCAGGAAGTAGGCGAACCAGTAGGCCGAGGCGATCAGCGAGAAGCTGGCATAGGGCTCTTCCGCGGGCATGGCACCCAGCCACATCAGCGCGAAGAAGTCGATGACCAGCAGCCAGAACCACCACTTGAACATCGGGCGATACCGACCGGACCTCACCGAGGAAGTGTCGAGCCAGGGCGCCAGAGCCATCACGATGATCGCGCCGAACATCGCCAGCACGCCAAAGAACTTTGCGTCGATGATGCCGCCGGTCACAAAGGAAGCCAGCTGCACCAGCCAGACGTCCGAGGTGAAGGCCCGCAGGATCGCGTAGAAGGGCAGGAAGTACCATTCCGGGACGATGTGCGCGGGCGTCGCCAGCGGGTTCGCCTCGATGTAGTTGTCCGGGTGGCCCAGATAGTTCGGCATGAAGCCGACGATGGCAAAGAAGATGGCCAGGATCACGGCCAGCGCCAGCAGGTCCTTGATCACGTAGTAGGGCCAGAACGGAACGGTGTCCTTCTCGGCCTCGGCCTTGGATCCGCGACGCACCTCGACACCCGTCGGGTTGTTGTTGCCGGTGGTGTGGAAGGCCCAGATGTGCAGCGCGACCAGCGCCGCGATGACCATCGGCAGCAGGTAGTGCAGCGAGAAGAAGCGGTTCAGCGTGGCGTTGTCCACCGCCGGTCCGCCCAGCAGCCAGGTCTGGATCGGCTCACCGATGAAGGGGATGGCGCCGAAGAGGCCGGTGATAACCGTCGCACCCCAGAAGGACATCTGACCCCAGGGCAGAACGTAGCCCATGAAGGCGGTGCCCATCATGCAGAGGTAGATCAGCATGCCGATGATCCATGTCACCTCTCGCGGGGCCTTGTACGAACCATAGTAGAGGCCGCGGAAGATGTGCGCGTAGACGGCAACAAAGAACAGCGAAGCGCCGTTCATGTGCAGGTAGCGGATGAAGTGACCGCCGTTCACGTTGCGCATGATGTGTTCGATCGAGGCAAACGCCAGGTCGACATGCGGCGTGTAGTGCATCACCAGGACAACCCCGGTGGCGATCTGCAGAACGAGGCAGAACGTCAGGATGATGCCCCAGACCCACATCCAGTTCAGGTTCTTGGGGGTGGGGATCATGATCGTGTCGTAGAGCAGACCGAGGATCGGAAGGCGGCTATGCAGCCACTTTTCTCCGCCGGTCTTGGGCTCGTAATGGTCGTGCGGGATTCCAGCCATGTCTTGTGCTCCTTAACCCAGCAGGATTGTGCCGTCTTCGACCCAAGAGGCCGGGGGGATCGGAAGGTTACGCGGTGCCGGTCCTTTGCGGATTCGGCCCGCCATGTCGTAGTGCGATCCGTGGCAGGGGCAGAACCAACCGCCGAATTCACCGGCGTTGCCCAGAGGCACACAGCCGAGGTGGGTGCAGACGCCCATCTGGACGACCCAGGATTCTGCCGCTTCGCCTTCGGGCGAAGGCATGGTCCGGTTGGCGTCGGTGGCCGGGGCGCCCGCATCGATGTTCTCGTTGTTGGCCAGCGGATCGACAAGCGCCGGGGCCGAGCCGTCGGCGATCGCGGCGTCCTGGGCCTTGGCCTCGGCGATCTCCTCCTCGGTCCGGTGACGGATGAAGACCGGCTTGCCCAGCCACTTGACCGTAAGCTGCGTGCCGGGCGCGACGCCCGAGACGTCAACCCGGATCGTGGACAGGGCACGCACGTCCGCCGAGGGGTTCATCTGGTTGACCATCGGCCAGACGGCAGCGCCGGTCGTAACGACCCCGGCGCCGGCGGCGGCGTAGTAGAGGAAATCCCTTCGGGTGCCTTCGTGGTCTTCTGCGTGGGACACGAGGTTCGCTCCATTGCTGTAGGGGCCGTCGGCCCGCGGTAAAACCCATGGTTTCCGGAGCCTCGAAAGACTCCGGACCCCGCTCAGGGTCGGTATCTAGCCGGGAGGCCGTGAGGGGTAAAGGATGCAAAAGGCTCACACTCCATGCTCGCGCGAATCTGTCGCGGTTGAAACCACCCTTGTGCAGTGATTATCTCGCCCGCGAGCAAAGTTAGGGGCAGCACGATGCGGCGACTGATTCTTTCCCTCGGCATTCTGATCGGTCTGGCGGCCCCGGCGGCGGCAGAGATGGAACTGTCGATCTACACCGGCTGGCAGACCCTGCCTCACAGCCGCATCTCAGGGGACCTGCCCAACGGGGGCGGCAGCTATGACCAGCTTGTCGGCTGGGAAGGCAAACCCTTTGTGATGCCTCCTTATTATGGCGCCCGGGCAACCTGGTGGCGGAGCGAGTCGCTGGGCTTTGGCCTGGAATATACCCATACGAAGGCCTATGCCGACGACGGTACTCTCAAGGCGCTCGGCTTTTCCCAGCTGGAGTTCACGGACGGGCACAACGTGCTGACCGCAAACGTGATGCGGCGCTGGAAGAACCAGTGGGGCCAGTTCACGCCCTATGTCGGGGGCGGTCTGGGTATCGCCTTTCCGCATGTTGACGCGGATCACGCCAGCGGATCGCGGACCTACGGTTTTCAGGTGACGGGCCCGGCGATGCGCCTGACGGCTGGCACCAGCTACCAGATCAACGACCGATTCTCTGTCTTTGGCGAGTACCAGTTCACCTACTCTGTGAACGAGGGCACCTTCGACAAGGGTGGCACCTTCAAGACCGACATCAAGACCAATGCCCTGAACGTCGGGCTTTCGATGCACTTCTAAGTCAGGTGCCGGGACACGGGCCCGGCCTTTGGGTATACGCAAGGGCGGACCGGGGTCCGCCCTTTTTTCATGATCAGCCGCTGGGCGTGGTGGCGATCATCGCCGGCCGCTGGGAAAACTCCGCATACCAGGCGGCCAGCGTATCGCGGCCCGTCCGCCAGGACCGGGCCTCGTGCCGGAAATCGAGGTAGCCAAGTGCGCAGCCGATCGCGATATGGCCCATGTCCACGCGACCGTGCAGATGGCTCATCCAGCGGGTGCCAAGCGCGTCCAACGCTCGGGCGATCTTGGCCCATTGGCCCTCGATCCAGTCCATCGACACCTTTTCCGCCGGGCGGAAGCGTTCTTCGTAGACGATCAGGACAGCCGCTTCCATGATCGCGTCCCCCGTCGCCTCCAGGGTTAGCGTGTCCCAGACCCGGCTGTCCGGGTAGAGACCCGTCTGTGCCCGGGCATCCAGAAACCGGCAGATCACCCGGCTGTCATAAAGCGTGGGACCGTCGGAGCGCATCAGCGCCGGGATCTTTCCCAGCGGGTTGGCCGAGATCAGCGCCGGGTCGGGCGCAATGGGCGTGGTGGCGATGTCCACCATGTCGACATCGTCCAGCTGCCCGGTTTCGTGAAGCGTGACCAGCACCTTGCGGACAAAGGGCGAGGCCGGAGATTGAAGAAGCTGCATGCGGGACTCCGGATGTGATTGATCGTGTCGCGCACACCAAAGCATTTGCCGGTGCACGTGTCACGCCTTGGGGTGTGTTGCCTCGTAGACCTTCATCAGGTGCACCTCGTCGACGGCGGTATAGGCCTGGGTCGTCGACAAAGAGGCATGGCCGAGCAGTTCCTGGATCGCGCGCAGGTCGCCGCCAGCGGCGAGCAGGTGCGTGGCAAAGCTGTGGCGCATCGCGTGGGGTGTCGCGCTGGCGGGCAACCCCAGTTGCATCCGTGCCTTTTCAGTGACCTTGGTGACGATGCGCGGGTTCAGCGGGCCGCCCCGGGCGCCACGGAATAACGCTTGATCGGGTTCGACGGGGTAGGGGCACAGCGCCAGGTAGGTTTCGACCGCCTTGACCGCCACGGGCAGCACCGGAACCAGCCGCTCCTTGCCGCCTTTGCCGAGGATTCGCAGTGTGCTGCCCAGGGGCAGGTCGCGCCCCTTCAGCCCCAGCGCCTCGGAAATCCGCAGGCCGCAACCGTAGAGCAGCGTCACCACGGCGGCATCGCGCGCGCCCTGCCAGCTGTCGGTGCTTTGCATCTCGACCGTGTCGATCATGGCACGCGCGGCGTCCTCGGTCAGGGGACGGGGCAGTTTCTTCTGGAACTTGGGGGCACGTGCCGACAGCACGGCGGTGGCTTCGAACCCTTCGCGGCGGGCCAGCCAGCGGTAAAAGCTTTTGACCGCCGACAATTTGCGCGCGACCGACCGTGCGCCAACCTCGCGCCGCCGCAGATGCGCCATCCAGGACCGCATGTCGGTGGTGGTGACAGCGGACAAGGGCGCCAAGCCCTGCGGTTCCGCGTGATGGGCGGTCAGGAAGGCGATGAAATCCAGCACATCCGCGCGGTAGGCGTTCAGGGTGTTTTCCGCCGCGCCGTCCAGTGCCTTGCGCGCCTCCAGCCAGTTGGCCAGGGCGTCACGCGCGGCGGGTGAGATTTCGAGGCTCATGGCCGGCCTCAGGCCAGCCATCTCCGCATCGCGCGCTCGAATACGCCGCCGAAGAAGGCGAGCAGGTCGGTGCCCTGTTGCGGCGTGAACTGGTGCGGGTCCTCGGAGCCCATGACCAGCAGGCCGGGCAGACGCCCCGGGCCAAAGTCGAGCCGCAGGCAAGCCTCGGAGCGGATCCATTCGGCGCGCTCGCCAAAAATCGCCTCGTTGCCGCGCTGGATCTGGCGCAGGACCACCTGGCGCAACGGCGCCTCGCGGCCTTCGCCGACATAGGTCTCCACGAATCCCGGTTCCGCCACTGAAAGCACGTCGCCCAGGCGGCGGACCACCGGGTCGTCCTCCTCCTGCGCGGTTTCCAGGACAAGGCGGATGTGATCAACACGCAGGATCTGGGCCACTTCGCCGCCGAGATCGTGCAGGAAGGGTTCAAACTCCACCGGGTCCAGCATCCGCAGGACGGCGCGGTGAATCTGGTTGGTGCCGGCGAGGTTTTCATAGGCCGCGGCGATCACGCTGCGATGGGTATCTTCGAGCCGGTCAAGCCGCGCCTCGAGCCGTTCCATCGCGATGCCGCGCAGGTCGATGATATTGCCGCCCATCGCACGTTCGTTCGCGGCGATCAGGGCCTGCATCAGGTCCTTGTCGTCGAGGATGATGTCGGGACGCGAGATGATCGAATCGCGGATGGATTCCTCGATACGCTGGGTGCTGCTCATGGGCCTATTGTCCTGCTCGTGCTGCGCTTGGGCGCTTGTTTTTTTGCGCGATTGCCACTGTTTCGCCCGCCGCGCCCTTTGCTGTCAAGGCAATCCGCCCCGCGCAAAACCTGTCTTTGCGTGATTGCGCGGGTTTGGACACGCTTGCGATCCGTGCCACACTCGGACGACAAGGAGGAGCGCCCATGCCCAAGATTTCCGTGACCTCTGACGCCCAGACCGTCATCACCACCTTCGAGACCAGCCCGGGCCAGTGCCAGGACCTGCTGGACGCGCTGCAGGCCGCCTATGCCGAGTTCATCTCGAAACAGAAGGGGTTCATCGCGGCGGGCCTGCACGTCAACGACGCCCAGACCCGGATTGCCAACTACTCGCAGTGGGAAAGCCGGGACGACTTTCTGGCCATGCTGCGGTCATCCGAGATGCGCGCGCGCAACAAGGAACTGAACGCGCTTTGCCGGAGTTTCGAGCCGGTGCTTTACGAGGTGGCCGCCACTTATTGATCGGCGATCAGGCGGCGATGGCCTCGTCGAGACAGGCCGCGGTAAAGCGATAGCCGGACCCGCGGACCGTTTCGATGTCCACCGCGCCGTCCGAGGCCTCGAGGCAGGCGCGCAGGTTGCAGACGTAGACGTCGAAAACCCGCGGGTCCGGTTCATCCTCGAGGCCATAGATATGGCCCAGCAGTGCCGCGCGGCTGACCAGCCGGCGCGGTCTAAGCGCGATATATTCCAGCAATTCATAGAGTTTCGGGCTCAGCTTGACGGGGCACTCCTGCAGATAGGCCTTGCGGCGCAACAGGTCGACGGCCAGCGGGCCATAGCTCAGCCTCGGTTGCGCCAGTCCATGTGCCCGGCGCGCGATGGCAGAGAGGATCATGACGGTCTCCTCGGGCGGGGCGGATGCGTCCAGGACGGTATCGGCCCCGGCCTCCAGCCAGCGCACGATCTGCGCGTGAGAGGCGCCTCGCGCCATCAGCGCGATGGGCAGGTCCGGGTGGCTCCGCCGAAGGTGAGGCAGGGACAGCCCGGTGAGGGCCAATTCCTCGGCGTCGAGGATCAGCAGGTCTGCCTCTGTCATCCGCAGGTAGTGTGGAATGTCTTCGGGCCGGTCCGTCCGGGTCAGCAACACCCCGGTGTTGGTCAATTCCTTGGCAAGCGCAATGAGGGACCAACTGGTTTCGGCGATCAGGTAACGCACGTCGCAAACTCCTTGCCATACTGGATTCGCGGGCCGCACTGGGCTCCGCCAACTTTGGCACTTCGGTCCTGCCTGCCCGTTCTGGGAGCGGCAAAGGACCCTGTCTGCGGCGCGTTCTGACACCGGCTTATGGTTGTATGAGGGGATTGTGGTGGGATTATGACCGAGAGGTGTCCGCCGCTTGGCACATGACCTGTATCAAGGAAATTGGCGCTCCGGGGCGTCACTCTGGTCCCCAACAGGAGGACAGTCACCATGTACAAGAACATCCTAGTCCCGATCGCCTTTGACGAGGACAGCGACACGCGGATCGGCGCGGCAACCTCGGTGGCCCGGCGACTTGCGGCAGAGGGGGCGCGGATCACCTTCCTGCATGTGCTGGAACAGGTGCCGGGCTATGTCGCCAGCTATCTGCCCGCCGACTATGCCGCGCAGGCGCGCACGGCGGTCGAAGACGAATTGAACGACATGGCCGCAACCGTGCCGGGAGGCGTCGGGCTGGTGGTGTCGGGGCATTCCGGGCGCACGATCCTGGACTGGGCGTCGGACAACGACACTGATCTGATCGTCATCGCCTCGCATCGGCCGGGTATGCAGGACCTGCTGCTGGGATCCACTGCGGCCAAGGTTGTGCGCCACGCGCAATGTGCTGTGCACGTGCTGCGTTGACTTTGCCTCGGCCCGCTTCCATCTGCGGGTCATGACAAGCGAGATTGACCTTACCCTCCGCGCCCATCTGCCGGACGCCCTCTATGCCTTGCGCGAAGAGTACCCGCGCGAGGCATGGGAAGCTCATGACAACTTTGGCGGGCTGGTGGCTTTCTGGCTGGATCGGCACGTGATGTTCCGGCGCCTCTGCGAGGCGCTGCGGCAGGATGCCGAGGCCGCCACTGACGGAAGCATGGACCCGCGCCAGATGCAGCAGCGGCTGGTCCGTTATGGCAGCATGCTGCTGCAACAGCTGCACGGGCACCACCAGATCGAGGACATGCACTATTTCCCCAAGCTGATCGACCGCGAGGCCTCGCTTGCGCGCGGGTTCGAGATCCTCGACCGGGATCACCACGCGATGGACGGTTTGTTGCAGGAATTCAGCGATGCCGCGAACGGCGTCCTTCAGGGCAAGGTCGAGGCCGGGACCTTTCAGTCCCATGTCGCGGGGTTCGAGGCGCTCTTGCTGCGTCACCTGGACGACGAGGAAGACCTGATCGTGCCGATTCTTCTAAAACATGGTGCGCAGGGGCTGGAATAGCAGGCGCGAGTATTAACCTGACTACTTCGCGGGTGCGGCAAGATCCTTGGCAGAGAGCTGATAGGCCTTGCCGAACCCACCGTTTAACAGCGCGTCCGTCACGTGAAAGCGCAGCATGTGGAAATCTCCGAAGTCAATGTAGAGCTTCGCCTTGGGCCGTTGCGAGAGGTAATGATCGCGCAGGGCGGCTTGTTCGGGCGCGTCCCGGTCCACCAGTTCGGCGGTCACATGCAGGGTCAGGCGTGGGTGGGTCAGGGGATCGCCCCTGTCCTCGGGCTCTCCGACCAGTAGGGCGCAGGCGGGGTTTTTCGCCAGTGCGGCGGTATGGGCCGAAAGAGTCGAGACCAGCGACAGCGGGACGCCATCGGGATCGGTGGTCAGCGCAATCCGGGTGACAGAGGGCGTGCCGGTGTCGGGCCGGGTGACGGCCAGCGCGGCAAAGCTGGCCTCGTCAATCAGGCGCCGCGCCAGCGCGCGCGCCTCGGCATCCAGCGGGCGGAACGGGTTGGTCTCGGTCATGGCGGCCCCTCTTTACTGTCTCTTTTTTCGGGTGCGGATTCTTGCACGAGGACGCTTGATGCGGACAATGCCTGAACACATATAAAAATACGAATTTGAAATGGAGGAACCCCGATGGCGGGCAAGAAACTGACCTGTCTCGACTGTGGCCAGGTAAACCGCGTTCCGGCCGAGAAATTGGGCGCCGGGCCGAAATGCGGCACCTGTGGGGCCGCCCTGATGCCGAGCAAGGCGGTCGAGGTGGACGCCGCGACCCTGGCCAAGGCCGCCCGCACCGACGAGGTGCCGTTGGTGGTGGATTTCTGGGCGCCCTGGTGCGGCCCGTGCCGGATGATGGCCCCGGAATTTGGCAAGGCGGCCACGGCGCTGAACGGAGAGGCGCGATTGGTCAAGCTGAACACCGAGGAGTTCCCGCAGGCCGGGTCCCAGCATGGCATCCGCGGCATCCCGACGATGGTGAGCTTTGCCGGGGGGCGTGAACGCAAACGCCAGTCAGGCGCCATGCCAGCCGGTCAGATCGTCGGCTGGGTGCGCGGTTAGGGACATGAAAACAGGCGCCTTCCAGAGGGGAGGCGCCTTCCATGCGGGCATCTTGCCAAGGGATCAGAATGGATCCTTTGATCCGACGATCGTGTCCCAACATTCAAACAGCGCGTCGATGGCGCGCGACGACCCGCTGAGCGAGAAGGTCGCCTGGCGCTTTTGTTGATCATTGTAGACAACAACAGAGTTGCCGCGCTTGAGCTGGACCAGGAACTTGGCCGCTTTGTCGGCGTCGGTCATGCTGAGCGCGATGCCCGTGCCCTCTCCGCTGCCGTCCATGTTCCAGCGGTTCCGGTCGACATCGACGATAAAGCTGACGGGGCGCGCCTCGAGGTTCCAGCGCGGGTCGAAGATGAACAGGGCGAAAGCCTCGTTCTGGTAGGCGACCAGGTTGAATTTCTGCGTGCTGCCGTTCTCGACCCCGGCGGTGCACCAGTAGCTGCCGCTGCTCTGGCTGTACGTCACGTCGACCTGCCATTGCCGATGCTGCATCAGGGTGCGCGTGTCGTAATCCTGCGCCGCGACGGCGGCGGGCAGGACGGGCAGGAGAAAGGCGAAAATCATTCCGAAGCGTGTCATGAAAAATCCCTGTCTTATACGATATACCGCATCATAGCGCGGTTTTCCCGTGACCGGAATGTTCCCGGCCTGTTGTTGCTGTGCTGCCGATTGTATCTTGGGGCGGCCCTCGCCCGCGCAGCGGCGGTGATCTTGATTGAATATCGTCTCGTCTTGGCGTCGTCAGGTCGGGAAATCCGCAAGGTCGCCCCGGTGAAATCCCGCTGCGCGTCTCCTATCTGGATAGGAACAGCCAGCAGAGGAGAGCGCCCATGAAATGCCCGATCGACGGAAACGAGCTGATCATCACGGACCGCGCCGGGGTCGAGATCGACTATTGCCCCAAGTGCCGGGGTGTCTGGCTGGACCGTGGAGAGCTGGACAAGATCATTGACCGGAGCGCCGAACAGATTGCCCCGCAGCCGGCGCGCCGGGCCGAGCCGTCACGCCACGAAGATGCCGGAGGCTATCGCAAGAAGAAGCGCCGCGGCTTTCTGGACGACCTGTTCGATTTCGACTGACGGGCCACTGGGCGGGCGTTAGGCTCTTGACTGGTTCCAATGGTTGCCTTGGGAGGAGTTCATGAAACACCTGGTATCGTCTACATTCGCCTTGGCGCTGGCCCTGCCGGCCGTCGCCGAAGAGGTCAACATCTCGCGCGGGATGGCCTCTGTCACCGTGCCGACGCCGTCGGGCGGGGAGGTCACAATTTCCCGCGTGCAGGACACGGATGCGGTGATCGAGGGCGATTTCGCCCGCATCGCGCGACCTTGCCCCAGTTTCTGCATCCAACCCATAGCCCCCGCCGAAGGGGTCACCACAGTGGGTGAGCTGGAACTTCTGGCCGCCCTGCAGGATCCGGAGGTCTTGGTGATCGACAGCCGCGTGCGTCCCGACTGGGAGACGGGTACCATCCCCGGGTCGGTCTCGATCCCCTACACCGAGATGGCGGACCGTCTGGGTGAACTTGGGTGCGAGATCGACTTCGAGGGATTCGTCTGTGAGCCAGACGCGGTGCGCGAGGTGGTCCTGTTCTGCAACGGCCCCTGGTGTGGGCAGTCGCCCACGGCCATCCGTCGCATGATCGAGGCAGGCTATCCCGCCGAAAAGATCAGCTATTACCGTTGGGGGATGCAGGGCTGGCGGATGCTGGGCCTGACCGTTGCCGGCGGCGAAAGTTAGATCGCGCGTCAGGCCTGGGACGGCAGTTCCGCCTTGTCGAAATCGACGTGGATGTGATTGCCGTCCGGGTCGCGGAAATTGACCTGGACGATGGGAAACTCCGGCACCTCGTCGATGCTGTAGGGGATCTTCCGGTCGTCCAGACGGCCCAGAAAGCCCGCCATGCCGTTGGCACGAAAGGCGAAATGTTCCAGCGCCGCGTTCGGGATCGCCGCAGGCTGGCCCGGGATGTCCACAAGGTGCACATAGGGCCTGTCGCCCAGGTAGAGCCAGGCCCCGCCCACGTTGAACGGCGGGCGCGGACCGGGATGCAGGCCCAGGATCTCGCCGTACCAGCGGATCATGCCGTCGAGATTCGCGGTGCGCAGGTTGACGTGGTCAAAAGCGGTCAGGGGCATGGGGAACTCCGGCGGTTTTCCGGTCTGTTGGGCCAGCTTGTCACGCGCACCGGGCCTTTGAAAAGGGCGACGTGCCGCTGGTATGTCAGGAAACCCTTGCCAGCGCGCCCAAGATCTGCGATTTAGACGGTGCTAAGTCCTTCTCTTCGATATCTGTCTACCTTCACCGGCACGCAGTCACTCGATCAAGACGCGCTTTCGCCGGGCCGCTGCATGTTGCGAGCGGCATATATACAAGGAATAGACGGATGGCCAATGGCACCGTGAAATGGTTCAACTCCACCAAAGGCTTCGGCTTCATTCAGCCCGAATCGGGCGGCAAAGACGTGTTCGTGCACATCTCTGCCGTTGAGCGTTCGGGCCTGACCGGCCTCGCCGACAACCAGAAAGTCACCTACGACCTCGAATCCGGCCGTGACGGTCGCGAGAGCGCAGTGAACCTGGAACTCGTCTGAGGCCAACCGGCTTTGGTATGATGCGGCGCGGTCCCCTTGGGGCCGCGTTTTTTTGTTTGTGGCGGCGCGAGGTGAAGCGAGGTCCCGGGGCAGGCCCGGGACGGGTTTTCGGTGAGAGCAGGGCGCGAAGCCGGGCGAGCGCCGGACCGGCGGGGAGGCGCAGCGCCGGTGGAGCGGGTGCGGTTTATGGATGTCACGTCCGGACGACCTTCGAGGTTTGCGCGGGCGTTGCCAAAGCGCCTGCCCGGTGGGGCCGGTCAGGCGCTCGCCCGGCGGGCCTGCGGCCCTTGTTCCGGGCTGGGGTCTGGGGATTGGCGGTGATGGGTTGTAAGCCCAGTCCGCTCCTATTGCTTGCTACCAAGCTTCTGCTGCCAACGACTTCAATAGCTTTGGGTAGCGGCCAGCAATGGAGCTACTATTCTTTGTGAGTTGTTTGTTCAGTTTTCTTACTTTGTGATCATCTAGGGTCAGGACCCATTGATTTGGTTTGGCGTGCATGATTCACCGTTCGAAAACGAGTGGTGACCATGTCTGATCTTTTCTGGTTGAGCGACGCACAGATGGCACG
>NZ_JAHXRQ010000188.1 GCF_019392335.1 Mameliella sp. CS4
GCGCTGTTCGTCGCCGCCGACACCGGCGGTGTACCGACCGAAGACCAATGGCAAAACCTGATCCCCCACAGCGATGATGTGATGCTCGATGGCGTGACCCTCAACGCCAGCGCGATGACCTTGAGCCTGCGCATCGGCGGCCTGCCGGTGATCGAAGTGCACCCACAGGGCTTGCCGACCTATCGGGTGGAATTGCCTGACGCCGCCTACAGCCTTTACGTGCAGAACAGCCTGGAATTCCCGAGCGACAAGATCCGCCTGCG
>NZ_JAHXRQ010000189.1 GCF_019392335.1 Mameliella sp. CS4
CAGTTACGGGGCCATCGCAGTCAAAAGCGATTCGCCCTACAAGAGCCTCGACGATCTCGTAAAAGCCTTGAAGAAAGATCCAGGCAGCGTGGTGATCGGTTCCGGTGGCACTGTCGGAAGTCAGGACTGGATGCAAACCGCGCTGATCGCCAAAGCCGCCGGGATCAACCCGCGTGAGCTGCGCTATGTGGCCCTCGAAGGCGGCGGTGAGATCGCTACCGCCCTGCTCGGCGGCCATATCCAGGTGGGCAGTACCGACATCT
>NZ_JAHXRQ010000190.1 GCF_019392335.1 Mameliella sp. CS4
GCATCGACTAAGATCATTCGGAACAAAGAAGTTGGTCGTTAACTCATCCAGCACGGTCGAGCGCACGACCAGCCAAACAGCACGATCTGTTTGCAGGTCCGGTTTGGTTGCGTCGGTCCTCGTAAGCGGACAGGCAGGAAACCACCCGGAGCGGTCATTCAGCTGTTTCGACCGTTATGTACAAAAAACGAACGTTTTCCCGACGATCACTGACCACGCATGCTCGGTCGACCAAAACGATTGCAACCGCGTCGGAGAACCG
>NZ_JAHXRQ010000191.1 GCF_019392335.1 Mameliella sp. CS4
CCAGGAACACGCGCTCGAAATTCTTGCGCTTGAGGCGCAAGTCGCGCATGGCTTCAAAGAAGATGTGATGGTCTGCGTTACTACGGGCCTTGTCGGCCATTTCGAACAGGGTGTCGTCGGCGTTATCGAACAGGTCCTGCAAACCTTGCTGCAACTGTTGGGCTGCCTTGTCGCGAACCTGCAACAACACCACCGGCAGGCGCGCAAGCGGCGATGGCGTGGCGTGTGCCTTGTTGATAGGCACCACCTTTCCGTCATTGTG
>NZ_JAHXRQ010000192.1 GCF_019392335.1 Mameliella sp. CS4
GCCGCGTACTTCAGGAGCCCGTTCCCGGTGAGGACGGCGAGGTAGCCGGCGCACAGGGCGAACAGGAGTTCCGTGCGGCCGAGCGGGAGGCCCAGGAGCGTCATTCCTGGATGCCCGTCGCCCCGCGCGTCGGCGAGGGCATGGTTGACGATGTGCTTGGGTATCTCAAGGGTCAGCCAGGCCGCGGGCAGCGTCGCGAGAGACAGGAAGACCAGGCGGACCTGGATGCCGAGGGTGGCACCCAGAACGTACGCCTCCAGG
>NZ_JAHXRQ010000193.1 GCF_019392335.1 Mameliella sp. CS4
TTGCCGGTCTTGAGTTCGCGTGCCATCTCGGCCTCCGCTTCGTGGCCCAGAGCACGGGATTGCGCGGAGGGATCGGACTCATATGGGGACTCGTCGGCCGCGGCGCCACCGACTTCGGGCCAGGATAGCCGTCCGCACGCGATGGACCCGCGGGCCGAGATGGGATAGGGTCGTTGCGAGGTTGATGACCGGTTCGTAATAACGCTTCAGGACCCGGGGGCGGTACCCGGCGCCTCCACCAGAAGCATCCTGCCCCGGATA
>NZ_JAHXRQ010000194.1 GCF_019392335.1 Mameliella sp. CS4
CTCAACCGCGAGCGCACCATGGAGGGGCTCAAGGCGGCCCTTGCCCGGGGACGTAAGGGTGGGCGGCCGAGGAAGCTGAAGGAGGCTGACCTCGAAGCCGCCCGTGCCATGCTGACGGCCGGTACGATCAGCGTGGCCGAGATCGCCAAGCGGCTCGGGGTCAACCGCGACACCTTCTACAGCTACTTCCCCCGCGCCCGCGCCAACGCGCGCTCACCACCGTAGCTATGGGCTGCAGTCCGGGCTTCGTCCGCGGTCCCC
>NZ_JAHXRQ010000195.1 GCF_019392335.1 Mameliella sp. CS4
TTTCGTCCAGTCGCCGCTGCGTCAGAGCAGTGTCCCGTCGGATCCGAGCTCAGGATCGAGTTCAGGGTCGGTTTTGGGCGTTTCGAGCCTGGTAAGCGCGTAGCGTAGCGCGGCGATGGCGCGCATCCGCCGCACGGGCTCGATCGGTACGAGTAAGCACACCGGTTTGGACGGCGCGAAGATCGCAATGGTCGTGAGCATCGACCTGTCGTGATCGGTAACGGTCACGACGATCGCTTGTCTGCCATAACCGCTGCGGC
>NZ_JAHXRQ010000196.1 GCF_019392335.1 Mameliella sp. CS4
CTGCCGGACCTGGCGGCGCGCGTCTCGGGCTCGGCCGACAAGTTCAACAAGCGCGGGCGCAAGCCCTGGGCCTCGGTGAACTTCCTCACCGCCCATGACGGCTTCACCCTGCACGACACGGTTTCGTACAACGACAAGCACAACGAGGCGAACGGCGAGGGCAACCGCGACGGCCACTCGCACAACCTCTCGTACAATTACGGGGTGGAGGGCCCGACGGACGATCCCGAGATCCGTGCGGTGCGCCTGCGCCAGATGCG
>NZ_JAHXRQ010000019.1 GCF_019392335.1 Mameliella sp. CS4
GACCTTCTTCTCAGCGATCGCACTCGCCGCAACCGTCATCTTCTGGCTTTGAGTGAGAACGAGTCCTGACCCTAGACGCGCTCGATCCCCGGATCGCGATTCCAGCGATGCAGGCGATGAACGACAGCGTACGAAACGCGGTCTTTGCCCCGGCCTTTTTCGGCACGCCGCTGGTCTGCGCCCTGGCGGCCTTTGCGGCATTCCAAGCGGGACACAAGGGCGCAACACGCGCCTTTGCCGCTGCCGCGCTGGTCTACCTGGCGGGCGGGATCGGCGTGACCATCGCCGTGAATGTTCCGATGAACCGCGGTCTTGACACACTGGACGTGCCGCAGGCCCTGGCAGAGGCCTAGGCCATCTGGTCCGCCTATTCGCCGCGCTGGCAGGTCTTCAACATTCTGCGAACCATCGCCTCGGGTATCGCGCTGGTGCTGGCAGGCCTGGGCCTTCTCACCCTGGCACGGCCCATCTCCCGGGCCTGACCGGTCACGCCTTCAGCAGGGCTCGCGCCGCCGCGCGGGCCTCTTTCGTGACGGTGTCACCCGAGAGCATCCGCGCGATCTCGTCCTCGCGCTCTCCCTCGGCCAGCGGCACGACCTCGGACAGGGTCACCTCGCCATCCACCCGCTTGGCCACACGCCAGTGATGCCCGCCAAGCGCTGCAACCTGCGGCGAATGGGTGACGACCAGAACCTGACCGCCTTCCGACAGCGCCTTGAGCCGGCGCCCCACGGCATCCGCCGTGGCCCCGCCGACGCCGCGGTCGATCTCGTCAAAGATCATCGTGGCCCCGCGCCCCTGCGCCTCTGTCAGGCAGACCTTCAGCGCCAGCAGGAATCGCGACAGCTCCCCGCCAGAGGCGATCTTGTTCAGCGGCCCCGCCGGGGCGCCCGGATTGGTGGCCACGGTAAAGGCCACCATGTCGCGGCCCTCGGGCCCGGCGGGCGCCTCTGTCACGGCGGTATGGAAAACGGCCCGTTCCATCTTGAGCGGTGCCAGCTCCCCCGCCACCGCCTTGTCCAGTGCCTCGGCCGCCGTCCGGCGCATCTCGGTCAGCGCCGAGGCCGCTGCGTCATATTCCGCCTCTGCCGTGTCGACCGCCTTGCGCAGGTCGCCGATGCGCGCCTCACCCGCGTCCAGCGCGGCCAGCTTTTCCGACAGCTCCGCCGCCAGCCCGGACAGATCGTCCGGCATCACCTGATGCTTGCGCGCCAGACCACGGATCGCGAACAGACGTTCCTCGGCCTCTTCAAGCTCCAGCGGATTGAACTCCAGCGCCTCAAGGCAATCGGCCACGCCATTCGCGGCCTCGTCCAGTTCCGCCATCGCGCGGGCCAGCGCCGCGATCGGCGCCTCCAGACGCCCCTCTGCCTTGTCCGAGGCGCCTTCGAGCCAGCGCAGCGCATTGGCCATCGCCCCCTCTGCCCCGTCGTATCCCAACGCGCTGGAGGCCTGGGCGATGTCGTCGCGGATTTTCTCGGCCGATTGCATCATGCGGCGGCGCGCATCCAGCTCGGATTCCTCGCCGGGCTGCGAGTCCAGCTTGTCCAGTTCATCGACCGCGTGGCGCAGGAATTCCTCTTCGGACTGCACCGCTTCAAGCGCGGCCTGCGCCGTCTCCAGCTCTTTGCGGGCCGCGCCCACGGCGCGCCAGCGGCGGCGTACCTCGGCCAGGCTGTCGCCCGCGCCCGCATAAAGATCCAGGATCGCCCGGTGCCCCCTGGGGTCCAGCAGCCCACGGTCGTCATGCTGGCCGTGCAGTTCCACCAGCGTCTCTGACAGCCGCCGCAGAACCTCGCCCGACACGCGCCGGTCGTTGACCCAGCCGGTCTTGCGCCCGTCCCTGGTGTTCACCCGTCGCAGGATCAGCTCATCCGAGGCGGGCAGCCCCGCCTCCTCCAGCACCGCCCAGGCGGCATGGGTTTCGGGCAGCTCGAATTCGGCCACCACCTCGCCCTGCTCGGCGCCCGACCGCACCAGTTCCGCCCGCCCGCGCCAGCCCAGCACAAAGCCCAGGCTGTCCAGCAGGATCGACTTGCCGGCACCGGTTTCCCCGGTCAGCACGTTGAGACCCGGCTGGAACTCAAGCTCCAGCCGTTCGATGATCAACATGTCCCTGATTTCAAGCGCGCGCAGCATGGTCCGCCATTGCACCGGGCACGGGCCCGGTGCCTCTTACAGCCACTCGCCCTTGATCATCTGGCGATAGATGGCCGACAGCCAGTTATCGCCAAGCGCCGTGGGCTTCAGCCCCTGCTTCTGCAACAGCTTGTACCCGTCCTCGTACCATTCGGTCGACTGGTAGTTGTAGCCAAGGATCGCCCCCGCTGTCTGCGCCTCGTTCAACAGGCCCAGGGACAGGTAGCTTTCGATCAGGCGGAACAGCGCCTCCGGCGTGTGGGTCGTGGTCTGGAAGTCCTCGACCACCACGCGGAACCGGCTGATCGCGGCGCCGTAATGCTGCCGCTTGAGGTAGTACCGGCCAACCTCCATCTCCTTCGCCGCAAGATGGTCGAAGGCGAGATCGAATTTCAGGATCGAGGAGCGCGCATATTCGCTGTCGGGATAGCGTTCGATCACCGTCCGCAGCGCCTGCAAGGCCTGAAAGGTCAGCCCCTGGTCGCGGCCCACCAGTTCGATCTGGTCGTAGTAGGACAGCGCCAGCAGGTACTGCGCATAGGCCGCATCGTCATCGGCCGGGTAGAAATCGATGAACCGCTGCGCCGCAGAGCGCGCGTTCTCGTAATCCTTGTTCTCGTGATAGGCGTAGGCCTGCATGATCAGCGCGCGCTTGGCCCAGTCCGAATAGGGATAAAGCCGCTCGACCTCGCCAAAGTAGAAGGCCGCGTCCTTCGGGTCCTTGCGCGACAGTTCGTATTCACCACGCTCGAAGATTTGCTTGGCGGTATAGGTCTCAAGCGGGACATTGCCCGGCCCGACCTCGCGCCGCCGCAGCGAATCGCATCCCGGCAGGGCCAGAGCCACCGCCAACGCAACGATCACCAGTTTTCGCGATCTGCCCCCAGACATGCCCGAACACCCTCTACCTCGTTCGACGTCCCCTTGACGGGCCGCCCGTTGCGAGGGGTCTAGCACAGAAAATTCCGGTGCAAAATGTCTTACGGCCCGATTAATGCGTGCCATGCTGCCCATGCGTGCGGCTCAGGCCACAGCGGGTATTTCGTGGCGCCCGACTCCGGCGCCCGGCAACCGTGCTGCCTGCCCGCTGTCGCAGAGCACAACGCGATAGGCATCGGGCGCGGCAAAGAGCGCGCGCAGCAGCGCGTTGGTCATGGCATGGCCCGCCTTGTGGCCCTCGTAGTGGCCCAGGATCGGTGCCCCGGCCAGAGCCAGATCACCCAGGGCATCCAGCATCTTGTGGCGCACCGCCTCGTCCGAATGGCGCAACCCGCCCGGGCTCAGCACCCGGTCGCCATCGACCACAACGGCGTTTTCATAGGTTCCGCCCAGGGCCTTGCCCGCGGCGCGCATCGCCTCGACATCCGAGGCGCGGCAAAAGGTGCGGCTGTCGCACAGTTCCCGCACAAAGGCCCCGTTGGCCAGGTTCATCGTCTTGGTCTGTTCACCGATGGCCGCATCGGAAAAGGCGATATGGAACTGCATCGACAGCCCCTGCCCCGGATGTCCCGGCGACAGACGGGCCCAGCCCGTATCCGTCTTGACCTCGACCGGCGCCAGCACCTCGATGGCGCGCACCGGGGAAGCCAGTTCGCGCAGGCCGCGGGCCAGGAGACCGCGCACGAAAGGCACGGACGACCCGTCGAGGATGGGGGCCTCGGGTCCGTCGATCTCGATCAGGGCATTGTGCACGCCACAGCCGGACAGAGCCGCCATGACATGTTCCACCGTGGACACCGAGGTGCCCGCGCGGTTGACGATCTTCGTGCAGAGCGGAGAGGCCTCGACCGCATCCCACCGGGCGGCAATCATCGTGTCGCCCAGACGGATGTCCGTGCGTTTGAACCAGATGCCGTAATCGGCACTGGCCGGACGGATTGTCAGTCGCGCAGGTTGGCCCGAGTGAAGGCCGACACCTGAGAATGTGATCGAAGACCGAAGCGTGGTTTGCACGAGGCTGCCCCTGTGTTGCGCACGTCCCCCCAACCTGGACGCGGCTTTGGAGACGGGGGTAACCAAGCTGTCGCAGGGCCTCAAATCAAAGATTGTAACCGTGTGAAACATGGTGCGGAAACGGTCGGCAAAACCCCGCCAAGTGCATGAATTTTGCATTATAAGGCACTGTCTTTAAACTGAAAAATTGCGTGTCGAGAGGGCCTGCAACCAGCCGAGTCTCTCCCCTGAAAAACCGGTTTCTTGCCAAAGTGTTGCTGTTTGTGAACACATTGAAACACAGGCTCCCGACATGAAACCGCCCCCTGCCGGGGCAGAGGGCGGTTTCACGAGGTGTGGGAATATCAGCAGAAAGACTGGTCTCCTGCTGAAATTCCAGGCTTGGTTCAGTTGGCCTGACGGCGCAGGAAGGCCGGGATTTCGATCCGGTCGTCTTCTGCCTCGGGCTCTTGGTCGTGGACCGGCGCCGGGCGATGCGCCTGCACCGGCGGCTGGGCACGGCGCGGTTGCTGCTGCTGAGCCGCATGCTCGCCGTGGCCGGTCATACGACCGATCAGCGAGTTGACGCTGAAACGCGATTTTTCCTCGGCCGGGGCGGGCTGCGGCTGCGGCGCGGGCGCCTGCTGCTGTACTTCTTCACGGGTCCGGGCCGCGGCGGCCTTCAACCGGTCCAGCGTCGCCGGGCTGGGTGTGCCGGGGGCCGCGGGACGCGGGGCCACGAAATCCTGCGGGTCGGCTTCGATCGTATCGGGCGCCGGGCGGAACTCGGCCACCTGCGGGCGGTAGGCCGGCGGCGGCAGGCCATCATCCGCGGCCTGCTCCTCAATCACCTCGTCGTAGTCGCGGGACTGAACCGGCTCGGCATGCTCATGGCTGTCCATCTGACCAAAGAGCGAGGGTTCCGGCTCGGGCGCGCGCTCGGCAACCACCGGCTGCGGTTCGGGCTGCGCCTCGGGTTCGGCGGCGTGGGCCGAATTGCCCAGCGGCTGCGACAGTTTGCGGCGCGGCACCGGCACGTCGTGCACGTTCTCGGTGGCGTCGATGCCGGTGGCGACGACGGACACGCGCATCTGGCCGGCCATGCTGTCGTCCAGCGTCGAGCCGACGATGATGTTTGCGTCTGCGTCCACTTCCTCGCGGATGCGGTTGGCTGCCTCGTCCAGTTCGAACAGGGTCAGGTCGTGGCCGCCGGTGATGTTGATCAGCACGCCCTTGGCGCCTTTGAGGCTGATTTCGTCCAGCAGCGGGTTCGCTATAGCCTTCTCGGCCGCCTGGACCGCGCGATCCTCGCCGTCGCCCTCACCGGTGCCCATCATGGCCTTGCCCATCTCGTCCATGACCGCGCGGACGTCGGCAAAGTCGAGGTTGATGAGGCCCGGACGGACCATCAGGTCGGTCACGCCCTTCACACCCTGGTAGAGGACGTCGTCAGCCATCGAGAAGGCCTCGGTAAAGGTCGTCTTCTCGTTCGCCAGGCGGAACAGGTTCTGGTTCGGAATGATGATCAGCGTGTCGACGACCTTCTGCAGGCTGTCGACGCCCGCCTCGGCCTGTTTCATCCTCTTGGCGCCTTCGAACTGGAAGGGCTTGGTCACGACGCCGACGGTCAGCACGCCCAGTTCACGCGCCGCCTGCGCGATGATCGGCGCGGCGCCCGTCCCGGTGCCGCCGCCCATGCCGGCGGTGATGAAACACATATGCGCGCCGGCCAGATGGTCGACGATCTGCTCGATGCTCTCCTCGGCGGCGGCCGCACCGACGCTGGCGCGCGCCCCGGCGCCCAGACCCTCGGTCACCTTGACGCCCAGCTGCACGCGGCTTTGCGACATGCTCTGCGCCAACGCCTGGGCATCGGTGTTTGCGACGACGAAATCGACGCCCTCGAGCTGTTTCTCGATCATGTTGTTAACGGCGTTGCCGCCTGCCCCGCCGACGCCAAAGACCGTAATACGGGGCTTCAGCTCGTCCTGCCCGGGCATCGAAAGGTTCAGTGCCATGATATGTCCGCCTGTCTTTTTATTCCGGTTTCAGGCCTGTCCACGGCCTGTTCCCTTGAATCCTACCTTTTGAGGCCCCGTCCGTCACGCGAAAAACGCAAAAAAGCCACAAAATATGGCCATTTTTGCGGCTCAATTCCGCCGATTTGGAAGTTATCCACATATCTGGTGTGATACGCCATATCTGGCGCAAAATACGGTACAGGGCGCAGGGGCAGCCCCTGCGCGGATTCATGTCTCGACAATGTCCGGAGTGCCTGCCCGACCCTCCTGGCGCCTCTTATCCACGGGCACCTGTGCATAACCTAACGCGCCCCCAAACCGGTGTCACCCGCGAAAACGCGCCCCGACCTCAGAATTCTTGCCACACCCAGAGCCGCGCTCAGCCTGCTCCCTGTTGCCCCCTGAAGCAGACAACAGGCGCAGCCTGTTCAACCGGGTCGGCGGGCGGGCGCCTTTGCGGCGCCAGCCGCAAACAGACCCGTCCCGGCGCCCCTCACCAGTTGTCGCGGAACCACTGGACCGCCCGCTTCAACGAGCGCGCCGGCAGCCGGTCCACCGGGATCTCGAAATCCCACCATTCGTCCTGCGGATGCGCCGCGAAAAGGCACAGGCCCACCGCCGTCGCGAACCCCGGCCCTGTCGCCGCCTGCGGCAGCCCATGCACGCGCAAGGGCCGGCCCAGCCGCACCTGCTGCCCCAGGATCTTCGAGGCCAGACCGTCCAGCCCCGGGATCTGGCTTGCCCCGCCTGTCAGCACGATCTGCTGCGACGGCAGGTGATCGAACCCCGCCGCGTCAAGCTGCACCCGCACCTCTTCAAGGATCTCCTCGACCCGGGGCCGCATGATCCCGATCAGCTCTGCGCGGCTCACCGTGCGGCGGTCGTGTTCCCAGTCGCCGGTGTCGCCGCCGATCTCGATCATCTCGCGGTCGTCCATGCCGGTGGCCACGAGACCGCCGTAAAAGGTCTTGATCCGCTCCGCTGTCGCCATCGAGACCTTCAGCCCCTGGCTGATGTCGCGGGTGACGTGGTCGCCGCCCATACGGACGGAATCCGCGTAGATCATGTGCTTTTTGATGAAGATCGACACGCCGGTCGCGCCGCCGCCCATGTCGATGCAGGCCGCGCCAAGCTCCTGCTCGTCCTCGACCAGCGCCGAAACCCCGCTGACATAGGCCGAGGAGGCCAGGCCCGCCAGTTCCAGGTCGCAGCGCTTGACGCAATGGGCCAGGTTCTGGATCGCCTGCGCCTCGACCGTCAGCATGTGCATGTCGCAGCCCAGTTCGTTGCCGATCTGCCCGCGCGGGTCGATCAGGCCTGACCGGTGGTCCAGCACAAAGTTCACCGGCTGCGCGTGCAGCACCTCGCGGCCATGACCGAAATCCGGCACGTCGCAGGCCGACAGCACCCGCGCCACATCCTGTTCGTCCACCGTGGTGCCCAGAACGTCCGACTTGCCCGCCAGGCCATAGGACCGTGGCTCGGCGCCCGAGAAGGCGGCGATGACGTGATCCACCCGGATGCCCGCCATCTTCTGCGCCGCCTGAACGGCGGTCCGGATGGCACGCTCGGTGGCGCCCATGTCCTGCACCTCGCCGAAACAGACGCCGCGCGACCGTGTCGTCGCCGCGCCGATCACGCGAAAGCCGGACTGTCCCGCCAGCGAGCCGATGCCATCGTCCGAGGGATCGGTTCCGTCAAAGCGCAACACGAGGCAGGCCACCTTGGACGACCCCACGTCCAGGATGGCCACCACGCCGCGCTGCATCGCCGCGCGCCGCATGTTCCGCATTGCCCTCTGGGACTCGTACAGCTCGATCATTGTTTGACTTCCCTACCCGCCTCGATCGCCTTGATGCGCCGCATCTCCTGCGTGGCTGCATCGGTCATTCGTATCGTCGGCCGCCGTGGCAGCCTCAGGTCGACCGCCACCAGGTCGCGCGCCAGAAGGTCCACTCCTTCCGTCACCGCCATGGCGATCACCTGTTCCAACATCCGTTCAGCGCCCTGTTCGGGCAGCATGATGCGCTGGCCCCGGTCCAGAACCACGTCCCAGCGCCGCGCGCCGATCCGCTCGAACCCGCGCAGCCGGTCGCGGATCGGGCCTGTCAGCGCATCCATGCGCAGGGCCTCCTCGACGACCAGCGCCATGCGGGCCTGCGCCTCTTCGGCCAGTTCGGCCTCTGCCTCGCTCCGCTCCGCCGCGGGCTTCTGCAGCACCGCCGCCGCCTCGGGCTGCAGGATATCCCCCGCGATCACCGGCAGGTCGGCGTAATCCGCGCGATGCTCTGCCCGCGCCACAAAGATCCCGCCCTCGTCCAGCAGGTCCACCCCGGCGGTGGTCCGCCACAGCACCACCGGCTGGCGTTGCACGACGTCCACCTGCAGCACCCCGCCCTGGCGGACGCGCAGCTCGGCGGATTTCACCTCGTCCAGCGCGACCACCCGGCGTTGCAGCCGGTCCAGGTCCATGTCGAACGAGCTGATGGGAAAGTCGAGCGGCAGTTCCGCACGGATCATGTCCGTCAGCGTCTCGTTCGCGCCGTCGACCACCATCATGCGCACCTGGAACTCGGGGCGGTTCTCGACCGCCGCCCGCACTTCCGAGATCATAAGGGTGAAATCCTCGCGGTTCTGCTCGACCGAGAACCAGGCCGCCCCGGCACCGAGGCACAGCGCAAACGGCAGCAGGACCCGCAGGGAAAAGCGAAAGAACGGCGTCAGCATGAGCCGTTCGATCCGGTATTTCAGCCGCGACGCCCGTGGGTCCAGCCGCGCCATTTGCGGATCGTCGCCCTCGCGGAACTCTAGCGATCGCATGAGGCATCCTCCACCATCCAGGCGCAGAACTGGCCGAAGGTCAGCCCGATCAGCCCCGCGTGCTCGGGTGACAGCGAAGTCGGCGTCATGCCCGGCTGCGTGTTGGTCTCCAACAGGATCAACCCGTCGAGGCCCCTTGCCTCGTCCCAGCGGAAATCGGTGCGCGTCACTCCCCGGCAGCCCAGCGCCCGGTGCGCGCGCAAGGCGTAGTCCAGGCAGGCCTCGGTGATCTCCTGCGGGATATCGGCCGGGCAGACGTGGCGCGAGCCACCCGCCTTGTATTTCGCGTCGTAGTCATACCAGCCGTCGGTGACGATATCCGTCACACCCAAGGCGCGGTCGCCCATGACACTGGTCGTCAGCTCGCGCCCCGGCACAAAGGCCTCGACCATGACCACTTCGGGCATGGTCTCGTCCAGAACCGGCGGGCCGTTGGCCTCTTCGTGTACCAGGTAGACCCCGACCGACGATCCTTCGTTATAGGGTTTGACCACATAGGGCGGCGTCATGACGTGGTGCGCCTGCACTTCGGCCTTGTCCGCAAGCAGGCTGTCCGCCACCGGCAACCCCGCGCTGCGGTACACGTCCTTGGTCTTTTCCTTGTCCATCGCCAGGGCCGAGGCCAGAACTCCGGAATGCGTATAGGGGATGTGCAACCATTCCAGCAGCCCCTGGACACAGCCGTCCTCGCCCCAACGCCCGTGCAGGGCGTTGAACACCACGTCAGGCGCGGCCTCCTGCAGACGTGCGGCCACGTCCGGCCCCGCGTCCAGTTCGATCACCTGATATCCTTCGCCCCTCAAAGCGGCGGCGCATTCCCGTCCGGAAACCAGCGAAACCTCGCGCTCTGCAGAGGGTCCGCCCTTTAGCACCACCACTTTCGGGAGTGTCCTGCTCGACATCCCCAAATCGCCTCAACTGCCCGGGGGCCATGCCCCCAATTATGAACGAGGCGGCTTGCACCCCATTCCATCGCGCGGGGTTCACCCCCGTCGCCTTTATCTGTCGCGGGTCATCCCGCGAAATCTGGTGCAACCTGCCTGTGGTCGCCGGGCCCTGCTCTTGCTCTTGTCGTTTAACGGAGGCCCAAATCAGCGCGCCGGCTCACCGACCCGCATGATTTCCCAGTGTAGCTCTATTCCAGAGTGTTGGAAAACCTTTTTTCGCACTTCCTCGCCCAGCCCTTCCAGCTCTGCCGCCGTGGCGCCGCCGGTGTTTACCAGGAAATTCGAATGCTTGGGCGACATCTGTGCCCCGCCCATCGTGGCGCCGCGCATTCCGGCCTCGTCGATCACCTTCCAGGCCTTCAGGTCGTGGCTGTCATCGGCCCGACCCGTCGAGGAAAATCCCGCCGGGTTGCGAAAGGTGCTGCCAGCGGTGCGGTCCTTGGTCGGCTGCGTCTCGTCACGCGTCTTCAACTGCGCGTCCATGCGCGCGGCCAGGTCTTCGGGATCGCCCTCGGCGCCTTCGAACACCGCCTCGACCAGCACCCAGCCCTCGGGCAGGTCGCTTTGACGGTAGGCCAGGTTCAGATCGCCCGCCGGGATTGTCACCAGGGCGCCTGCGCGGGTCACCGCCCGCACCTCGATCAGGTGATCGGCGACATAGGTGCCATAACAGCCCGCGTTCATCCGCACAGCGCCACCGATACTGCCCGGGATGGTGCGCAGGAAGGTCAGATCCACGCCCGCCTCTGCCGCGCGCCGGGCCACATGCGCATCCAGCGCCGCCGCCCCCGCCGTGACGCGGGTGCCCTCGACCGAGATGCCGTTGAACCCGCGTCCCAGCCGGATCACCACCGCCCGCAGCCCGCCGTCCCGGACAATCAGGTTCGATCCCACGCCCATCGGAAAGACCGGCACCTCTGCCGGCAGGTCCGCCAGGAACGCCTGCAGGTCGTCCAGGTCCGCCGGTTGATACAGCCAGTCCGCCGGCCCGCCCACGCGCAGCCAGGTCAGTTCGCTCAAAGGGCGGCCCGGGGTCAGCCGGCCGCGCGGTTCGGGAAGCTCTGTCATGGCAAAGGTGCTAGGCCGCGTCGCGCGCTTCCGCAAGGGGTCAGCTGCGATCCGCCGCCGCCTCGGCCTTGTGCCGCCGGACGCGGCCGATCAGCGCGCCGCTCCCCAGCCCCACCAGCGCCGGCAGGACCCCCAGCATCAACCCGATGGCATAGCCAAGCGCGTCCCAGCCCTCGCCCGCCACCTGCAGGCGGTAGATCAGCCAGGCCCCGACGCAGATCAGGACCAGGGCCAGCACCGCCGCCGCAGCCCCCATCGCAAACCGCAACAGCACCCAGCCAAGGCCGAGTGCGCCCAGCGCCACGAGGGCGGGTATCAGGTAGATCATCTGTCAGCTCCTCCGGAATGGCGACAATCTCGCCATCCCCGGCGCTGCACGCCAGTCAGGAGCGCCTTACCTTGCGGTCTGCCGCACCCAGCGCAACAGGTAGCGCAGCGGCCAGCGCAGAATGCTCATCCCCGCGAAGAGGACAAAAAGCCCGACCCACGGGCCATTCTGGTAGGTGACATAGCCGACCAGCGGGATCCCCAGCGCGATCAGCACATAGGCGCGCGTCCAGTGATTGTCGCGCGACGGTATCATCGCAAGCACATTGGCCAGCACGGCCCAGGCACAGGCGAGGATCAGAGATAGTGACATTGTCTGCCCTCCGTGCCCCCCAGAGGTGCCCATAGAATGCGCCAGCCGCGCGGTTCACACAACCCCTGCGATAGATGCAATTGCAGAAAAGAAGGATGCCCCGGTCATCCCTAGCCGCTATGGAACACAGAAGTCCGGCGGCAGGACGCGCATCTTCACGAGCCGGTCACGACCGCCAGTGGAACCTTGATCCCGTGGCCGTCGGGCATGACCGTGAGCACGCCATCGCCGGTATCGGCATCAAGTTGAAAGTCCCCGGACCCGGTCGCGAACCACAGGCCCGTTCCGTCCCAGAGCAGGAGCGGCGACGTCTCTTCCGAGAGAAAGACAACAACCGCTGCCGTCCCCTGACCGCCGCGCGACACGCCGAAATCGCACCGCGACCAAGCGGCCTCGCCGACGGGTCGGCAATCCAGCTTGCCGATCTGGTCGAATTCGCCACCTTCGGCCCGGCTGCGGGCCGAGACGGGTTTCAGAAACTCGGCGGCGGCCCAGCCCTTGCGCCCGGTGTCGTCGAGGAACACCACCGAACACCAGAGCCGTGCGCCATGCGTCTCGCAACCGTTGTTCGTAAATGTCGTGCCGACCCGCGCCCGATCAACGATACGGCCGTCCAGCTTCGGGTTCGCACGGATGTTGAGCCGGCTCGACACGCCGCTCACGACCACGCGGTCGGCATCGGCAACGTCAACAGACAGACCACGCGGGCCGTCCTGAGCCACTGCTGCACCTGCCGCGCAAACCATCAGCATCGCGGCAAAAGCCCGTGGCCGATTGGCAAACCCGGTCATCCCCCGAACGCTCCGGGCCAAAGACTGCCCCCACGCCAATCGTGTTTGCGGCAGGGCCGTGCCCGATGCCGGCTTGGGCGTCCGCGTGCGCATCGCGCATTCGACGCGTGTCTCACGGTTCATTTTCATCTTGGAAGCCCCATCAAGACATGATGACAAAATCGCGGCCCGACCGGTTGTCGGGATGCAGCGGCAGGTCGGTAAAGACAAAGATCATCCCAGGATGCACATATTCGTGCATGACCTTGTTGAAAGCCGCGTCCGACTTGACCCGGTTCAGATCTCGCATCCCGTCGCTGCCATCTGCGCCGTAGGTCAGTGCCTCCCAGTGCATGCCCTTCTGCTCTTCGTGCGCGCCACGCAAGACGAAGACGTGAGAACCGAGCGGCTTTCCATCCCAGATCAGCGGACCCTTGGCCACTTCCCGGTCATTCTCGAGAATGACGACCGTCTCGTCCGTCGACGACGCGATCAGCGATGTCACCGGATGCGCCTCGTCGATGTCCCAGTCAGAGGGATGTTTTTTCGGCTCGAGCGTGGCCAGCACGTGCTCGAATTCCTGCTCTGCATATCCGGCGAGGATCATTCCGGGATGCACCACGGATTCCGGCGCGGAATGGCTGTCAGCGACGATGACGGGCGTGCCCAGGTGGGTCACGTCAAAGAGGCGCGCGGAAAAATCCAGCGGCAGCCGCACGCAGCCATGCGACGCCGGGTAGCCCGGCAGATTTCCCGCATGCAGCGCGATACCGTCCCATGTCAGTCGGTTCATGTTCGGCATCGGCGCGTTGTTGTAGGTCGAAGACCGGTGATCGCGGTCTTTCTGAAGAACCACGAAAACGCCCGTCGGGGTGCCGTGCCCCGGCTTTCCGGTCGAACAGGTCGACACCGCGATGCGCACGCCGTTGCGGTAGACGTGCACGCGCTGCTCCTCGATCGAAACCACCACGGCCACCGGCCCGTAAGGCTGCCGCTCGGGGTGCCAGGTGAATTCGCCTGGCTGCAACTCATGAATTTCCTTGAAGACATGTTGCCCGACAACCGGAGCGGCCGCGAAAACCAGGCCGGTCCCGCAAGCAATTTCGAAAAGACGCCGCCGCGTCAGACCTGTATTCTTCGTCATCCGGATCACTCCCGCACAAAGACCACCGAAACCGGTTTGACACAATTCTAGGTGCGGAGATTGGGCCTGTCCACCAGATGTTGGTTGAAATGCGACGATTCACACCGCTCGGGCGGGCCGCCGGCAAATTAGGCGACAATGCCTTGCCGGCGTCGACCGAAAGGCGACGGGACCACGCCGAGAACATACCTCCGGCATTGCGTCCCAAAACAAACGGCCCCACGCGTGGGGCCGTTTTTCAATCGTCAGCGAAAGCCTTTCAGACGCCGCACCATCTCCCCGTCCAGGCGCGAACGCCCGCGCGGTCCTATGGTTATCCTTCGGCTTTTTCCAGCCGCTTGGGCAGGTTGTTCGCCCAGGTCGAGATCGTGCCCGCGCCGAGGCAAACCACCATGTCGCCCGGCTGTGCCTGTTCGCGCACCAGCCGTTCCAGGTCGTCCTCGTCGCGGATAGCGCGGGCGTAGCGGTGGCCGTGGCGCACCAGCCCGGCCACAAGGTCGTCCCGCGTGGCGCCCGGGATGGGGTCCTCACCGGCGGCAAAGACCTCGGCAATGGCCACGACATCCGCCTCGTTGAAGCAGGAGCAGAACTCCTCGAAATGATGGTGCAGGCGCGTGTAGCGGTGCGGCTGATGCACCGCGATCACCCGGCCCTCGCAGGCCTGGCGCGCGGCTTTCAGCACGGCGGCGATCTCGACGGGATGGTGGCCGTAATCGTCGATTATGGTCACGCCGTTCACCTCGCCCACGCGGGTAAAGCGGCGGTTCACACCGCCAAAGCTCGCCAGCGCCGCGCGGATCTCGTCACCGGACATGCCCAGGTGACGCGCCACGGCAATGGCCGACAGCGCGTTGGACACGTTGTGATCGCCCGGCATCGGCAGGGTGCAGCCCTCGATCGTCTCGCCCGTCTGCTGGAACACCACGTCGAAATGCGCCACGCCCGCCTTGTAGGTCAGCCCCACCGCGCGCACGTCCGCCTGCGCGTTGAAGCCATAGGTGGTCACGCGGCGGTCGGTGACGCGGCCCACCAGCGCCTGCACCTCCGGGTGATCGGTGCAGCAGACCGCCAGCCCGTAGAAGGGAATATTCGACACGAAATCATAGAACCCCTGCCGCAGGTTCTCGATCGTGCCCCAGTGCTCCATGTGCTCGGGGTCGATATTGGTCACGATGGCAATGGTCGCGGGCAGGCGGTTGAAGGTGCCGTCGCTCTCGTCGGCCTCGACCACCATCCATTCGCCCTGCCCCATGCGCGCGTTGGACCCATAGGCATGGATGATCCCGCCGTTGACCACGGTCGGATCGAACTTGCCCGCGTCCAGCAACGTGGCGACCATCGTCGTCGTCGTCGTCTTGCCATGCGTCCCGGCCACGGCGACGTTGGATTTCAGCCGCATCAGCTCGGCCAGCATCTCGGCCCGGCGCACCACCGGCAACCCGCGCCGGCGCGCCTCGTCCAGTTCCGGGTTGCCCGGCTTGATCGCCGAGGAAATCACCACCACCTCGGCCTTGTCCAGGTTTTCGGCCCGCTGGCCTTCAAAGACATGGGCGCCCAACTCTTCCAGCCGCCTGGTGATCTTCGAGGATTTCAGGTCGGACCCCTGCACCTTGTAGCCGTGGTTCAACAGCACCTCGGCGATGCCGGACATGCCGATGCCGCCGATGCCGACGAAGTGGATTGCGCCCACGTCTCCGGGCAGTTTCGTCGCCCCCGTCATGCAGGCCCCCCGCTCAAGCTCCAGATCCTTCATGTCCCGCCTCTCCTTTTTCGAGGTTATTCTTGTCCTGTCCCCGTGGCGCTGCCGCCATCGTTTTCTTGTTCCGGCCCATGATGCCGGTCACGCTCATTCCGTCGTCATCCTGCCAGCGGCCAGTTCCTCGACCAGCCAGGCCAGGTGTTCCGCCGCTTCGGGTTTCGCCACCGACAGCGCCCCGCGCACCATCTGGATGGCCCCTGTCTCGTTCGACAGGATCGCATGGATCGACTCTGTCAGGCTCTCGATGGTCAGCTTGCTTTCCGGAATGCGGATCGCCGCGCCCGCATCCACCAGCGCCTGGGCATTGGCCACCTGGTGATCGCCTGTCGCATGCGGATAAGGGATCAGGATCGAGGGCCGCCCGATCACCGCGATATCCGCCACCGAAGAGGCGCCGGACCGCGAGATTACCAACTGCGCCTCGCTCATCCGCGCGGGCACATCGTGAAAGAAGGGCTGCACATCCGCCGAAAGCCCGTGTTCGGCGTAATAGGTCGCCACGCGCTCTTCGTCCTCGTCACGGGCCTGGTGGCTGACGCGCAGGTTGCCCACCATGTCCAGGGGCAGCGCGGCAATTGCCGGCGGCACCACGTCCGACAAGGTGCGCGCGCCCTGAGAGCCGCCGATTACCAGGATCGACATCGGGTAAGGACCGGGCGCGATGTATCCCGCCCCCGCCCGTTCGGCCACGGCCCGGCGCACCGGGTTGCCGGTGTGGATGCCCTCGACTCCTTCGGGCAGATCCGTGGGCCAGGTGCCGCAGGCCATGACATTCACGCGGGTGGCAAACCAGGTGTTCACCTTGCCCAGCACACCGTTCTGTTCGTGGATCATGCGCGGCAGCTTCAACAGCCAGGCGGCGGTCAGGGCGGGCACGCTGGGATAGCCGCCAAAGCCCACAACCACGTCCGGCCGGTCGCGCCGCATCCCGAAAATCGCCGACACCACGCCCGAGGCCAGTCGAAACGGCACCGCCAGCTTGGCCAGCGGTCCACCCCGGTCGAAGGTCGCGGCAGAGACCTGCTCGATCTCGACACCCTCGGGAAATCCACCGGTGTAACGTGCGCCCCGCGCGTCGGTCGAAAGCTTCACGCGCCAACCGCGCGCCAGCATGATTTCCGCCAGCGCCTGGGCGGGGAACATATGGCCTCCGGTCCCGCCGGCGGCCATCACCAGCAAAGGCTTGCGCTCGCCCATATTCCTGTCTCCGTCATCGATCCACGCGCCGATATAGCATCCGCGTGCTCACGTCCATGACAAGGGGAATACCGGCAGGTTCCTGCCCATACCGGCCTCATCCGCGCGCCCGTCCCCGCAGGATGTCGCGGATTTCTCCCTGGGGGCGCGTCCGGGTAAAGGCCAGCAACATGCCCACCGCGATACCCCCGGCGATCAGCGACGACCCGCCATAGCTGACAAAGGGCAGCGTCATGCCCTTGGCCGGCAAGAGCCGCACCGCCACGCCCATGTTGATCATCGCCTGCACGCCGAACATGGCCGCAAGCCCGGTGCCCGCCAGCCGGATAAAGGGATCGCGCTCGCGCATCAGCCGGATCAGGCTGCGCATGACGATGGCGGAATAAAGCGTCAGGATCAAAAGCACCAGGATCAGCCCGTATTCCTCGGCCGCCACCGCAATGATGAAATCCGTATGCGCGTCCGGCAGGCTCCATTTCACCTGGCCCTCGCCGACGCCGACGCCAAAGAAGCCGCCTTCGCGGATCGCGTTTTCGGCATAGCCCAGCTGCGAGGTCGGATCGACCTCGGGGTTCAGGAACCCGTCAAAGCGGCGCTGGAAATGCTCGGAGTAGTTGTAGGACACCATGCCCGCCAGCACCACCAGCCCGGCCAGCCCGACCAGCAGCAGCATCGGCGCGCCGCCGACGAACCACATCACGCCCCAGCCGAAAAGGATCAGCGCCGCCTGACCGAAATCAGGCTGCATCGCCAGCATCAGCACGATGCTCACCATAATGACAAAGGAATAGCTGCGCCCCGGCGGACCGCCCAGCTCCTGCCCCGCCGCCATCAGCCAGGCGGTGACGATCACGAAGAGCGGTTTCAGGAACTCCGAAGGCTGCACGCTGGCAAAGCCCAGACTGTACCAGCGCACCGCGCCTTTGCCGAAATCTGTGCCCAGAAGCGGCAGAAAAGCCAGCGCGATGAAAGCCGCGAAAAAGCCCAGCACCGCGAAACGCCGCACCATGACCGGCCCCATCATCGAGACCAGCACCATGACAACCAGCGCCAGCCCGCCGAAGAAGGCCTGTCGCTGGACGTAGTAGAATGGCGGCAACCCGATCCGCTCGGCCAGCGGCGGCGAGGCCGCAAGCCCCAGCAACAGGCCGATCCCGAACAGCATGAAAATGCAGGACAAGGTCCACTTGTCCACCGTGCGCCACCATTTCGGCAACACCGGCTCGCCACCCTTCACGGGCACCGTGCCGTAAACCATCTCTGTCATCTGAACACCGCTACTGCCTCGAACCGCCCGGTTTTCCGGGTCTGACGACCAGTGTAGCGCAGATTTTCCGATCAGGCCAAAGGATTCCGGCGGCTCTTGGGGGATGTGCCCCCGCCGCCACGCGTAGGGCGGGGTTTACCCCGCCGCCCCTCTCAGAACCGCGGGCGCCATTCCACGTCCTCGCCCCTCCGCGCCTTCTCGCGCGCCTCTTCCAGCCAGGTCAGGTGGTTGCCGCGCTCACGCAAAAAACGTTCACGCTCTTCCCGGTCGCGCTGGTCGATCTCTTCCAGCGCCTGCACATCCCAAGGAGAGACCAGCCCCGCCACAACCTGTCCGCTGCGCGTGATCAGAAAGCGGTCGCCTATCATCTCCAGCTTGCGCAGGTAGCGCGCCATCTCGGCGCGGAACGCGCCTGCGGGCACTTCGGTGGCCCGGAACATCATGATCGGTTTGCGTTTCATGCGGGCACCCTGCCCCGCAAGGGATTAACGCGCCCCTTTCTCACCGCGCGCTGCTCGGTTAAGAGCGCGTTACCGCTTTGTACAAAATGCGGAAATCGACGTACAAAACGTACAAAATGTACAAACTTCGGACCCCCATGCACGTCACGACCCTGATCCTTGGCGCCGGCGCCGCCGGCATGATGGCCGCCGCTTTTGCCGGGCCGGATGTGCTGGTCGTGGACCACGCGAAAAACCCCGGCGAAAAGATCCGCATCTCCGGCGGCGGGCGCTGCAATTTCACGAATATGTACTGTGATTCCAGTGCCTTCCTTTCGGAGAACCCGCATTTCTGCAAATCCGCGCTGGCCCGATACACGCAGTGGGATTTCCTTGATCTGGTCGGGCAATACGGCATCGCCTGGCACGAAAAGACGTTGGGACAGCTCTTTTGCGACGGAAAGTCCACGCAGATCGTGGACATGCTGTTGAAAGAAATGAAAAAATCTGGCGCACAGCTCTGGCTGCGGACCCAGATCCAGGACGTGCGTCACACAGACGAGGGCTTTGTCACGTCGCTCGAACGGGATGGGAAACCCGTTGAAATCACGTCGAAAAACCTGATCCTGGCCACGGGTGGCAAATCCATTCCCAAGATGGGCGCCACGGGGATTGCCTATGACATCGCCAGGCAATTCGGCCACCAACTGACCGAGACCCGCCCCGCACTGGTCCCGCTGACCTTCGGCGACCGGTTTGCCCCGCTCGCGGGTGTCTCGACCAACACCCTGGTTTCAAACGACAAAGCTGGTTTCGAAGAGGCCCTCCTTTTCACCCACCGCGGGCTTTCAGGCCCCGCGATCCTGCAGATTTCCAGCTATTGGCACGAAGGCGAAGAGATCTCGGTCAACCTCTTGCCGGGAAGGGATTTCCCCGAGATCCTCAAGGCCTGCCGCCAGACGGAAGGCCGGCGCACACTGACCACGGAACTGGCGACGCATCTGCCCGCGCGCCTTGTCGAGTTTCTGGGACAGGGCATTGATCTGAAAGGAAATATCGCGGACCTCTCCGACAACCGGATTGCCGAGCTGTCCCAGGCCCTCACCACATGGCGCCTGAAACCCACCGGGTCCGAAGGTTATCGCACGGCCGAGGTCACGGCGGGCGGTGTCTCGACCGAGGGGATCGACTCCAAGTCCATGATGTCAAAACATCTTCCTGGCCTCTACGTGATCGGAGAGGCGGTGGACGTGACCGGCTGGCTGGGCGGATACAACTTTCAGTGGGCTTGGGCCTCTGGCGTGGCAGCAGGCCGCCACATCACCGGATAACCCATTCTATTCCTTCGCCAATTCCGCTTCCACGCAGGCGATGAAATCCTCGCCGCGCTTCTCGAAATTGTCATACTGGTCGAAACTCGCCGCCGCGGGCGCCAGCAGCACCACCTCGCCCGGCTCTGCATCCGCCGCGGCCCGGGCCACGGCCGTGGCCATGTCACCGCAGATTTCCACATCCGTATCAACCAGTTGCAACGCAAAGCTCTCAGGCTCGCGCCCGATCACATAGGCCTTGGACACATGTGCCAGCCCCGGTTGCAGTGCCTCCAGCCCGCCTTCCTTCATCAGCCCGCCGCAGACCCAGCGCACCTTCGGGAAGGCCAACAGTGCCTTCAGAGCCGAATCCACGTTTGTGGCTTTTGAATCATTGACGTAGGTGACGCCCTTCGACTCGCCCACCCGCTGGGAACGATGCGGCAACCCGGTAAAGGTCCGCAGCGCGCCCTCGATCTCGCGCGGGCCAAGGCCGAGGCTGCGGCAGGCGGCATAGGCGGCGCAGGCGTTCTGGTGGTTATGCGCCCCCGGCAGTCCCGCGATCTCGCGCAGGTCGATCGACCCGACCTGCCTCCCCTTGCGCCATTCGGACAAAAAGCCTTTGCGCGCAAAGACATACCATCCGGGACCAGAGAGTTTCTGCCCGCTTGCCACCCGGATCACCCGATCGTCCGCGCGCCCCTCGGACAGTTGCCCCGCCAGGTAGGCCCCTTCGACCTCGTCCACCCCGATCACGGCCCGGTCCGGCCCGCCTTCGGCAAAGAGCCGGCGCTTGGCCGCAAAGTAGCCGCCAAGACCCCCGTGCCGGTCGAGGTGATCTGCGGAAAAATTCGTGAAAACAGCGACATCCGGGGTAAGACTGCGGGCCAGGTCGGTCTGGTAGCTGCTGAGTTCCAGCACCACGACTCCGCCGTCCCCCGGCGGATCGATGTCCAGCACGCCGCGCCCGATGTTGCCCGCCAACTGGCTGTCCCGTCCCGACGCGCTCAGGATGTGATGGATCAACGCCGAGGTTGTCGACTTGCCGTTCGAGCCGGTGACCGCAATCACCTTGGGCGGCTGGTCATAACTGTCCCAGCCATGCCCCAAACTCCTGAAAAACAATCCGATATCGTTATCGACGGGCACACCCGCCCGCAGCGCTGCGGCAATCGCCGCGTTCGGCTGTGGGTAGAGGTGCGGAATCCCTGGAGACGTCACCAGGCAGGCCACGTCGTCGAATGCTTCATCGCGATCCAGCCGCCGCGCCTCGAACCCCTCGGCCTCGGCCCGTTCCCGGGCGGAGGCCGTATCGTCCCAGACCAGAACGCGCGCCCCGCCGTCGCGCAGCGCGCGCGCCGCCGAGAGGCCGGATCGCCCCAGCCCGAGTACCGCGACAATTGCACCGTCAAACCCGCGTACCGGGATCATGCGCCCACCCTCGTCACTTCAATTGCACCAGCCAAATGGCTGGTGT
Organism: Mameliella sp. CS4; assembly: GCF_019392335.1. Lineage (GTDB taxonomy): Bacteria > Pseudomonadota > Alphaproteobacteria > Rhodobacterales > Rhodobacteraceae > Antarctobacter. The sequence goes on from NZ_JAHXRQ010000019.1 coordinate 20,932, forward strand.
CCTTCAACGAACCTTCAGTGTCGCCAGCCCGATGATCGCCAGGATCAGCGAGATGATCCAGAACCGGATCACGATGGTCGGCTCGGCCCAGCCCTTTTTCTCGTAGTGGTGATGGATCGGCGCCATGAGGAAGACACGCTTGCCCGTGCGCTTGAAGTAAAGCACCTGGATGATCACCGACAGCGCCTCGACCACGAAGAGCCCGCCAACGATGGCCAAAACGATCTCGTGCTTGGTCGCCACGGCGATGGCGCCCAGCGCGCCACCCAGCGCCAGCGATCCGGTGTCGCCCATGAAGACGGCGGCAGGAGGCGCGTTGTACCACAGGAACCCCAGCCCCCCACCGACAACCCCCGCAGCGAACACGAGAATTTCCCCGGTCCCGGGCACATAGTGAACGTCCAGATACTCGGTAAAGTCGACACGACCGACCGCGTAGGCGATCACACCCAGGGTCGAGGCCGCGATCATCACGGGCATGATGGCCAACCCGTCCAGCCCGTCGGTCAGGTTGACCGCGTTGGCCGCGCCCACGATCACGATCATGGCGAAGGGGATGAACATGTAGCTGAGGTACAGCAGAGTGTCCTTGAAGATCGGGAAAGCGACGCTGTAGGTCAGTTCCTCGGGATGATAGACCGAGGCCCAGAAGCCCGCGATCCCGGCAATGATGAATCCCAGCAAAAGCCGCAACTTGCCCGACAGACCTGCAGTGTTCTGCTTGCTGACCTTGGCATAATCATCGGCGAACCCGATGGCCGCATAGGCCACCGTCACGAACAGCACCATCCAGACAAAGGCATTGTCCAGACGTGCCCAGAGCAGCGTCGAGGTCACCAGCGCGCCGATGATCAGCAGGCCGCCCATCGTCGGTGTCCCCGCCTTGACGATATGGCCCTCGGGGCCGTCGTCGCGGATCGGCTGGCCCTTGCCCTGCCGCTTGCGCAGCACGTTGATCAAGGGGCGCCCGAAGAGAAAGCCGAAGATCAGCGCAGTCAGAAAAGCCCCGCCCGCACGAAAGGTGATGTAGCGGAAAAGGTTGAAGGCGTCCCCGCCGTCACTGAACTCTGTCAGCCAGAAAAGCATGGCCTGTCCCCTTACCCGTCCAAGTCCGGTGTCGCTTGGCGCAATTTGCGTATGGCGTCAACTACGCGCCCCACCCCCATCGAGAGCGATCCCTTGGCCAACACCACGTCCCCGGCATCCAGATCGCGCGCGACCCGTTCCGCCATCTTGTGGCTGGTCTCGGTCCAGTGCCCGCGCTTCTCCGCAGGCAGTGCGCGCCAGAGGTGTTGCATCAGCGGGCCGATGCAATGCACCATATCGATCTGTTGCAACGCCGGATTGTTGGCAACGGCGCGATGCAGGTCCACCTCGCCCGCGCCCAGTTCCTTCATGTCCCCCAGGTAGGCGATGCGCCTTCCCTTTGCCACGCGCCCGACGTCATGGCGCGGCTGTGCCGCTGCCAGCACCTCCAGTGAGGCCGCAAGCGAGGCCGGGTTCGCGTTATAGGCATCGTCGATCAACTCGACGCTGATCCGTGCATCCACCGGGTCCAGCATGATCTTCTCGCGCAGGCCGCGCCCGGCGCCGGGATGCCACTGGCCCAGCCCCATGACCGTCTCCGCCGGGTCGAGCCCTAGCGCATCGGCGACCGCCAGAACACCCAGAGCATTGACCGCAAAGTGCCGTCCGGGGGCCATGACCTTGAAAAGGCGCGGTTCCGGTCCCGCACGCCCGATCGCCACGGTGCAGGCATCGCGCACGGTGACGCGGTACAGACGGTACTGGTTGCAGGCGCGCTCGCCAAAGCTCACCGACCAGCGGCGGCCCTCCCCGGCCTTTTCCCGCAGGATCGGGCTGACAGCCAGATCGCCGTTGAAGATCGCGGTGCCATAGGGTTCCAGCCCGTCAAAGATCGAGGCCTTTTCATGGGCGATGCCTTCGATGTTCTCGAAGGCGGCCAGGTGCGCGGGGGCGACGGTGGTGATCAGCGCCACATGTGGGCGCGCCATCCGCGCCAGCGGCGCAATCTCGCCAGGGTGGTTCATGCCGATCTCGATCACGGCGAAATCCGCGTCACGCGGCATCCGTGCCAGCGTCAGGGGCACGCCCCAGTGGTTGTTATAGCTTTTCTCGGCCGCATGGACCGAGCCATGCGCATCCAGCGTGGCGCGCAACATCTCCTTGGTCGAGGTCTTGCCCACGGATCCCGTGACCGCCACAACCTGCGCCCGTGTCCGCGCGCGCGCAGCTTCACCCAATGCTTCAAGTCCGGCCTGCACGTCCTTGACGACCAAGAGCGGCGCGGATTCATCCACACCCTCGGGCACGTGGCTGACCAGCGCCGCCGCCGCGCCCTTGTCCAGCGCCTGCTGCACGAAGTCATGCCCGTCCCGCGCGGCCTTCAGCGCCACGAAGAGATCGCCCGGTTCCAGCGTCCGGGTGTCGATGGACACGCCCGTCGCCGCCCAGTCGCAGGGCGTGCTGCCCCCCGTCGCCGCGACGGCCTCGGCAGAGGTCCAGAGCGGTTCGCTCACAGGCCCCTCCCGTCGAGCGCCGCCACCGCCACACTCGCCTGTTCGACATCGTCGAAGGGATAAACCGTGTCGCCGATGGTCTGGCCGGTCTCGTGGCCCTTGCCGCAGATCAGCAGCGCGTCACCCGGTCCAAGACCGTCGACACCGCGCAAGATCGCCTCGGCCCGGTCGGGCACTTCGAAGGCGGTCGGCGCACCGGCCAATACCTCGGCACGGATCGCCGCCGGGTCCTCGGTGCGCGGATTGTCGTCGGTCACGATCACCGTGTCCGCGTGTTCCGTGGCCGCCATGCCCATCAGGGGGCGTTTGCCCCGGTCGCGGTCGCCCCCGGCGCCGACAATGGCCACAAGGCGCCCCATGACGTGTGGGCGCAAGGCCTGGCAGGCGGTCGCCACCGCGTCGGGCGTGTGGGCGTAATCGACAAAGATCGCCGCGCCATTGTCGCGCTTGGCGGCAAGTTGCATCCGCCCGCGCACGGTCCCCAGCAGGGGCAGGACGTCAAAGACATCTTCGGGATCGCCGCCACAGGCGATCACAAGCCCCGCTGCCACCAGGATATTCTCTGCCTGAAAGCCGCCGATCAGCGACAGCCGCTCCTGCCGGATGACCCCTTCGAAGCTGAGCCGGATTTCCTGCCCCGTGGCGTCGAAACGCTGCGCTTCAAGGCAGAGGTCGGCGGCTTCGCGCCCGACGGTGATGACCTCCTGCCCCCGCGCCCGGGCGATGGCCAACATGTCAACGCCGCGCGGGTCGTCGATGTTGATGACGGCCACGCCGTCCTCGGGCAGGACACGTGCGAAAAGCCCCGCCTTGGCGGCAAAGTATTCGTCAAAGCTCGCGTGGTAATCCAGGTGATCCTGGGTGAAATTCGTGAACCCGGCCGCCGCCAGCGTCACTCCGTCCAGCCGCCGTTGCGCCAAGCCGTGCGAAGAGGCTTCCATCGCCGCATGCGTGACGCCGGATTGCGCCGCCCCCGCCAGAACCCTGTGCAGGGTAATCGGTTCTGGCGTCGTGTGTTTCAGCGGCGTCTGCCAATCCCCCTCGACCCCAGTCGTGCCTACGTTGACCGCGCGCAGGCCCAACTCCTGCCAGATCTGTCGGGTAAAGCTGGCGACGCTGGTCTTGCCGTTGGTCCCGGTCACGGCAACCATCGTGGCGGGCTGCGCGCCGAACCACAGGGCCGAGGTATAGGCCAAGGCCTGACGCGGGTCCTTTGCGATGACCAGAGCTGCGTCCGAGGCGGCCAGTTCCTCGGCGGCGATGCGGGCGCCGTCGGCATCTGTCAGAATCGCGCTTGCCCCCATGCGCAGGGCATATTGGATGAACTCACCCCCATGCACCCGCGTGCCGGGAAGCGCCGCGAACAGGAACCCGTCCTGCACTTCGCGACTGTCCACCGCGAGGCCCGTCACCGTCACATCGCGCCCGCCACGGGCGTGAAGCCCCAGTTCCGACAGGCTTTTTGACAGGATCTTGCGTTCCGACGCCATCTCTCGTTTGCCCCCAAGGTCGTTTGCTTGTCCGCCGGTCCCGGCCATCCGGTACGCGGCGGACGACCTCAGTCCGAGGCCGTCGTCAACGTCTTCACTTGCCCCTTATCATACTCCGGAGGCAAGCCCAGAAGCGGCGCGATCCGCGTGATCATTTCGGCGGCCACCGGCACGGCGGTCCAGCCCGCGGTGCGCCGCGGCCTGGAGCCGGTGGTCTCGACCGGCTCGTCCAGCATTACCACAAGGGCATAACGCGGCGCGTCGGTGGGGAAAAGGGCCGCGAAGGTGGCGATGACCTTGTCCTTGTGATAACCGCCTGTCTTCTTGGGCTTTTCCGCCGTCCCGGTCTTGCCGCCGACACGGTATCCCGGGACCTCGGCAAAGGTGGCCGTGCCTTTCTTGCCGATCACAACCTTGCGCAGCATCTGCAAAGAGGCTTCGGCAACATCGTCCCGCAGCAGCTTGTCACCCACGCGCGGGCGGTCGCGTTTCAGCAGAGTCGGTTCCACGATGTGCCCGCCATTGCCGATCATCGCGTAGGCCGCCGCCAGGTGCAGCGGCGAGACAGAGATGCCGTGGCCATATGAAATCGTCACCGCCGACAGATCCGTCCAGCGCGAAGGCACCAGCGGCTTGGCCCCCTTGGCCTCGACGATTTCCAGTTGCGGCGGCTCGAACATGCCCAGGTTGCGATAGAACTCTTGCTGGCGCCCGCGCCCGATCATCATGACGATCTTGGCCGTGCCCCGGTTCGAGCTTTGCGCAATCACGTCCGTCACCGAGATCGTGCCGTAGTTCTTGCCGTGGAACTCGCCCACCTTGAAGCCCAGCACCTCGTAGGGCGGCGAGGTGTCGATCATTGTTTCCGGATGGACAAGGCCCAGTTGCAACGCCTGCGCGATCGTCAGGATCTTGAAGGTCGAGCCAAGCTCGTACAGGCCCTGCACCGCACGGTTGAACAGCGGGCTGTCGTCCGGCTGCCCCTCGACCGGTGGGCGGGGCCGGTCGTTCGGATCGAAATCGGGCAGCGACGCAATGGCGATCACCTCGCCCGTGTGCACATCCATCAGCACACTGGCAGCCCCGCGCGCGTTGAGCATCTTCATGCCCGCGTCCAGCACCTCTTCGGTCGCCGCCTGCACCGACAGGTCGATGGACAGCGCCAGGGGGGCGCCTTCGCGTGCCGGGTCCCGCAGTTCCTCGTCCAGGTATTTCTCGATCCCGGCGGTCCCCACCACCTCGGCCGAGGCAACCCCCTGCCGACCGAAACGTGCGCCGCCAAGGACATGGGAGGCGATGGCGCCATTGGGGTACAGCCGCATCTCGCGCGGGCCGAACAGCAGTCCGGGCTCACCGATGTCGTGCACGGCCTGCATCTGTTCGGGGCTGAGTTTCTGCTTCACCCATAGGAATTTACGCTTGGGATCAGCAAACCGCCGCGCCAGCGCCTCGGCCTCCATCTCGGGAAAGATCCGGGCCAGTTCCTGGGCCGCACGCAGCGGGTCGATCATCTGTTGCGGGTGCGCGTACAGGCTGTGGGTCGACATGTTGGTGGCCAGGACGCGACCCTGCCGATCCACGATATCCGCGCGGCTGGCAATGATCGAGGCGCCGCTGGCCTGGGCGCGCGGCTCTTCGGGTTCCGAGGCCGACAATACGCCCATCCGGGTCCCCACCACGCCGTAGGCACAGAGGAACATCATCGCCAGCACCAGCAGGCGACCCTCGGCGCGCAGGCGCATCCGGTCGCGCATGTCCTCGTGGCGCAGCCGGCGGTTCTCTCGCTCGATGACGTCGGGATTCTCGCCGTTCTGGCGGGCCTCAAGGATACGGGCAAGCGGGCGAAGCGGAATACGGGTCATGGGTTGGTCGCCCCGGCAGAGGTCACGTCGATGGGCTGTGTCAGGTCAAGGATCTGAAGCTGGGGAAAGGCCACCTGGTCGACCTTGGCAAAGTGGTTCGGTGTCAGCGGCAAAAGGCCCAGACGATCAAAGTTCAGCTCGGCCAGATCGCGCAGACGGTCAGGCCGGTTCAGGTAGGCCCATTCCGCCCGAAGGATCGCCAGCCGTTCACGCGCGCCGCCGATGTCGCGCCGCAGATCGTCGACGTGGTCAAGCTCTGCCTTGGTGCGGTAATTCTCGTAATAGGCCCAATAGCCGGAGCTGATGACGGCCGCGGCTGCGAGCAGGAACATAAGGCTGCGCATTTCATCTTCTCCTTGTTTTCGGTTTCATCTGGGGGGTGGACAGGTCCGCGGCCTCGACAGGCCGGGACGGGACAGTCGTCCGCCGCCCCACCCGCAGCTTGGCGGAGCGAGCGCGCGGATTGGCCGCCAGTTCGTCCGCATCCGGCCCGATGGCCTTTCGGGTCAGAACCTCGAAGGGTTCCGTGGCCTCGGGCGCCTCGGCGGCATACCGGTTCACATGCTCTTTCTTGCCGCCATGCAGCTGGAAAAAGCGTTTCACCATCCGATCTTCGACCGAATGGAAGGTCACGACCGCCAGCCGCCCGCCCGGCTTCAGCACCCGTTCGGCGGCCATCAAACCCTGCCACAGCGCGTCGTATTCTCCGTTCACCGCGATCCGGAGCGCCTGAAAGCTGCGGGTGGCCGCATGGGCCTGCCCGGGCTTGGTGCGCCCGATGACGCGTTCTATCAGCCCGGCCAGCGGCAGGGTCCGGTCAAAGGGCCGGTCCTGCACGATGGCCCGCGCAATGCGGCGCGATTGCCGCTCTTCACCATAAATATAAAGGATATCGGCGATTTCCGCCTCGTCACCCGTGTTGACGATATCCGCCGCCGACGGCCCGCCCTGCCCCATGCGCATGTCCAGCGGCCCATCCCTCATGAAGGAGAACCCGCGTTCGGCCCGGTCAAGCTGCATCGAGGAAACACCGAGATCCAGCACCACGCCGTCGACGGCTTCTGCCGCTTCGTCCATCTGTGCGAAATTGCTTTCGACCAGCTCCAGCCGGTCGCCATAGGCCGCGCCCCAGTCGCGCGCCATCTCATGCGCCAGCGGGTCACGGTCGATCCCGATCACCTTGTCGGCGCCCGCCTCCAGCAGGCCGCGTGTGTATCCGCCAGCGCCCAGGGTTCCGTCGATCCAGATGCCCTCGACCGGCGCAACCGCCTCGAGCAGCGGGCGCAGCAGCACCGGAACATGAGGTGCGCCGCCGTTATGCGCCGCGGGATCGCTCACTCAGACCTCCTCGGCCTCGTCCAGCCACTCCATCGGATCCTCCGGCAGTTCGTCCATCAGGTCATCTTCTTCGATTGCATCGGTCGGCTGGTAGCGGTCCGCCGCCCAGATCTGGAACTTGTTGAGACTGGCCACGGCGTAGGTCTCGCCATCGATGCCGTAGCGCCCGCGCAGCTTGGCGGGAATCACGATCCGCCCGGTGTCGTCAACGGAGGCATTGACCGACCCCGAGGAATAGATCTTGGACAACATGCGCTTGCGCTCGCCGGATTTCATCGCATCGATGCGATCCTCGATGCGCTCCATCTCTTCGACGGTGTAACATTCCAGGTAGGGCAGCCGCGGATTGCCATAGACCATGACAAAGCCCGGATTGCCGTTGTCCTTGGAGTCCTTTTCCCAGTCGGGGTCGCCAGCCTCGAGGACACGACGAAAGGAGGCGGGAATGCTCATCCGCCCCTTGCCATCGACCTTCAGTCGATGCTCGCCTCTGAACCTCAGCCTGCGGCTCACTGCCCTCGGCCCCTCTTCCCCCGTTTGAAACGAAATACGGCGGGTTGATCAGCTGCCATTGATCAACCCGCCGCTTGACCCGCTATGCGGGTGTCTCCGACTGCGCGCGCCACCTGGGGGGATGTCTGCTCGCCCGCGCGCCGGATCCTTGTTGTCACGATGAGAGCGAACGCCTGTATGAAACCTGCTCTTTTTGTTTTTGTGAGTTCGGTGCTGGGCCTTGGGTGCCCTTGCCTCCGCGTCTCATCGTGTGGATTATTGATGCCATGACACTTCATGGTAATCAATCCCTTTTTGGGGGAAATCGAGGAATGCGCCGGCAGACAGGGCCTTGGAAATAGGACAAAATCGACACCTCAGGAGCGAATTGGCGCAAACCTAGCGGGATGCGGAAAATTGGGCACAAGATGTAGACGCGCTCAGTGGTGAGAAAAAATTCCCCTACGGTCCCACGAAATCCACGGAAAAGGAGCACCAGGCCCTCGCGAACCCAATCTATCGAAGCTTGATGCCTGATTTTGACCTGCGAATCACCCTGAATCGGACCGATTCCGGCAGGTTCGGCGGGGTTCTGCCCGACCGGACCAGAATTTCCCACACTGAGTGCCACAAATTCCCAACAAGCAATCGCACCGGGATCTTCCTGGCGGCTTGTAGGGTGACGCAAATTCTTGCCGTAAATTACACCAGTGTAGCGTGACGCTAAGTTTTACAGTGATTTACACTAAGTTTTACAGCAACGGGGTTTTCGAGAGCTGCGCCTCGCAGCCGATTGACCCCCCGCTAAACGCCTGTTTAACGCCCGCTCACGGACCCGGCCCGACCAGTGCCGGAGGTCGATCAATCAAGACCCCGCAGCTGCGCTATCGCTGCCGACAGCGCCCCAGCCCTCCGGATTGTAGCTCTCGACGCGGACGCCGTAGGTGGCGCCAGCCGTCAGCCCGGTAATGGTGTACGACCGCGCGCGCAGGTCGGTCGCGACGACCGAGTATGTGCCGGACGCGGGGCTGTCCTCGACGCTGACGCGGTGCGCCTCTACTGGCCGTCTGCCATCGTCAGACGGCATGTCCCATGTGACGTCGATCTCGCCTGACGACGATCCTGTGACCGCAGCCACGGTCTGCGGTGCACCCGGCACCGCCACGGTGCCGGTCATGTCCCCGTTGGCAATCAGGGCGCCGATGATCGCGCGGGCAATGACGAGTTTGGCCGTGTCATTCGGGTGCGTACCGTCTCCGGTCTGGCTGCGCGGCCAGATGTCGTCCGCGATGTCCGACAGGTCATTTGCGCTGCCGTCGTTGAGGCACTGGATCGCGGCCAGGGTGCCCACGTAATAGCCGTCTGGCACCAGTGCTTCGGCAAATGTCCTCAGGTCGTTCCAGGCCGTGCGCAAAGCGGCGATCTCAGGATCTCCGTCGCTCTCGGAGCGGATCGGGTTTGCCTCGACAATATACAGGCTTGCCGTCAGTCTCTCATCAATCCGCGCGAGCGCATTTAGCCACTGGTCGCGCGTCTGGGTGCTGGCCAGTTCCCACGCGCCGTCGATATGGACGGTCACCGCGTCCCACATGGCCGGGTAGAGCGCGTGGCGCGCGGACTGCTCGGTCGCGGTGCTCCCACCTACCCCGTCTGTGCTGGTCAGGGCGTAATCGCCGTAATTGGCCAGCTCCTGCGAGATATACCGCTCGATTTTATTGCTGGCGGGAAAACTATCCCCCAACAGGTGCACCTGGGCACTTGTGTCTGCCATGAGCGCGCGCACCTCCGCGTCGGTGTAGCGCCCAGGATAGATTCCGGCGCTGTGAAGCGTGGCGTTGGTGAGCGCCGCGGCGCTGGCAGCATTGGCCCCGGTATGGATGCCGGTGGGAATGTCCATCGCCGTGTAAAACACTGTCGTGTTGCTCTGCGCCGGGCGTCCGTCAGAAAAGAACTCTGGCAGCCGGTCTTGCCGCAGCCGCAGCCCTACCCGATGCCGCCCCCAGCCCACGATGCCCGTGGACTGTCCCGGCCAGTCCAGAACCATGTCCGTGCCCTGATTTTGCACCGTCGCCTGCACCCGGAATGTGTCAGTGCCGCCGATATTGATTGTCTCGAATGCGCAACTGATCACGGTACCCGCGTCTGACTCTATTTCCAGCAGCGTGCCAGAAGGCGAGGCCCCCTCTGCAAATTCATAGTCGAGCACTAAGAGCATTTCCGGCTCGAACCACGCGTCTTCGGTCAGGCTGTAGTGACCGCCCCCGTTGTCGGTCAGATCACCCAAGACACGATCAACCCCCGCCCAGGAAAACTCAGAGTTTTCGTAGTCGAGAATGACCGGATTTCCCCCGTTCGGTGTGCGCGAGACGTTCGGGAAGGTCCCCCGGAAAATGTCCGCACGAATGATCTCTTTCTGGGCGGCAGTCGGGATCGGCCCCCAGTATCCACCGTAGAAACGACCCGTCGGCGCAGACGTGGACGCCGTGTTGCGCGATGTGAAAATGGCGAGCCCCTGCGTATCTGCGCTCACATCGTAAGGCACGATAGTTTTCGTCACGGTCGCCGGATTGGCTCCGAGGGGCGCGTTTTGACCGTTTGAGATGGTGCAAGTCAGGTCTGCGCCCGTGCGTTCGATATCGACAACGTGTGGTTTACCATACCCCAGGTTGCCAGCGATTTGCGTCAGGCTGCCCGCCGCGTTCGGCCAGCGCAGGCCCGCCGCGCCGTCAAATCGCAGCCCGCCATTGGCGGTGCTTGTGGTCCCGAAATAATAGGTGCCGGTACTGCCGGACTGATACCAGCCGCCGATGTGGCACCAGTCCGTCCCGAGGTCGAGCACGTTGCTGTTGCTGTCAATGGGGACATAGATCTCGCCGCTGCTGGCGGCCTCAATGTAAAACGAGCCCGCCGCGTCCTGCCGCAGGGTGCCGCGTGCCGCGTCAGAGGTGGCTACCGCACGGTATGTCTCATCGGTGCAGCGGATGCAGCCCACGGCGTCCCCCACCGCCGCTGGCGTCGTCGCTCCGTAATCCGCCTCCTGAAAGCACAGCGTGGGGTCGATGCGCACCAGCAGACCGCCAATCGTGGCCGCGAGCCTCCCAACGTCACTGCCGACACGCTGCACGACCGGCGTGAGTGTACCGTCAATATCGGTATACGCGCCGGTGCGCTCCCACCCAGCAGGGGTTTGCACGCCGAGCGGCTGCACAGCCATCACACCATAGGGAATACCAGCGCCAGATGCCTCCGTCGCCGCATCAAGTTGCCCCTTGTTAACCGCATGCCCGTCCGCCGTGCCGTCCGGCACCGCCACGCTATCGGCGCCGGTCATGTCCACGTCGCCCGTGAACGCGGGTCCTGCCAGTGGGGCCTTGGCATTCAGCGCGGTCTGTGTCGCTGTGCTGACAGGCTTGTCCGCATCGGCGGTATTGTCGACGTTACCCAGGCCCACGTCGCCCTTGACCAGCGTGACCGTGCCGGTCTTGCCTGCGACCGACAGCACCTGTTTGTCCTCCAGCCTGTACCAGTTTCCCGCGTAGGTCGTCGTGCTCGCGGCATCAACCAATGCGACCACCTGGTCACCGACAACGAACGGGATGCCGTCCACCGTGCCAGCGGTATTCACCTCCCAGAGGTCATTGGCCGATGCTGCGGCGGGGAAGCTTCCAGACGACGCATCCCATCCACCCTGTAGGGCAAAGTCACCCACGGCGGCCTCCAGCGCTTCGATGCGTGTCTCGTGATCGTCGGTGACCGTCGTGGGGGCCTTGGCCGCAATCGCATCGGCCACCGCCCCCGTCGCGGCGAGAGCCGTCGCAAGGGCGGTCGAGGACAATGGCCCGGTGGATCCGTTGTGCAGCGCGAAGACAAAATCGAACCCTGCCAAAACGTCCTTGTCGGAAATGCGTATGCCTGTGCTCATGTGGGGCCTCAGATGATGGTGACTGTGATGGCGGCGGACACGGCCGAGCCGATCCCGTCGCTGTTGAGGGCTGCAAATCGGTATTCAAACGCCCCTTGAGGGGCACTTGCGGCGGTCTCGCGGATCAGGGTCAGGCTCTCGACCGTGCCGTCGAAATCGGAGGTCGACACAACCTCGATCCTGTCATTTCCAGTCACCGCGTCGAGGCTGAAGAGCGCCTGGCCATCGGCACTGATCGCGCTCGTGGGCACGGCGGTCCCGCCCGCCAGCTGCACGGTGACCGACCCGGCCGTCCGGCCGGAAATCGTGACCTGACCCCGGTAGGTCTCTCCTACTGTGAGGCTCAGGGACTGTGACAGGGTGGATGCCGCGCCCGGCGTGTGGCTGGCGGGCAGCGTTGCGCTGCCCCAGCCGCCGCCGTTCGTCCAGGTCGCCGCCAGCAGATCGGCACGGGTGCTGTCGCCATCGGTGAAGGTGACGGGCTGGCCGGAGGGCACTGGTTGGCCGAGGAAATCCTCGTCCGTCTCGGTCTCCGGCGCACCGAGGACATCCGCAACCGGGTCGAAACTGTCGCCGACCGCCGTGCGGAAGATCTGCACGCTCGCGGTGTTCAGATCGCCCACCGCCACGGTGATCTGCGTCACGCCCAGGCCGGCGGACACGGTGACGGCCTCCAGATCGATCTCCTCCGGCAGGGCGCCCAGGTCCGCGCCGACGGTGACGGTCGCGGTGGCGGTATAGGCGCCCCAGTCGCCATCGAAGTCGAGCGCACGCGCACGCAGCTCGACCACGTCGTCCTGGTCATAGCTCAGCTCGGCCGAGAGCGCCGTCGCCACCGTGGTCCAGGACCCTGCTCCCTGCAGCCGGTGGTCCAGCTCGAAGGAGGCGATCAGCGCCCGGTCGTCGGGGGCGGTGGCCAGGGTGACCTGCAAGCTCCGCGCGTCGCTGCCGTAGACCCCCTCGGCCGCCGTGGTTTCGATCCCGGCGAAGACCGGCGCCAGCGGGTCGATGCCGACGTCCACGATCTGCCCGACGATGGGGGACCAGGTCTCGGGCACATAGGCATCGGTCAGTTCTTCGATCTCTGGCGCGGCATTGGTCAGCGTGACCGTGGCCGAGAAATCCTCACCCGGCTCGATGTCCAGCACCAGCGCCCGCTCGGAGACGTCCGAGACCGGACCGAAGAGGATCATTGCCCCCTCGGCCGGAACATCGGCCCCGGTGACATGCAGCGTCCTGGTCTGCCCCGGCACCGTCTGCACCGCGCTCAGCACAGACTGCCCCACCGGATCTTCCTCGTCGAAGCCGATGAAGCGGATCGCGTAGCTCTGCCCGGCCTCCATTGTCACCATCTCGTCGAGGATGATCAGCGCGTCCTGGGCGGACAGCACCCATGCCGAGGCCTGCGTGCTGTCCAGGACCGGGTGTGTCAGCCAGACATGATCGCCGCGCGTCTCCACGCGTGCCGCCCCCGATCGTTCGACCGTCCAGCGGTCGCGCCGATGCTCGACCACCAGCATGTCGCGGTAGATCTCGCGGGCGATTTCTGTGGCGTTGGTCTTGCCCGGTTTCTGCCACTCCTCGACCAGGTCATAGGGCGCGCTCTTGCCTGGCCAGGGCACCACGACCTCGCCGTCGAGATAGTCGTTGTCCTCGTCCTTGAAGTGGACCCTTACCGCATCGGGCGTGCGCAGGAAGCTGCGCTGCCCCTGGAAGTTGCGGCTGTTGCGCGGCGCGATATGGGTTCGCTCGCGGGGCGGTTGCCGGTCGATGATCACCGACCAGGCCGCGCCATCGTGCCAGGGGCTGGCCCGGCCGGCGGCGGCGATGACGGTTAGCCGGTCCAGCAGGCTTTCCCAGCGCCGCTGATCGCGGTCATAGTGCAGGCCCTTCGCGGTGCAGAATTCGTGCCAGTCCGCCAGCGCTTCCCAGTCGATCTCCGCGTCGGCGACCGGCTCGGGATTGTCCGGCCCCTGCAGCGCCAAGAGATAGGCCGAGGCCGGGTTCCGGGTCAGCGCCTCGGTCCAGGTCTCGCCATCCCAGTCGAGCGCGTAGCGCTGCACCAGCGCGTTGAGCTGGTCGAGCGTGCCGGAGAGCTGATACGTGGCGCGCATTTTCACCGATATCATCGCAAGCGGCGCGCTCATGCGCTCAAGGTCGATCGGGTATTCCGGCCGGTAGCCCTGCACCGCGGTCAGGTAGACCGTGCGGGAGATCCTCGAATGATCCTCGCTGGAGGAGGTCCGTGTCAGGCGGATCTCCCAGTCCCCGCGCGAGGGCAGCGCCCAAGTGTATTGCCGGCGGAATGGCTTGGCGCTGGCGGCGGAGTATTCCAGCTCAGCGACCTCAGTCCAGCTCACTGACCCGACCTCGCGCTGGTCGAGCCGGAACGTCACGGTGTGGCGCTTGTTCTCCTCCGAGTTCACGTCGAAGCGGTAGAGACCGCCGGGGAAGTTCAGCACGATCCCGCCGCGCACCGCGTCCGATGCCAGCCTCCGGATCACCGGCGTCTCGATCAGCCCACCCGCCTTGTCCGGGTTGCCGTCGTCGTCAAGACCGTAGTCGTGGATCAGCTCGATCTGCTCGGGTTGCTCGATCGCCTGGATCGACGTGATGGTCACCGGATCATCGTCGAGCGCCCCCTCGCGCAACTCGTACTCGATGTCGCTGAACTCGGTGATCGGCGTATCGCCTATGCGGATGTCAGAGATATCAAGACGGCCATAGCCGAAGAGGAACAGCGCCCGGATATACTGATCGTCGCCGACGATCTGCTGGTAGGGTTGCATGGCAAAGACGGGTGCGACCCGGATACGACCCATCGGCATGGGAACGGGCTCGCCGTGGATGGCCTGGTTGCGCAATCCCTCAACCGCGTAATCGGTCTCGGGATCCCCCGGACCATCCGGCGACTGCGGCAACTGGATCAGCGAGTTCAGCGCCGCCGCCCCCAGCGCCGTGACGGCCAGGGCTCCCCCGAATGCGAGGATGTTGACCACCGGCGTGGCCAACCCCAGACCGGAAAGGAAAACCGCAGCCTTGATGGCTAGGGCGCCCACGCCCGGCACCACGCGCAGGGCGACATGGGTGCCGGCGTGCGGCGTGATGCGGCACCACCAAGCGCGCGGGACCGGGCGCCAGTCACGTCCATGCGCCATCGTCACCCGGACCCGGCTCAGCACGCTGTCCGGCGCACCGGGGAACACCCGGTCGACGATCTGAGCGATGGTCAGTGTGGGCGCCAGATCAAAGCTCTGGCGCAGTTGGTCAGGCAACATGCCCCGCGCGGCGATCACATGGACCGGCGCGGGCCGGGCATAGCGGTAGACCCCCATCAGCCGCTTGCGCCACATCGGATCCCGGATCGGGACGGTACAGCTCTCGCTGTGGCCGTGGATGTGCAGCATGTCGCGGGCATCCACGGCCACGGCGACATGGGTGGCATGCGCCCCCACCCGGAACAGCAAGACGTCGAAAGGCGCGATCTCCTCGACCGCGCGCCACGGTCCCTTGTCCCGCTCGCCCGTGATCAACGCGCCCAGTTCCGCCCGTTCCGCCAGGTCCGGGCAGACGTCGGTGTAGCTGGGCAGGTCGATCCCCAGCTCGCCCCAATAAACCAGGCGCACCAGCCCCCAGCAGTCCGCGCCCGCGCGGCTGCGCCCGTGGTCCTGCTGCGGGATCCCGAGGTATTCGACCGACCAACAGCTCATCGGAACAGCCCCGGGAACCGGTCCTTGGTCATCAGGTCGCGCGGGACGCCACGCTCTTCGATGGCCCGGCGGGCGGAGGTGATGACCAATTGGTCGCTGTAGGAGATGTCCGAGACCTCCAGGCCCCGGTACTCGATCTCGACCGTGTCCGGCGAGGCGGCATAGACAACCGCCAGGTGCGCCGTCGCCGGCGTGATGGTCGAGCGCAACTTCTTGACCAGGGTGTCATCGAAGAGACTGAGGATGACGCGCACGGCCGCAGGCGCATCCTCCTGGTCCCCGGGCATCTGGTAGCTGGCAAAGGCGAACTCGTAATACTCGGTCGCAGGGTCCGCCCCGTTCCAGGTCGACCGTGTGCCGTAAAGCAGCGGGTCGACCGACAGACGTGTCGCGTCCGAGGAGATGCGGATCGGCGCGTCGAGATCCGCATGCTCGAACTGCATCAGCAACACCTCGACCTCGGTGGAACTGCGTGCCTCGTCGTGGCGGCGGGCGGTGATGGAAACAGAGCGGCTCATGGCAGGTCGTAGACGGTGAAGGAGACGTCGATGGAGGTCCCGCGAATGGGGCCACTAAGCGGCGGTTCATCCCCCCAGAGGCAGAGCATCACGCGCTCGCCCAGGATCGGTGTGTCATCCTCGAACAGGAGCGGCGTGCCGTCGGTATCGAACAAGGGAAGCCCGTCGCGGCGCGGGTCCGGCATCCAGAACGGCAAGGTCCCGGTGACCAGGTCCGCCCGGAAGAACCGGTCGAGTATGCCCTGCTGCTCGGGATCCAGCACCAGCTTCAGCTGCAGCAGCGCGGGCACGCCGGAATAGCGCGGGGCGTAGCGCGGCACGCCGTGCTCGGCGGCGCGGCGGCGGCGGTTGTCCTGCAACGTCTCGGCATAGGCATTCCGCAGGGGCCGGGGCAGTTCGCTGGGCCAGGTCGGGACCGTCATGTGCGCACCAGCGGCTCGCGCAGCCCCTTGCGGCGCAAGGAGCGGCGGGCCTTGCCGCCCGGCAGGTTCATGGCCTCGTTGACCATGTCGGAGGCGACGAAGGCGGTCTGGCGCGACCCGTCCGGGCCGGTCTCTTTCACCTGTTCCAGGCGAATGCCCCGGCTGGTCTGGTCGTAGAGGTTAAGGCTCACCTGGGGCGCGGGCGCAGCGTAGCTGCCGCCGCCATGCGCGCCACCGGACGCAAATCCGGGGATCGGCGCGCCGGCATTGATCGCCTCCAGCAGCGGGCGGTGTTTCTGGGTCGCGCGGGCGTTGACCGTGAACTCGCCAGCCGAGGTCAGGATCGGGATCTTGTCGGCCTTCGGCCCGCCCAGACCGTAGTGCATCCCGACCGCATCGTGCCCTCCGCCTTCGGCCAGGCCGAAAATCTTGCCGATCCAGCCAAGGGCGCCGCCACCGCCCCCCGAGATCCCGAAGAGCATGTTGACCAGCCCCATCAGGGGGCCCTCGCCCAAGAGCAGCGCCTGCCAGGCGGCGTCCTCCAGCGACCGGGCCATGCGCTGCCAGGCCGAGGCCGCCTCATCCCCGCCGCGCACCAGGTCCGGGATCAGGTCCGCCATGCTGGAGCGGAAGAACTCCGAGGTCTCCGCCGCCTGGGCCTTGGCCAGTTCCTCCTCCTGGATCGAGGCGATCAGCCCCGCCACCGCCCGCCGCTCTCCCTCCGTCGCCCCGGCGAGGTCTTCGCGCAGGCGGATCATCTCCTGCTGGATCGGATCGCTCTCGCGCAGGAGGGCAAGTTCATCCCGCTTGGCCGCGATCAGATCCTTGACGGCTTCGCGTTCCTTGTGGCTTGCCTTGGCCGCACCTCCAGCGGACCGCCCAGCTTCGGCCTGCTCCTTCCTCCAGGCGATGGTCTTCTGCCGCAGTTCCTCGACGGCCTTGGCATTGGCGACATACTCCGCACGCTGCAGCGAAAGACCTTCCTGCACAATCGGATCAAATCCAGTGGTGTCGCCAAGATTGGTGTTGAACCTCTCGCCGGCCAGCGCGCCGGCCCGTCCGACAGGGTCGTCCCGGTATTCCCAGTTGATCTCGGCGGTGCGCATGTCGGCAATGCCCTGCGCGGACAAGGAAATCGCGGCACCCACTGCACGCTGCAGCTCATCCGCCAGCGCCTTTGCCATCCGGTACCCGGCGCCCAGCCCGCTTTCGATGTCGACCGACGCCAGCCGGAGCTTTTCCTCAAGGGTGGCGCGGATCGCGTCCTTGAGATCTTCAGAAACAGTCAGGCCGTCGAGGGCGCGTTCCATCGCAGCGCGGGCTGCGTCGGCCCGGGCGCGTTCCAGCATCACGCTGTCTTCGCCGAAGGTCAGGCCAATACGAGTGAGTTCATTTTCCTGCTGAAGGCTTAGCAGCATCTCTTCAGCGGTCGCCAGGTCTTGTTCACGGCGCTTGCGCGCCTCCTCTTCCAGGCGCGCCTTTTCCTTGGCCTCGTCGGTGAGCTCCTTGTTGATCCCCTGCGCGTCGCGCAGCGCCGTGAGATTGGCTTCGGCGGCGGCCAGCCGCTCTTTCGCCTCTCGTACGGCAAGTTCGAAGGGATAGGAGCCTCGGCCCTGGTTGTCTGCCAGTTCGGCCTGCGCCTCCCTCAATTCCTGGCGTGCCTTCCTGGCATCGTCCAGGAGCGTGAGTTCCTCCGGCGATGCCAGACCGGAGGTCAGGAAACGGTTCTCGAAGCGCAGCTCGTCGATCTTGGCCTTGGCATTCTCCAGGCGCTCGGCAAAGTGATCCGCCTCGTCGGAGCTGCTGCTCAACCATTGGATCAGCGCCCCGCCCATCGCGATGGTGCCGATGGTGATCAGGTTGATCGGGCTGATCATCGCCGTGGCGCCCTGCAACAGCAGCTTGAAGGCATCCTTGCCCTTGGCGCCCGTCGACTGGAACACCTGCCCGATCTGGGTCCCCTGCTGGATCGCCAGCTGCAGGGGGTTCTGACCAGCCGCCAGCATCACGCCGATGTCGTTGAACTGCGAGGTCAGGTTGCCCACGGATCCTGCAGCGCTATTGATAGGCGCTTTGGTCTCCTTGGCCTTTGCCTTGAGCTTGGTCAGCTCACCGCGCAGCGCGTCGATCTGCTTCTTCGCCGCCGCGTGCTCTTTCCCGAGATTGACCAGATCGACCTTGTAGGCCTGCATCTGTTTCTGCAGGGCCATAAAGTCGGTCGAAGCGCCCTGGCCGCTTTGCCCCAGGGCATCAACCTCGGTTTTGAGCCCCCGCGCGCCCTGGCCGGTCTTGGCCAATTCCGCCTGCGCCTGTTTGCCGTCGGCGGTGAGGCGCGCATGCATATTCAGCGTCATGTCACCCCCCGTTCAATCCCGGTTCAAGGCCTCTTTGGCCCCCTGTTCGATCTGCCGGATGTCCGCCCAGAGGTCGGGCGTGACCTCGATCCCCGCCAGGCTCAGCCCGGCCTTGACGGCGGCGTGGTCCAGGCCCACCCAGCGGGTCGGGGCACCAAAGCGCGGCTCGATCCGCCACTGGGTGCTGACGACGGCAAAGGCCTCCAGCGCGGCGACATGCTCGGGCCAAAGCGCCTCGTCCGCGTCCTTGGCCTGCAGCAGCTCGGGCGGGATGCCCCAGAATGCCGCGTCCTCGTCGATCTGTCGGGCCGGGCCGGACTGGTCCGAGAAGTGCCCCTCGATCAGTGCCCGCCCGGCCCATCTCAGTTTCCCCGGCGGGCCTCCACGCGGCCTTCGTTGTAGGCCCGCAAGAGCGCGATCCGCAGGTCGGCAAAACCGATGACCTGCTCCAGCAGCTCCGGCGAGTGCGGGATCGGCTGCTTGTCCGCGCCCTCGATGTCGTCAAGGCGCCGGATGATCTTGCGCATGACGGCCTTTTCGCCCTCGACGCCCTGGGCCTCGATGCCGGTCATCTCGTCGTCGGGCAGGATCAAGAACTCGGCGCGAAAGTCCTGACCGTCTGCGGTCTGGACGGTGCGGGTGAAAACACGCTCTTCGGCGATGCGAAATGCCATGGGGTTTCCTCTACTTGGTGACGTGCTTCACGGCCCACATGACCGCCTGTTCAGCATTGGTGATCGCGATCGACATTTCGCGGCTGCTGCCGGTCCGTTGGCACGCGTCGATGAAGGCCGCGCCGAGATCCTTGAGTTCCTCCATCGCGGCCTTCTCTTCGTCGCAGAGGACGCGATACTGATGGCGCACCGCGTTGTTCGCGGTGCGGTCGTCCGAGGTGCTGTCGACATGCGCCATTATGGTCTCCGGTCAGGTCAGGGTGAGGGTCCACTGGTCGTTGCCCGAGCCGGGCAGCGGGACCAGGTTCAGCGGCCATTCCATGATGCCCTGCGCCTCGGTCGGATCGCCGGGGCGCTGCATCTGGCAGGTCGGGGCCGAGAGCGCCGCGATGCGGCCTGCGCCGGTACCGTGGGTCAGCGCCACGGCAACGGAGGTCTGGTCGCGGGCCAGCGCCCAGGGATCGAGGGTCGCGACGGCCACCGCCTCGACCTGTGTCTCGATCATCTCGGACCGGTCGACGATCACGATCTCCTCGGCGCCCACGAGGAAACGGCCCTCGACCTGGTTGCCCAGGCCGATCTTGAAGCTGCGCATCACCATTTCTTCACTGTCGATGGTGAAGGTCGGCGTGGCGGTGTTCGACGCGATGCGCGGCTTTTGCCAGGCACTGTAATCGGGCGTGGGCAGGGTGCCGGCGGCGGGCTTGGTCCAGAGGCCGGTGAAGGTGAATTCCAGCACCGGGATCCCGCTGGCATTGACCGTGACGTCACAGTTCCCCCGCGCGCCGGTCAAGCTGAACAGATGCCCGTCGATGTGAAGGTAAATCGTCACGCTCTCGAAGCTGTCCGAGATCGGGTTGTAGACCACGTCGGTACCGGCATCGACGGTCTCGGCGCAGCCGCAAGCGCGCATGAGCGGCCCCCAGGCGGGCGCGGTCCCGGCGGTACCGGAGGGTTCCAGCTCCACCTTGAAGCTGATCACGGCATGCAGATCGTAGGGGATCGTCGCGTTGGCGCCCAGGTAAGGCGTGTCGTGGCCACGGTCGGCATCGGCGCCCTGCATGGGCTGGATGCTGATCTCGGAGGCCAGGATCGCGTTGGCGCCGCCGGTGGGCGTCGGATCGGTGCCGTAGGTGGTCTCGATCTTGGCCAGCAGGACCTTCTTGCGGAAGTACAGGGGCATCTATCAGGCCTCCTTCTGTGCAGGCTCTGCCGGTTCCGGCTTGGGACGCGGCGCGGGTTTGGGGGGCTTGACGGTCTGCTTCAGCCCGCCCTTCTCGGTGCGGACAAAACTGCCTCCGGATTGCGGGAGCCTGGTCATGTGGTGATCCTCAGCTGGTCGGTGATGCGGAACTCTGTGACAAAGGCCATGAGGCCGTTCTGGGTCGGCGCCGGGCGTTCGGCCGCAAGCTCGAAAACGCCCACCTCGTCCCCCGGCGCCCAGCCGCAAATCGCCTGCTGGATGTCCGCCAGGAAGTCGTCGAGCCGATCCAGGGCGCGCTGGCCGCGCGGGTCGGTCGATTGCAGGAATGTGGCGATGGAGACGCCCCGCCGGACCGGCTGGATGAAGAGGCCCGCGCCCAGCGTGGCGGCTGGCAGACCGGTGGTGGTGCCCGGCAGGATATAGGCGTTCACGCCGCCGCGCGGGGCGGTCCCGCCGCGCAGGACAGAGACGAAATCGCTTGCCAGTCCGACCCGGCCGTCCAGCTCCACGACCCGCTCCTCCAGACGTGTCTTGATATCGGCCAGCATCAGATGAAGCCCTTGAGGTTGTCAGCCGTGAAGGGTCGGTCGCGGTCGTTGACGCGCACGCCGCCTGCCCCGGTCTCGGAGGGGGTGACGCCGTCGGCGTCCAGGATGACGTTGCCCCTGGCGATCTCCTGCAGCGTCTTGATGGCCTGGCTGTAGTCGCGGACGATCTTCTCGTTCGGCTCGTAGACGTGCAGCGTGTAGATCGCGATCTCGCGGCTGATCTTCGGGATCGGGTCCGGCGTCACGGCGAAGGGCAGCCTGTAGCGGCCCTTGACGTAGCCGTCGATCAGCGCGTCCGCCTCGGAGATTGCGCGGGTCACCGTGTCGGCGTCGATGGCGCCCGTGGCCAGCTCGCCCCGGTCGGTCAGGTCGACCAGCAGCTGGGTGCCGTAGCGCTGTTCGAGATCTGCCTGGGTGCAATAGGGCATTTGAAGGACCGTTCAACAGGGGTGAAAAGCCCCGGCGGCGCGGGGGCGCAGCCGCCGGGAAAGTGGCCCGCCGCGCCCCCCGGCACGGCGGGCGGTGTCAGTCTTGAGGCAGACCGGACAGGGTGAGTTTCGGATCGTTGGCCAGCATGGCGATCTCGTCATCGCTCAGCTCGGCCAGGGGGATCTTCACCGGCTCGGGCGAGAAGTGCCGCCCGGCCCGCCAGCGGCCACGCTTGGGGCCGATGACGGTCAACACGCCTTCGGGCGGCTGTTCCGGGTCGGGGACGGCAGGCTTTGCCACCTCTTGAGGCGCCGCCGCCGCTTTTGCGACGGGCGCGGACCCCTGGTCTTCCTCGGCGGCGGATTGTGTGGGGGCGGCGCGCTCGCCCGCCCCCTCCACCGGCCCGGGGCCGTCGCTGGTCCCTTCCGGCGTGGTATCCGATCCGGCTTGCTCTGCCTCGGCCTCGGCGATCTTCTCGGCCACCGTCTCGTCCTTCCAGCGCGAGCTGGTGGAGATCCCGAGTTCGGCGGCGCGTGCGTCAAGCTCCTCGCGGGTCATGGCTTACCCCCTCACGCCAGCCAGGGCACGACGAGCAGCTCGGCGGTGCCTTTCCACTCGTTGGTCTCCCCACCCGAGCCGTACTCGGAGTTGAGGATCTTGCGGCCGGCGCTTTCCAGCGAGGGCGGAACCACCAGGAGGTTGGGCATCAGGCCCAGCGGGCGGCCATAATCGCCTTTCATGCCCGAGAGCGCGGTGCGACCGGCGGCATATGCGCTCGCATTCAGCGTCTGCTTCGATCCGTAAGCCATCTGCCAGAACCCGAAGCCGACATTCGCCCGCGCATCGGCACCATAGACGAATTCCTTGTTCATGAAGACGTTCTGGTCTTGCTCGCGATCCAGCGAGACGAATTTGAAGTCCTTGCGCTTCTGCAGGATCAACGGCTTCAGCGCGCGGCGCGTGTCCAGCAAGTACCAGGGCGTGCCCGAACCGCCACCGGTGTTCGAAACGGAGGTCGGGGTGCCATCCTCGTCAAGGACCGGGTGGTCTGTATCGAAGAAGTTCTGCTCGTCGTAGCACTCGGTGGTGAAGCCAAGGGGCAGCAGACCGAAGACCATCAGGTCCCATTCGGAGCCGGTCGACATACCCATCTCTTCGAAGAGCGGCGCGTAGATGCCGAGGTTGTCGGTTTCGATGTCGTCACGGTCGACGCCGACGGTCAATTCCAGCGGCTTTTCGGTGATGGCGTAATCGTGCTGCATCAGGTTCTGGACCAGGCGCGGGCCGATCCATTCACGTACGCGCGGGATCTTCCCGAGCCAGCCGTACTTCTGTTCCTTCTGCGTCGACCGGACCTCGGTCGCGACCCGGTTCCACATCGGCTGCGCCTGTCCCAGCCCACGCTGAAAGGAGGCGTTGAACCCGACCCGGAGGCTGTTCAGGTTTGCGGCGTTTACAAGCATGTCAATGTCCTCAGAGGGTCAGCGCGGGTTGCGCGGTGGCACCGTGGGCGCCGGTGACGATCCAGCCGACGGTGGCGTCGATGAACTCCAGCGTCGCGGTGTCGCCCGCGTCGGCGAAAACGATGGTGGCAAAGCCCGAGCAGGTGTCGGGCGTCAGGGTGCCGTCGCCGCCGTCAGAGACCAGCGAGACGGTCAGCTTTTGCCCCGGAGTGCCGTCGGCCAGCGTCAACGCCTCTGCGCCGCCGGTGGTCTTGGCGACGTAGCGGTGCGTGACCGGGATCGCCAGCGTGGCCCCGGCGACCGCTACCGATCCGGCGGTGATCGCGGTGGCAAAGGCGGCGGCGGTCGCACCCTCGTCCATCAGGACCCAAACGCCGTTGCTGTCCAGCCCGGCGACGATCCCGGCAGGCGAGCGCGTGCCGGACCCATCGGTCTTGGCGACGGTCTGATCGTCGACGGCATAGCAGACGTCGCCGATCTCGGCCTTGGTGATCTCGTCCGCCGCCGACGAGTTGGCAAAGCGGTAGATGCCGGGGCGATAATCGCAGGTCAGGTCACCCGCCGAGCCTGCGGAGTTGTCGACCCGCTCTTCTGCGCGGCCGGCGCCGACAAGGCCCGTGGCGGTCTGGCCCTCGACCAGGTTGCCCGAGGCATCGCGCATCACCAGGGCGCCGGCATAGATCACGGTCGAGGCGGCAACGTCGCCCTGGCGGATGTCACCCTCGAACCGGGCAGTGTTGCGGTCTGCGGTCAGTGCGGCCATCAGGCTGCCTCCTCTTCGCCCGCGTCAGCCTTCAGCTGCGCAAGGAAATCCTCGTGGGACACCCCGAGCTGGTCGGCGACCGTCTTCTGGTCGGCGCTCAGTTCGGTGATTGCCTCACCCTTCGGGGCCGACTTGGCTGTATGGGTCGCCGAGAGCTTCGGCAGGCGGCTCACCACCATCTCGGCGCGGTCGGGATTTTCGAGCCAGAGCGCCGAGAGCTCGACGCGGAAGTCGGCATCGATGGCGCGGCCTTCGGCCACCTTGTTGTCCAGCCACTGTTCAGCGCGCAGCTCGCCCAGCTGCTCGGTCAGCTCGGCGACCTGGTCGGCGTCGCCGGCATTCGCCACGGCTGCCTTGGCCAGGACGGTCAGTTCCGCCACGCTGGCGCCCTCCTCGGCCCCCAGCGCAAGCGCCAGGGTGGAGAGCTCGGCGGGCTTTTCCGCGCCTTTCTTCAGCTTGGAGATGGCGGCGAGGATCGCGTCCTCACCAGCATCTTCCGCGAGGCCCAGGGCCTTCGCGATTGCGGCCATGTTCATGTCGTCTGTCTCCTCGGAAAGGGATGCGATGGCCCCGCCCAGGGCGGGGGTATTGGTCAGGGAGGCGTGGAAGATCCGCGCCACCTTGCCGGTGGCCTTGTTGAAGGACATCACCGGCGAAATGCCGTGGTAGGCACGGTCCGCCATCAGCTCGGCGCCCTTGCTGTTCCAGGTCACACGCCCCCAGATCCCGTCCGGGCGGCCCTGCAGCTCCTCGATCCAGCCCACGGCCGGAGCGTCACCGCCCTTCGGGGCGGAGCGCGTGGTGGCATGGTTCACATCGATAAAGATCCGCTCACCGGAGGCGGTGCTGGCGGCGATCAGCTCCTCGGCACTGTCGTAGAACCAGGGACCCCGCCCATCGACAGAGCGGAACTTCTCGCCCGGTGCGGGCAGGAGCTGGATCCATTCGGGCGGGGCCTCGCCTTCCAGCGAAAGAGCCACTGCCTCGAATGACGAGATATCTGGACGCGTGTTCATGAGGGCAAAATGCCCGGTTCCGCGCCCCCGCTACATTGGGAAGGTTGCGCGGAAGATCAGTCGTCGATCAGGTCTTGAAGGTAGTCTTCAATGGTCTTCAGGATGGCGCTCTCACCCTCGGGACCGATGCCTACGAAGGGCCGGGCCGGGATGTCGCCCCAGGGGATCGAAGCACCGCGCGACGTGGTCCCGAACTGCCCCTGGGCCGCGCCGAACTGCATCACGGCGGCGTAGATCATGTTTGATCCCCAATCGACGTGCCCCGGCGCAACCTCATAGGCAATCGTAGTCGACAGCGCGCGTGTCACCCCGACCAGCGGGCCACCTTTCGGCGTGTCGCCCCGAGCGGCATAGGCGTCCAGCGTTGCCTGGCTGCGCGGTGCCCAGGCCGTGCCATCCGGCGCTGTGCCAGTCTTGAAATTGCCCTTGGTCCGCTCGACCATCAATTCGCCGATGTCCTGAAGGAGCGGCGTCAGGTCGGAAAGCGCCTGTTCTGCCTCGGCCAGGGCGGGGCGCAGCGTGTCCGTGGTGACGTCGACGGTGATCATGCCGGCTCAGAGATCCAGTTCGACCGTTGGTGCGGCGGGATCGAAATCTGCGGACTGCCGCGCCATGAACAGCGCCTCCGACCAGGTGGCGCGTGCCATGTCCTGGTCTTCCTCCGGCAACTGCTCGATCAGCTCCGACAAGCGATCCTCCGCATCCGCCGGCAGTGGCTCCGCGTTGATCAGGTCCATGATCTGCTGCGTGACGTCAGACATTCCGGCGGTCCCTTGCCTTGAACAGAGTGAGCAGCTCGGGCTTGATCCGGGCGTGATACTCCGGCCCCAACATATACAGCACGAAGCTCTCAGCGACAAACTCCTTGAAGTTTGTCGACCCGTAGATCGAAACCGCGAAGTTCCACCCGTCGCGATCCCAGCCTTCAATCGCTGCGTTCACCGCCTCCCAATGGGAAAAGTGGAACTGGTGGCCGGTCTCGTGAATGGCCACGGAGCGTGGATAGTCGTCGCCCCCGATCACCACCGTGTGCTGCCATGTTGCGCGTTCGGCCGCGCGGCGTGCTGGACCATCCGGCAGCTTTGCAATCGCCTTCGCATGTTCCGTTGCCCAGGTCTCCAATCGCTTGGCTTGTGCCTCGGGCGCATACCAGGGCTCCCTGGACAGCCCGACCCTGTTCCAGCCCATGACCTTGTATCCGGGTGCGTACCAGGCACTGGCGTTCGGCGAAGGCTTGAGCCTGCCTCCGGTTGCCGTGGCTATGACCTTCGCGGAGCCCACGGCCTGCAACGGCACCATATCGAAGCGGTTTTTCAACTCCCAGAGCGTTTGCACCACCTCGTTGACCGCATCGAGCTTCACCTTCCCGGGCCAAGCGACCTGTTTCTCGGCCAGCCCGCTTTCCACCACCAGCACCGCCGCATCCTTCAGGGACGTCGCCGGTCGCAGAGGCGGCACGGACGGCGACGGCGGGTCGGCGGCATCTTCGGTCAGCGCCGTGAACAACCCTTCGGGCAAGGCACCGGCCTTGCGCCGGATCTGCTTCCGCACCTCCTCGACCACGCTGCCGCCCGGCGCATATCCCCAGCCCCGGTCGATCCCGTCCGGCTCGCCGGTCTTCGGGCTGAGATCCCGCCAGTTCTCGGGCAGCGTGACGTTCGGGTTGCCGCCTACGCGCCGCGCGCCCCGGATAGAGCGCGCGCCGATGACGTAGCAGCTGCAGCCCCAGCCGTTCGGGGGATAGTGCGTGGCCCAGAACGGGTGGTCCGCCGGCAGGATCAGCCCGTCCCAGGCCAAGTGCTGCTCGCGCGGCTCGATTGAGCCACCGTGGCGATAGACCCAGTATTTGAACCCGCCCTCGACCAGCTGGGCGTGCCGCCCGGCGGCGTAACTGGTGCGCATGTTCGTCTGGTAGATGATCCGGGTGCGCCAGGCCTCGCCCTTCTTCGTGCCCTCGCCGGTCCAGCCGTGCCAGCCGCGCTGCTCCACGATCTTGCGGAAGTCGCGCCGGAACTCTTCCAGGGACGTGCCCTCCGCGATGGCCTTCTCGACAGCCTTGGCCAAATCAGCCAGCAGATCCGCCTTGGCAGCGCCCGCCACCATGAAGGCGCGGTCGTGCTGCGCCTTCCACAGATCGTCCCATTTGGCCGTGGGCACCTGGTTGCCCAGGCGCAGCCGGAAGGCCGCCACCTGTTCCTTGAACGGCTTCCGAAAGCTCGTAGCGAGATCAGCCATCGCCATCCCCGGCCATCAGACGCCCTGCAAGGTCACCCGCAATGAACGCCTGCGCCAGCACCTGTGCCAGCGCGTCCTGCGAGATCGCGGGATAGGCGCCCAGCAGCATCTCGCGCAGCTCGTCCAGGCTATCGGCCGTGCCCATCATCGCCTCGATCTGCGCCAGCATCGCCTCGATCTCGGGCGCGGCCTCCTCGGTCAGCTGATCGACCGCGATGTCGAGAGGCGCTGTGCCGCCCGCTGAGCGGCCTCTCTCGTCGTCACGGCCCACCGCCGCCGAAAGAGCGGCAAGGGTATTCAATGGGTATTTAACGGCGCTCTCATGAGGGTTTCCGTCCCCTGCCCCCGGTTGACCCGGCGCCTGCAGCGCATTCTGCCCCCCGGGACGCAGGATTTTGGCCCCTTCGGAGGGGCGGCGCAGGCCGAGCTTGGCATAGACATCGTCCTCTGCCACGGCCAGCCCGCGATCCACAGCCTCCCCCACGGTCTCCATCCACTTGGCAAGGTCCTCGGCCTCGGGGCGGGCGATCACGATCCGGGGGTAGCGGCCATGCTCGCGGTAATTCAGATCCACCCAGGGCCGCACCAGGTCGCGGTTGAGCGCCCCGGAGAGCGCCTTGGCGTCCGCCCGCTCGATGTCTTCCTGCACCATCCGGTGCTCCTTGCCGGAGCCCAGCCCGCCGACCTCGGCGTCGGTGGTCGCGGTCTGGCCCAGCACCGCCTTCGAGACCTGCTTGTCCAGCCAGTCGGCCCGGCTCTCGTAAAGATCCACCGAGGCGCCGACATTCTTCGTCTCGACAAACTCGATCTCCATGCCTTCGGGCATGATCGCGGCGCAGTCGCCAGCGATGTTCGCCACCGCCCGGAACAGCGTGTTGCGGTCATCCTCGGAGGCGCCCACCGGGTATCTGCCGACGCGCAGGGGTTGGCCATAGGTCTGGGTGAAGATCGCCCAGTCCCGCAGCGTGTACATCTTGAACAGGTAAGCCCAGGTCACGGCCCGGCAGATCCCCGAGCGCGGCGTGATCCCGCTCTTGGCCCTAATCCGGGGGTGGATGAACTTGTACGCGGGCATCGGCTCGTCCTGGCCGTTCTCGCCGATCAGGATTGGCGTCTTGAGATCGCGGCGGTCGAAGCGGAACCAGCGTGGGTCCCGCGCCTCTAGCCGCACCGGCCAGATCTGACCCGTGCTTTGCTCCCAGATGATCTCCGTGAACGAATAGCCCTTGCCGATACTGTCGAGGATATCGAACAGCTCCTCCTCCAGCTCGTCGCGCAGGAGCCAGGTCCGAAGATCCTCGGCGATCCGCTTGTCGATGGCGTCCGAGCTGGCGTCCTCGACCGTGATGTCGAGTTGGGTGACGCTGCGCTTCCGCGTGCCCAGGACACCGACATAGTGCAGGTCGCGCTCTTCCATCGCCTCGGCCAGCTCCAGCTGGCGTTCGGGATGCCCCTCGTCTGCCTCGCGCAAGATGTTGGCCAGGCGGCGCGGATCGAGCCCGTCGCCGGGATAGCCGGTGAGCGGCGAGCGCACGCCCGTCAGGGACGGCCCGGCCACCTCGCGGGTCAGCTCACGCCGACGGACCGGGCGGCCCCATTGATCGACCAGTTGGGTCATTGGTCACTCCTTGTCAAAACACGCCACCGCGCAGGCGCGCGCCCAGCGGCTGGCGCCACCAGGGCCGGTCATTGTCCCGATCCTCGGGACCGTCCTGGCGTTCTGTCACCGGCTGGTAGGCGATCTCGGTACCGGTCTGTCGGCTGGCGTACCAGGCGAGCGCCCCTGCCACGGCGCTGTCGCCGTGACGGTCCAGCCCGTCCGATCCCTTGAACCGGAAGTCGCGCGGCACGCGGATGATCCCATCCACGAACTGCAACGCCTGGTGATCCGCCAGCACGTCGGCGTGCCTGGGCAATTCGATGGTGCGGTCGGTGAAGGCCTCGATGTAGGAGGGCATCTCGGAGGCGTACCATTCGCGGCTGAAGCTCACCTCCTCGATCCGGCTGCCGTAGCGCATGGCCGCCTCCTCGGCGAGGTAGGCACCGTTGCCGGTCTTGTCGACGGCGCCCTTCATGAAGCGTGGCAACCGGTCCGCGATGTAGAAGAAGACCTGCTTTTGCTGGCCGAAGGGGATGTTGCGCATCTCGACGATCAGCTTGCAGCGCTGGCGCAGGTCCTCGCCCTCTTCCATGATCACGATGTCGGTGGCGTCGCCGGACCGGGCAAAGTCCTCGCCCAGGTTGTGGCGGCGCTTGGGGTCCAGGCTGTCGAGAACCGGCTTGAGGTGTTCCTCGCACCAGGCCAGCGTCTCGGCCTTGCGCTGTTCCTCCGGCGCATTCTTGAAGGCGTCCGGCTGGTGCCAGCGGAGGAAAGGCGCGCCCTTCACCAGGCAGGCCTCGATCTGCACCCGGGTCAGCGCGGCGCCGGCCATCTCCGAGGGGATCGCGTCGAGCTCCTGCTTCATCGCGGCGTCGCGCGCGCCGTAGGAGCTGCGGATCTGCGCCTCCCAGGCGTCCTGCGCCTCTTGGCTCCACGCGTCGCCCTTCATCAGGCAGACCTTGTTGAAGAGACCGTTCAAAACCGCGTCGCCGAAAGTGTAGGTGTGGACTTTGAAGCCGTTCTTGCCAGCCTGGGCTTCGCGGATCAGCTCGTTAAACGGGTTCAGGTGCCCGTTATGGGTCGAGATCACCCGCACCTTGCCGCCCCAGATCAGCAAGGCGTTCACCGCGTCGATGACCTCGCGCACGTCGCGGTGGAAGGCCGCCTCGTCAATGACAACGGTGCCCTGAAGGCCGCGAATGTTCGCCGGGTTCGACGACAGCGCCTCGACACGGAAGCCAGAGGCAAAGCGCACGCGGTAGGCCGCGATCTGCTTGGTCTTGCCGTCGGGCTGCTGGTCCTCGAAGAGGAACTCCTCGACCTGGCCCAGCTCGCCGGCCACCACCTTGGCGAAGTGGGCGACATAGCCGATGGCCTCGCGGCCCTTGTCCTTGGTGTCACCGATGTAGAAGCAGTTCTGCCCGCCGGCGGACCGTTTTGCAGCGGCGATCAGGGTGCAACCCAGCATCTCGGCAAAGGTAATGCCCGTCCGGCGCCCTTTCTCGCAGACCTTCAGGTCCGACAAATCCTCCAGCCAGCTCTTCTGGTGCTCCATGAGGATGCCCTCGGCGAGCGGGTCGAGATCCGCCGGGATGTCCCCGCCGCGCGGCAGATCGGCCGGGAGTTCCTCGGGATCGCGTGAGAGGACGGGAGCGTTGGTCAAAACTGAACTCCCATCAGGGCCTCCTGAATGGCCCTTTCACGGCAACGCGCCCAGGCCCGTTGCGCCACGTCTCTCCAGCGGCTGTCGCGCGCCGCTCTATCGCGAAGTCGAAACCAACGACGACGCATCCAGCGAGGCACGGCAATCCAGTGCTTTCCGCAAATCCACTCGGCGTAGGCTCGCGAGGTAGTCCGGATGCAACCGGGGCAGAGACATGTGACACGATCAGTCATGCGGCGCGCGCCTCCAAGCGGAGGCGCTCGATGCACAGACGCGCCCGGAGGAAATCGGGATAGCCCTGGACCATTGTCTCCAGGCGCTCCAGGCGAAGCAGCCGCCCATGCAGCCCGCCCCAGAACCGGCCATCCAGCCTTTTCCCGGCCAGCAAGTCCCGGATCGCGCGGGCGGCGTCGCGGCAGGCGCGTTCGGCGTCTCGGTCGCGCCCCGCCCAGAAGCGCGCGTGCGCGTCCATGTCGTTGGCGATTTCGGCGGGGCTGGCCATTAGAACGAACTGTCCGCCTGGAGGACCCAGAGCAAAGCTGCACGCTCGACTTTCAACCCACCAGTTCCCACCGGGTTTGGGTCTGGGCCGCCGTAGGATGCACCCAATTTCAGCTCGCCTTCAATCTGAGCAATTCGGCGGCGGATCTGGTCCTCGGTTTTCATCAGCCTCTCCCCCCCTTCCGGTTCTTGCGGGTGGCCTTGCGCGCCGCACGCTGTGCCTTGCGCGCCTTGGCCTTGGCCGGATCGGCGGCCCGCGGCGCGCTGGACAGCCGGGGCACCACTGCGCATCGGCAATTTCCCAACGCAAGCATTCCAAATCCCACGGCGTATTTTCCAAAGCTCAGCATCACGCCACCTCCCAGTAGCCATCCCGCAGCCAGCCATGCCAGCCGGCGCAGATCTCGTTGCGGTGGACGTTGACCGACGGGTGCAGCGTCGGCTCGGAGCGGGACCCGTTCCAGTTCCAGGTCGCGCCGTGGGCATGCGGCTTGTGCCGGTGGCCGACCGTGATCCGGCTGACCTGGCCGCACCCGCAAGGGCAGACGAACCAGAGCGCGGCTTCCTCGCCCTCCTCGCAGGGCGCGATCCAGATTGAGCCGCAATCAGCTCTGCGGCGATGCTCTTGCCGGTCGGTGAGGACGATGGCGCGCAGCGGTTCGGTCATGTCGCCTCCTTAAGTGTGATCAGGTACGGTTCCCCGCGCCACCAGCTGACGGTGGCCTGCCCGCCCAGGTGCGTCGCAAATCGTTCGCGTTTGCCGAATGCCCAGGCCAATGCCGCTTTCCACTTCGGTCCTTTGCGCCAGTGGTGGTCCCCGACCAGGAGGATCGCATTGACCTGTGTCCGCGACCGCCTCATGACCGCAACCCCAGCACGCCCCTGCGCAGGCGGTCGAGCATCTCGGCCGAGAGCCCGGCCTCGGTGGCCGTTGCCTCCAGCGCCTCGTCCATCTCGGCCTGCGCCGCCTCGCGCGCCTGACGGGCGACACGGGCGCGTTCATCGGCCAACAGCTTCTCGCGCATGCCCGAGCTGCTCATGAGATCCTTGAGCATCCGGCCCAGGCTCATCAGGTCTTTCGGGTCGAGGTGTTCGTCCTTCTCTCGCACCGACTGGATCATGTGGACCGCGCTCGTGGCGATCATCTGCATCAACACCTTGTGCAGCTCGCCCTCGGCCTCGATGTCCATGTCCGAGAGCAGCGTCTCGGCGATGGCGAAAGCCTCGCGCTGGTCCTTCAGCGCCTTCGAGAAATCGCCGACGGCCGTCTTGCCCACCGACAGTTCAAGACCCGCCTCCTGCAGACGGAAATTCAGCCCCTCGGTGACATCGACGATGTCGGCGAAACCCCGGTCGCGCAGCTCCTCGGCCAGCCAGCGGCGTAGCTCCTCGGGGATCAGGTCCAGTTTCCTTGGCGGAGGCATGGCTCAGCTCCCCGGACGGGGGCGCTGGACACCGGGGTGCTTGGCGATGCCCTGGGCGATCTCGACGCCGCGCGTCGTGGCCGTGGCGACGATGAACCCGCCTGCCAGATCCTCGGTGGTCAGCATGCCCTGTTCGGCCAGCCAGCTCAGCTCGGTCACCACCTGGTCGCGCGAATAGGTGATCCCGAAGCGCGGCAGGAGATCGGTCATGATCGAGACATTGGAGGTGTAGCGCGGCGCGTCCTCCAGCATCCGCAGGATCGCCAGGCGGGCGTGTTGCTGCAGTTCTTCGGCGTAGCTCATGGCCGGTTCCTGTCGTTCAAAAGGTGGTCCTCGTGGCGGCTGACGATGGTCTCCAGCCGCTGCATGATCTTGGCGTTGCCCTCCATCACGGCCTCCATTCGACCCAAAGATCCGGTCATCTCGGCGATGCTCAACTGGATGTTGTGGACGTCATCCTTGGACGGCAGGCCGCTGACAGTCTGTTCCAGCCGCGCGATCCGGATCTCGTGCCGGTCCATACGGTCGGACCCAGCCTTGAACCGTTCATCGACCTCGGACCGCCGGGTGCGGATCACCGCCACGATCATGGCAGCGAAAGACAGCAGGATCGGGATGGCCTTCATGGCCATGTCGAGAAGATCGGCAGCAGTCACAGCGCATCCCCCTCGGGCGTGGGCGCCTCGGAGAGCGTCTCATAGGTGTCCCCGCTGGCCACCAGGCAGGAGATCCCGTTGGGCATCGTCATGGTGACTGTCCATGTGCCCGTCGCATCCGACGCAAACACCTCCATGATCGCGCCGTTCGCACCCAGGCCTATGGCCCGCCGGGTTTCGCCATATTTCTCAGCCAGCCCCTCGATCAGGGCAGCACGGGGCACGCAGTGGCGCAGGGTCTGCGCCTCGGCAGGCACAGACAGGGAGGCGAAGACGAGGAGCGCAAGGATTGCCCCAAGGCACCAGGCGATCATTCCAAGGGTCGCGGATTTCATGGTCAGTCCTTTCTGGATCAATTCGACGCCCGCCAGGCGTCGAGGGCGGGATTGTCGGAAAGCACGGGGGTGGAGGCGCGGGGCGCCTCGCCATCTTCCAGCGCATCCAGGCTTGCGCGGCTCTTAAGGACCGCTTGTGTCTGGGTCAGAAGCCCCGCCACGTCGCGCTGGAAATCGAGACCCTTCACCTGCTGGCGCCCACCGAAGAAGAAGGTGACGATCACCAGGATCACGGCCCAGACGCTCTGCGGGATCACCCCCCAGGCGGCAAAGACCTGCGCCATGAAAACCGGGTCATAGGGGGTCCAGACCAGCACCCAGAGCGCCCAGAGCGCCAGCAGCGGACGCGGCAAACGATTGAGACCGTCGATCAGGCTGTCCCACCAGGTGCGGCGTGTCCGGCGGCAGAACTCGGCCGCGAACTGGTCCAGCGCGGCGCTGTCCAGGTCATGGCCGCGTTTCGAAGCGGCCTCTGCGTTGACCCGGAACACCTCGGCCATCTCGCGCACCGCGTTGCGGTCACCACCGAAGAGCGTGGAGAGGATCTGGCCGATCAGCCCCATGCCGCCACCCGCGCCTGAAACTCGGCATCGGTCATGTGGTACTCGGGCGAGATGAACTCCTCGGCGCGCTTGATCCAACCACCCTTGCCGCCGGCGCGGGTGCGGGCGTATTTGCGGCTGGCCCGGCGCCGGTCGGCGATGCGGAAATAGAAGTTGCGCCGCTCGATCCCGTAGGCATCGACCAGGTGCTGCCCGGCCCGCTCCCAGGCACGGTTGGCGGCGGAGATGGTCTGGGGACCGATCACGCCATCGATGGCGATCGCGGGCGGGGCCATCTCGCACAGCAGCCGCTGGAGGAGCTTCACCGCGTTGGCGCCGGCATTGACGTACATGTCGAAGACGGTGGCCTGCAGCGGCTCGGGCAGCTCGTCGATGCGCGGCCCGAAGAAATAGCGCTCCTCGAAGATCAGGATCGCGTGATCCTGCGACAGCGCACGCACATCCATCACGTCGATGTCGCCGTCACCATCCAGGTCGCCCCAGGGGATGTTGCGCAGCGTGTGGATGGTGACGCCGTACTTGGTCGCGCCACCCGGATCGTCGGGATCGTTCACGAACGCGCCCTCGCGGGCGACGATCTCCTCGGCCATTCGGCGCACGTCATGTTTCGTGGACATCTGATACCCCCGTTGAACGGGGTCAGAATGCCGGGTTGAAACGGGTGCCTACATTGGGAAGGTTGTCAGAACAGAGACAGCTGATCGGGATCGGCTGGAGGCTTGTCGCCACCGGCCTCGCGCAGGGTCCGCTTGACGTTTGTGCTGCTGGTTTTCAGGGCGCGGCAAATCTGCCCGACCGACAGGCCCTCCGCGTGCAGCGCGCGGATCAGCCAGTTTTTTGGCATCGGGATCTCGGTCAGGTTCGACCGCATGCGCGCGCCGAGCGCCCGCATCTTGTCGGCGCCGATCAGATGCTCGGCCGCACTGCGGCCACGGGGGTCGTCCGGAAACCAGAGAGGCGAGCCGCCGAACATGACCAGGAAGCTGACCGCCATGCGCGGCCCCAGGACCTCGATATAGGGATCCAGGTGCGCCGGGTGGCGAGGATATGCCACCGGGTCGGTCATTCCCGCGCGTTCTTCGCTCTGACGCCACAGACAGTGCCGCCGGACGCATAGAAGCGGAGATCCTCGGATGCCAGTTCATACATGCCTGCATTGGCGGTACCGGCAGCATCCGCACGGGCGGCGATGACTTGGCGCAAGGCTTCGACCTCTACGCCTGTGACGGTCTCGATGTACTGCAGGAGTGCATAGTCCGAGACCCTGTGGCGCGGCTTCTTCATTTTCCGATCCTCGACCAGTCAAAGTCGATCCGGGAGCGCTTGCCCCATTGGATCAGCGCTTGCAGCACCGCGTCGATCTTGTCGTGATCGCGCAGCCCGTCGATGTCGGCCGGGACAAAGCCCCAGGCCTCGCCGAAGCGTTTCTGGATGAACTTGTTCAGCCCCTTGCGCGTCGGGTCCTTCAGCTCGCCCGCATGGCCCAACTTGGCCCAGAGGACGTGGACCAGGCGCAGGTCCGCGCGGGGCGCCTTGGCGCGCTTGCCGGAAGAGGGCCGGAACCCGCGCGCCTTCAACTCGTCCAGGACACGCTGCCGCTCATCGTCGGACATATCCGAGAGGCTGGTCTTGCCCACCAGGCGCAACTGCAGATCATGTCGGGTGTCTGCGTCGATCCCGAGCTGGCGGCAACCGACGTGGATGGCGCGGATCATATTGGCGGTCATGGATACACCTCGTCTTCGAAACAGACATCCAGCGGGTGCCAGTCCCAGGCGAGCCTGAGCAGCGCTTCAAGGTACTTCGGTTCCGGCCCCGCGACCTGGAAGCCGCAGGCCGGGCAGCGGATGATCACGCCGTCGGCCAGGTCGTCGCTCGTGAACTCGCCGACCAGCATCAAGGGTTCGTCATCGCAGGCCGGGCAGTTTAGCTCATCCTGATTGATCTGCTCGGCGGTCATTGCTTTTCCTCCGGCGCAGGAAGTGCGAGCCGCCTCTGGCGTTTTGGCGGGGTCTTCGCATTCGCGATCATCTCGTCGAGCTCCTTCATGTCGAAGCCCATGTGCGAGGGGTCCTGGTACTCCAGCTCGATCTTCAAAACGTGCTTTCCGGACCTGCTGGTGGAGCTGTAGGATCGGACCTTGGCCCAGTGAGAAATCATCATTGGCGGGCTCCGATCATGCGTTGGACCTCGGCGGTCACGGCGCGGCCGTGAACCGGGCACAAGGGATCGAACAGGTGGCCACCGCAGGACAGCACGACAGCGGGGAACGTCGGGCTGCCACAGTCTTCTGGTGACGGGCAAACACAGCCGCGATCACGGGCATCTTCCGACGCCGGGACGATGACGCTGAGATCGATTGCCGCAACAGCCATCACGCCCGCTCCTTCGCCCTGTCGACCTCATCGTCCATCGACGCCTTGAGTGCCGTGAAGCCTTGGCCGAGATCGTCCAGCAAGCGGTCGATATCGGCACTGACCGGCCCTTCCTCGAAGAACCCGGCGATCTCGTAGAGCGTGCTCCTGGCCCGCTTCTCCAGCGCCTTCAGCTTGCGAAGCGACCGGGCGCGGGCGTCCTTTTCACTGCGAGGGTATGCCATCACCCCATCCCCAGCGCAGCTTTGTACATGTCCAGCACCGCCTCTTCCTCGGCGATGTCGTCGGCCTCGCGCTTGCGCAGGGCGATCACCTTGCGCATGACCTTGGTGTCGTAGCCGCGCCCCTTGGCCTCGGCCATCAACTCCTTCTGCTGCTCGCC
Source organism: Mameliella sp. CS4 (assembly GCF_019392335.1). Lineage (GTDB taxonomy): Bacteria > Pseudomonadota > Alphaproteobacteria > Rhodobacterales > Rhodobacteraceae > Antarctobacter. The sequence goes on from NZ_JAHXRQ010000019.1 coordinate 57,411, forward strand.
GATCTCGCGCTTTTCTTCTTCGAGGCGCTCATAGCGTTCGATGAGCTGTTTGAGCTCTCCTGCGGCAATGCCGTAGCTGTCGGTCTGGTCCTGCATCACATCCTCCCTCACGCCTTGGCCAGATCGATGGTGATGGCTTCCCAGGGCGCCTCGCCGTGGTCACGCTGGTAGCAGCGGACATAGGTCTTGGAGCCGACGACGCGCATGGCATCCCGGATCGCTTCCATCGCCCGTTTCCAGCGCTCGTCCGCAATCTCCAGGCGCAGCAGCATGAAGATCTCGGCGCGGTTGATCTGGCCCGCCTTGTCGGTGTTGAAGGCGCGGGTCACGACAGCGCGCAACTCGTCGCCGGCATCCGCCGCCCATTCGTTCAGGCACTCGTCGATCAGGTCTTTCGCGATCTGCAGCTCGGGGCCGAAGTCGATCTGATCGGCCACCTGGACCTGCACCTTCATGCATCCGTCAAAGCTCATGAAGGTCTTGTTGCCTTTCGCGCCGCCCTTGGTTTCACCGTACTCCTGCGCCAGCAGCGCCTCGAAGCCGGAGAGGTCCTCGAAGGTGTGGTTCTTGAACCGGCTGACCTGGCAGCTCAGTTCCTTTGCGTACCCAATCACCTTGCGGACCACCTCGTCCTGCAGTTGGTCCTGGGCCTTGACGGTCGTGAGCGGCTGCAGCCGCCCCTTGGCGTCCTTCATGTGCGGGGTGCCATCGATGTCGATGACGCCGGGTTTGCTGAAAGCGTTCATTGGTCGGTTTCCTCTTCTTCTGCTTCGATCAGCGAGCAATGGCACGCTGGCTCCATTTCGACGGTGCAGCGGATCGGGCGGTCGCAGGTCGGGCAGACATGTTCGCCCTCCCCAACGTCGCCGAGGTCGGAGTAGCAACCGGGACAGGTCCAGTAGTCGTAGCGGTTCGGGTTGCTGCAGTGGGTTGCGATGGGTTTGCTGGTCACAGCGCTACTCCCGCCGCCCGCGCGGCATCGACGGTGTCGATCTGACCCTCGTGATAAGCCCGCTGGCAGATCGGGCCTGCGCCCAGGCATTCGATCAGCGCGGCCATCGCGATGGTCTCCGCCATCGTCACCATCGAGGCGCCACGCATTCCACTGCGGTCGATCTTGGCGATGGCCGAGCCAGCCTTGGCCAGCATCTCGGCCTCGGTCATGGGGGGGTTAGGCATTCCGGGTCTCCTTGTTCATGGAGCAGCGATTGCAGGCGCGGAACATCTGGACCGCGCGGGTGTTGCGCGACGAGAAGGCGGTCGAGCGCCCGCGCCAGTCGCGACAGACCTTCTTGTCGATCTCGCCCAGGACCGGGCAGACCAGCGTCTCGCCCATAAGGGCGCCGCGCACCCGCTCCTCGACCGCCGCCATGTCGCCGGAGTAGGTCCGGGACAGGACGGTCGAGACCAGGGAGGCACTACGCCCGATCCGGAGCGCCGCCTTGTTCTGGCTGGTGCGGTCGCACTCCTCGGCCAGTTCGCGGATCCATGCGGGCATCTCCACGCCCCAGCCGATGCGGGCTTTCTCCAGCGCGCTCATGACGCCCCCCCGTTCAACGGCAGGAATTCGCCCTCGTTCGGATCCACCAAGCCCTTGACTCGACGCACCACGGGTGCTTGCGGACCTGTGTTCCGGATCAACTGGTAGCGGGGCTGACGCCGTCCCGGGATCGCCGTCTCCCGCACCTTCAGGTAGCCAGCCGCCAGCAGCGATCGGCAGTAGGAACGGGCTAACTCGACGGTGACATCAACGCCCCCGGCATTGGCGTGCGCCGCCAAGTCGGTCGGGGTGAAGTTCGGCATCCGGCGCATGGCCCGCCACATGTTCCCCTCGGGGGTCGGGTCGGCCTTGACCGACGGCACAACGGGGATTGCCCGGGCTGCGTTGACGTAGATCTTGCGATGGCCGTCCTTGCGGGACACCCGGATCCAGCCCAGGCGCGCCCAGCGGCGCATGAACTTCTGCGCGGTCTCGGCGCACATGTTCATCGCCTCAAGATCGGTCCAATGGAACTCGGCCAGCCCTTCGACTTTACGCCAGGCATCGCGCTCCATCGGGCTGCGGAAGTCCTGGCTCATGCCGCCCCCCGCTTGCGCTGGTTGCCCAACTGGGCGCTGATCGCGCCGCCGATCCCGTGGAGCTTCACCAGCGGCAGGAAGTCTGTGTCGACCTGGCGCTGCCCCCGCCGTCGCGCGGCTTCACGGATCCTCTCGAAGTTGACGCTCAGCTTGCGCGCGCTGCCATCGGTCAGGCGCAGCAACTCGTCCAGGGCGTCGGGCGAGACCTCGACCCCGGCGCAGTAGATGCGTGCCAGGTGGCCTGCATCGGTGGCGTTGCAGGGCAGTGTCTCGGTGCTGACCAGGACACGGTCGTAGATGTTCGGCCACTTGGTCAGGTTCGCTTCGAAGTCCGGCTCCCCCACGAAGATCAGCGGCGTGAAACAGCCCTCGTAGATGTCTCGGGCCACGTCCATCATGCCACTCTTCATGAGGTACTGTGCGTCGTCGATGATCAGCGGGCGGTCGGAGAGCGCCAAGGCGCGGCTGATCGCGTCGGCCTTGCGGGGCAGCGTGCCCTTCACGCCCTTGAGTTCCAGCTCCTCCAGCAGCACGTCGGCCATGTGCTGGCGGGTCCAGGTGCTTTTGGCCTGTACGATATGCGCGTTGTACTCGTTCGCGGCGAGCGTCGTTGCCGAGGTCTTCCCAGCGCCATGCCGCCCGAAGAAAACACCGATCCCAGGAAGGGTAACGCTGCGGTGCTGTAGTTGATCGACCATTTCCAACAGGGCCGCGACGTTACGGAGGGGGGCCAGATCGCCTTGCATGTTCTGCTCCTTTTTCATTCGTTGTTCTTGCCCAGCGCCCGGTGCATCCGCACACGGGAGCGGTATTCCGACGTGGTCTGGTACTGCGCGAGCCAGTCCGCCTGCTCTGCCGTCATGGGCTGGCCGTCGACCTGCATCTGCTCCAGCTCCAGCGCTCGTGCGAAATCCTCATCCGGATCGCGCTCGTCCGGTTTAGGTGAGGCGCGGCGCTGTTCCAGCTTCGTGACCCGGGCCGTCAGGCGCTCTTCCTCCTCGGGAACCTCGGCACGGCGCCGCCCGCCCTTGGGCGCAGCCGGATGGATCTTCGGCAGGCGGATCACGCCCGCATCCGGCAACCCATCGCCCGGCGCATCCTGTCGCGCTGCTGCCAGCCGCTTGGCCGCGGCCGCATCCGTCATCTTCTTTTCGATCCGGGCCTGTTCCCGCGTGATCCGCTTGAATGCTTTCTTGTCGCGCGCGTGCTCCTTGGCATCCGCCACCGAGAAGAAGTCGCCGGGCTTCAGGACCGGTGCGTCGCCCAGGAAGGTGCCGTCCATCTCGTAGACAGACAGGCCCGCTTGCAGATCGTCCGGATCGAACCGGACGGTGACGTCCTTGCCCGCGATCTGCCACATCCACTCGGCCCAGTAACGCGAGCCGTAGATCGAGACTTCGCCATTCTTGCGATCTGCCCGGACGCCCTCGGCACGCATCAGCCAGAGGCGCTGTTGTTCCTCGGTCGCCTTGGTAATCGGCGAGGCCGCGTAGCTCTCGTTGAACACCTCGTTGAAGGACCGTTGATTGGCCACTTCCGACCGCCGTCCCCGCCGTGCGTTGTGCGCCGCGATCTCGCGCTCCAGGACCGCGCGGAACTCTTCAAGGGTGACCGCCCGAGCGCCGTGGTTCTCCGGCTTCTCGACCGTGTTGCGCCCGGTGTAGGCCCCGACAAAGGCCGGGTTCTTGGCCACGCGGTCGCAAAGGTCGCGGAAGGCGCGCTCGATCGGCTTTGCCTGGCCCCAGCCCGGCTGCGCAAAATGCAACCCGATCCCCAGCAGCGGGAACAGGCCCAACACCTCGCCCTGCACCAGCTTGAACCGCTTCCGATGCTCGGTCTGGCCGGTCATCACCTTGTTGACGAATTCGTGCCCGTTATCCATCAGGCAGTGCTGCGGGATGCCATAGCGGCGCACCAGGTCGCCGAACGCCAGCTGCACCGTGTGCCCGTTCGCCGTCTCCGACAGACGGTAGGCCAGGAACTTGCCGCTGTAGATGTCCGAGATCGCGATCATCTGGATCCGCCCCGGCTTCTTGCGGTCCGGGAATTGGATGAAGACGTCGAACTTGTGATAGTCGGTCTGCACCGCCTCCATCGCGTGCATATAGGTCTTGTCGCGGGTCTGGTGCGGGAAGTAGCGGCTCAGCGCATGGGCGCCCTTCCGCAGGTAGACCTGCACATGCTCTGGCACGGTCTCGGCAATGGTGCGGCGCACCTTCCAGAGCGGCGCAACGGCGATCCCCTCTTTCCGCGCCACCTCCTCGGCCCAGTCATAAGCGGCGGTCAAAGGCGGCTGCGACTTGGTCAGGAAATACTCTTTGACGAGGTCGAGGAACTTTTCATCCGGCTGGGTCTGGGATCCGCGCGGCCTGCCGGAGGACGGCGCCAGGTAGGGCAGCCAATCCTCGGGCGCGATGCCCTCGATCAGGGCCAGCCAGTTCCAGATCGTCTTTTCCGATTTGCCGGTCTGCCGGACCACGGCGCGGACCGCCTCGGTGCGGGTCATGCCCGCGCGTTCCAGCGCATCGACCTCGCGCAGCGCCGCAAGGCGCGTCTCGGCGATGCCCTTTGCCTTCGCCTTCAACTTGTCGAACTCCGCCCAGGCCTGGTCGCGGGACCGCTTGGGCGCCTCCGCCCGGGCCTCCTGTCCAAGCCGCGTGAGCGCCACCTTGGCCCGCGTCGGGAACAGGCTGACGTGATATTCCAGGCCCCCGCCCTGACCCTTGCGGCGGCGCACCTTGCCGGGCTGGCTGGCCCAGCCTTGACGACGGGCGAGATCATTCACGCGCCGCTTGGTCGTGGGCATGTCGGGCAGCCGGGCCTCGGCAATCTCGGCGGCGGTCCACCAGGTCTGGGTGGGGGTGGTCGTCATTCAGAGAGCCCCCAAAATGGGAACCGTCACACAGACCCTTGCTTCTATCTCGAAGAGGGCGCGCGCGTATCGCAATGCGTCTTCAGGCACGGACTCTCGCGAGCGCCACGAGCTGACAGTCTGCTTCGAAACGAAAAGAGCCTCGGCGAGATCGCTGTCCGTCGTGACGCCGAAGCGGTTCTTCATTTTTGAAATTGCGCCTTCTACGTCCATCATGCGCCCCCCTCGATCTCGTCCAGCAGGGCACGCAGGTCTTCGGCGAAATCCTCGACAAAGCGACGGCGCGCCGCCTTGTTGGCGCGCGTCCAGGCATCGGCCAGGCGGGTGTGAGCGGCGTCGGTGGCGTCCTTCGGCGCAGGGCCTTCGCCGCGCGCAGCCTTCACCTGGCGGACAGCGTCGGCGGCGCTCTTGGCCTCGCCTTTCGACATGAGATCGACCACGTCGTAGCGCTCGGTCACCTCTGAGATCTTCGACAGCTCCATCAAATCGGCCAGCGCGACCGGTTTCGGCGCGCTCCGCAGCAGTTGAATGTCGCGCGGGTCCAGCACCGTCCCGGCACGCACGAGGCGGCGCACATGGCGGTCAGATACGCCCATTGTCTGTGCCACAGCGGCGGCAAAGGATACGACGGACATCGTGTCCGCCGTATCCCAGCGCTTGGCCACCAGGCCCGCCCCGATCTGGGCCTTGGCCTCCGGGTGCATCCGCTCATAAACCGCCTTGCGGCGCGCCAGGAAGACAGCGGTATCCAGGGCCGACAGTTCCGCGCCCGCCAGGTTGTCGTCGATCTCCATCAGCTGGGCGAAGTCGTCGGTGCAGCTCCAGCAGGTGACCTTGATCGTCTCGTAGCCCTCGACCCCTTCGTCGCGCAGCTCGCGCGCGGCGGTCAGCCGGTGCCCGCCCGCCAAAAGGACGATCTTGCCGCCCTTCTTCAGTTTGCGGACATGGATCGGGTCCTTGATCACCCCCAACTCGCGGATAGAGGTCTTGAGCGCCTCGACCCCGGCGGCGCTGACCGGTCGCAACCGGCTGCCCATTTTGATCTCGTCCACCGGCAGTTCGGTGATCGTTGTGAGGATCTTACCCATCGGCGCGCGGCCCTTTCGTCATCTTGTAGTACCAGCGGGGCTCACCGTTCGGCCCGTCGTGGCGGCGGGTGCAGTCGATCCGGGCGCCGATGCACCGCAGCTCGGAAATGATCGCGCTGACGGCGGGCGCGCTGGCCCGTGTCATGATCTCCAGCGTGGAATGCTCCCGCTTGTCGCTCAGCACCTCGAGGACACGCTGCAACCGCGCCGACTTGATCGTGGCGTGCTTCATGCAGACAGCCCCTGGCGGCGGTCGAATGGATCGGCTCCGCGCCGACATCTGTCGCACATGCGGTTGTGCGGTCCTTCGCTGAGGAAGGGCGAGCCGCAGCAAAGACAGGGGCGGAGACGCCGCCGCGCCTCGCGGTTCAAATCCCTGCAGAAATCCTCGGCGGCGCGGAGCGAACTGACCTGAGGGCTGACTTTATTGCGCGTCCGGCGGTCGAACACCGCCCAGCCGTAACCGGACTTCTTGACTTCAAACGGATCAGACATGGCGCCGCTCCCTTGCATAGCTGGTGGCGCTCGCCACCAGGGCCTCGATGGCGATCAGGGTGCCGCTGGCTTCCAGCGCGTCCAGCCGGTCGAGGGCCTCGCGCTCCAGCGCCAGGGCAAGGCCCATGTGGCAGGCGGCGGTGGCCATCCGGTCCAGGGCGCGGGCCTCGTCCGACTTGCGGCGGTTGGCACGCGCCCTGGACATCAACAAGCGCAGGGTGATCAGGTCCGTCCGGGTTTCAGGGGGCATGAACACTCCTTCAAACGGGCAGGAACAGCGGCGCGAAGAGCGCGGCGAAGAGCAAGATCACCAGGCAAAATCCGCCGATCCCGTGACCCAGCGGGTGGTCATCCATCCGCGAGGCGGCCTCGAAAATCTGGTCCCGCACCGCGCGCCGCCGGGAGGAGATGGCGGCACGCGGGGCGGGCTGCGGCACCGGGGCACCGCAGGATCCGGACAGGCCCATCTGCTCGTGATTGGTGGCCTTGCCTGTGCCAGGCCCATCCGGTGTTTCGAGGTCAAAGAACGCATCCCGCTGCGCCTCGGCATGGTCGCGCAGATGCGTGACCGTGTAGGCAAGCTCGGGGTGATAGCGGGGGTCGATCACCGTCTCGATCAGCGTCGCACCCAGGGCGATCCGCTCGCGGTCGGTGAGGCCCGCGCCGATCATGTGCGCGCGCAGGACGATGTCGGCACGGGTCAGCATCACAGCACCCCCGTCAGCTTGAGAAAGGCCAGCCACAGGCAAAGCCCGGCAATGGCCAAGGGGATGATCCACCAGCCGTGGGACATCACGCGGCTCCTTTTGTTGAGGGCTGGGCCATAGGACGCGGAATGTCCGACGGCCATTCGAGATCGGACGGCCAGTTCTCCGAGAACCAGCGCAACACGCGCTGATAGCGCTTTAGTGTGCAGCTCGATCCCGCCTGGATGTTCTTGAAGAAGACGCCTGCATCTGCGGCGTAGGTGGACACCGTAGCCAAAGTCAGTCCGGTGTGTCCTGAGTAGACGCTTGCCAGCTTTAGAAGGTGTTCGGTTGCCATGACTGCTCTCGGATTACTTTCCGACTATACAGCCGGAAAGTTTTCCGATAGTCAAGGGGCATTGTATTCGGATAATTCTCCGACAAATGTCTAGTGCAGAAGATCTCTTTAAGGCCGCGATCAAGGCCAGCCTCGGCCCCTACGGCGACAAGCCGTTCGCCGCTGAGAAGGCTTTGGGTATGCCGCAAGACTCGATCCGCAGCCTCTTTCGAGGTGAACGGAAAGCTGGAACTTCTTTGAATCGTGCCAAAGAGCTGTGTGACGCATTGGGCTTGGAGTTTTACATCGGTCCGCCTCGCCCCCAGCCAAGCGCGAGCGGATTCGCCGAAGCAGCTAAGGCGTACCTCACCGTGGATGGCGACAAGTCAGTCTTTGATCAGGGCTTCATTCCGATTCCCTATCACCGTGCCGACTATGCCCATCGGGATCTGTCACACGTCGCCCTCTCACGCTCCTGGCTGGAGGCGGAAGGCCTCGACCCGGACACCCTCTATGCCATTGGTATGCCAAATGACGATATGCATCCGGCGATTTCTCAGGGCGCCCTGCTCCTCGTCGATACAAGGGCCAAGCCCGACCCTGAGGCGGATCTTATGGCCTGCACCATCGACGGCCACCTTGGGGTCGGCTGGGTCGTGCTGCCAAAGGCCGGCAGCCTGGTCATGTTTGCGAACCGTCCGTACAGCCCTCCAGCCGTCATGAACGGCACAAAGGGCGCGCGGATCGAGCCACTGGGCCGCATCGCCGCCCGGCTCGACCTTGACCCCGCCCCCTGGATAGACCGCGAAGAGAAGTCGCGCCTGTTCAAGATTGCCAAGGACCTGACGTCATGAACGCGATCTCGCAGAACATCCTGGGAGAGGTTGTGTGGTCAGGGCATTTGTGGAAGTGAGGAAAGAACGTGAAGCTCTCCGCCACTATAATTGGAACATCTGCGATCCTTGCGGCTGCCGTCGCCGTCGCAGCACTTGGAGAACTGAAACCAGAAGCGCCAACCCGCGCACCCGGGAATTTTGAGCCGACCAGGGCCGAAAAACGCACAATTGAGAAAGCTCTGGCCGAACGATTTTACTATCCGCGCGGCGTGGAACTTGGCTCTGTAACGGGGCGGTTTGAGGCAGGCAAACCACCGTACTTCTGCGGCTTTGTCAAATCGGAGAACGAGCACGGTGGCAATCGCCGCACGTCAATCTTCCACGGCTTCATCTCATCTAAGAACTTCATCCCCATGCAGATCGCCAGTGGCGGAACAGCAGCAGATGAGGCTTTGACAATATGCTGCCTGAGAGGCCTGTTTGAGGGCGATATATGCAGCAGGTAAGCCAACCAGAGAACGCTTTCGTCACCGCAAAACACCCAAAAATCGCGTCTCACCTATGTCGAAGGCAGCCTATGCGGCAAGTAGCCCGGCACGGTGTCACATCTATTTATCGGTTGACAGCTAGGGCCATTGGCCCTACCTTGATCCCGTCAGTAGGGCAATGGTGCCCGCCTAGATAGGAGACGCTGAAATGACCCGAACCCCCGAACAGATCACCGCCGAAATCAAATCTTGGAACACCAAGCATGTCTCCGTCCTGCGAGACTTGATCTCCGAGCTTAACCGCTGCCGTGACGATCTCGGAAATGCCATCGACCCGCAGGCATTTATCGACATGTCTGCCCTGCCTACGGCTGATATCCCCGGCGATATCGACACGAGCTACCCTGTTTGGGCCGTGGACCGGAACGGCTATGCGCTGGTCGGCGATGACGCGACTGATATTGAAACGCTCGATGAGGTGCGCGGAGAATGACGCCAGAAGAACTGCACGAGGCCCATCGCAAGATGGGTCTATCTGCCGCAGCCGCAGCCCGTCTTTTTGAGGTTTCAGATGGGCGTACGGTGCGACGTTGGTGGAGTGGGGAGCGAGACATACCCGGCCCCGTTGTAGTGCTGACGCGCGCCCTTCTCGCCAGCAAAGCGGTCCGAAATTTTTTCGGTCTCGATCTGGCCGAATAAACCACCAATTTCGGATACCCGTCAGGAAGAACCCATTCCAATCCAGAGATCAACATGAAATTCGCACAAGCACTTTTGGTCATCGCGGCCTCGACGCTACCTGTTTCCGCCCAGTCCCCAGATGAGGTGAAGGAGGTTGCCGGGCTTATCATCGAACAGGCCGAATGCCGCAGCATGATCATCCACTGGAATGCCGGCATCCGCGGCGACATCGAGCGCAGGTATGGCAGGTTGGCAGAAGATTACGTCCAGCTTTGCTGGCTTGGGTTGCCGTCCCGCAAGTTCCAGATTGACGAATATCTGGAGAAGTATCCAGATGCCTTAAACTCGCTCAAATAAGCTTGTATCCGCCAAAATCGCGTCCCACTTAACCCAAAGGCCTGGCAGGGCACAAATCCTGTCAGGCCTTTGTTTTTGCGCCCATAATCGCTATCTGGGACGTTGATAGAGAACTGGGCGCCCACCGTCCCAGTTCCCGGCGCTCAGAACGCCTGCTCAATGCCGGTTTACAGCCCCCTGAAACGCCGATTAAACCAGTATTGAAAGGGGTTTGCGCGTTCCGGCCTTCCACCACCCTGGTTTCGGCCCCTGATGCCTGGATCCGCCCGATTTGCCCGTTTTCAGGGGTTACTGAAAAACTCCGGTGCGGCGCGCTGGGTCACTCTCTATCCCTGTGAAAGTCCTTATTTTATTGGCCGATCCGGCTTCTGCCGCCTTCATCGAGCCTCTTCCGCCTTCACTGTAAGAATAAGTGTCACCTAACAACCAGGTTTTACAGCGACGCAATTTCGATGACCCTCCCCGGCCTAAGCCGGCTTTCCGCCGGGGACGCCCTCTTCAACACCCTTTTCACGCCCCGATGGTGATGCCCCTCACGCCTGCCGCAAACGCCACCAGCCCTGCAGCGTAGTTGGACAGGTCGGCGTCGCTGATCGAGACGTTGTGGGCCGAGAGTAAGGCGAACTCGCCATAGAGTGAGAAGGCGTCGCTGGTGCGCCCGACGACGGGGACGTGATGGCGGCGGGCGTGGCCGAGTAGTCGACCCAGTTGACGGCCCGGATGGCGCCGCCGTTGTGGACCAGGCGCAGCCCGGTGTCGTCCTCGATCACGACCACGCTGTTCCAGACATTGGGCGCGATCGAACTGACGTCCACGTTCTGGTTGGCGCCGTCGTTGAAGTTCAGCGTCAGGCTGTCGCTGGACAGCAGGTTGACTCCGTTCGATGTGCCGAAGATGGTCTGCGCCCGGCTGGTGTCCGCCAGCGTGGCAATCCCGTCCGCCCAGGTGGCGACATTGCCGCCGGTTACGGTGGACTGGTCGGTCATGACGGGGCCGCCCGTGACGCTGTTCGCGGTGATGTCGGCCGTCATCTTGATGCTGTCGATCCGGTCGGGGTGCGGGTCAGCGCCTCGCTCCAGCTCACGCCATCCCAGCCGGGCGCGTCGCGCTGCATCAGGGCGCTGAGCTGGTCGAGCCTGCCGGAGAGCCGGTAAGCCGCATTCATTCGGATCGCGCGAAGAGCCAGCAGCACGCACAGGCTCACTGTTGCCGCCCCTCGCCAACCCTGTGGCCTTTCGCTTATCCGCGGTCGACAGGCAACCTAGACCCGCTTCCGCCTTCCGCTGTAAGAATAAGTGCTCTTTAAAAGGGGAACGGCAGGTCTCGCCCCGCGGGCGGTTTCGTGAGAACACTGTCACAGGCCCCGATCGTTGCGCCAGAAAGACCAGACCATGATGTCCAGCCTGAGCAGCCTCACACAGCTTCTTGATCGCGGCGGCCCCGCACTCTGGGCCATCGCGATCCTGTCGGTGTTGACGCTTACCCTCATCCTTTGGAAACTCTGGCAACTCCTGCGTCTGGGCACCTGGAAACGCGCCGGGGCCGAAACTGCCCTGCGCTTTTGGGGCCAGGGGCAGACCACCCTGGCAATGAGCCACATTTCCTTTGATCCGGCGCCGCGGTCCCGCGTGGCCCAGGCCGCCATGCAGGCGCGCCTGTCGATCCCCGAGGAAGACGCCCGTGAAGAGGCCGCACGCCAGGCGCGCGCGGTTCTGAACGAAACCCGGCTGGGCCTGCGCATGCTTGATCTGGTCGTGACCATCGCGCCCCTGATCGGGTTGTTGGGCACGGTGCTGGGCATGATCGACGCCTTCCAGGCGCTGCAGGACAGCGGCCAGCAGGCCGACCCGGCGGCGCTGGCCGGCGGTATCTGGGAGGCTCTTCTGACAACCGCTGCCGGCATGGCCGTTGCCATTCCAACCAGCGTCATGCTCTCGGTCTTTGACGGCATGGCGGATCGGCTGGCCCATGATCTCGAGGACATCGTGACCCGTGTCTTCACCACCCCCTGGGCCTATGCCGAGGAAGAAGAGGAAGAGCCGGACACCGCCTGACCATGCCGAACCTTCCCACTTCACCGCGCCGCCGCCGCCCCAGCCTGACGCCGATGATCGACGTGGTCTTTCTGCTGCTGGTCTTTTTCATGCTGGTGGCCCGGTTCGGCGGGACCGAGGGGCTGTCGCTGTTGCTGTCCAGCCCCGATGGCGGCAACGCCTATGGCGGGCCGCCACGCCTGGTCAGCGTTTTGCCCGAGGGCGTTACACTCAACGGCCAGCCCATCACGGACCTGCCCGCCGCACTCCGCCCCCTGATGACCTCTCCGCAGGACATCGTCGTGCTGCGCCCGGCCTCCGGCACCGGGGTCGCGCGGCTGGTCGAGGTGCTGGAGACATTGCGCAAGGCCGGGCTGACCGGGCTGACGGTGGTGGAATAGCGCCATGTTCCCTTCGCGTCTCAGCACCCCACGCCGCTTCTGGCCCGGCCCACCGAAACCCAGCCGCGAACCCGTGGTGCCGATGATCAACGTGGTCTTCCTGCTGCTCATCTTCTTTCTTCTGGCGGCGCAGTTCGGCGATCCCGGCAGCGCAGGACGCAGCCAGTTGGCCGTCGATGAGCCCGCAGAGATGCGGCCTGTTCTGATCCTCGCGCCGTCGGGCATGGTCACATTCGGCACAATGCGCGGGGAAGAGGCCATTCGCGCAGCTGCCTCGGAAGGCATGGTGCGCCTGCAGACCGGACCAGAAACACAGGCAGCCCTGCTGGCCCGTCTCCTGACCCGCCTGGCCGAGGCCGGGGCGGGACGGGTCGATCTTGTGACCACAGAGGAGGCTGAGGAATGACAGGGCGGCGCGTCTTCGAGGCCCTGCTCTGCCTGGGGCTGGCGCTGATCGTGCATGCCGGGGTGCTTGCCCTGATTGCCCTGCCCGACGGGGACTCCTCCGATCCGGCCTTGAAGCTGGTCCCGGTCTCTCCGGAACTGGGAGAGCTTGTCGCCGCCTGGGATCGACCGCCGGACACCGACGTGCCGGAAACGCCCGATGCGCCCCCGGACGAGGCCGCGCCCGTGGCGCCCGCCAACGGCCCGCTGACGCCCACACGCACGCCGGTGCCCCGGGCACCCGGCATGCCGTCTGTCCCGCGCGCGCCGCCCGAGGCCGATCCGACACCCCGGCCACGGCCCGTCTCGAGCGGCCCGGCGCCCGAAGCTCCGCGCTTGCCCACGCCCTTTGCCGCGACAGAGTTGCAGACCTCGCGCGCGGCCCTGCGCGGTGCGCCCGCCGCCCCGCGTACACCCGGCACAGGGATCGTGGCCCCAACCACCGGCGCCCTGCCGCGGATCGACACGCAGCCCGCCGCGCCGCCCCCGGCAGAGCCGGTCCGCGAAGCGGCCCCCGCGATCACACCCGATCCCCAGCCAACACCGGAAACACCCCCAGACCCGTCCCCCCAACCCGCGCCAGAGCCGGAACCGGCCCGACGCCCCGCACCCGAACCTGATCCGCAACCCGAACCCGAGCCAAGACCGGACCCGCAACCGTCAGACCCTGCGCCGTCCCTCGCCGCACCGGATCCGCAGGTCCCGGACCCGGAGCTTGGTCCGCCCACGGCACAGGCACCCGTGACCACGCTGCGTCCGATCGCACGCCCCTTTGTCCGGCCCGATCCGTTCCTGCCGCGCCCGGTTGCGCGACCCCAGGGACTGGGCGCCCCCTGACCGGCGCCCCCACCTTGACCCTCCCGGCGGCATCCTAGATACCACCCTCAACCAAGGAGCCGTAATGACCGTTCCCGCCATTACCGACAGCCATTGCCACCTCGATTTCCCCGACTTCGACCAGGAGCGCCCCGAGGTGATCGACCGCGCCCTGCGCGCGGGCGTGCATCGCATGGTGACCATCTGCACCCGCCTCAGGAACGAACCCCAGGTCCGGGCCATCGCCGAGGCGCACGCGCCGGTCTTTTATGCGGCCGGGACACATCCGATGTCCGCCGCCGAAGAGCCCCTCGCCACGGTGGACGAACTGGTTGCGCTGTCGAAGCATCCGAAATTCGTCGGCATCGGCGAAACCGGGCTGGACTATCACTACACCGCCGAAAGCGCCGAGGTGCAGAAGACCAGCCTGCGTATCCATATCGAGGCGGCGCAGGAAACCGGCCTGCCGCTCATCATCCACGCCCGCGACGCCGATGACGACATGGCCCGCATCCTGACCGAAGGCTACAAGGCGCAGGAATACAGCTGCGTGATGCACTGTTTCTCATCCAGTGCCGCTCTGGGGAAGGCCGCGCTGGACCTCGGATTCTACCTGTCCATGTCGGGCATCGCCGCTTTCCCCAAGTCGCAGGACCTGCGCGACATCTTTGCCAGCGCGCCGCTTGACCGTATCCTCGTGGAAACCGACAGCCCCTATCTTGCGCCGCCGCCCCATCGTGGCAAGCGCAATGAACCGGCCTATGTCGCCCATACCGCGCAGAAGGGCGCCGAGGTCTTTGGCCTGCCCTACGAGGAATTCGCGCGCCGGACAGAGTCGAATTTCGACGCGCTCTTTGCCAAGGCCGCCCGCTGGGAGCGCGCTGCATGACAGGTGAGCTGCGTTTCACGATCCTTGGCTGCGGATCTTCCGGCGGCGTGCCCCGGCTGGGCGGCAACTGGGGCGCCTGCGATCCGCAGAACCCGAAAAACCGCCGCCGCCGCTGTTCCATGCTGGTGGAACGCGAAACCGCGGAGGGCACCACAACGGTGCTGATCGACACCACGCCCGACATGCGCGCCCAGCTGCTGGACGCCGGGATCGGGCGGCTGGACGCGGTGCTCTGGACCCATGCCCACGCGGATCACACCCACGGGCTGGACGACCTGCGCCAGATCGTCTTCAACACGCGCGAGCGGCTGAACGTCTGGGCCGATGGCGACACGCAGGACGACCTTCTGTCCCGCTTCGCCTACGCCTTTGTCCAGCCCGAAGGCTCTCCCTATCCGCCGATCCTGAACCTGCATACGATCAATGGCCCCGTCACGATCGAGGGCGCCGGTGGCGCCGTGACCCTGAGCCCCTTCGATGTCAACCACGGCAGCATCGACGCGCTGGGGTTCCGCATCGGTGACCTGGCCTACCTGCCTGACGTGGCCACCATTCCCGACGACGCCTGGCCGCACCTCGAAAACCTCGATTGCTGGGTGCTGGACGCGCTGCGCCGCACCCCGCACCCGACGCATGCCCATCTTGACCTTGCGCTGGAATGGATTGCCCGTGCCGCGCCCCGTCATGCGGTGCTGACCAACATGCACATCGACCTCGACTATGCCGAGGTGAAGGCCGAGACCGCAGACCACATCACCCCCGCCTACGACGGCATGGTAATCCGCTACCCTCTGTAACCACTTTCTCTGGCAAGACTGGCCGCCCCGGCCTATTCCCAGCAAGAATGCTCGGGGATGGCGGACTGCCTGCAGGCGGCGCTGCCGCCAACGGACGCACGATCGTCGGCACGGGCAAGGGAGACGGGCTGACGACGCGAAAACTGAGAGACGAGGGCGGCGCCGAGAAATACAGGCTGACGCGCAAGGAAATGCCCATCCACACTGCCATTCCATCAGGCTGGTGCAAAAAAACCAACCAAGGACCGGACAATCGCGTGCGGCACGCGGCCCCTTACGGGGGCAGTCATTGGCCCTGCTTGACGACCAAAGGAGGGGACAAGCCGCACAACAACAGGCCGCCCTTCCTCGCGCTGACCTGTTGCGAACGCATGTAGCGTCACAGCCCGGGGACCAGCAGTTGCACCTTGGGGCAAGCTATGTGAGGTTGCCCGCGCGCATTCCGCGCCTCTGACGCATTCATTCCCCAAGGCTTCCCGACATGCAGGCGCTGCTCGACGTGATCCTGCCGGTCTTTCTGGTGATCGGCGCCGGCTATGCCGCGGTCTGGAAAGGCTGGTTCTCCGAGGGCGGCGTCGACGGGCTGATGAGCTTTACCCAGACCTTCGCCATCCCCTGCCTGCTGTTCCGGGCCATCTGGACGCTGGAGCTGGGACCGGACTTCAATCCCTGGCTGCTGGTCAGCTTCTATACCGGGTCGGCCACGGGCTTTGTCGCCGGGCTGCTGGGGGCGCGCTATTTCTTCAATCGCGACTGGGAAGATGCGGTGGCCATCGGGTTCTGCTGCCTCTTCGCCAACTCGCTGATGATGGGGCTTGCCATCACCGAACGCGCCTATGGCAGCGATGCCCTGCAGGCCAACTACGTGATCGTCGCGATGCATTCGCCCTTTTGCTACGGCATCGGCATCACCGCGATGGAGATTGCCCGCGCAAGAACCGCCGGGACGTCAAACCGCGCCTTGCCGGCCAAGGTGGCCCGGGCGATGTTCCGCAACGCGCTGGTGATCGGCATCGGACTGGGGGTGATCGCGAACCTCCTGAACCTCTCGCTGCCCGCCGTCGCCACCGACGCGCTGGACATGATCATCCGCACCGCCCTGCCCGCTGCCCTCTTTGGCATGGGCGGCGTGCTCTGCCGCTACAAGCCGCAGGGCGACGGGCGGGTGATCGCCTATATCTGCGCGATCTCGCTGCTGCTGCACCCGGCGATCACCTGGACGTTGGGGACGATCACAGACCTGTCGACCTCGGCCTTCCGCTCGGCGGTGCTGACTGCGGCGATGGCGCCCGGGATCAATTCCTACGTCTTCGCCAATCTCTACGGTCGCGCCCGGCGCGTGGCCGCCTCGGCGGTGCTGATCGCCACCGCGCTCTCTGTGCTGACCGCCTGGATATGGCTGTCGATCCTGCCATGACCTTGCCCCTCACCCGTTGCCCGGCCGCGACCACCTGTCGCCGTCGCATTTCGACAAGACCCGATTGCAAGGCGCGCCGATCCTGCCGCCAGTTCTGCGAGGCCCCATGACCACCCAGACCCAACAAAGCGTCGACCGAACGACCATCGGCATCCTCTTCATGCTGGCCTTCTGCACCTTTGCGCCAATGATGGACGCATTGGCCAAGGCCACCCCGGCAGAGGTGCCCGTGCCGCAGATCCTGGCCTTTCGCTTTGCGATCCAGGTGGCGATCCTGATGCCGCTTGCCGTGGTTCTGGGCCACAGCCACCGGGTCACACTGGGCGATCTTGCCCGCCACGTCGCCCGCGCCGCCGCGCTGCTGGCGGCCACGGGCTGTTTCTTTACCGCGCTGCGCTACATGCCCATCGCCGATGCGATCTCGATCTTCTTTGTCGAGCCTTTCGTGCTGATCCTCATGGGCGCCGTCTTTCTCGGAGAGCCGGTCGGCTGGCGCCGGCTCAGCGCCTGTGCCGTGGGTTTCGGCGGCGCGCTGCTGGTGATCCGGCCCAGCTTTTCCGACCTCGGGCTCGTCGCGTTCCTGCCGCTGGTGACTGCGGCTCTGTTCGCCATCTACATGCTGATGACGCGCGCTATGGCCCGGCGCCTGCACCCGCTTGTCCTGCAGGGGCACACCGCCCTGGCCGCGACCGTGCTGATCGTGCCGCCCCTGCTGCTGATGGAGGGCACGGGCAACGCTCTGTTCGATCCGGTGTGGCCCCAAGGCCTTGCGATCTGGACGCTTGCCGGAGTCGGCGTGGTCGCGACGATCTCTCACCTCTTCCTGACCTATGCCCTGCGCCTGGCCCCTGCCGGGACCATCGCGCCGCTGCAATACCTGGAAATCGTCGGCGCCACGGTGATCGGCTACTTCGCCTTTGGCGATTTCCCGACCCCGCTGACATGGGTCGGCATCGCGGTGATCGTCGCCTCCGGGCTATACGTGTTTGAACGCGAACGGCGGCTGGAGCTGCGCACCAAGACACCCCCGCCGCCGGTCTGAGACCCTAGCGCGCGGGAGTGATGACCTCGGCCTCTGTCACGATCAGGTCCAGCGGCTGGTCGGTTTCCTCCAGCGGCAGATCGACATCCTCCTGCGCGCCAAAGGCAAAGCCGATCGCCAGCGTCGGCCGCCGCGACCGGAGGATTTCCAGCGTCCGGTCATAGAACCCGCCGCCATAGCCCAACCGCCCGCCATCGCGGGAAAAGGCGACCAGCGGCACGATCAGGACCTCCGGTTCGAAATAGATCTGCGTTTCCGGGATCTGCGCCCCGAACGGCCCGTCGACCAGCGTGCACTCCGGCTCCCAGCGGGCGAATTTCAGCGGCTGGCCATTCGCCTCGATCACCGGCACGCCGACGGGGCCGTGCGCCGAAGCCTCGGCCATCGCGGGCACCGGGTCGATTTCCGTGCGGATCGGCAGAAAGCCGGACAGAGGCGCCCCGCGATACCCCGCGAGCACCTCGCTCAACTTGCCTGCTGCACCGGGTGCCTGCCTGGCAAAGGCCTCTTTGCGGCGGGCAAAGGCCGCCTTGCGCGCCGCCGCCTTGCGGTCTTCCAAAATCGTCATAGCAACACCATCACTGCCAGTCCCAGAAAGGCGAAAAAGCCGACCACATCCGTCACCGTGGTCACAAAGGCCCCGGAGGCCAGCGCCGGGTCCACACCGACCTTTTCCAGGATCACGGGAATAACGATCCCGGCCAGACCCGCGATCACCAGGTTGATCACCATCGCCGTGGCGATCACCCCGCCCAGCTGCGGCGACCCGAACCAGAGGATACCCACGATCCCCATGATGACGGCAAAAGCCAGCCCGTTGATCAGCCCCACCGCCACCTCGCGCCGGATCACCCGCCAGAGGTTGGCGCCGGTAAGGTCCTTGGTCGCCAATGCGCGCACCGCGACGGTCAGCGACTGGGTGCCCGCGTTGCCGCCCATCGAGGCCACGATGGGCATCAGGACGGCCAGTGCGACCACCTGCGCGATGGCCGCCTCGAACTGCGCGATCACCAGCGAGGCCAGCACCGCCGTCACCAGGTTGACCGCCAGCCAAGGGAATCGACGCTTCGTCGTCTCGATCACCCGGTCGGAAAGGCGGCTTTCGCCATCGACACCGGCCAGGCGCAGGATGTCTTCCTCGTTTTCCTCGTCCAGCACCGCCATCGCGTCGTCGATGGTGATCACGCCCACCAGCCGCTCGTTGTCGTCCACGACAGGCGCCGAGATCAGGTGGTACTGGTTGAAGGCATAGGCCACCTCGCCCTCGTCCCGCGTGACAGGGATGGTGTGAAAGGTCTCTTCGACGATGGATTTCAGCAGCACATCGCGTCGCGACGACATGATCTTGCCCAGCGTCACGTTGCCCACGGGGCGCAACCGGGGGTCCACCAGAACGACGTGATAGAACTGCTCCGGCAGCCGGTCGGAGCTGCGCATGTAGTCGATGGCGTCACCCACGCTCCAGTGTTCGGGCGCCATGACTACCTCGCGCTGCATCAAGCGCCCGGCGGAGAATTCGGGATAGCTCAGCGACTGTCGCACCGCCGCCGCGTCACCGGCTTCCAGCGCGTCGAGGATCGCGTCCTGCTGGTCGCTTTCCAGATCCTCGACAAGGTCTACGACGTCGTCGGTGTCCAGCTCGCGCACGGCATCGGCCAGGACCGAGGGCGTCAGCGCGGCAAAGACCTCTTCGCGCAGCGTCTCGTCCAGTTCCGACAGGATCTCGCCGTCGAATTCCTTGTCGTAGAGCCGGATCAGCCGGCCGCGATCATAGGCGTTGATCTGTTCCAGCAAGTCGGCGATGTCGGCCGCGTGCAGCGGCTCCATCAGCTCGACAAGCTGGTCCCTGTCCTCGACATCCACCGCGTAGAGAATCGCCGCGACGGCCTTGCGGTCGAGCGCATAGGCGTCGTCGGTCTCGGTGGTTTCTGCCTCCAGCTCTTCGGCCATGCCCTGCCCTCCACCTGTCGTCGCCCGACCCTATGACAAGCTGTTGGCGGGCGACAGGGGGGACTATGGCGATTTACCTTTCTTCGCGACCTGCCTAGGATTTTCTGCATGAGCAAACGTCACCTGCACCTGGGTCAGACACTGACATTCACCGCCGATCCCTTTGTCGAGGGGCCGGGTGCGGCCCGGCACGACACGCAAGGCGCGCTGGTGGTCGAGGATGGCCTCATCACGCAAGTCGGAGAGGCCGAGGCGCTGCGGCAGGGCGAATTTGCCAGCGTCACCGACCACGGGCAGGCCCTGCTGCTCCCCGGCTTCATCGACGCGCATGCGCATTACCCGCAGACCGCCATGATCGCCAGCTGGGGCAAGCGGCTGATCGACTGGCTGAACACCTATACCTTCCCCGAGGAAATGCGCTTTGGCGACCCGGACTATGCCGCCGAGATCGCGGGTCGATACCTCGACCTGCTGCTGGCGCAGGGCACGACCACGGTTTGCAGCTATTGCACCATCCACCCGACGTCGGTCACCGCCTTCTTCGAGGCCGCCGAGACACGGGGAATGCGCGTGCTGGCGGGCAAGACCTGCATGGATCGCAACGCACCCGAGGGGCTGCGCGACACGGCGCAAAGCGCCTATGACGACAGCAAGGCGCTGCTGGGCCGTTGGCACGGGCAAGGCCGCGCCTCTTACGTCATCACGCCGCGCTTTTCACCCACCTCGACGCCGGATCAGCTGTCCGCCCTCGGCGCGCTCTGGGCCGAACATCCCGATTGCCTGATGCAGACGCATCTCAGCGAACAGACCGACGAGATCGCCTGGGTCAAATCGCTATATCCGCAGGCGCGCGATTACCTCGACACCTACGAAGCGCATGGCCTGCTGGGCGCAAATGGCCTCTACGGCCATGCCATCCACCTTGAGCCGCGCGAAAAGGATCGCCTGCGCGAGGTCGATGCCGCGCTGATCCATTGCCCGACCTCGAACACCTTTATCGGGTCCGGTCTTTTCGACATGGACGGGCTGACGCGCGCGGGCCACCGCGTCGGTCTCGCCACCGATACCGGAGGCGGCTCGTCCTTTTCCATGTTGCGCAGCATGGCCGCCGCCTACGAGATCGCCCAGTTGCGCGGGCGCGCCCTGCACCCGGCGGAACTCATCTGGCTGGCCACCACCGGCTCTGCCCGTGCCTTGCGGCTGGATGACCGCATCGGCAGCCTCGCGCCGGGGATGGAGGCGGATTTCATCGCGCTCGACCTCGCCTCGACCACCGCCATCGCCCAGCGCAGCGCGCAGGCCAATGACCTCTGGGAGGCGCTGTTTCCGACCATCATGATGGGGGACGACCGCGCCATCGCCGCAACCTATGTCGCCGGGCGGCGCGTGGCCTGAGGCTCAGCCGATCCGCACAGGCGCCCCGTGCGGCGTGCTCAGGTAGGCCGCTTCCCAGGCGTCGCGCAGCGCGCGCAGGTCTTCAGCCCCGGCGATGCCCTTTTCGGCACAGATCCGTTCCAGCGCCGCAACCCACGCGTTGAAATAGTCATCGCCACCGTCCAGCTCCCTGGACAGGCCATGTTCGGCCAGAACCCCGCCAAATATCCGCGTCCATTCCGGCCATGTGAAGGCGCCCCGCGCCTCCAGCGAGACGGCAAGGGCAAAGGCCTGCGCGTGCCAGGGCGCCTCAAAGACCGGCTCTGTCACGTCTCTGCCTCCAGGTAGCTTTCCCAGAGATCGCAGCTGACCGTGTCCCCCGGCGCCTCCGCCGCGCCCCAGACCTCTCCTGCATCGAAAACCACGGTGTACAGCGGTTCCGGCTGTTCGCCCAATCCATGCGCGTTGGCATCGGCAAAGACGTGACAGCCATGCACCCGCTCGACCACGCCGCGCAGCCCGGCGGCATAGCCCGGCAGACGCGTGTGCCCGCCATTGACGGCCAGGTTGCGCGCGGGCCGCCGCGTGCGCACCCGATCCCCGGGCGCAAAGCGCGACGCGGGACCGTCGCGCAGGACCGGCCCGCCACGCGCCAGCGCCCCGGCAACCGCATCGGCCTGCAACCGGCGCCCGGCCAGGGGCGATGGCCCAGGCTCTGCCCCGCTCAGCTCGGCCCGGGTAACAACGCCATGCGCAACCAGAAGATCGGCCAAGCCGGCCAACCATTTCTCATAATAGGAAAACGCCAGGTAATCAGCGGGGGCGAGGCATTCGCGCGCATGGCGCGACGCGTCCAGCGTCCATTGCCCCAGCGCCCCGGACGCAAGCGTCACCGCAAGCGCCCGCGCGTGCCACTCCTCGGCAAAGACCGGGGCATCCTCGGGCCCGGGCACCACCGACCCATCACCGAAACGTCCGCCCATGTCATGCACCCGGCTCATCGGGGCGCCTCCACCAGCGCCGTGCCGATCATCGCGTCGCGACTGACCAGCGCCGCCAGCGCGCTTTCGTCCAGCCCGTCCGTCCCCACCGGCCGCATGGGCAGCACCAGATACCGCACCTCGGCGGTCGAATCCCAGACCCGCACGCGCTGCCCCTCTGGCAAGGTCACACCGAACTCTGCCAGCACCTTGCGCGGCTCGCGGACCGCCCGCGCCCGGTAGGCGTCGGACTTGTACCAGCCGGGCGGGATACCCAGCAGGGGCCACGGGTAGCAACTGCACAGGGTACAGACGACCATGTTGTGCTGTTCCGCTGTGTTCTCCACCGCCACCACATGTTCCCCTTGGCGCCCGGTAAAGCCCATCTCGGCCACCGCCGCCGTCGCATCCTCCAGCAGCCGCCTGCGGAACTCCGGATCGGCCCAGGCCCGCGCCACGACCGCCGCGCCGTTCCTTGGCCCGACCTTGTGGGCATAGGTCTCGATGATCTCGTCCAGCGCGGCAGGGTCGATCAGCCCCTTGCGTGTCAGAAGCGTTTCCAGCGCCCTGACCCGCAAGGCGGGTTCGGGCGACAAGAGGCTATGCGGCGGGGCATCATCGGCGTGATCGTGAGGCATGGGAGAACCCTGCCCTGATGGGCCCGCCCGCGCAAGCACCCCGGGCGGGCGCGGCTACGCGTGACAGCTGTTGCCTCCTGTGTCAGGGTCGCCAAAGCAACAGGCCATTTTGAAGGACAGTCGCATTTCATGATCCATGCATTCCACGCGCCCGCACTCTTTCTTGCCCTTACACTGGGCGCCGGCCCGGCCTCTGCGGTCGTCACGTTCGACCTCACGGATACGCGCGCCGCGGAACTGATTGCCATATGCGAGGCCGAGGATGGCGCCCCCTGGACACACTCGGACAGCCCGGCGGTGGTGAACTGCTGCATCCCCGGCCAGGACTGGTGCGTGGTCTGCACGGCCGGCACTCCAGAAGACCCAACCGGCTGCATGTCTCTTGGCGTCCCGCCCGTCAAACCCGCAGAGTGACCGACTGGGTGCCGGGCAGCTTACGGTTTCATTGCTTGCACCGGGGCAGCGCTTCGCCTACATGACCCCGAAACCGACCCAACAGGCGCAGGCCCCATGGAAAACGTCATCCTCATTGTCCACCTTCTTCTGGCTCTCGGCCTGATCGGCGTCGTGCTGCTTCAGCGCAGCGAAGGCGGCGGCCTGGGGATCGGCGGTGGCGGCGGCGCCATGAGCCAGCGGGCCCCGCTGAGCGCGCTCGGCAAGCTGACCTGGATCCTTGCGGTCGGATTTATCATCACCTCGATCACGCTGACGATCATCGCCGCCCAGAACGCCTCGGGCAGCTCGATCCTGGATCGCCTCGGCACGCAGGAGCCTGCCACCGATGCACCGGCCCCCGCCCCCGGCCTTGACGGGATCGACCCGAACGCGCTGGTCCCGCCGCCCTCGGCGGACGGCGGCGACCCCGACGCGCCGCTGGTGCCGCGCGCCGACTGAACCGGACTGTGACATTCTTGGAAAGGCGGCCTTCGAGGCCGCCTTTTTCGTTTCTGGATCGATTTCGCCTCCGGACCGATCAGAACAACCCATCGTCCCAGGCAAGCCCAAGATCCGTCTCGCTGTCTTCGGCAAACCGCCGGACCGGCACATAGCGCCATTCGGGATCGGAACTGACCGGGCTCCCGCCCGGGTCGCCGGAGTTCAGGTCGCGCCACTCCGATGTATGCTCCGGAGTATGCGCGGTGCCGTCACGATACTCGGCCACCGTCACCTCTACCCCCAGACCGGAGACATCGGAGAACCCACCCAGGGGCGCCTTCCCGCCGCTGGAAAAGACAAACGCATCCGTCTCGGAGATGTCGCGCACTGCCTGCACCAACTCTCCGTCCGAACGCAGCCCTGCGCCGCCTTGCTTCGCCTCCCTCTCGGCAAGAGCCTCGCCGTTCAGGGTCCCCTCAAGGTAAATTTCCAGTGCCATATCCTGTCTCCTGCATGATGGCGCGCACCGGGTTCAGCTGCCCAGGACAAAGCCGTCACAGGCACCGCGCGCGGTTCCGAATTCCGTGCCAAGAATACCAGTTGCGCCCCGGAAACCCGCAGTCAGGAATACCCCGACAAGGCGGCAGACCGCCTACAATCCCTTGCAGATCGCCCATGCTGCGCAACAGCATCTAGCGGTCATCTGGACAAATCCGCGCGAATCCACTATGTCTCAAATCCCGTGTTGCAGCTGGTGCCACATCCGGTACAAGCCGCGTCTGAACTTGCAGGAACGCAGGCAATTGCCTGCAAAAATCACGGGGTTACCCAGATGGCGCGCTTCATCTTCATCACCGGCGGTGTGGTCTCTTCGCTTGGCAAGGGCCTTGCCTCTGCCGCTCTTGGCGCTCTTCTCCAGGCGCGCGGTTTTTCCGTCCGCCTGCGCAAGCTGGACCCCTATCTGAACGTCGATCCCGGCACCATGTCGCCCTTTGAGCATGGCGAGGTCTTTGTCACCGACGACGGCGCCGAGACCGATCTGGACCTGGGCCATTACGAACGTTTCACCGGCGTGCCTGCGCGCAAGACCGATTCCATCTCTTCGGGGCGGGTCTACACCAACGTGCTGGAGAAAGAGCGGCGGGGCGACTACCTGGGCAAGACGATCCAAGTCATTCCGCACGTCACTGACGAGATCAAGAACTTCATCTCGATCGGTGAGGACGAGGTCGACTTCATGTTGTGCGAGATCGGCGGCACCGTCGGCGACATCGAGGGCCTGCCCTTCTTCGAGGCGATCCGCCAGTTTTCCCAGGACAAGCCGCGCGGCCAGTGCGTCTTCATGCACCTCACCCTGCTGCCCTGGATCAAGGCCAGCGGTGAGCTCAAGACCAAGCCGACCCAGCACTCGGTCAAGGAGCTGCGCAGCATCGGCCTTGCGCCGGACATCCTCGTCTGCCGGTCCGAGGGGCCGATCCCGCAGAAAGAGCGCGAGAAACTGGCGCTCTTCTGCAACGTCCGCCCCGATGCCGTGATTGCCGCACAGGACCTGTCGTCGATTTACGACGCGCCGCTGGCCTATCACCGCGAGGGGATGGACCAGGCGGTTCTGGACGCCTTCCAGATCAGCCCGGCGCCCAAGCCCGACCTGTCGAAATGGGAGGACGTCAGCGACCGCATCCACAACCCCGAGGGCGAGGTCAACGTCGCCATCGTCGGCAAATACGTCCAGCTTGAAGACGCCTACAAGTCCATCGCCGAGGCGCTGACCCACGGCGGCATGGCCAACCGGGTCAAGGTCAAGGTCGAATGGGTCGATGCCGAGATCTTTGACCGCGAGGACCCGGCGCCGCATCTGGAGAAGTTCGATGCCATCCTTGTCCCCGGCGGCTTTGGCGAGCGCGGGACCGAGGGCAAGATCAAGGCGGCGCAATTCGCCCGCGAACACAAGGTGCCGTATCTGGGCATTTGCCTGGGCATGCAGATGGCGGTGATCGAGGCCGCGCGCAACGTGGCCGGCGTGAAAAAGGCCGGGTCCGAGGAATTCGACCACGAGGCCGGGGAAAAGCGGTTCGAACCCGTTGTTTATCACCTGAAAGAATGGGTGCAGGGCAACGAGAAGGTCAACCGCCGCCCGGACGACGCCAAGGGCGGCACCATGCGGCTGGGCGCCTATGACGCGGTGCTCAAGGAGGGGTCAAAGGTGGCGCAGGTCTATGGCAAGACGGCCATCGACGAACGCCACCGCCACCGCTACGAGGTCGACATCAAGTACCGCGACCAGCTGGAAACCTGCGGGTTGGTCTTCTCCGGCATGTCCCCGGACGGCCGCCTGCCCGAGATCGTGGAATGGCCGGACCATCCGTGGTTCATCGGCGTCCAGTTCCACCCCGAGCTGAAGTCGAAACCCTTTGACCCGCATCCTCTTTTCAGGGATTTTGTGCGGGCGGCGAAAGAGGTGTCGCGGTTGGTTTGAGGGGAAAATGACTACTTCAGCACAACAATTGAGTTTCGTTCTGTCGAAGATAAATATCAGACAGCGCCTTAAGGACCGGTTTCTGACAGTAGTCGCTGATCTTCTGGACATCGAGGGCGCAGATAGGGAATTGGTCGTCCTCAGTCGTTTGCATGCGCTAGTCAAAGAGACCAAAGCCGATATCGACAAGCTGGAATATGATCAGCACCTGCAGAAACAGCTATACAGTTATATCAATCCTTTCAGCGGCCTTGAAAATTTCAGCCATGTGCACCTCACGATTGAAGGGGCAAGCAAGAACTTTCTCAAGCCTGAGAATATTGTGAACTTAAACAATATTCACTTTGCTCTCGATGGGAAGATTAATCGTCAACCTGCACCGCCAAACACGGAAGAAGCAGTGACAAAGTTTCGCTCCCTGAAGGAAGATTTGGCAAATATTGATATACCTTTAGATATTCGCCGAAACATTGCACAAAGAATAGACCATATAGTATCAATATTGGAGAACGCGGCGCTATTTGGAGCTGAGGATTTACGCTATGAGACGGAAGCTCTGGTAGGCGCGATTGTTCTCAACGCCCCAAGAACCGGGAATGATACGGCCGGATTTTGGCAAAAAGCTGCCAAAGCCGCCTCTTTGGCTTTGACTGCATTGGGATGGAGTGACAATGCGGTAAAGAAAGTCCTTTCGATTGCAGGCAACACCATGAAACTTCTGGAACATCTTCCAAGCAACGACGACGAATAGTTGCGTAAACCGCGCGAGCGCCGGCTGGCGAGTAGGCGCTCCAACGGTTGATCGGGTGCGCTTTATCACGACACGTCCTTTGGACCCCGATAGTCATCCCCCAGTTCTACCAAAGCGGCGGGCGGGTCATGCCCGAGGCATGCTTTCAGCATGACGCTCGCGCGGCGCCCTCCGGGCTTGAGTCCGCGCCCGGGCGCTTCGCGCTCGTTTCCAACACAGTGAGAGTGCTCCCCCCTTCCCGCCCCACACAATCCGCCCTACCCTTCCGCCATGTTCCGCCGCGTCCTGCCCTCCGTCCTGCTGATCCTTCTGGCCCTGATGGTGCTGCCCTTTGCCTGGCACGCGTTCACCCGGCCCGTGCTGGCGCTGCAAGGCGTGCCCGAGGCGCTGGGGCGGCTGTTTCATCCCGGCGCGCCGCTCTCGAACCTGGCCATCTATGCCCATATGATCACCGGCGCCGTCATCACCGCCACCGTGCCGCTGCAGCTCTTGCCGGTGATCCGGCGCCGCGCGCCGCGCCTGCATCGGGTTTCGGGCTATACTTTGGCCACGACCGCCGTGTTCACCGGCTTCGCGGGGCTGCTCTATATCGCGCTGCAGGGCACGGTCGGTGGCCCCTGGATGTCGGGCTGGTTCGCGCTGTACGGCGCGCTGATGATCCTCGCCGCCGCCAGTTCGGTCTATTATGCCATCGACAAGGATTTCACCCGGCACCGCCGCTGGGCGCTGCGCCTGATGGTGCTGGCGGTCGGCTCCTACCTCTACCGGCTGCACTACGGGCTATGGTTCGCCACGACGGGTGGCATCGGGGTGGAGGATTTCCAAGGCCCCTTCGACCGCGCGATGGTCTGGGCCTTCTACCTGCCCTACCTCGCCTTGCTGGAACTCTGGTTCGCAGGCGAACGGCGCCTCAGCCGAAGACCAGCGTAAAGACGCAGTTCCAGCCGCCCTCTGCCGTGCCGGGCGCACAAAAGCCGGTGCCAATCCGCCCCACCATCATGTAGAGCATCCCGCCGAAGGCCGCGCCATGCGTGAGCCAGACCAGCCGGGGGCGTTTGTCATGCGCGGTGCGGGTCAGGGCACCGTTGATGTCCGGGAAAGAGCGGTTGAGGCGCCGGAACTCGCGGCTCATGGTGATCGCAAGGTCATAGTGCTGCCGCAACGCCTGCCCGTTCACATAGGTAAAGATCGCGATGGCCAGCACGAACATCCCGGCGAAACTGCCCCCCATCTCGCCCTGGTAGAAATGCAGAAAGCCGAAGAGCGGAATGTAGGAGGTCAGGAACATGCCCCAGATGAAGTCGATCTTTTGCCAGATCATGACGTAGACGCGCAGGTACTCCAGCAGCTCCTTTTCCCGCGCCTCGCGGTCAATCACGCCCTGCACGCCGCCCTGTGCCATCAATCCGCCTCGCCAAGTTCCTTTGGGTCTGCAATACCGCATGAGATACCGGGTTGCGGGCGATGCGCAAGCGGCCAGCGCCGCAGGCCCTTGCCAGCCCCGCCGCAAACTCTTAGGCCGCTCACATGCTGTCCTATCAACACGCCTATCATGCCGGGAACCTTGCCGACGTGCACAAGCACGCCGCCCTGGCCTGGATGCTGGACTATCTGACCCGCAAGCCGAAACCGCTGAGCTATATCGAAACGCACTCGGGGCGCGGGCTCTATGACCTGGCGGGGGCCGAGGCGGTCAAGACCGGCGAGGCGGCACAGGGGATCGCCCGGGCCGAAAGCTGGTTCGGCGCCGATCATCCCTATGCCCGGGCGCTGACCCGGGTGCGCGCTGAGCGGGGACCGACGGCCTATCCCGGTTCGCCCCTGATCGCGCAAAGCCTGTTGCGCGAGGACGACCGGCTGCACCTGGCAGAACTGCATCCCCAGGAACACGAGGCGCTGGCCCGTGCGGTGCGGGCGCCCAATACGCGGGTCTACAAGCAGGACGGGTACGAGATGGCGCAAAGCCTCTGCCCGCCCGATCCCCGCCGCGGGCTGATGCTGATCGACCCAAGCTGGGAAGTGAAGGCGGATTACGCCAGTGTGCCCCGGACCATGCAGGCGCTCGCCCGCAAATGGAACGTGGGCGTCCTGGCACTGTGGTATCCACTGCTGCGGGACGGGACACATGCGCCCATGCTGCGCCAGTTGGAGGCCGCGTTTCCCGAGGCCCTGCGCCATGAAGTCCGTTTTCCGCCCGCCCGTGACGGGCACCGGATGATCGGTTCCGGACTGTTCGTGGTGAACCCGCCCTGGGGGTTGGACGCTGCACTGAAACCACTCTCGGCCCAATTCGCGAAGACCGCAACACCAGGCAGGTGACGTGGCCTCTGGCGCCGTGCTACGCCTTTGCCGAACCATCAGGAGGCCGACCATGTTCGAGCGGTTGAAAGCCTTTTTCCACCACGGTCCGCGCCAGCCCGCGCCGCTGCCGGAGCCGGATGCCAAGCTGGCGCTTGGCACGCTTCTGGTCCGCGTGGCGCGGGCGGACGATACCTATCTCTTCGAGGAAATCAGCCAGATCGACCGGACGCTGTCGGCGGCTTTCGGGTTGAACCCCGTCGAGGCCGCCAAGATGCGCGCCACCTGTGAAAGACTGGCCCGCGAGATCAAGGATGACGCGAAGATGATGGCTCTGATCCGCGAAAACGTGGACTATGCCCACCGCGTCGAAACCGTTCAGGCGCTCTGGCAGGTGGCCTGGGCCGATGGGATCACCGACGCCCGCGAGGCGGCGCTGGTGCAACTGGTCGAAGAGGCGCTTGGCGTCGCGCCGCATGACAACGAAGCGGCGCGCAGCGCGGCCGTCATCCCCTGAGGAATTGTGTCCGCCCAAAACCGGGCCTATATCGCAGATCATGTTCGCAGATTTCCTCAAGCGCCTGACGGCGACCGACCCCGCCCCCTTGCCCGACGAAGACGCCCGACTTGCGCTGACCGCGCTCTTGGTCAGGGTCGCCCGCTCCGATGGTTCCTTCGACGACAGCGAGCGGGACCGCATCGACCGCATCATCGCCACGCGCTATGGGCTGTCCCCCTTCGAGGCCGCGCGCCTGCGTGGCGAAGCCGAGGGGCTGGAGGCAGAGGCACCCGACACCGTGCGCTTTACCCGCGCGATCAAGGATGCCGTCCCGTACGAGCACCGCATCGCGGTGATCGAGGCGCTCTGGCAGGTGGTTCTGGCCGATGGCGTGCGCGAGGCCGAGGAGGACGCGCTCTTGCGGCTGGTTTCGAACCTCCTGGGGATCAACGACCGGGACAGCGCGCTGGCGCGGCAACGGGTCGAGCAAAAGAAATGATCGCCAGCCTGCCGATGTACTGGCGGGAAGAGAACGCGCGGTCCTGGCGCGACTTCTGGTCGTGCGTGCAATCGGCGGGCGGCCGCCACGGGTTGGAGTTGCCGGACCTGACACCGCCGGACGCGATCCCCGAACCGTGGAGCGATCACTGGTTGCGGGACGATCTGGCCGTGTCGATGACCTGCGGCTTGCCTTTTCGGACGGTGCTGAAGAACAGGGTGACCTACGTGGGAACGCTCGGCTTCGGCCTGAACTGCACGCCGGGACACTATTACTCGCGCGTCTTGAGGCACCTTGGTCGCCATGATCCGCGTGACGTGAAGGGGATCGACGGCCTGCGCCTCGCCTACAATTCCTCCGACAGCCAGTCCGGTTGGGCGGCTTCGCAAGGGGGCACGCCCTTTGCCAGGGTGCCGACTTACAGTGCATTCGTCCAAACCGGCTCCCATGCCGGTTCGCTTGATGCGGTGGCTCAGGGACACGCGGATATCGCATTTGTCGATGCGGTGACCTGGCGTCTGCTCAAGCGTTTTGAGCCAGCCTCCGCCAAGGTCCATGTTGCCGGCCATACAGCGGCCACACCGGGATTGCCCTTGATAGCCTCCCGAGGCACTGATCCTGCGCCGCTTCGGGCGGCGCTGCTTGACGCGGTCGTTGACTTTGTTCCGCAAGGCGACCCTTACGAGATGGGCGGCCCGCTTTCCTTCCACGTCTTCGACCCCCAACGCTATTTCGACCTGCCTGTCCCGGCATCACCGCCCACCTGACCCGAGGTCACGCAGGGCTTTTTGCGACCCTCCCCCTTGCCAAGCCCGCACGATTGCGTGTTGATACCGGGCATCCCGCGATCTGTCCGAGGCTCCGCTTGTCCGAAACGCCCGTCATCGAAATCCGAAACCTGCACAAGGCCTATGGGTCGCTCGAAGTGCTCAAGGGCGTGGATATCACGGCGCGCAAGGGCGATGTCGTCTCGCTGATCGGTTCGTCGGGATCCGGCAAGTCGACGCTGCTGCGCTGCTGCAACCTGCTTGAAGACAGCCAGCAAGGAGAGATCCTGTTCAAGGGTGAGCCGGTCCGCTGGAAGGGCGACGGCCACAACCGCCGCCCGGCGGACGCCAAGCAGGTCCTGCGCATCCGCACGAACCTGTCGATGGTGTTCCAGCAGTTCAACCTTTGGGCTCATATGACCATCCTGCAGAACGTCATGGAGGCACCGGTCACGGTGCTTGGCCGCGACCGGGCGCAGGTGGAAGAGGCCGCGCGCGGCTACCTGGACAAGGTGGGCATCGGCGACAAGTGCGACGCCTACCCGGCCCAGTTGTCCGGCGGCCAGCAACAGCGCGCCGCCATTGCCCGCGCGCTCTGCATGGAGCCAGAGGCGCTCCTCTTCGACGAGCCGACCAGCGCGCTGGACCCGGAACTGGAGCAGGAGGTCGTACGGGTGATCAAGTCGCTCGCACAAGAGGGGCGCACGATGCTGATCGTGACCCATGACATGAAGATGGCCTCTGATGTCAGCGACCACGTGGTGTTCCTGCACCAGGGGCTGATCGAGGAACAGGGCCCGCCGGAGACACTCTTCGGCGCGCCGAAATCGGAGCGGCTTCGGGGGTTCCTGAAGTCGACCGTCCATGCCTAGGCCCCCAGGGCCAGCAACCAAAAATCGGCGGGACAGCCGCCGGAAGACCAACAGGGAGTAACGAAATGAAGACGTTTTTGATCGGCACCGTGGCGCTGACGATGTTCGCCGGTGCGGCCTTCGCGGAAAGCCATTCGGTGGTCCGTCTCGGCACCGAGGGCGCCTACCCTCCGTACAACTACATCGACGATGACGGCGAAGTGGCCGGCTTTGAACGCGAGCTTGGCGACGAATTGTGCAAGCGCGCCGAGCTGACCTGCGAATGGGTCACGAACGAGTGGGATTCGATCATCCCCAACCTCGTCTCCGGCAACTACGACACGATCATCGCGGGCATGTCGATCACGGATGAACGGGACGAGGTCATCGACTTTACCCAGAACTACACCCAGCCCGACCCCTCCGCCTTCCTGGCAATGGACGGGATGGACCTGGACATGGAAGGCGGCATCTTTGCCGCGCAGGCGGGCACAATTCAGGCCTCCTACATCGCCGAGATGGGCGCCACGCTGGTCGAATTCGCAACGCCGGATGAAACCATCGCCGCCGTGCGCAATGGCGAAGCCGACGCGGTGCTGGCCGACAAGGCCTACCTGGCGCCCATCGCCGAGGAAAGCGCCGATCTGGCCTTTGTCGGTGACGACGTCCTGATCGGCGGTGGCATCGGCATGGGCCTGCGCGAAAGCGACGGCGAGCTGCGCGCCAAGTTCGACGCGGCCATCCAGTCGATGAAGGACGACGGCACGCTGAACGCGCTGATCGAGAAATGGGAAGTCGGCGAGACTTTCTGAAGTTTCGGGCCGCGCGGTGCGTGCCGCGCGGCCATTCCCTCAGCCTAGCAACGGGTCTTCAAAAGCCGGCGGCACAAAACCCTCATCGGTAAAGGATTCGCCCGCAATGTCGGGAATCTTGAGATAGGCGTAGGGGGTGAATGCGCCCTCCTGAAAGACCGGCGGACCGGACTTGCCCAGCAGCGGGTCTTCGAAGGTATCGATTGCGGGGGGCTGGAACATGCCCGATCCATTGTCGACGACAGCGGGGATCGGCTTTTTGAACACGAATTCGTCCGGCATTTTGGCCTCCTGAAAAAAATGAGTTGAATGGACACATCGTGCCGGGGAACTCTGCGACGGTCAACAAAGAAGGCGAAACAGGTGGACCTGACCGGGACGGAGAAAAGGTGACAGTGGGGACGCACAGGGGGCACGATGTTCGGTTTCTGCACTGATCCCGAAACGCTCTCGGACATCGCATGGATGGCTTGCTACCTGACCACGGGCAAGCACATGGCCATCTACTTTTCGGTGGGTACGGTCCTGCTGCTCCTTGCGATCACGGCCCCCGCCGCGCTGGCTTTCGGCTTTGCCGGGGCCTCGGCGGCCCGGTCGCGCATCCTGCCGATCAGCTGGCTGGGACGTGGGTACATCGCCGTGGTGCGCGGCGTCCCGGACATCGCCTTTTTCCTGTTCTTCGTGATCGCGCTCGACCAGTTCTTTGAATGGATCCGGCACGAGGTGAAATGCCCCGACTGGGATCAGCCGATCCGGCAGGGCAATGATTTCGTTGTCTGCGCCGCGGCCAAGCTGCCACAGGGCAACGCGGCACAATGGGTACACGAAACCTATGGATTCTTCTTGGCGGTGCTGACTTTTGCCATTGTTTTCGGGGCCTTCGCGGCCAATGTCCTTTATGGCGCGATGCGGGCCGTGCCCCGCGCCCAGATGGAAACCGCCGAGGCCTATGGCATGAGCCCGCGCCAATGTTACTGGCGCATCCTGGTGCCGCAGATGTGGGTCTTTGCCCTGCCCGGCCTGTCGAACCTCTGGATGGTGCTGATCAAGGCGACACCGCTGCTGTTTCTCCTCGGCGTCGAGGATATCGTCTACTGGGCGCGCGAACTGGGCGGGACCAAGACAGCCCGGTTCACCGACTATCCACATGGCGACTGGCGCATGTGGTATTTCCTGGCCCTGCTGGTTTTCTACCTGCTGTTCACGCGGGCGTCGGAGATCGTACTCGACCGGATCATGAAGCGGTTGACCCACGGCCAGGCGACCTCCGGCGGCGAAGCGCAGAGGAAAGCGGCATGAGCTGTTTGCAGACCATCGCCGACTATGGCTTGCGCTCCATCGGCATCGGCGAGCGGTTGTTGCCGCGCGAGGATTTCACGCTCTGCCAGCAGTTTACGCTGATCGGCTCGGGGATGATCTGGAACGTCTACTTCGGGTTGATCGCCCTCTTGACCGGGTTCTTCCTGGCGACGGTGGTGGCGCTGGGAAAGGCGTCCTCGAACCCGCTGGCGCGCAAACCCTCGGAATGGTTCATCTTTGTTTTCCGTGGTAGCCCGCTGTTTATCCAGTTCTTCTTTGCCTATTTCGCCTTCCTCAGCCTGAAATCCGTCTCGCCCGTCTTCGACCCCTTCACCTCGGCCTGGTTGGGGGCGGCGATCGTGCTGTTCCTGAACACCGCCGCCTATTCCGGTGAAATCTTCTATGGCGCGCTGCTCTCGATCCCCAAGGGCGACACGGAGGCGGCGGATGCCTATGGATTCTCGGGGCTGACCAAGTTCCGCAAGATCACCTGGCCCACCATGTTGCGGCTGGCCTGGCCCGCCTACACGAACGAAGCGATCTTTCTCTTTCACGCCACGACGCTGGTCTATTTCTCGGGCTTTCCGGCGTGGCGACAAAAGGGCGACGCGCTCTACTACGCCAATTACTTCGCTGACAAGACCTTCAACCCCTTTGTCCCATACCCGATCCTGGCGGGGTATTTCATCCTGGTGACGCTGGTTATCATCACCTGTTTCGGGCTGGTGAACCGGCGGCTGAACCGGCACCTGCCGCAAGAGGTGCGGGGGCGGTTGAAGATGCGGATGAACCTGATCCGCTGAAATTCCCCAAAGGGGGGCTGCAGCTAGATAAGGAAATCACGATGACCGCCACGATCACTTTTCGCTCTGTCGTAGATCCGTCCGACTGCGACTTCCTGGGGCACATGAATGTCTCGCGCTACTTCGCCGCCTGTTCGGACGGGGTCATTGCAATCCAGTCCGAAATGGGCCTGACCGCCGAGGACATGCGCCGCGGGCGACAACTATCCTTTGCGGTGGTCCATGCTGAGAGCGACTTTCTTGCCGAACTGGAGGCGGGCGACAGCATTCGACTGGAAAGCGAAGTGCTGGCGATCGGGAGCAAGTCGATGACCTTCCGGCATCGGCTGATCCGCTGCGGCGATGAAAAACTGGCCTTTGAAACACTGTTCAAGTGCGTAATGCTCTCTCTGGAAGCCCGGCGGGCGATGGATGTGCCCGACGATGTGCGGGAGAAGGCGCGGGCCTTCATGCCGGAGTAACCAGACCCGGCGGCAGGTGGTGCGCCCTGTACGTTTTGTACAAAACGTACGTCGATTCCGGCAAAACGTACAAACCGGCAAGGAACGGTTAACCCGGGCCAAACTGTGCCCGCAAAAGGGGCGGCCAGCCGCGTCCCGCGACGTAGCGGACACGCCCCCCTTGCCCAACGGCGCGGGCTCGCCTATGAATTTGATCAAATTCTGAAAGCACGAGATCCCCATGCCCGCCCCCAGCGCCGACTGGCTGCACGACCGCCCGCAAATCCGCACCATCCGAGCCGCCGCCTGTGACGTGAATGGCGTCGCCCGGGGCAAACGCATGCCCATCCCCAGCGCCGTCAAGATGCTCACGGGCGGCACGCGCTTTCCCTTCTCGGCGCTGAACGTCGACATCTGGGGCGAGGACATCGCCGACAGCCCGCTGGTCTTTGACAGTGGCGACCGTGATGCGATCCTGTTCCCGACCGAACGCGGCTTTGTCCCCATGCCCTGGCTGGAGGCG
Organism: Mameliella sp. CS4; assembly: GCF_019392335.1. Taxonomy (GTDB): domain Bacteria; phylum Pseudomonadota; class Alphaproteobacteria; order Rhodobacterales; family Rhodobacteraceae; genus Antarctobacter. The sequence continues at coordinate 93,005 of NZ_JAHXRQ010000019.1, forward strand.
CCGACCGCCCTGCTGCCGATCTGGATGTTCCACGAGGACGGCCGCCCCTACGAGGGCGATCCGCGCCACGCGCTGTCCTTCGTGCAGAAACGCTTTGCCGAAAAGGGGCTGACTCCGGTTGTCGCGGTCGAGCTGGAATTCTACCTGATCGACGACAGCACGCGGCGCCTGCAGGTGCCGATCAGTCCCCGCTCGGGCAAGCGGCGGGACGCGGCGGAGGTGCTGTCGATCCGGGCGCTGGATGCCTTCGACATCTTCTTTACCGACCTCTACGAGGCCTGCGAGGTCATGGACATTCCCGCCGACACGCTGATTTCCGAGGCGGGAATCGGCCAGTTCGAGGTCAACCTGATGCACCAGGCGGACCCGTTGAAAGCCGCCGACGATGCCTGGCTGTTCAAGCAGCTGGTCAAGGGGCTGGCCCGGAAACACGGCTTTGCCGCCAGCTTCATGGCGAAACCCTATGAGGATTATTCGGGCAACGGGATGCATGCGCATTTCTCGGTGCTGGACAAGGACGGCAAGAACATCTTCGACAACGGCGGGCCTGAGGGCACGGATGCGCTGCGCCATGCCATCGGCGGCTGTCTTGCGGCGCTGTCGGACAGCGCGCTGGTCTATGCCCCGCATCTGAACAGCTATGAGCGCATCGTGCCCGGCTCTCACGCGCCCTCGGCGATCTGCTGGGCCTATGACAACCGCACGGCGGCGGTGCGCGTGCCCTCTGGCCCGCCGGCGGCACGCCGGATCGAACACAGGGTCGCGGGCGGTGACGTGAACCCCTACCTGGCACTGGCGGCCATCCTGGGTGCCGCGCTGATGGGCATGGAAGACGGCACAGAGCCGCCCGAGCGCATCACCGGCAACGCCTACGACCAGGACCTGCCGCATATCCCGCGTGACTGGGGCAGCGCCATCGAGGCCTTTGCCGACAGCAAGGTGATCCCCCGAATCTTTCCGCAGGAGCTGATCCGCAATTTTGTCCTGACCAAGCGGCAGGAGTTGCGCGACCTGGCCGAGTTGACCAAGCACGAACAGATGGACCTTTACCTGGATACGGTCTGAGCTTGCAGGGCGCGCGGCGCGCGCCTAGCTTGCGGGCCAGGAACATGGGTGTTTCATGAAAATCGGCATATTGCAGACGGGCATCGTGGTGCCGGAACTGGCGCAGGACCACGGCCAGTACCCGGAAATGTTCATGGATCGCCTGTCCCACGCCGGGTTCGCGTTCGAGACCTGGTCCGTGGTCAACGGGGAATTTCCGCCGGGACCGGAGGCCGCCGACGGCTGGCTGATCACCGGCTCGCGCCACGGGGTCTATGAGGATCACGCCTGGCTGCCGCCGCTCGAAGAGTTGATCCGGCAGATCGTCGCGGCGGGCAAGCCGCTGGTGGGGATCTGTTTCGGTCACCAGGTCATCGCGCAAGCGCTGGGGGGCCGGGCCGTGAAATATCCCGGCGGCTGGGCCGTGGGGCCGCAGACCTATGACTTTGCGGGACGCGGGCCGAAAACGGTCATGGCTTGGCACCAGGACCAGGTGACGGAGCCGCCAAAGGGCGCGGTGACGCTGGCCAGCAATGAGTTCTGCAGACATGCGGCCCTGCTCTATCCCGGCAAGGCCTACACGGTGCAGCCCCACCCCGAGTTCGACCGCGCCTTTACCAAGGGCCTGATCGACAAGCGCGGTCGCGGCGTGGTGCCCGACGAGATCCTGCAAGAGGCCGAGGCCGGGCTGGATGCGCCCCTGGACAGTGCCGAACTGATCGACGACCTGATTTTCTTCCTGAAACACAAGCGGCTGCCAGAGCGCGCCGCCTGAAACGCAAAGGACATTCCGTGGACACGAGCGCCCCGAAAGATTGGACCGAAAGCCTGCCCGAACCGGCCCGCGCCTACCTGGAGGGGCGCCGCCTGGACGAGGTCGAATGCATCGTCTCGGACCTGCCCGGGATCGCGCGGGGCAAGGCGGTGCCGGCCTCGAAATTCGCCCGGATGGACTATTTCCACCTGCCGGATTCGATCTTCTTCCAGACCATCACCGGCGACTGGGGCGAGGCCGCGGGAGAGGACGGGTTCATCGAACGGGACATGATCCTGAAGCCCGACATGAGCACCGCGACCGCCGCGCCCTGGACCGGCGACTGGACCCTGCAGGTGATCCACGACGCCTATGACCGGCACGACGTGCCGGTGCCCTTTTCCCCGCGCAACATCCTGAAACGGGTGATGGGGCTCTACGAGGCGCAGGGCTGGAAACCCGTGGTGGCGCCGGAAATGGAGTTTTACCTGGTGGCGCGCAACGTCGACCCGGCCAAGGACATCGAGCCGATGATGGGCCGCTCCGGCCGCCCTGCCGCCGCGCGCCAGGCCTATTCGATGACCGCCGTGGACGAGTTCGGCCCGGTGATCGACGATATCTATGACTTCGCCGAGGCGCAGGGATTCGAGATCGACGGCATCACCCAGGAAGGCGGCGCCGGGCAGTTGGAGATCAACCTGCGGCATGGCTCGCCCGTCAAGCTGGCGGACGAAGTGTTCTACTTCAAGCGGCTGATCCGCGAGGCGGCGCTGCGGCACGATTGTTTCGCCACTTTCATGGCCAAGCCCATCGCCGACGAACCGGGCAGCGCGATGCACATCCACCACTCGGTGCTGGACCTCGAAACCGGGAAGAACCTGTTTTCCGGCCCGCAGGGCGGTGAAACGGATGCCTTTTTCCATTTCATCGGCGGGCTGCAGGCGTATCTGCCCTCGGCCATCGCGGTGCTGGCGCCTTACGTGAACAGCTATCGACGCTACGTGAAGGACCACGCGGCGCCGATCAACCTGGAATGGGGACGCGACAACCGCACGACAGGCATCCGCATCCCGCTGTCCGGCCCAGAGGCGCGGCGGGTGGAGAACCGGCTGGCGGGCATGGACTGCAACCCCTACCTCGGCATCGCGGCCTCGCTGGCCTGCGGCTATCTCGGCCTGATGGAAGAGCGGCGCCCGTCGAAGCAATTTCGCGGCGATGCCTACGAGGGCGAGGGCGACATTCCCCGGGTTCTGGGCCAGGCGCTGGACATCTTCGACGGAGCCGACGCGCTGCACGAGGTGCTGGGGCCGGAGTTTGCGAGGGTCTATTCCATCGTCAAGCGTACGGAATACGAGGAATTCCTGCAGGTGATCTCTCCGTGGGAGCGAGAGCACCTGTTGTTGAACGTGTAATCCAGCGGTGCGCGCTGACGCGCGCGCAGGTGGTGGGATGGGGGCTCTGCCCCCGGCTCTGCGAGCCTCCCCCGGAGGTATTTTCAGCCAAAAGAAACCGGGAGTTGTCCTGTGAATCTTCTGTTTTCCAATGACCGGCGCGGGGCCTATCCCGAGAGTTGGTATGCGGCGGTGACCCCGGAATTGCCGCCCTACCCGGTGCTGAAGGGCGAGGTGCGGGCCGATGTCTGCGTCGTGGGCGGTGGGTTCACCGGGCTGTCGGCGGCGCTGCATCTGGCCGAAGCCGGGTTGGAAGTCGTGCTGGTCGAGGCGCATCGGGTGGGCTTTGGCGCCTCGGGACGCAACGGCGGGCAGCTGGGCAGCGGCCAGCGGCAGGACCAGGTCAAACTGGAGAAGATGGTGGGGCGCGAAGAGGCGCGCCGGTTCTGGGACCTGGGTGAGGCGGCCAAGGCGCTGGTGCGGGACCTGGCGGCCCGGCATGGGATCGACTGTGATCTGCGCGACGGCATCGCTTGGGCCGGGTCCTCGGACGGATCGGTGCGCGAGCTGCACGACTATGCCGCGCATATGGACCGTCACTATGGCTATGCGCTGGAGGTGCTGGACATGGAGGCCTTTGCGGCGCTCTGCCCCTCTCCGGCCTATCGCGGCGGGGTGCTGGACCGGGGGGCGGCGCATCTGAACCCGCTGAAACTGGCGTTGGGGCTGGCACGGGCAGCAGAAGGCGCCGGGGCGCGGATTTTCGAGCGCAGCCATGTGCATCACATCCGGCATGGCAAGACGGTGACCGTGCAGACCGACGCTGGGCGCGTGGTGGCCGATCACCTGGTTCTGGGCTGCAACGGCTACCTGGGCGGGTTGGACCGGCAGGTGGCGGCGCGGGTCATGCCGATCAACAATTTCGTGGTGGCGACGGAACCGCTGGGGGCAGAGGCCGGACGCGTGCTGCGTGAGGAAATCGCGGTGTCGGACGACCGCTTTGTCGTCAATTACTTCCGGCTGTCGCCGGAGGGGCGGCTGCTGTTCGGCGGCGGCGAGAGCTATGGCTATCGCTTCCCCGCGGACATCCGCGCGACGGTGCGCAAGCCGATGCTGGAGATCTTTCCGCATCTGCGCGACGTGGAACTGACGCATGCCTGGGGCGGGACGCTGGCGATCACCATGAAACGCCTGCCGCATCTGGCCCGGCTTGCGCCTAATGTGCTGAGCGCCTCGGGCTATTCCGGGCACGGGGTGGGCAACGCGGTGCAGGCCGGCCTGTTGATGGCCGAGGCGGTGCGCGGGCAATCGTCAGGCTTCGACGCCTTCGCCGCCCTGCCCAGCCCCGCCTTTCCGGGCGGCGCCGCGTTCCGGTCGCCCCTGCTGGTGCTGGCGATGACCTGGTACGCGATGCGCGACCGACTGGGCCTGTAGCCTGCACTCACTCCGACAATTGGGACAACTGGATCGGATCCGTGGAGCGGATCCAATGCCGTGCCCGCGACCAAACGCACTGCTTGCCGGAAGGGCCTGCGACGCTTTGGGGCTTCCCTCACACCCTTAACTGTTTTACATTTTCGAAAACCGAACTTCAGGATTTTGAAAACATGCTTCCGAACATGCACGATGCCGAGCCGATCCCGGCCGAGGCCCGCGCCGAGATCGACCGCCTTTTGCAGTCCGGCGACCTGTTCCGGTACACCGCCCCCGAAGATGCCCCCGTTGCCCTGCTGGAACGCGAGTTCGCCGAGTTCATGGGCGTGAAATACGCCCTTGCGGTGTCGAGCTGTTCGGCGGCCCTGTTCCTGTCGCTGGAGGCGCTGGACCTGCCCAGGGGCGCGCGCGTCATGATCCCCGGCTTTACCTTTGCCGCCGTGCCCTCGTCGATCGTGCACGCGGGGCTGGTGCCGGTGCTCTGCGAGGTGGGCGAGGATTACCGCATCGACATGAAGGATTTCGCCGCCCGCCTGCCCGGCGTGCAGGCGGTTATCGTCAGCCACATGCGCGGCCATACCTCGGACATGGACGCGATCCTGGCGCTTTGCGCCGAGGCGGATGTGCCGGTGATCGAGGATGCGGCACACAGCCTGGGCACCACCTGGCACGGGCGCAAGATCGGCACGCTGGGCCGTGTCGGCTGTTTCAGTTTCCAGAGCTACAAGCTGGTGAATGCCGGCGAAGGCGGCATCCTGGTGACAGACGACGCCGAGATCGTGGCCCGCGCCGTGATCCTGTCGGGCGCCTATGAGCACGCCTGGAAAAAGCACCTGCGCCCCGGCGACAATACCGCCGAGCTGGAAGAGGCCTTTGCCCGCTGGCAGAACAAGCTGCCGCTCTACAACCTGCGCATGTCGAACCTCTCGGCAGCGGTGATCCGGCCGCAACTGCCGCATATCGACCGTCGGGTAACGGACGGGCGCCGCAACCATGACCATGTCGCGGCGCAGATCGACCGCAGCCCCTGGATCGCGGTCCCGGCAAAGCTGGCGCCCGAGGAACGCGCGCCGGATTCGCTGCAGTTCAACCTGTGCGGCATGAGTGACGCCGAGGTGCGCGCCTTTGTCGAGTCCGCCGGGGCCGAGGGCGTCAAGGTGCAGGTCTTTGGCCTGAGCCGCGACAATGCCCGCGCCTATTGGAACTGGCAGTTCCTGCCCGAAATGCCCGAGTTGCCGCGGACCCGCGCGATGCTGATGCGTGCCTGCGACACCCGCCTGCCCGCCCGCCTCTCACTCACGGACTGTGACGCCGTGGCCGCGGTGCTGACACGCGCCGCAGAACAGGCCATGACGCCGCAACGCGCCTACGGCACCTGAGGCGGTCAGGCCGCGCCCCTGTCGCCGCAACGAGGGCGGCCGGGGCGCCCCCGGCCGGATAGATCACTTGTCGAGCTTGGACAGCTTGTTCTGCAGGTCGGACAGCTGTTTCTTGATGGTCTCGAGGTCTTCCTTGCTTTCCTGCGCGGGCTTGTCGCCCTCTTCACCGGGAAGCTGACCGCCCATCGCCTTGAGGAAAGCCTCTTGCTGGGCCTGCATCGCCTCGAACCCCTTGGCCATCGGGTTCATGGAATTGACGTTTTCGAACCACTTGGACTGGCTGTCGCGGAACATCTCGAAACTGGCGGCCAGGAACTGCGGCACGGCGCTGGTGGCCTGGGTGGTATAGCTGCGCACCAGGTCGGTCAGCACGTTGATGGGCAGGACGCTCTGGCCCTTGCTTTCGTGCTCGGCCACGATCTGCAACAGGTACTGGCGGGTCAGGTCGTCGCCGGATTTCAGGTCGACAATCTTGACGTCGCGCCCGTCGCGGATGAACCCGGCGATGTCCTCGAGCGTGACATAGTCGGAGGTCTCGGTGTTATAGAGCCGCCGGCTGGCATATCGCTTGATCAGCAGCGGTTTTTCACTCTCGGCCACAGGCGCCCTCCCCGGCATTGGTGCAATGCAGCGAATCCTATGCGAGTGCAGAAGAAAAGGAAAGCCTGCGGGCGGTTGTGACGCAGAATGAAGGTTCGGAGCTAGAACAGGCTGCCCTGTTCCGGCGGTTTCGGCTTGGCCGATTTTCGGGGTGAGGAACGCCCGCCAAGTTTGAGCGTGCCATCGGCAAATTCGATTTCGAGCCCCGTGGCGCCCTCGGCGGCGGCCCTGGTCGTGACCACATGCCCGTCGCCACGCACCACGGCGTAGCCGCGCCGCAGCGTTTCGCGGTAGCCCAGCGTCTCGTGCAGGCGCATCAGCGCATCCAGTTTGCGGCGCTTTTCGCCCTGGCGGGCGGTCATCGCCTCGTCCAGCCGGCGGGTCAGGCCCGCCAGCCGTTCCTGCCCCACCGCGATCTCGCGCGTGACCTGGCGCGGGCTGAGCCGGTCGGCGCGGCGGCCCAGCGCCTCGCGTCGGGCCGCGACCAGACGGGCCAGCGCCGGAGCAAGGCGTGCGGCGCGATCCTCCAGCCGCCGCTGCTCCACGGCGATGGCGCGGGTCAGGACGCCGGGGCGCAGGCTACCGGCGGTCTCTGACAGATGCAGCTTGCGCCGTTCCACCGACCGCGACAGGGCCAGCGGCAGGCGTTCGCCGTGCAGGTCCAGCCGTTGGCGCGGCCCATCCAGCAGTTCCTCGGGGCGCGGCAGAGCACGAGAGAGATCGCGTAGCCGTTGGCCCCGGACCTCCAGCCGCTGCGACATGGCGCGTTCCATCCGGGTGCCGAAATCGCGCACCGCGCCGATCAGCTCCATGCGCACGGGCACCGCCAGTTCCGCCGCCGCTGTGGGCGTCGGCGCCCGCCGGTCGGACACGAAGTCGATCAGGGTGGTATCGGTTTCATGCCCCACCGCCGAGATCAGCGGGATGTCAGAGGCCGCCGCCGCCCGCGCCACCACTTCCTCGTTGAAGCCCCAGAGATCCTCGACCGAGCCACCGCCGCGCGCGACAATCAGCAGGTCGGGGCGCGGCAAGGCGCCGCCGGGGGTCAGCCGGTTGAACCCCTCGATGGCGCGGGCCACCTCGGGGGCGCATTTCGCGCCCTGCACCGCCACCGGCCAGATCAGCACCTTGCGCGGGAACCGGTCGCGCAGACGGTGCAGGATATCGCGGATCACGGCGCCGCTGGGCGAGGTCACGACGCCGATGATTGCCGGCAGGTACGGCAAGCGTTTCTTGCGTTCGGGCGCAAACAGCCCCTCGGCCTGAAGGGCGGCCTTGCGCTTTTCCAGCATCGCCATGAGCGCGCCTGCGCCCGCCGGGCGGATGTCCTCGATCACGATCTGGTACTTGGACTGGCCGGGGAAGGTTGTCAGGCGCCCGGTGGCGATGACTTCCATCCCCTCTTCGGGCTGGGTCTGCAGACGGGCGGCGACCCCTTTCCACATCACGCCCGAGATCACCGAACGGTCGTCCTTGAGGTCAAGGTAGACATGCCCCGAGCGCGGCCGCGACACGCGTCCAACCTCTCCCCGCACCCGGACAAAGCCGAATTCGCCCTCGATCACGCGCTTGACCGCGCCCGACAGTTCGCTGACGCTGAATTCCGGCGTGTTGCCCTCTGGTCCGTCGTCAATCAGGTCCATGCCGCCTCGCTTGCTCTTGCCTGCCGCTGACCTTAAACGACGGCCAACCGCCCGAAAAGACGCCCCCGGCGTCTTCTTGGTCCAAATCCCCGGGGAAGCGACGGGTCCGCCTGCCCCCCGGCCAGCATAGGAGTGCGCCCGTGAACATCCTCATCCTCGGCAGCGGCGGCCGCGAACACAGCCTCGCCTGGGCCACCTTGCAGAACCCGAAATGCGACAAGCTGATCGTTGCCCCGGGCAACGCCGGGATCGCGCAGATCGCCGAATGCGCGCGGCTGAATATCGAGGACCCGGGCGCAGTGACGGAATTCGCAGGCGAAAACGCCATCGACCTTGTCATCATCGGCCCCGAGGCGCCGCTGGCCGCAGGTGTGGCCGACCGCCTGCGCGAGTCGGGCATCCTTGTCTTCGGGCCCTCGGCGGCGGCGGCCCAACTGGAGTCGTCGAAGAAATTCACCAAGGAAATCTGCGACGCGGCGGATGCGCCGCAGGCCAGCTGGGTGGCCTTCAATGGCCCGTCGGGTGCGCATCACTACATCGAAGCGGTGGGCGCGCCGATCGTGGTCAAGGCCGACGGGCTGGCGGCCGGCAAGGGCGTCGTTGTGGCGATGGACGAGGAAACCGCCAAAGCCGCCGTGGACGAGATGTTCGGCGGGGCCTTTGGCGAGGCCGGGGCCGAAATCGTCATCGAGGATTTCATGCAGGGCGAAGAGGCGAGTTTCTTCGTTCTGGTCGACGGCGAGACCTGCCTGCCCATCGGCACCGCGCAGGATCACAAGCGCATCGGTGAAGGCGACACCGGCCCCAACACCGGCGGCATGGGGGCCTATTCGCCCGCGCCCGTCATGACAGACGAGGTCACGCAAAAGGCGCTGGAGGAAATCGTGCGCCCGACGATGGCCGAGATGGCCCGGCGCGGGATGCCCTACCAGGGTGTGCTTTACGTTGGCTTGATGATCGAGAACGGCCAGCCCCGGCTTGTGGAATACAACGTCCGTTTCGGCGACCCCGAGTGCCAGGTGCTGATGCTGCGGCTGGGCGCGCAGGCGCTGGACCTGATGCATGCCTGTGCGGATGGACGTCTGGCCGAAGCGCAGGTCACCTGGGCCGAAGATCACGCGATGACCGTGGTCCTGGCCGCCGAGGGCTATCCCGGCGATTATGCCAAGGGCACCGAAATCCGCGGGCTGGACGCCCTGCCCGAGGACAGTTTCCACATGATGTTCCACGCCGGGACAAAGGCGGAGGGCGGCAAGGTGCTGGCCAATGGCGGGCGGGTGCTGAATGCCACCGCGCGCGGCGCAACGCTGCAAGAGGCGCGCGACCGCGCCTATAGGCTGGTGGATGCGGTCGACTGGCCCGAGGGCGTACATCGCCGTGACATCGGCTGGCGCGCGCTTGGCTGAGACCTATCGCTTTTGTCCCGCGCCGCTGCGCGGGCCGCAGGATTGGCAGCTGGACGGAGACATTCTGACCGGGCCGCAGGGGCCCCTTGATTTGTCGACGGTCGATCAGGCCACCCTTGTCGACTCGAAGGTCCAGCTGATGCGGTTGCGGCGGCTGGACCTGACAGCACCATCGGGCCTGATCCGGATTACCATCAACAGCCGCCTCGGCCTGCCCGCCGACCACCCGGATCGGGCCGCCCACCGCGCGCTCTGCAGCGCCGTGGCCGAGCGGCTGGCCCGTCATGCCCCGGACCTGCCGGAGCGGATCGGCGAAACCGGCAGGCTGCGCATGGTCTGGTTCGGGATCGGGGTCCTGGCGCTGGTGATGGGGCTGGGCATCGGGATCGCGGCGCTGGCCACCGGGGTCGAGACCGACCGGCTGGTCGGCATGGTGGTGCCGGTCGCCGCGCTGACCCTGTTCGGAGCTGTGACCCTGTACAGCTACGCCCCCTGGCGCCGCAGTCCGGAACTGCCCGTCGCCACGCTACCCGCCTTGCTGGAGACCCTGGACCGCCCCGACGGCAGCTAGGCGCTTTTGCCGTTTCGCCCCGGTCACCCCGTCGCTAGGGTCCGCGCATGAGCAGCACCGATCTTGATCGCCCCATGATGGGCATTTCCCTGATGCTGGCGTTTTGCCTGCTGGCGCCCTTTGCCGATGCGCTGGCGAAACTGCTGGGCCCCGAGATGGCGGTGGGCCAACTGGTGACGCTGCGCTTTGCCTTTCAGGCGGCGATCCTGGTGCCTCTGACCGTGGCGACACGCCGGGTCTGGCAGATGGACGGGCGCATCCTGTTCTATGTCACCCTGCGCACACTCTTGCATATCGCCGGGATCTCGCTGGTCTTTACCTCGCTTCTGTACCTGCCGCTGGCCGATGCCATCGCCATCGCCTATGTGATGCCCTTCATCCTGCTGCTGCTGGGGTTCTGGTTCCTGGGAGAAGAAGTGGGCTGGCGGCGGCTGGCGGCCAGCGCGGTGGGGTTCATCGGCACGCTCATGGTGGTGCAGCCGGCCTTTTCCGAGGTTGGCTGGCCCGCGCTTTTGCCGCTGGGCGTGGCGGTGGTCTTTGCGCTCTTCATGCTGGTGACGCGGCGCATCGCCGGAGAGACCGATCCCATCGCGATGCAGGCGGTCTCGGCCATGATCGCGCTGGCGATCATGGTGCCGGTCATGGCGCTGACGCCGCGCGACGCGGTCGAGGAGCTGGCCTGGATCGCGCCCTCTGCCCGCGGATGGGGCCTGATCACGGCGATGGGCGTCGCGGGGACGCTGGCGCACCTGTTGATGACATGGTCGCTGCGCTATGCGCCCGCCTCGACCCTGGCGCCGATGCAGTACCTGGAAATCCCCTTTGCCACCGCCGTGGGCTATGTGATCTTCGGCGACCTGCCGGGGCCGCTGGCGACGCTGGGGATCGGTGTCACCATCGCCGCCGGGCTGTATATCGTCATGCGCGAGCGGGCCATCCACCGGGCGCGGCGGCCAGTCCCGCAAGCAGTGCATTCAGGCATTCCACCGGCAGGATGAGCAGCATCGCGGGCGCATCCATCGACAGGCGTACCGGCCCCGTCACCTCGTTCGAGGTGCCCACCGGGCCGGAGGGCGCAAAGTTCAGCCCGTCGATGGGCCAGCGCAGCCCCTCTGACCGACCCGTGACCGGCGCCATCGGGAACAGCGACAGCCGCGTGCCCGGAGCAAGGTCCAGCACCAGCTCGGGCGGGCAAAGCAGCGTCACGTCCTCGGCCCCGATCAGCACGCAGCGTACATCGGCGCGCGCGGCCAGCACCGTCATGGCCGCCAGCTGATGATCCAGCCGCTTGCCCAGGAACCCGTAGCCAAAGACCAGCGGCGCCGAGATATGGCGCAGGCACTTGTCGAAATCGGTGCTGTCCTGTTCCGCGATGGGCCGCAGCACGCCGGGATCCAGCCGGGCTTGCACCTCTGGCGCCAGCGAATCCATGTCACCATAGACCGCGTCGGGCATCCGCCCCTGCGCCAGCACCACGGCCGCGCCGCTGTCGGCCGCAACGACCACCTCCGCCGCCTGCACCGCCCGGGCCAGCACCGCGTCATCGACCTCGCCGCCGCCCACAAGCAGAACCGGCGCATCGCTATGAACAATTTTAGATTTCATGGCGAATTAATGGCGGTTTGGGAAACAGATCACAATCCGGTCACGAAATGATACCCTTCCGGGCACAGATTCGATCAGCTTTCGTCCCGGTCAGCGTGGTAAACACTCTGTTGCAGAACGAAAGAAAGTGAGCAGCACTATGGTGAGTTCGAGCAAGATCCTGACCGTGTCCTACGGCACCTTCTCCTGCACCGCCGAGGGGTTCGACGATCCGTTGGAGGCGGTCAAGGAAGCCACACAATTCTTTCGCGGTGTCGTGGGAGAGGACCGGTTCTTTGGTGCCGAACCGCCGCAGTTCGATCCCGAACTGGCTTCGGAGTACCTGCGCGACCGCCTGTCGGAGCCGGGCAGCGGCACGCTGTCGCTGGGCAGCCCGCCGCGCGTCATGGCCGCCGCCGCCTCTGCCGGGGCGATGGCCGCCGCGATGTCGGGCCGCGCCGACGAGACCACTGCCGATGACCTGCTGCCCGATGACGATACCATCGAGGCCACCGCCGTTCTGACCGAAAGACCGGAGCCCGCGACCGCCGACCTCGTCCCCGAGGTCGCGCTGGACGACGTGGCCCCCGACGGGCCGGAGGCTGCGCCTGCTCCGCAGACCTCCGCTCCGGACGATATCACCGCCAAGTTGAACCGGATCCGTGCCGTCGTCGCCTCTGTCGAGGAAGAGGATGCGCAAGAGCCGCCGGTGGCAGAGGTGGAAAAGCCTGAAGAGGCGCCCGAAAGCGACGCACTGGAAACGCTGCTGGACGAACTGGTCGTCGAAAGCGGCGACGCCGACGCGCCTGAGCTGGACGACTCCCTGTTTGCCGAAGAGGACGAAGAGGACTCCGATGTGGGTTCGGGCCTGTCCGCCGAGCTTGAGGAACCGGAAGAGGACCACGACAGCGCACTGGATGCCGCCGTGGCCAGCCTGATGGCCGAGGACGACGACGAGGAAAATGAGCGGACCACGGGCGCCTTGCCCCTGGCCGCCACGACCGCCATCGCCGCTGCAATGGCCACCGGGCCGATGCGCCCGGATGCCGGGCCGGACGAGAGCGATGACCTGGCCGAGGCGCCCGAGGATGATGCAGAGACCGCGCTTGACCGGGCCTGGGCGGCAGAGGCCGCGCCGGACCCGGTGGCAGAAGCGCCCGAACCGGCACAGATGGATGACCTGCCCCCCGAGGATCAACCCGAGCCCGCCCCGGTGCGCGCCCGCATCGTCAAGGTCAAGCGCGCCGTCTTTGAACAGGCCATCGACGAAGGCACGCTGGAAGAAGTGCTGGACGACACCGCGCCCGGGGGCTTCACCCCGGACGAGACCAGCAGCCTCAGCCCCGAGGAAGAAGAGGAACTGGCCCGCGAACTGGCCGCCGTGAAGGCGGAACTGGCCAGCGACTTTGGCGCCTGGGACGAGGATGACGATGCCGCCCTGGCGGATGCCACGGACACTGTCGCGGACGCGGACGCGGACGCGGACCTGATGGCCACCGCAGCCGCAACTGCCGCCACGCCCGATGAGGCCTCCGCGCCTCTGCGGCTCGACAACCCGATCACCGCCCCCGAGGCCGAGCCGGCCCGGGACTGGGACGAAGAGGTGGCCGAGGCGGTCCAGGACAGCGCCCGCAAGGCCGTCAAGCTGGCCAGCCCCGCCCGCGCCATGCTGACCGAAGGAGAGGTCGGCGACGGCGACACCTCACGCCTGCTGGACCAGACCAACACCGAGATGGACGAACCCGAGGGCAACCGCCGTCGCACCGCCATTGCCCACCTGCGCGCCGCCGTGGCCGCCACCAAGGCCGACCGGCTGCTGGGCCAGAAGGCGGATGCCGCCGAGGAACAGGAACCCTACCGCGAGGACCTGGCCAACGTGGTGCGCCCGCGCCGCCCGCAAAGCGTGAGCCACCCCAGCCCCCGCCCCGCGGCCCATGACGATGCGCCCACGCCGCTGAAACTGGTTGCAGAACAGCGTGTCGCCGCGGCCTCTGACGCCGCCGAGGCCGGCCCGGTCCGCCCGCGCCGCGTGCGCCGCACAGAGCCGGCGCCGGACACCACCGCAGAGTCCGGCTCCGCGTCCGGCTTTGCCGCCTATGCCCAGGACGTGGGCGCCGCCGACCTGCCAGAGCTCCTGGAGGCCGCCGCCGCCTACATGTCCTACGTCGAGGGCCGCGACCAGTTCTCGCGCCCGCAGCTGATGACGACATTGCGCCAGGCCGAGGTTACCGACAGCTCCCGCGAGGACCGGCTGCGCAGCTTTGGCCAGCTGCTGCGCGAGGGCAAGATCCGCAAGACGTCGGGCGGACGGTTCACCGCCGCCGAGACGATCAGCTACAAGCCCGCCGCCAACGGCTGATCCCGCACCGCAAGACGAAAGAAAGCCCCCGTGCCAGGCACGGCGCCATTCCGAGTTGTAGGACACGAGCGGCGGATTTTCTGTCGCTCGTTTCCGTTTTCGATGGCGCGCTATCGG
>NZ_JAHXRQ010000001.1 GCF_019392335.1 Mameliella sp. CS4
CGTGCAAGGTGGCAGCGTCTCAAAGAATGCGAGCATCTTTGCGCGTTTGATGGCCTTATTGAAGATCACGCGGCCGTTCTCCGAAATGCCGTGCACCTGAAAAACGTCCTTGGCCAGATCGAGGCCGACTGTCTTTACTGTCATTGGGTGGCTCCTTTCCTTGCAGTCGTTGACAACTGCACTTTGGCACATTCGATGCCGGTGGAGCAGGAGCCACCCACCTCATCCGCTCTGGGCCGGTCGTGACTGGCATATGGGATCATACCTCCACATCCGGACGCGCTGTCGGTAGATCAAGACTTAGCCTGAGTCTTTCGAAGGTGTCCTCCCAAAGGCGTATCCCATGGCCCCGGCGATCAAGGGCGCAGCTTCTCCGGTTAACGCCCCGTTGAGCGCCAAGATTCCGACGACAGGCAATGCAATTGCGAGAAAGGTGTACTGCGGGGCTGCATACGACTGTCGAAGTGCAGGGCGAATCTGGCCGCAATTTATGCGCCGATCTCGCGCAGCTGCCTCAGTAGGTGTGAGAAAGCGGCTCCCGAGCTTGATCCGCGGCCTTTGCGGGCTCTACGTCCGGCAGGGAGAATGTCGCACCGCGTCGGTTCCAAGCGCAAATACGATGATGGATGTTTTGGCGGGTATGATCGCCATTACGCCACTTTCCCCAATGTTATCAGGGGGGGGGGAAGTGGCGGACCGAGGAGGATTCGAACCCCCGACCCCTTGATTCGTAGTCAAGTACTCTATCCAGCTGAGCTATCGGTCCGTGAGGGCTGCATTTACCTGCCACTTCCGGGCTTTGCAAGAGGCAATCCAAGGTTTTTCATCACTCAGCGCCCGGCCCGAAATCCCTGCGCGCAGATTGGCACAGATCAATGTCCGCGTCGCGATGCAGTGTATCGCATTCAACCTGCGCGATATAAACTGCCCTGGCGGATTTGGAATTCAAAGGAGCACTGTTATGGGACTGTTCACAGGCGGAACCGGCGACGACATCCTTGACGGAACCGCGCTGGCCGACACGATCTTCGGCCTGGAAGGCGATGATACGCTGCGCGGCCTGGGCGGCAATGACCGGCTTGAAGGCAATGCCGGCAATGACGTGCTCGACGGGGGCGACGGCGAAGACACCCTGTATGGCGGTATCGGGAATGACACTTTCATCGCCAGCCTGGGCGCGGACTCCATCGACGGGACAACGGGGGACAACCATGCCGATTACTCGGCGACGGCCGGCGATGTCTGGCTGACCCTCTACTGGCCATACAACCCCGCCGATCTGCCGCATGGCGACCCGCTGGTGGACGGCGACACCCTGCGAGCCATCTCCTCCGTCGAACTCGGCACAGGCGATGACACGGTGAAAGGCACTGATGGCGCAAACACCATCGATGGCGGCGCGGGCAACGACTCCCTCTTGGGCCGCGGCGGAAATGACCTGCTGATCGGCAATGACGGCGACGACTTTCTGGATGGTCGCGCCGGGTCGGATACGCTGATCGGCGGCGCGGGCAACGATACGCTTGATGGCAGCAACGTGTTCTTCGGGAACGACTTTCTTGACGGCGGCCCGGGCAACGACAGCCTCCATGGCGGCCTCGGTGACGACTCTCTGCTGGGCGGCGAAGGCGACGATACGCTCTTTGGCGGCGTGGGGAATGACACGCTCGACGGCGGACCGGGAGCAGATCACCTGATTGGGAGCTTTTGGCGCGACACGCTTGACTATTCCGCTGCGCTTTCGGCTGTCACGGTACGCCTGTGGAACAACACGGTGTCTGGCGATCCGCTGACAACGGGTGATGTCATAGAGTCATTGGAATATGTCCTTGGCGGCGCGGGCGGCGACCTGCTGGAGGGCAACTACCTCGAAAACCGGCTGGAAGGGAACGCAGGAAATGACACCCTGCTCGGTTACGGCGGCCAAGACACGCTGCTCGGCGGCGACGGTGCCGACGTGCTGGACGGCGGCCTGTTGAACGATTCGCTGGATGGCGGCAACGGCCACGACAGCCTGATCGGCGCTTCGGGCAATGACGTCCTCTCTGGCGGGCCGGGGGATGACACCATCAACGCTGGCGCGGGTGACGATACGGTCACCGGCGGCCCCGGCGCCGATTCCCTGATGGGCACCGTTGGCGTCGACACGCTGAACTATTCCACCAGCCTGACAGGCGTCACCGTGAACCTCCATTTGGACACCGCCGCGGGCGGCGACGCGCAGGGCGACACCATCAGTTCCTTCGAGGCAATCATCGGCTCAGACACGGGGGACGATTCCCTGATCGGTTCGTCGACCGGAAACAGGATGTCGGGATTGGGGGGGAACGACACGCTCTCGGGTGGCTCCGGACTGGATGTCATCAACGGCGGCACCGGCAATGACCTCATTTTCGGCCATGCCTCTGCCGATGACATCTTCGGCTCGGACGACAATGACACGCTCTACGGCAACGACGGGAACGATACCCTGCAGGGCGGGCGGCAGGACGATCTGCTCTACGGTGGCGCGGGCGACGACATCCTGCGCGGCTCTCAGCAATGGGCGTTGCACATCGGGCAGGACACACTTTTTGGCAACGACGGCAATGACAGCCTCTACGGCATGTACGGAGACGACATTGTCGCGGGCCAGGACGGGCAGGACCTCGTTCAGGGGGATCAGGGCAACGACACGCTTTCCGGCGGCGCGGACAACGACACAATCCTCGGCGGGATCGGCGATGACGTTGTCTACGCCGGCCCCGGCAGCGACAGCCTCGATGGCGGCGACGGCACGGACACGCTCAGCTATGCGGCCTTCACGCTTGCAGTGACCGTGAACCTTGGCGCGCAGACGACGGGCGGGGCCGCCACGGGCGACAGCATCGCCGGGTTCGAGGTGCTGATCGGCGGCAGCGCCGGTGACACGCTGACGGGCACATCAGGCGAAGAGACGCTTCGGGGTCTCGCCGGGAATGACCTTCTGTACGGGCTGGAGGGCAAGGACCTGTTGCAGGGCGGCGACGGACACGATCGCCTCTTTGGCGGGCTGGACAACGACAGGCTGACCGGACAGGCCGGAAACGACACGCTGATCGGCGGTGGCGGCAACGACCAGATCAGCGGCGGCACGGGCGCGGACGAGTTCCAGTTCACTGGCGGCTTTGAACAGGACGTTGTCTTTGACTTCACCCCCGGCGAGGATATCGCCCGCGTGCTCGGCACCGCCGCCGGGTTCAACGCCTTTTCCGACTTCGACGTGAACACTGACGGTGTGATCGACGCCGCCGACGCGGCGTTGACCGACAAGGTGGCCTTTGACGGCACCTCGCTGACGCTTGCCTTCGATGCCGCGGGAACACTTTCAATAATGTTCTATGAAACTGCGTCCCTGGCCGCCGCCGACCTGCTGTTTTCATGACCAAACGGGGTCCCGCCAGCCTGCCGCGCCAAAGAACGATGGATCCCAGGCCCGACCGGTCTGACCGAAGGCGACGATTCGATTGACAGCACCCCGGTGGCCGACACCATCGACGGGCTTGGAGGGGACGACACGATTACGGGATTTGCCGGGATGACAGCCTGATCGGCGGCACCGGGGCCGATACTTTCGTTTTCCAGGGCAATTTCGGCCAGGACGTGATCTATGATTTCGGCGTCGACGGCGCGGATGTGGCGCGGATCCTCGACACCGGGCCAGGTTACGACACGATTGCCGATTTCGACATGAACACGGACGGCGTGATCGACGCCGCCGACGCGACACCGACCGACGCGGCCGCCCTGGACGCAACCGGCCTCATCCTGCGGTTCGATGCTGCTGGGGCGCACACGGTCACGTTCCACGGCAGCTTCACACTGGACGCCGATACCCTGCTGTTCGTCTGAAACCGCGCGGCCTCAGCCGACGTCGCCCATCGGCAGGCGGATCTCGAAGCAGGTGCCGGTGTCATCGGTCCGGGCCAGCTTCAGGCTGCCCCCGTGTCCGCGTGCCAGTTCCGCCACGATGGCCAGCCCAAGGCCAGAGCCGCCCTTGCGCACGCCCCCCTGGAAAGGCTGGAACAGGTGGTCGCGCGCCTTTGGCGGCAGGCCCGGGCCGGTGTCGGTCACGGTGATGACCCAGTCCGTTTCTTCGATCCGGGCAGCGATGTTGATCTCTCCCGGCTGGGTCGTCGCCACGATGGCCTGTCGCGCGTTGCGGACCATGTTGGACAGGGCGCGGTAGATCTGTTCCGGATCGCCGCGCACCATCAATCCTGCCGGGATGTCCTCGCTCAGCGAAACATCCGCCTCGCCGATGGCCAGCCTTTCGGCCTCCAGCACCTCGTTGGTCAGTTCGGCGAGGTTGAAAAGCGTCATGACCGGCGCGGGTTCCTCGGCGCGGCCAAAGGCCAGCGTGCTTTCGCACAGCGAGACGGCCCGCGTGATCGAATTGACCAGCTTGGGCGCCATGCGTTGCACCACCGGGTCTTCGGACATCTCGATCCGGTCGGTAAAGAGCTGCGCCGAGGTCAGGATATTGCGCAGATCGTGGCTGACCCGCGCCACCGCCCCGCCCAGCTGCGCCAGCCGGTCCTTCTGGCGCAAGGCCTGCGTCAGCTGCGTCTGCAGGGATTGCAGCGATTCCTCGGCCTCGCGCAGTTCGCGCACGCTGGCTGACGGCTTGATGATCCGCCGCGCATCTTCGGGCGCCTGGGCATAGGTTTGGATATGGCCGACCACACCCTTGATCGGCTTGACCAGCAAGGACCGCACCGCCAGGAACAAAAGTCCCGCCGTGATGATCGAGATCGCCGCGGACAGCAGAAGAATGCGCAGACCATAGTCAATCATCGCCGCCCGCAGCGGCCCGCCGTCCATCGTGACTTCGATCAGCTCTCCGCCATCCCGGAAGGGATCGCCGATCACCCGGATCACCGTCCAGTCGCTGTCGACAAGGCAGAGGATCGCGTCCCTCATCAGCACCCAGGCCGTCGCATCACGCAGGTCGAAGGTCTGCGCCACCTCGCCCGGGATCGGCGAGGACAGCATCAGCTGCCGGATCTCGTCCCGCCGCAGCACCACGTTGAAGACGCCGGCGTTGTCCAGCAGCTCCTTCTCCAGCTCCGGCTCGATCATGTCGTCGGCCAGCAAGGCCAGCGAGGCGATCTGCGCCCGTTCAAGCCGGGCCAGCAGGTAGTCCTCGCGGAAGCGTGCCACCGAGGGAACAAAGATCAGCACCTCTGCCACCATCACGAAGATGATGGTCAGGATCAGGAAACGTCCGGAAAGCGAGTTGACCATGTCCTACCGTACTCAGGGCAGCCAGCGCTGGACCAGCCGCACCACCTTCTTGACCGTCTCGTTCTCGAACAGTCTGGGGGAGAAATAGGCCCCCGCGGCCCGTTTGTTAATCTCCCCGATGGTCGGATAGGGAGAAACCATGTTCGAAACCGCGCTCATCTTGAGCCGGTTGGCGATCACCAGAGACCAGAGGTTGATCAATTCGCCGGCCTGATGGCCCACGATCGACACGCCCACAGGCCGCCCTTTGACCACCATGACCTTGATGACACCGCGGGTCTTGCGTTCAGCGATGGCCCGGTCGTTGTGATGGTAGTCAAACCGCGCGACCTCCATCCGGTCGCCATGCGCCTTCCGCGCCGCGTCCTCTGTCAGGCCCACCTGCGCCAGTTCTGGCTGGGTGTAGGTGGCCCAGGGGATATGATCGGTCCTGGCTTTCGCGGGCAACCCCAGCACGGCAGAGCGGATGACGATCCCGGCATGATAGCCCGCCACATGCGTGAACTGCATCCCTCCGGCCACGTCGCCAATGGCGTAAACGCGGGAATTTGTGCTCTTCAGGCTGGCGTCCACCTTGATACCTGCCTTGGTGGTCTCGATCCCGGCGGCCTCAAGGTTCAGCCTGTCGATATTGGGTTTGCGCCCCACCGCCACCAGCAGGTGAGAACCGCGAAACACGCGCCCGTCCTTGACTTCCACCTCGATGGCGCCCGCCGTGCCCCGAACCTCTTGTGCAAGGGCCTCTTCGGCGATCTCGATACCCTCGCCCCGCAGGGACTCCAGCACGATACCGGCCAGTTCGGGGTCGTCCTTGCCCAACGCCCTGGCGCCCTCGATCACCGTCACGGAACTGCCCAGCCGACGGTGCGCCTGCGCCATTTCCATCCCGATGGGACCGCCGCCGATGATCAGCAGATGCTCGGGGCGCTCACGCAGCTCCCACAGCGTTTCATTGGTCAGGTAGGGCACACCATCCAATCCCGGGATCGGCGGAACAAGCGGCGAAGACCCCGTGGCGACCACGATTCGCCGCGCCGTGATCCGATAGCCCCCCGCCTCCACCTCACGGTCGGACAGGAAACGCCCGTATTCACGGATCACCCGCACGCCGAAACCCTCGAACCGTTCCTGGCTGTCCACCGGTTCGATCTGGGCAATCACCTCGGCGACGTGGTCCTTGGCGGCGGCATAATCGACCTGCGGCACGGCATCGGCCACCCCATAGGCGGCGGCATGCGCCATCCCCTGTGCGACCTTGGCACTGGCGATCAGCGCCTTGGAGGGTACGCAGCCGTAGTTCAGGCAGTCGCCGCCCATCTTGTGCCCTTCCAGCAGGATCACATCGGCGCCCATCTGGCTGGCCCCTGCGGCCACCGACAGACCGCCGGAACCGGCGCCGAGGATCAGCAGGTCACATGTCAGCTTTTCCATCTCAGATCCCCTTCCGGCCACGCAGGGCCTTGAGCACGATCGGCAGGGCCGACAGCGCCGCCAGGCCGAGGATCGGCAGGATGACATGCGGGGCAAAGATGATACCCAAGTCCGGCGTCTCGCCGCGCTCAAAGACCTCCCCCAGGCCCGCGCCGACAGAGGTATAGACCACCGCGCCCGGGATGATGCCCAGAAAGGTCGAGATGACATAGCGGTGCACCGGAACCTCGAGAAAGGCAGGCACGAGGTTCGCAATGAAGAAGGGCACCGCCGGGACCAGCCGGATCAGGAAAAGCATCGACCACTGGTTCTCGTCGATCCCGTCCTTGATCTTTTTCACCATGCCCTTCGACTGCTCCAGCTTGTCCCCCAGGCGCGCGCCCAGCCCCCAGCGGGCGGCCAGGAAGATCCCGGTGGCGCCCAGCGTGGCGGCGGTCACGTTGTAGAGCGCGCCAGGAAAGGTCGCGAAGAGAAACCCGCCGGTCAGCGTGGCAATGGTGGCCCCCGGCAGGGAAAACCCGACGATGGCCACATAGACCGCCATGAACACGCCCAGCGTCAGAACGTAATGCGCGTCGCGGAACGCCAACAGCGCTTCACGGTTGTCGGCCAGTGTCTGAAAGCTCAGCAGGTCGCCCAGCGTGAAAAACCCGATAACCGCCACCACGAGGATGGCCAGCAGGGGCAGGTGGCGTCTGAGGCCGGGTTGGGGCGTATCGGTCATGTCGCTCATCGTTCTGGGCCTTTGGGTTGCGTCAGGGGCACCGAATACATGCCCCCGCCGCCTCCGGGAAAACAGCCGTCTCACGCCCGCTTGATCCGGCTTGTACCCCAGCGTGAGAAATTCACGCCCGAAAGGCCAGAGTGAAACATTTCACCGGTCAGGCGGCATGCAAGTGTTGCAGCGGGAACAGGAAGGCCACAAAGATGCAGGGCGCGCGCCCTTGTGTCTTCGTGTCCCAGTGCGCGCCGCTGTCTTTTTGGCAGGTGCCCGCCTCGGAGGCAAAAAAACCATGACACCCATTTGACAGGGGACGCCCGCCCCCCTATAGGCAGGGCTTCGAATTTCCTGCGCCCGAGTCGACTCGGGAGCATTGAACCGGAGTAGCCGCGATGAAACGCACCTTCCAGCCGTCGAACCTCGTCCGCAAGCGTCGCCACGGGTTCCGCGCCCGCATGGCCACCAAGGCAGGTCGCAAGATCCTGAACGCGCGCCGCGCCCGCGGCCGCAAGAGCCTGAGCGCCTGATCCCCACGCCGCCCACAGCGGAGCGGGAGATGAACGCCGACGAAAAAGCCGCCGCGGATCGCTCCGAGGCGGCCTTTTTGCCGTTGTCGGTTCTGGCCAAGCGCGCCGATTTCCTGCGCGCCGCCCGTGCCCGCCGCGCCCCGACCGAAGGGTTCCTGCTGCAGGCCCGCCAGCGCCAGGACGGCGAGGCGGATGGTATCCGCGTCGGGTTCACCTGTTCCAAGAAGGTTGGCAATGCCGTGGCCCGCAACCGCGCCAAGCGCCGTCTGCGCGAGATCGCGCGCCTGATTCTGCCTCAGCAGGGCCGGGATGGCTGGGACTATGTCCTGATCGGCCGCGCGGAAAAGACCGCCTGGCGCGACTTTGCCGCCCTGCAGGCAGACCTGCGCCACGCCCTGCGCAAGGTACACGGGGGCGACAGATGAGCCCCCTCGCCCATATCGTCGCCCTGCCCGTGCGTGCCTATCGGCTGATCCTCAGCCCCTGGGTCGGGCATGGCTGCCGCTTTCACCCCACCTGTTCGGTCTACGCGCTTGAAGCGCTGGAAAAGCACGGCGCGCTCAAAGGCAGCTGGCTGGCCGCGCGGCGCATTGCCCGCTGTCATCCCTGGGGCGGGTCCGGCATCGACAACGTGCCCGATTGACCACAGCCCCGGGCGGCTTTCCTCCGGGCACCGGGATTTTCCAAGAAACACATTTCTTTTTCGACCGGGCTCGGCTAACGACCCCGCAGAGACCACGCACCAACCAGAGGAGGTCCGACATGAACGATCTGACTTTCTCGCGCTGCGCGACCTCGCTTGAAGCGACCTGGGGCAACGGCTTTCGCCGATCGGCCCAGGGCTAAAACCGCTTCACTTTCGGCCCCCGCCTGACGCGGGCCATTTTCCAACCAGCCATCGCTGACATCCACGCCCGGAATCCCCCGTGCGCTGTCGGTCCATTTCAAACCAGACCAGGAGTCCGGCCGTTTTCGTGCCGGGAATCACATATGATCAATCATCCAGTCGCTCCGCATCCGAGCACCGACATCACCTCCACCATCGCGCAACACGGCGCGCCCAGGGTGTTGGCCGCCGCGCTGGCCGCCCTGTTCCGGGCCCCGAGAATGCGGCCTCCGCCACCGCTTGCAGAGGATCTGACCAATCACCTCAGGCGGGACGTCGGCCTGCCGCCGAGGACCCAGGTGGACAGGCGCCTCGCGGTCCAGCCCTTCGTTCCGGGCACCGGCCTTGGCCCGCGATAAGGCTTGCCCAATTTGTGGCGGGGACGTATCCCCGCCACATGCTGGATCATGCCGACGACATTCACCCCCTGTTCCACGGGGCGCCCAAGACCACGGAGTTCAAGAAGCTCCGCAAGCGGATCGTGCAGAACGTGCGCGAGGCCGTAGAACAATACGGCATGGTCGAGGAAGGCGCGAAATGGCTTGTCTGCCTGTCCGGCGGCAAGGACAGTTACACGCTGCTTGCGGTCCTGCACGAGCTGAAGTGGCGCGGGTTGCTGCCGGTCGAAATACTGGCCTGCAACCTCGACCAGGGACAGCCCGGCTTTCCGGCGACGGTCCTTCCGGAATTCCTCGAGAAAATGCAGGTGCCCCACCGGATCGAATACCAGGACACCTATTCCATCGTGGTCGACAAGGTGCCCCAGGGCCGGACCTATTGCGCGCTCTGCTCGCGCCTGCGGCGGGGCAATCTCTACCGGATCGCGCGCGAAGAGGGCTGTTCGGCCGTGGTGCTGGGCCATCACCGGGATGACATCCTGGAAACCTTCTTCATGAACCTGTTCCACGGCGGGCGACTGGCGACCATGCCGCCGAAACTTGTCAACGAAGAGGGCGACCTGTTCGTTTACCGTCCGTTGGCACATGTGGCAGAGGCGGACTGCGACCGATTCGCGCGGGCGATGAATTACCCGATCATTCCCTGCGACCTGTGCGGCAGCCAGGACGGCCTGCAACGCCAGCAGGTCAAGCAAATCCTTGATGGATGGGAGAAAAACGCACCCGGGCGGCGTCAGGTCATGTTCCGGGCGCTGATGAACATCCGCCCGTCGCACATGCTGGATCCCGGGCTGTTCGACTTTGCCGGCCTCATGCGCGACATGGAATCGCCCAATTCCTTGAAAAACCCCGAGCCGCGTTAAGAACCGAGTTACCAGCGTCGCCTAGTCTCACCCTTATGAGGTACAAGGACACGGGCATGTTGGCGTCACTTCGCGCGCTTCCGACAACGTTGCGCACAGGAATGCGGCGGGGTCTGCAGGGACCACAGGCATTGGCATTCCTGCCCGCGGCGGCGCTTGCCGCCTTCTGGCTGGGCGGTGAGGCGCTCTTGCTGGTGGTCGCCCTGGGCACGCCGGGGCTCTATTTGCTGGTCGGCGTCCCCGCAGACCGGGGCAATGGGCGGTCGGGAAGTGATCAGGCCGATATCGTCGACAGCATCGCGGCCACGCAGCTGGCGCAACAGGCGCTGGACACCGCGCGCGCGGCCAATCTGGCCACGGCCTGCCTGTTGATCGAGGTCGATGGCCTCACCGAGGTTGCCCAGCAGGCCGACGAGGCGACGGTCGACGCCCTGCGCGACCTGACCCTGGGCCGCCTGCGCAAGACCCTGCGCCGCGATGACGAGGCCCTGCGCCTGGGCGAAACCCGTTTCGTGATCTTCCTCGGCCCCTCGCTGCGGCTGGACCTGGAGGCGCTGTTGCAACTGGCTGGCCGCCTGCAGAACGCGGTCGAGGAACCGGCATCCGTTGGCGATGCCATGCGCTATCTCTCGGGCTGCATCGGATTCTGCGGCAGCCTGCGGCTGAGCAATGACGCCACCGGCAAGCAATTCATGGAAGCCGCGCAGGTCGCACTTGAAGAGGCCACGGCCAATGCCCCCTCGGCCATTCGCGCCTGGTCGGAAAACATGCGCCAGGCCCACATGGAGCAGCGCTCGCTGCGCAACGAGGTGGACCGTGCCCTGTCGAACGGCCAGATCCAGCCCTGGTTCCAACCCCAGATCTGCACTTCGACCGGGGCCATCAGCGGGGTCGAGGCGCTGGCCCGCTGGATCCACCCGGAACGCGGAATCGTCCCGCCCGCACAGTTCCTGCGCGTGCTGGAAGACGCCGGGCGCATGGAACAGCTGTCAGAGGTCATCCTGCAGCATTCGCTGACCGCCCTGCGCAGCTGGGACCAGGCCGGCCTCGACATTCCGCGTGTCAGCGTGAATTTCTCCGACCCCGAGCTGCGCGATCCCCGCCTTGTGGACCGCATCCAGTGGGAGCTGGACCGCTTCGGCCTGACGGCGGAACGGCTGGGGATCGAGGTGCTGGAAACCGTGATCGCAGGGGCGCCCGAAGGGATCGTGGCCCGCAACATCGTCGAGCTGGGCAAGATCGGCTGTCATATCGACCTAGACGATTTCGGCACGGGCCATGCTTCGATCACCTCGCTGCGCCGCTTCCGCGTGCACCGGCTCAAGATCGACCGCAGCTTTGTCACCCGCGTCGACCGGGACGAGGAACAGCACCGGATGCTGGCTGCCGTCCTGGGCCTGGCGGACCGGCTGGGCCTGGAAACCCTTGCCGAGGGTGTCGAAAGCGTGGGCGAACACGCGCTGCTGGCCCAGCTGGGCTGTGATCACGTCCAGGGCTTCGGCATCGCCCGCCCGATGCCCGTCGACAAGCTGATCGACTGGGCACATGAACACACCGCCCGGATCGCCGATGCCAGGAAACTGGGCGGCACCACCGGCTGACCGGGAAAGCCCTTTCCGAACATGCGCCACCCCCTTGCGGGGTGTCGGCACCCATGTGCCACACCGCCCCGTCCGGCTGGATTCCGCTTGACCTTTGCACTGCGGGACGTTTGAACCCAGCGATGACTTTCAACGGATAGGTGGCCGGCCTCATGGACGATCAGAACAAGAACCTGCTTCTCGCGACTGCGCTCAGCATGGTCGTGATCCTTGTATGGTTCCTGCTGTTTCCCCCTCCGGAGCCGACAGAGGATCCGAATGCGCCCGTGGCCACCGAAACCGACAGCCCGGCGCCCGACGGTGTTGCGACCGCGCCGCGTGCGGCAGACCCGCTTGGCGGCGGCACACCGGCAGAGGCCCCCGCGGCAAATGCCGACACGACAGAGGCCCCGCGCCTGCCGCTGGACAGCGCCCGGCTGGAAGGGTCGATCTCGCTCACCGGCGGTCGCATCGACGACCTGCGGCTCAAGGACTACCATGTTGAACTGTCCGACGAGTCGCCCATCGTCCAGATGCTGGACCCGGTCGGCAGCAGCAATCCCTATTACGCGCTTTACGGTTGGGCCCCGGGCAAGGGCCTGGCGCTGACGGATGTGCCGGGAGCCAATACCTCGTGGACGCTCGAAAGCGGCGAAACCCTGACCCCCGAAACCCCGGTAACGTTGCGCTGGGAAAGCCCGGCCGGGCTGATCTTTCGTCGGACGATCTCGGTCGACGAGGATTTCATGTTCTCCGTCACCCAGGCGGTCGAAAACACCGGCGACCAGGCGGTTTCACTTGCGCCCTACGGTGTGCTGGCGCGCCACGGCGAACCGGACGACCTGAAAAATTTCTTCGTGCTGTTCGAAGGCGCGCTGCAGATGTCCGACGGCATCCTGGAGCAGACCAAGTACAAGAACATGCCCGACCTCGACATGCTGCCCGCCGAGGGCACGCAGGCCACGGTCGAGCGCGTGCAGGAAACCGGCTGGGTTGGTTTTACCGATCACTACTGGATGGCGACGCTGATCCCGGACGCAGGCACGCCGTTCAAGTCGGTGGTAAAATACGATGCCCGCCGCGACATCTATCAGACAGAAGCGGTGCTGCCGACCATCGAACTGGCGCCCGGCACCAGCCAAGAGGTCAGCAGCAAGCTGTTCGCCGGCGCCAAGGAATGGGAAACCATCCGCGAATACCAGAAGGCCGGCATCGACCGTTTCCTCGACTCGATCGACTGGGGCTGGTTCTTCTTCCTGACCAAGCCGATCTTTGCCGTCCTGCACTGGCTGAACCTGCATATCGGCAACATGGGCTTGGCGATCATCGCGCTGACCGTGCTGCTCAAGGCCGTGCTCTTCCCGCTGGCGTACAAATCCTACGCCTCGATGGCCAAGATGAAGGAACTCCAGCCGGAGATGGAAAAGCTCAAGGAGCGCGCGGGCGACGACCGCGAGAAGCTCCAGAAGGAAATGATGGCGCTCTACAAGAAGGAAAAGGTCAACCCGGCCGCGGGCTGTCTCCCGATCCTTCTGCAGATCCCGATCTTCTTCTCGCTCTACAAGGTGATCTTCGTCACGCTGGAGCTGCGGCACGCCAATTTCTTTGGTCCCTTCAACGACCTCTCGGCACCTGACCCGACCTCGATCTACAACCTCTTCGGCCTGCTGCCCTGGGGCACGCCCGATCCGCAGTCGATCCTGGCACTGGTCTTCATCGGCATCCTGCCCCTGCTGCTGGGTATCTCGATGTGGTTGCAGCAAAAGCTGAACCCGGCGCCCGCCGATCCGACGCAGCAGATGATCTTTGCCTGGATGCCCTGGGTCTTCATGTTCATGCTGGGCGGTTTCGCCAGCGGCCTGGTGGTCTACTGGATCACCAACAACGTGATCACCTTCTGCCAACAGTACCTGATCATGCGCAGCCACGGGTACACGCCCGACATCCTGGGCAACATCAAGTCCAGCGTGAAAAAGAAGAAGGACAAGGAGCAGGACAGCAAATGACCCGTTCCCTGACCGCGATCTGGCGCTTTCCGATCAAGAGCCACGGCCGGGAAGAGCTGGACGCGGTCACGCTGAGCGCCGGTCAGACCCTGCCCTGGGACCGGCACTGGGCGGTCGCGCACGACCAGTCCAGCGCCGATGGATCGGAATGGGTGTCCTGCCGCAACTTCTCGATCGGCAGCAAGGCCCCCGCGCTTGGGGCGATCTCTGCCCGGCTGGACGAGGCGACGGCCACCGTCACCCTCTCGCACCCCGAGCGGGAAGACCTGACGCTGCGCCCCGACGAGGAAGGCGACACGCTGATCGACTGGGCGGGCGGCTTCATCCCGGAGACTCGGGCGCAATCCGTCCGGGTGGTGTGTGGGGCGAAGCGCGGCTTTACTGACAGCGATTTTCCCTCGGTCACACTGTGCAACTTGTCCTCGCACCGCGCCGTGGAACAACGGCTGGGCCATGCCCTGTCGATCCACCGATGGCGCGGCAACCTCTGGTTCGACGGCGGCGCCCCCTGGGAGGAATTCGACTGGATCGACCGAGAGGTGCAGATCGGCGAGGCGGTCCTGATCCCGCGGGAACGCACCGACCGCTGCCTTGCCACCCATAACAATCCCGACACCGGACGGCGTGATCATGACGTGCTAGGCACGCTGGATCACTGGGATCATCGCGATTTCTCGGTCCGGGCCGAGGTCGTGCGCAGCGGACGGATCGCGCTTGGCGATCGCGTGGAGGTTCTGTGATGCAACTTGCCTTTCCGATCGCGGAAGAACCCGATGACGCCGCCCGCGAGGCGGCCCGCAAGCTTTTCGTAGGCCACGAGGTGGATTTCCTGAAAGGCGTTGTTGGCATGGACGGGCTGCCACCCGATGACCGGGCAGAGGTCTGTTTTGCCGGACGGTCCAACGTCGGCAAATCCAGCCTGATCAACGCGCTGACCGGTCGCAAGGGGCTGGCGCGGGCGTCGAACACGCCCGGGCGCACGCAGGAAATCAACTATTTCACGCTGGGCGCCGATCACTACCTGGTCGACCTGCCCGGCTATGGTTTTGCCAATGCGCCGGTGGACGTGGTCGCGCGCTGGCAGGCCCTGCTGAAATCCTACCTTTCGGGCCGTGCCAGCCTGCGCCGCGCCTTCGTCCTGATCGACTTCCGCCACGGAATCAAAGCCGTGGATGACGAGATCATGACCCTGCTGGACCGCTCCGCCGTGACCTTTCAGGCGGTCCTGACCAAGGCCGACAAGGTCAAGGCCAAGGATCAGGAACAGATCCTTGCCCAGGTCCGCGAACGCCTGTCCAAGCATCCCGCCGCCTACCCCGAGATCGTGGTGACCAGCAGCGAAAAGGGCGATGGTATCGCCTCCCTGCGCGCCATCATCGCCGGCCTCGGCTGATCGCGGCGCCGGCACTGGAATTTCCGCCCCGCGCGGGGCATTCTGCGCCAAGCGCCCGCCTGGAAGACCCGAGATGAGACGACAGAACATGAACAGAGACTGGATCGCCACCGCCCGGACCCTTTCCGAGGCCCTGCCCTACATGCAGCGCTACACCGGCGCCATCGTCGTGGTGAAATTCGGCGGCAACGCGATGGGCGACGACGCGGAAATGGCCGCCTTCGCCCGCGACATCGTGCTGATGCGCCAGGTCGGCGTGAACCCTGTCGTGGTGCATGGCGGCGGCCCGATGATCAACGAAATGCTCAAGCGTCTGAACATCGAAAGCACCTTTGTCCGCGGCAAGCGCGTCACAGACCAGGCCACCGTCGAGGTGGTCGAGATGGTTCTGACCGGCCTCGTCAACAAGCGCATCGTGCAGGCCATCATGGACGAAGGCGGCCGCGCCGTCGGCCTGTCCGGCAAGGATGACGACCTGATGGTCTGCGAACCCGACGATCCGGAACTGGGATTCGTCGGTCGCCCGATCGAGATGAACGTGCAGGTCCTGCGCGATCTCTTTGCCGCCGGGATCATCCCCGTCGTGGCCCCGGTCGCCACCGGCACCCAGGCCACCGAAACCTACAACGTCAACGGCGACACCGCCGCCGGTGCCATCGCCGGCGCGCTCAAGGCCGACCGCCTGCTGCTGCTCACCGACGTGCAGGGCGTCAAGGGACCAGACGGCGAGGTGGTCACGGAACTGACGCCGGACGACGTCCGCAAGATGACCTCCGAGGGCGTGATCGCGGGCGGAATGATTCCCAAGACCGAAACCGCGCTCAAGGCCATCGAAGAGGGCGTGCGCGCGGTGGTCATCATCGACGGTCGGGTGTCCAATGCCTGCCTGTTGGAACTGTTCACCGAACATGGCTCCGGTTCGATGATCCGCTCGGATACCCGGCCGCCTCTGCCGAAATGATCCCCAAGGACCTGCAGGACGCCGACTTGGCCGCCGCCCGTGCCGGGCTTCGGCTGCGCGGCGCGCTGCACCCGGACAGGGACGACGGCGCGCCTGACGGCACTGGCACCCTGTTGCTGCTCGGCCCGGACGAGCCGCATTTCTGGCCGCTCTTCACCGCCTCCCCGGAATACCTCGACGGCGCACCCGACCCGCTCGACCGCTGGTCGAAACGCGTGCTGTCAGCCGTGGCCGAGGATTGGGGGGGAACGGCGATCTTTCCGTCGGACGGGCCACCCTACGCGCCGTTCCTGTCCTGGGCGCTGGGAACGGGCCGCGCGTGGTCCTCTCCGGTCGGGATGCTGGTGCATGATGCCGCCGGGCTTTTCATCAGCTACCGGGGCGCCGTGGCCCTGCCCGTGCGCCTGCCCCTGTCGCAGACCGGCACACAACCCTGCGGCACCTGTCCGCGCCCCTGCGAAACCGCCTGCCCCGTGGGGGCGCTTGGCCCCGGTCAAACCTATGACGTGGCCCGCTGCAAGGCCCATATGCTGACGCCCGAGGGCGCAACCTGCCGGACAGAGGGCTGCCTTGTCCGCCGCGCCTGCCCGGTATCGGAGGGGTTCTCGCGCCGCACGGCGCAATCCGCGTTTCACATGAGGGCCTTCCTGGGGTCGGAGGCGCCATGAAACAGCTCATCCTGGTGCGTCACGCAAAATCCGACTGGAATCAGGATTTGCCGGATCACCATCGGCCATTGAACCCGAGGGGCCGCGATGCCGCGCCTGCCATTGGCGCCTGGCTGCGCAAGAATGGATATCTTCCGGACGAGGTCCTCTGCTCGACCGCGGCCCGCACGCGCGAAACGCTGGAGCTGATCGACGTCACCGTGCCCACCCGGTTCGAGCGGGCTTTGTACCACGCCGCCCCCGAAACCATGCTGGAGATCCTGAAATCCGCGCAGGGCGACAGCGTGATGATGCTGGGGCACAATCCCGGCATCGCCGAATTTGCCGAGGAGATGCTGCAGGCACCGCCCGACCACCCGCGCTTTGCCGCCTACCCGACCTGCGCCACGCTTGTGGCCCGGTTCAGCATCGACGATTGGAGCAGGCTGCAGCCACACAGCGGCACCGCCCAGGCCTTTATCGTCCCGCGCGATCTGACCGGCTGACGCGGTTTCCAGGGCTTCTTTGGGCTGCAGGTATCTCCGGGGGAGACGACCGCAGGGAGACGGGGGCATGGCGCCCCCTCCCCCGTTCAACACTCAGCGGAACGGCGGGCTATACAGCAACCCGCCATCGGTCCACTGCAGGTTCAGCCCGCGCGACAGGCCGATGGGCGTCGTCTCACCGATGTTGCGGGCAAATATCTCGCCGTAGTTTCCGCCGGCCTTGATCGCCCGCACGGCCCATTCCGCATCCAGGCCCAGCATCTCGCCCATCAGCCCGTCGGTGCCCAGCAGGCGCGCGATTTCCGGGTTGTCCGTGCTTTCGCGCATCTCGTCGATGTTGACCGAGGTCACGCCCAGTTCCTCTGCCGAGATCAGCGCGTTCAGGACCCAGCGCACCACGTCCGCCCATTCGTCGTCCCCGTGGCGCACCACCGGGCCCAGCGGCTCCTTGGAGATCACGTCGTCCAGCAGCAGGTGATCTCCCGGCGCCTTGAAGGCGGCGCGGATCGCGGCCAGTTCAGAGGCATCGCCGGTAAAGACCTCGCATTCGCCTTCCAGGTAAAAGGTTTGCGCCTGCGCCGTGCTTTCGACCGCGACCGGGTCATAGGTGATGTTGTTTCGGGCGAAATACTCGTCCAGGTTCATCGCCGTCTTGGTGTCCGGCTGCACGCAGACACGCTTGCCGTTCAGCTCCGTCGGAGAGGAGACACCAAGCGACTTGGGCACCATGAACCGCTGCCCGTCGTAATAGTTGATCCCGGCGAAATCGACCTTCACGCCGACGTCTGTGGCAAAGCTCCAGGTCGTGTTGCGGGCCAGGACGTCGAGATCCCCGGCAAGCAGCAGGGTAAAGCGCGTGCGGTTCGTCGTTTCGACGAATTCCACGGCCGAGGGATCGCCCAGCACAGCCGCCGCGATGGCGCGGCACAGGTCGACGTCAAAACCGGCCCATTCGTCGCGCGAATCCCGCGAGGCAAAGCCGATCAGGCCGGAGTTGACCCCGCAATTCAGGACTTCCCTGTCCTTGACGTCCTTCAGCGTACCAGCCGAGGCGCCGCCGACGGCACAGGCCAGAAAGGCCGTCGCGCATAGAAGTAACCTCAGCATGCCGTTCTCTAACCCCGGATCTCGCTTCTCGAAGACCGGCTCCCGCCGGACAAAAAAACGGAGGGGTCCTTGATCCGATCCCCCCTCGACGCTGGGCCAATTTGGGCGGATTCCCGCCCAAAGGTCAAGCAAGGATGCCAATCGGAAAGGCAAGGTTCCGCCCGTCTCGTCGCTGTCTAACCATCTGCGAGCGAATGGAAAACACTCGCATGCAGGAACTCGCCGCGTTTTCTTTGGGCAATTTCGGCGGCTTCTTCATCGACGCCCCATTGCTCTTCCTGCCAGGTCTCGTCGATCCGCGACAGCGCCCAGGCCTCATCGGGGGCACATGCACCACGGATCACCGCCAGCGCCAGCACCAGCGAACCGGACATGGACACGAGGTCATGAAAGGCCGCCAGGTGAAATGGCGATTGTGCATGCACCTCTGCGCTCAGCCGGTCCAGCGCCTGCGGATCCTGCGGCTGGTGGATGACCCCGGCCACCGGGACCAGCCTTGCGCCAAAAGTCTCCCCGGCCCAGTCCAGTAAGGGGTCCCAGCCCTGCCGCTGACGCTCTGCCAGCCCCTCGGGGTCATCGGCACGGTAGCACAACAGGTCGCTGTCGCCATAGGCGGCCAGCATCTCGGCCACGGCGGCATGCTGCGGCGTCACCTTGTCCAGCGCGGAATTGGCCATGCGGGTAAAGGGCATGGCGGTCGGATCCACCTTTTCCTCTTGCGCGGCCCATTCCCCGGCGATCTCGCGCGCCAGCGCCTCTGTCGGCACCACCAGCGAGGTCTTGGCCGGCGTTTTGACCCCGCGCCCGTCCAGCGTGACGGCAAAGCCGCCCTCGGCCGGGGTCACTTCGGCGGTCTTCCAGAAACGTTTGAGCGCCCATTCGCTCATGTCATACCCTCCAGGACGGTGTCTATGGCGCGTTCCAGCCCGGCGGCGTCATCCACGACATGTTCCGCCACGGCCAGCGCCTCGCGCGGGTGATAGCCCCATGTCACGCCGATGCGCGGAATGCCTGCGGCCTGCGCCATGTCCATGTCATAGCTCGTGTCGCCGATCATCATCGCCCGCTCGGCCTCTACCCCCGCTTCGTCCATGGCGTTGAACAGCATCGCGGGATGCGGTTTGGACGGGTTATCGTCGGCGCATTGCCGGGTGACAAAGCGTTGCGTCAGCCCGTGGCTTTCCAAAAGCGCCGTCAGCCCGCGCCGCGACTTGCCCGTGGCGATGCCCAGCAACACGTCATCGCGCGCCGACAACCGCTCCAGCAGCGCGGGGATCCCGGGATAAAGCGGCGAGGCCTCCGGCCCGCCTTTCATCCGCAACCCGGCATAGGCTTCCTTGTAGGCCTCCACCAACCGCGTGCGCTGCACCGGGCCAAGCTCTGGCGCGAGATGCGAAAAGGCCTGCGGCAGCGACAGGCCGACAATCGCCAGGATCGCCTCGCGCGTGGGGCGCTCCAACGCCTCACTGGCAAAGGCCATGCTCATGGCGCCCAGGATATCGCCCTGGCTGTCGACCAGCGTGCCGTCGACGTCGAAAATCACGAGGCTCAGGCTCATTGCAGCTCCTCGAAAGGATCGTCGGCGGCAATGTCCTCGGTCCAGCCCAGCGTGTCCCAGCTTTGCGCCATATGCGACGGCAGAGGGGCCGTCAGGGTCAGGGGCTTGCCGGTGAACGGATGTTCAAAGCTCATCCTGCGCGCGTGCAGGTGCAGCTTGCGCGAAATGTCGCCGCCCAGTTGCGCGCCCCAGCCGTCGCCCAGGTTTTCCTGCCCCGAGCCGCCGTACTTGCCATCCCCGATGATCGGATGTCCGATCTCGGCCATATGCGCCCGCAGCTGGTGTGTGCGCCCGGTGATCGGCTCCAGCGCCACCCAGGAGGCGCGCCCTGCAACACGGTAGAGCGTTGCATACAAAGTGTGTGCACGTTTTGCACCCTCTGTATGCGCCATGTCGCGCGGGTGGACGCAGAGCATCTTTTCGCCCTCGCCGTGGTGCCCGTGTCCCGGCGCCTTGACCAGGCCATAGCGGATCTCGCCCAGATAGGGTGTGGGCACGCCGGCGACCAGCGCCCAGTAGATCTTGCGCGTCAGCTTGTGACGGATCGCGGCGGTCAGCGCCTTGGCCGCCTCGCGCGTGCGGGCCAGCACCAGGACGCCCGAGGTGTCCTTGTCCAGCCGGTGCACCAGGCGGGGTTTCTCGTCGTAGCCAAAGGTCAGCGCCTCGGCCAACCCGTCCACATGGCGGGTCTGCTTGCTGCCGCCCTGCGTGGCCAGCCCGGGGGGCTTGTTGATCGCGATCAGGTGGTCGTCCTTGTAGATCACGCAATCGCGGATCATCTTCGCGTCCTGGTCCGAAACAGCGGATTTCGGCGCGCTTTCCACCTGTCCGGGTTCGGGCAAGGGCGGAATGCGGACCTGCTGCCCCACTTCCAGCCGGGTCGAGGCCTTGACCCGCCCGCCATCCACGCGCAGTTCTCCCTTGCGGCACAGCTTTTCGATACGGCCTTGTGCCAGCTGCGGGAAATGCCGCTTCAGCCAGCGGTCAAGCCGCTGGTCGCCATCTCCCGGCCCCACGGTCACGGTTTGAACTCGGCTCATGAAACAGCACTCCGTGCAAGGGTGAGACCGGCGAAGAGCGCCGCCAGCGACAGGATCACCGACCCCGCGACATAGGCCGCCGCCAATGCGCCCTGCCCACGTTCATACAGGGTAATCGCATCCAGCGAAAAGGCCGAGAAGGTGGTGAACCCGCCCAGCACCCCGGTCATCAGCAAGGGCGCGTAGCGGTTCGCGCTGAGGTGCAGCAGGGCCACGACGAGGACACCCATCAGGAAGGATCCGACGATGTTCACGGTCAGCGTGCCCCAGGGGAATCCCTTGCCCAACAGGCGCGCCGTGGCGATGCCTGTCATATAGCGGGCCGACGCGCCAAGGGCGCCGCCCAGCGCAACTTGCAGAAGGGGTGTCATGCGCGCGGACATGGCGGCGGGGGGCGCGGATGTCAAGCACGGCCAAGGCGGGTGGTCGGGGAGGGGCGTCACTTGTCCCGGCGCTGCGCCCTAAGCCGCGCGAAATAATCCACCCGCTTGCGCAGATCGCGTTCAAAGCCGCGTTCCACAGGCTCGTAGAAAGCGGCCCGGTCCATCTTGTCGGGAAAGTAGTCCTGCCCGGAAAACCCGTCCTCGGCGTCGTGATCATAGGCATAGCCCGCGCCATACCCCTGGTCCTTCATCAACCCGGTGGGCGCGTTGAGGATATGTTTGGGCGGCATCAGGCTGCCGGTCTTCTTGGCCGATGCCCGCGCGGCCTTGTAGGCGACATAGGCGGCGTTCGATTTCGGTGCCAGCGCCAGGTAGACCAGCGCCTGCGCGATGGCCAGTTCACCCTCGGGGCTGCCAAGCCGTTCGTAGGTTTCCCAGCTTTGCAGGCAAACCGCCTGCGCCTGCGGGTCGGCAAGACCGATGTCCTCGACCGCCATACGGGTGATGCGGCGGGCCAGGTAGCGTGGGTCCTCCCCCGCCTCCAGCATCCGCGCGTACCAGTAGAGGGCGGCGTCGGGGTCGGACCCCCGCACGGATTTGTGCAGGGCAGAGATCAGGTTGTAGTGGCCATCGCCGGACTTGTCGTAGACGGCGGCGCGCTTCATCAGCCGCGTCTTCAGCCCATCGGTGTCCAGCGGTTTGGCCAGCCGCCAGGAGGTCACCTGTTCAACCAGGTTCAACAGCGCGCGCCCATCGCCATCGGCCATGTCCAGCAGCGCGGCGCGGGCCGATGTATCCAGCGGCAGGTCTCGGCCCAGTTCGCCCTCGGCCCGTTTTACCAGGGCCTCCAGGTCTTCCTCGCCCAGCCGCTCCAGCACCAGCACCTGCGCCCGGCTGAGCAGAGCGGCGTTCAGCTCGAACGAGGGGTTTTCGGTGGTCGCCCCCACCAACAGGATCGTTCCGTCCTCCATGTGGGGCAGGAAACTGTCCTGTTGCGCCTTGTTGAAACGGTGGATCTCGTCGACGAAAAGCAGCGTGCCCTGCCCGGTGCGGCGGCGCTGTTTCGCCGCTTCAAAGACCTTGCGCAGCTCCGGCACGCCGGAAAAGATCGCGCTGATCTGGACGAAATGCAGGTCGGTCGCATCCGCCAGCAGCCGGGCGATCGTGGTCTTGCCCACCCCCGGCGGCCCCCAGAAGACGATCGAGCCCAGCGTGCCCGCCTCCAGCATCACGCCCAGCGGCGCATCCGGGCCCAGAACCTGGCGCTGGCCAATCACCTCGTCCAGACGCCGGGGCCGCAGCCGGTCGGCCAAGGGACGCGGCGCACTGTCGGCGACGGCGGACTCTGCCGCGCCGGTATCGAAGAGATCGGCCATCCGGTCAGGCCCGGAAGCGCAGAAGGAGGCGACGGTTGCCGCGCAGCACCTCGATCTGGACCAGTGGGCCGGGACGGCGCAGCAGGCGGTCCACGTCGCGCGGCGCTTCGATCCGGCGACCGTTCACACCCAGCAACCGGTCCCCGGTCTGCAGGCCGACCTGGGCGCCAAACGGCCCCGGGTCCAGCACGACGATCCCTTCCGAGTCCACGGGCAAGCCCAGCTCCGAGACCACCGCCGGGTTGGCCCGCGCCACGCGCAGTCCCGGCAGGACGCTGAGTTCGCCCAGGTCGACCGTGTTGCGCGGCGGGCTGTCCGGCGGGGCGATCATCGGCACCGTGGCGATCTTTTCCTCACCCCGGCGGACATAGATGACCTCGGCCGCCCGGCCAATTCCGCGCATCGACATGCGGAACAGCATTTCGGCCGGGGTGTTCACCGGCGCGCGGTCGACCTCGGACACCACGTCCCCCACTTGCAGGCCCGCGGCGGCAAAGGGGCTGTCCTCGTGCATTTCGGCGATCACCACGCCCCCGGGCAGGTCCAGTCCCAGGCTCTCCGACAGTTCCGCCGTGACCGGCTGACCGACCATGCCGGCCCAGGGCCGCTGGAACCGGCGATGGCCTTCCTGTGCCTGCTTCACGAATTGCGCCACCAGACCAGAGGGGATGGCAAAGCCGATGCCGTTCGACCCGCCCGAGCGCGTCAGGATCGAGGTGTTCACGCCAATCAGCTCACCGCTCACGTCGATCAGCGCCCCGCCAGAGTTGCCGGGATTGATCGGCGCATCGGTCTGGATGAAATAGCCGCGCGCATTGCCCGTCGCCGTGCCCGACCGCGCCAACCCCGAGACGATCCCCGAAGACACCGTCTGCCCGATCCCGAAGGGGTTGCCGATGGCCAGCACCAGTT
Source organism: Mameliella sp. CS4 (assembly GCF_019392335.1). GTDB lineage: Bacteria > Pseudomonadota > Alphaproteobacteria > Rhodobacterales > Rhodobacteraceae > Antarctobacter. Next base: position 23,561 of record NZ_JAHXRQ010000001.1, read on the forward strand.
CCCCCACCTCGACCGTGTCGCTGTCGCGCAGATCGAGGTGCGGCATGTCCTCGGCCCCGGCCAGACGCATGATGGCCAGGTCGGATTCCTCATCCGCCAGCAGGATCTCGGCGTCGTATTCGCGCCGGTCGTTCAGAACCACGCGGATGTCGGTTGCCTGTCCGACGACATGGTAATTCGTCACCGCAATCCCATCGGCGGACAGGATCACACCGGACCCCAGCGAATTCTGCACCCTGGGCCGCTGTTCGAACTGGCGAAAGAAATCACCAAAGACCGGGTCGTCGGCAAAGGGGCTGCGCTGTTCGACGACGCGGCGGGCATAAATGTTGACCACCGCCGGGGCCGCCTCTTTCACCAGTGGCGCGAAACTGAGGCTGATCTCGCCCGGGCTCTGCGGCACGCGCACATCTTGCGCCGCCGCCGGAACCGCCAGCATAATAAGGCAAACAAAAGCTCTGAGCATGAAAAATCCTCCGGCTGTCTCGGACCCCTAGCATATGTCCCCCACCCCGCCCCGATGCAAGCGCGCGCATCTGTGCGTGGGCAATTGCAACCCGCGCGCATTTGCTCCATGACGGTTTCATGACGTCGCGATTGAAGCCCGAGACCAGTGCACTTTGCGTGCATCTTTTGACCGCAACCGGGGCGGTCTTTGCGATGCTGGCAATGCTGGCGGCGGTGCAGGAAAACTGGTCGCTGATGTTTCTCTGGCTGGTGGTGGCCTTTGCCGTGGACGGCGTCGACGGGCCGTTGGCGCGGAAATACGACGTCAAGACCTTTGCCCCCCGGTTCGATGGCGTGCTGCTTGACCTGATCATCGACTACCTGACTTACGTCTTTATCCCGGCCTTCGCCTTGTTCCAGTCGGGGCTGCTGCCGGGCTGGACGGGCTGGGTGGCGATCATCCTGATCACCTTTTCCAGCGCCATGTATTTCGCCGACAACCGGATGAAGACAGAGGATAATTCCTTTCAGGGCTTTCCCGGCTGCTGGAACATGCTGGTGCTGGTCCTCTTTGCCATCAAGCCGGATTTCTGGGTGATCCTGGCGCTTGTCGCCGCGCTGGCGCTGGCCATGTTCCTGCCGCTGAAATTCATCCACCCGGTGCGCACCGCGCGCTGGCGGATGCTGTCGCTGCCCGTCGCACTGGCCTGGACGGTCTTTGCGGGCTGGGCCGCCTGGGTGGATTTCCACCCGCAAAGCTGGGCGCATTGGGGGTTGGTCGTGACCTCTGTCTACCTGCTGTTCGCGGGCATCGCGCAACAGGTCATCCCGGCGCAGAACGCCCGCTGACGACAGGCTCCGTCGCGTCTCTGCCTGAAAACTGGTTGTGCTTTGCACGCACAACCGTGCCAAGGTTCTTCCACGAAAATCCGGCGCCATGCGGGCACGGTATCCGCAGCGGTTTGCAGCCATTGCTGACGTAACGAGGGGCACATGGCCCTCATCATCGGCCAAGTCGCGATCACCGCCGCAGGCAAGGTCGCGGTAGAATTGCGCAACACTGGGGCCACTGCGGTCGATCTCACCGGCTGGAACGTGACCGTCGTCAATAATTCGAGCGGCCGGGGCTTCTTGCGGAGCGGCGGAACCATGTCACCGGGCGGTTTCTATATTGTCGGGCACAGCAGGATCCCCGGCCTGAACGCGACGCCCAGTGGCTTGTTTCCCGGCCTGTCGCCGGCCTACAATCTCGGCCAAGAATATTGTGCGCTTCTCCCCCGGAGTAAGTCTGTTCGACCATTTCGGCTGCAAAAACGGGCCCAATTTTTCCTTGGAGTCAGGCTACAGTCACCGCTGGATCGCGGAACTGAGGGCAACAGCCGCGTTGACACAAACGGCGATTTCGCCGCCAGTTCCCCGTTAGCTCCAACACGCTCGGCACCGCCTGTTTCCTGGCCGGAATGCAGAACACCACGCCGCGAAGTGACCGCCCCCGATGTCGCATTTTTCGGCACCGCCCGTTATTTGAGCACCCCTGCAAGATGCTATGGCTTTCGCCCGGCGGCCATTGATGCTTGGGTGAGGGGGACTGGCGGGGCGCCAAGTGCCCGGGCCGCAACCGGACGAGGGACCATGCGTATCAACCTGGGATGCCGAATTTCCGTCGATCTGGCCGCGCCCACGCCAATGATCTGCCTGCTGAACGTGCATTATTCCCGCGCCAGCGATCTTGAGCGGCCCGACCTGCTGATGACCGATCCCGGCGTCCCGGTCGAGGCGTACCGCGACGGGTTCGGCAACTGGTGCAACCGGCTGGTGGCGCCCGAAGGCCGGATGACCCTGAGCACTGACGGCACGATGTTCGATGCCGGGCTTTCCGATCCCGTGGGCCATGATGCCTTGCAGTACCCGGTCGAACAGCTGCCGGTCGAGGCGCTGGGGTTCCTGCTGCCCAGCCGCTACTGCGAAAGTGACGTGCTGTCGGATTTCGCCTGGGACCGGTTCGGTGACACCCCCCTTGGCTGGCCCCGTGTGCAGGCGGTCTGCGATTTCGTCCATCACCACATCCGCTTTGGCTATGAGCATTCGCGCCCAACGCGCACCGCCGCCGAGGCCTTGAACGAAGGCGTGGGCGTCTGCCGCGATTTCACCCATCTCGCGGTGGCGCTCTGCCGGGCGCTGAACATCCCCACGCGCTATTGCACCGGCTATGTCAGCGACATCGGCCAGTCCGCGCCGATCCGTCCAATGGATTTCGCCGCCTGGATGGAAGTCTACCTGGGCGGCCAGTGGTGGGTCTTTGACCCGCGCAACAACGACACTCGCTTTGGCCGCGTGCTGATCGCGCGCGGGCGCGACGCCGCGGACGTGCCGCTGATCCACAGCTTCGGACGCCACGAGCTGACCGGGTTCGAGGTCTGGATTGGGCAGGCCGACGAGGGCGCAGGGCCGAATTTCTGACCCCACCCTGCCATGCTGTTCGAACGAAGCGGTTTACCCAGTTCTCCAGCCGCTCTTGCCGACCAGAGCGCGGCTCGGGATTGATCCCTCTTCCAGCCCCGCCCCTGGATCGACCCCAGGTCGCTTTGCAGCATGGCCTGCGCACCGGGCGGCTCCCGACCCGCGTAACGCTCGGCCAGCGCCTGTTCCGGTCAGCCGTCCTCCAGCATCGTCGCGGCCGCCTTCGGGCCTTGTGCGTTGATATGCATGCCGCCCAGATGGGCGGCGATCAGCCCCACCGGGTCCAGCGACTGTCGCAGCTTGGCGTCGAAACTGGTGCCGCTGGTGGGGAACACGCCCATCCTAAGCACTTGGTGGTAGGCCAGCGCCAGCTCATGTTCAAAGGAATGCCCGGTCAGGATCGCGTGTTCCTGTTCGATGTACAGCTTGATCTCGTCCTGAAGTCCGAATTTGCGCAGGAACCCGACGCAGGTGGTCTTCCATCCGCTCGCCCGTGGCCACCTCGTCGGGCCCCCAGGGGCGATAGGCCCGTTTGATGGTGCTTTCCGGCCCTTCGAAGCGGATGGCGCCGCCCCGTCGAAGACCCCCGTGTTCAGGTCAGCCCGCTCACTGCCGGATAAATCTCGCGCCATGCGGCGTAGGCGTCCTGGTAAGCACCCGTCAGCGCCGCGTTGGGCGCGATGGTTTCGCGCAAGGGCGGCGGCGTCATGATCTCGTCGACGCCGCCCGCGCCTGCCCCAACCATCGCCAGCCGCGCCGCGCCCAGCGCCGCGCCGAAATCGCCCTTGTCGGGCAAGGCGAGCGGCACGTTCAAAACCGTCGCGATCAGCTCGACCCAGTAGCGCGACTGCGCCCCGCCGCCGATGGCCAGCAGGCTGTCCAGCCGTGCGCCCGAGGCCTTCAGCGCCTCGGCACAGTCGCACAGCGCAAAGGCCACACCCTCCATCACCGCACGCGTCATGTCGCGCCGCGACGTGCCCACGTCGATGTTCAAGAACCCGCCCCGGATCCGGCTGTCATTGTGCGGTGTTCTCTCACCGGACAGGTAAGGCATGAAGCGCAGAGCGCCCGGCCCGTCGAGGGTATCGCCCAACTCGACCGACAGGTCCGCCGGTGAGGCCCCCGTCACCCGGCTCAGCCAGTTCAGGCTGTCTGTCGCCGCCAGGATCACCCCCATCTGGTACCATTGCCCAGGCACCGCATGGCAAAAGGTATGTACCGCACTTTCCGGCAGCGGCGCATAGCCATCGCGCCCGGTCAGCACCACGCCAGAGGTCCCCAGCGAGACGAACCCCGTCCCCTCGCGCATCGCGCCCACGCCACAGGCAGAGGCGGCATTGTCGCCTGCCCCGCCAACCACGATCACATCGCGCGACATGCCCCAGCGATCGGCCTGGTCGGGACGCAGGACGCCTCCCGTCTCGCAGCCCTCGACGAGGCGCGGCATCTGGTCGGGACGCATCCCCGACACCTCCAGCAGGCGCGCCGACCAGTCGCGCGCGCCCACGTCCAGCCAGGCGGTGCCCGCGCTGTCGGACATGTCGGCAAAGCGTTCGCCGGTCAGGTGAAAGTTCATGTAGGCGGCCGGCAGCAGGACCGTCGCCGTCCGGGCAAAGATGTCGGGTTCATTGCGCGCCACCCAGAGCAGCTTTGGCGCGGTGAAGCCCGGAAAGACGATGTTGCCCGAAAGATCACGCACAGCCGGGGCCGAATCCAGTTCGGCGGCCTCATCCGCGCTGCGGGTATCGTTCCAGAGGATGCAGGGGCGCAACACGGCGCCGTGAGCATCCAGCAGCGTGGCCCCATGCATGTGACCGGATACGCCGATGCCCCGGACCGCGGACATGGCCTGCGGATGCGCCCCGGCCAATTCGCCCAGTGCGCCATCCACCGCAGTCACCCAGTCCGCTGGATCCTGCTCTGACCAGCCGGGATACGGGTGAACCGGCGCATAGGCCCGTACCGCACTGCCCACAGGCACGCCGTCGCCATCCACCAGAAGGGCCCGCAGCCCCGAGGTTCCCAGATCCAGACCCAGATACATATTCCGCCTCCTACGTTGGCGCTAACGAAAGCCAAGCAGGTGCGGACTGTCAAACCCCCAAGGTCAGAAACCGCGCAAGTTTGCAGGAATGAGGGTTTGGCACACAGTCCAGACGGAAATGAGAGGTTTCATCTCATTTCCGCGCAATCAGGCCCGGTACCGCCAGGGCCTCAGCCCTTTTCCAGCGCCTCGATACGCGCCTTGAGCGCCTCGTTTTCCTCGCGCGCTTTCTGCGCCATCGCGCGGACGGCGTCGAATTCCTCGCGGGTGACGAAATCACGATCCGCAAGCCAGCGGTCGATCATCGACTTCATGGCGGTTTCCGCCTCTTCCCGCGCCCCCTGGGCCACGCCCATGGCGTTGGTCATCAGCTGGCTGATATCCTCGAAAACCTTGTTTCGCGTCTGCATTGGGTCACTCCGCCGTTGCATTCCCTGCCTATATGGTCGCACAAGGCGGGACCCTCAAGGTTGACTTCGCCGCGCGACAAGAGGCAACAGGACGCATGCAGGCCGCCATTCCCTTTCCCGACCTCTCGTCAGAGGTCTTTTCCATTGCGCTTTTCGGGCTCGAATTTGCGCTGCGCTGGTACGCGCTCGCCTATATCGCGGGCATCCTGATCGGTTGGCGGCTGGCCATCTGGGCCGTGAACCGCGCCGGACTGTGGGCCAATGACGCCCCGCCCATGACCCCGCGCCAGATCGAAGACCTTCTGACCTGGGTGATCCTTGGCATCATCCTGGGCGGTCGGCTGGGGTTCGTCCTGTTCTACATGCCCGGCTATTACCTGACGCATCCGGCGGAAATCCTGATGATCTGGCAGGGGGGCATGGCCTTTCACGGCGGGCTGATCGGCGTAGTGCTGGCGGTCTGGATCTTCTGCGCCCGCAACAAGGTGCCTCTGGCCTCGGCCTCGGACCTGCTGGCGCTTGCGACACCGCCGGGCCTGCTGCTGGGCCGGCTGGCGAATTTCATCAATGCCGAGCTTTGGGGCCGTCCCTCCGACCTGCCCTGGGCGGTGATCTTTCCCGGCCAACAGGCCCAGGACTGCGGCCAGCCATTAGGCGAGCTATGCGCGCGCCACCCCTCGCAGCTCTACGAGGCGACGCTCGAAGGACTGGTCCTGCTGATCGTGCTGGTCCTGATGGTCTCTCGCGGATGGCTGAAACGGCCCGGCGCGGTCGCGGGCACCTTTTTCATGGGCTATGGCATCGGACGCTTTGTCGTCGAGTTCTTTCGCCAGCCCGACGCGCAGTTCCAGTCCGAGGGCAACCCGCTGGGCCTTGCCCTGCAGGTGAACGGCTACGGCCTGACGATGGGGCAGCTGCTGACCCTGCCGATGATTCTGGGCGGCGCGCTGGTGATCTGGGTCGCCCTACGACGCGCGCGCGGGGCCAAGGCTGACGCGGCCTCTTGACCGCGCTCCGCGATATCCTTGTCCGGCAGGTCATGGCCAACGGGCCGATGACGCTGGCCGACTACATGACCGCCTGCCTGATGCACCCGGAGCACGGCTATTACAGCACGCGTGACCCGCTGGGTGCCGCGGGCGATTTCACCACCGCGCCCGAGATCAGCCAGATGTTCGGCGAGCTGATCGGCCTTTGCCTTGCGCAAAGCTGGATGGACCAGGGGAGCCCCGCGCGTTTTGTGCTGGCAGAGCTTGGCCCCGGGCGCGGCACCCTGATGGCCGATATCCTGCGCGCCACGGCGCGTGTGCCGGGGTTTCACGACGCGGCCCGCCTGCACCTCGTGGAAACCTCTCCCACGCTGCGCGCCGAACAGGCCCGCCGCCTGCCGCAGGCCACTTGGCACGACAGCGCCGAGGATCTGCCCGAGGGGCCGCTGTTCCTGATCGCCAACGAGTTCTTCGACGCGCTGCCGGTGCGCCAGTTCCAGCGCGCGGGCGACAGTTGGCGGGAACGGGGTGTCGGGCTGGACGATCAGGGCGCGCTTGCCCTCGGCCTTGCCGCGCCCGCGCCTCAACCCGGCCTGACCCATCGGCTGCAGGACACGCGGGACGGCGACATTGTCGAGACCTGCGCCCCGGCGCAGGCCATCGCCGCCACGCTGGGCACCCGAATCGCCCGACATGGCGGGATGGCACTTATCGTCGACTACGGCGACTGGCGCTCGCTTGGCGATACGCTGCAGGCCCTGCAGGGGCATCAGGCCACCGATCCGCTGGCCGCCCCGGGCGAGGCGGACCTGACCACCCATGTCGATTTCGAGGCGCTGACATCCGCCGCCGCCCCAGCCACCCATACGTTGTTGACGCCACAGGGCGTTTTCCTGGAACGTCTGGGCATCACCGCGCGGGCGCAGGCGCTGGCAAAGGGACTCAGCGGTCAGGCGCTGGACAGCCACATAGCCGCACATCGGCGGTTGACGCATCCGGCGGAAATGGGATCACTGTTCAAGACCATCGCCCTGCTGCCACAGGGTTCCCCGCCCCCGCCCGGACTGGAGCTGCGCGCCACGCCATGACGCTCGAGATCATCACTTCGCTGAGCCTCTCCCCGCTGCGCCACGGTTTTTTCACGCGCCGGGGTGGCGCCTCCTCGGGTATCTTCTCGGGGCTGAACTGCGGCTCCGGGTCCTCTGACCAGGCCGAAATCGTGGCGATCAACCGCTCTCGCGTGGCCAATGCGATGGAAACCGCACCGGACCGCCTGTTGACCGTGCACCAGGTGCATTCCCCGGATGTCGTCACCGTGACCGATCCGCAGGATGCCTCCGGCAAGAAGGCCGATGCGCTTGTCACCGCCACCCCCGGCGTGGCCCTGGCAGTGCTGACCGCCGATTGCCAGCCGGTGCTTTACGCCGACCACGACGCCGGGGTGATCGGCGCGGCCCACGCCGGCTGGCGCGGGGCGCGGGACGGCGTGCTGGAGGCCACGGTAGAGGCGATGCTGGCCCTGGGCGCCACGCGTGAGGGGATTCGCGCGGTGATCGGCCCGTCGATCAGCCAGCGCGCCTATGAGGTCGGCCCCGAGTTCTTCGAGGATTTCGTCATCGAGGACGGGCGCAACAGCCGGTTCTTTGCCGGTGGCCCGGGCGACCGCATGATGTTCGACCTGCCCGCCTACGGGCTGCACCGCCTGCGCGAGGCCGGGGTCGAGGCGGAATGGACCCGCCATTGCACCTATTCCGACCCCGAGCGGTTCTATTCCTACCGCCGCGCCACCCATGCCGGTGAGGCGGACTATGGCCGGTTGATCTCTGCCATCCGGCTCTAGACGCTGCGCCCCGCGTTCGCCGGAAACAATCCGCCTATTGGCTCGCGATTGTCCCAATGATGCCGCAATTCGCTGCAAATTCTAGGGCCAGGCACGACCAGAGGCAGAGCAGAGGACCCGTCATGAAACCGCAGCGCCGCTTTATCGCATCGATCACGGACACCGCCCGCAAAGGCGCCCCGCGCCTGCCCTTTGAACGGGGCGCCCCGCGCGTAGCCATGATCGCCCGCCGCGACCAGGCACAGGCCCCGCGCCAGCCCAGCGCCAAAAGCGCCTGACCATCCCCCCAACGACCAAAGGGGCCGGTTGAGGCCCCTTTGACCTGCCCCGGCTCTTTGCGGCAGGTCCGCGCCGGACCGCCCCCGGCCGCCACGAGGCGTCCTGCGCACACCACGTCCCATCCCGACATTGATGACAGTACGATTCGCCACGCAGCGGGCGGAATGTGGCGCCAATGTTCCGCCTGCTCCGACAATCTCACCCCGAAAATCCAATTGTCGCCCGCGCTGGGCCCCTTCCCGCGTCAATTTTGACAGGCGCGGTCGATTGCGGCCAAAACGGCATCAGTCAGTTACTTGTTCAAATGTTCCGTCTGTCGTTGTTGGTGGGGGCCAACACGGATGTGACCAACCTCAAGGGGTGTTCACATGACCCGCCTCCATCGCGGCCTTTCGGGCGTTGCCCGGGCGGCTGGCCCGGCACTCACACTTCCCGTTTCTCCGGAACGGGAGCTCTCTCTGGACGGGCGACCTCGGCGCGCAGCTTCTCTCATGCGTAAATACGAGGTCGCCGCCCTGCTTCCCGACCTCACCGTCTCCTTTACCCAGCATGTCGCCCCGGCCTCGCCGTTCTTCGAGGAATGCGCCTCGGCCTTTGCGCGCGGCACGCTGATCGAAACGGTGCGCGGCCCGGTGGCCATCGAGGATCTCGTGCCCGGCGACTACATCATGACCGCCGGCGGATCCGAACCGGTCACCTGGATCGGGTCCACGACCTACGTCCCGGGCCACGAGGAAGAGACCACCACGCTTACCCACATGACGCGGATCACCACCGATGCCTTCGGCATGGGGCATCCGCCGATGGACCTGCTGCTGGGTCCCGCCGCGCGCATGGTGGTGCGCCACCCCCGGCTGGAGGACCTGCTGGGTCAGAACAGCGTGCTGGCACCGGTCAAGGACTATGCGGATGGCGACCGTTACCTGCAGGTGACGCCGATGGGCACGGTGCAGCTGTTCCACCTGATGGTGCAACGCCACACGACCATCCGCATCGGCGGCGTGGATCTGGAAACCTATCACCCCGGCAACACGGCGGGCCAGTCGCTGGGCCAGAACATGCGGGCGCTGTACCTGACCATGTTCCCCAACATCTCGGCGCTGGACGATTTCGGACAGGTCAGCATGACGCGCACGACGCGGGACGTGGTCGAAAACCTCGTGGGGGTCTGACCGGGCGGCGGGGCAAGCCCCGCCCTACACGACCACCCGACACAACCACAGGGCCGCATCCGCTCAGGCGGTGCGGCTCAACCGTTCTTCCAGCACCTCGAAAGGCACGCCGGGATCGTCCTTGGCGTTGCGGATCACCAGCGATGTCTTGACGCTGGCCACGTTCGGCGCGGTCAGCAGCTCTCCGGTCAGGAAGCTCTGGAAGGTCGACAAGTCCGGCGCGACGCATTTCAGGATGAAATCCACCTCGCCGTTCAGCATGTGGCACTCGCGCACCAGCGGCCAGGCCCGGCAGCGTTCCTCGAAGACACTGAGATCCACCTCGGCCTGGCTTTGCAGACCGACCATGACAAAGACCTGCACCTCGAAGCCCAGCGCGCGGCTGTCGACCTCGGCGTGATAGCCGCGGATATAGCCTTGTTCTTCCAGAACGCGCACACGTCTTAGGCAGGGCGGCGCCGAAATGCCCACCCTGCGGGCCAGTTCGACATTCGTCATTCGGCCATCCGCTTGCAGTTCTGCCAGAATCTTGCGATCGATCGGATCAAGCCGGTGACCTGCCATAGTCTCCCCCGTGTACTTCGCGATTGTTATAGCAGCCCGCCCGCCCTGCGCAATAATATTTCAACAAGGCGCAAGATTCTTTTCCGGCATGGCACAATCGCGAAGCACCGTGCCGCCCCTCTTTTTTCACCCCACCCTTGTCGTTATATGACCCCGCACGCGCCGCTAAGGAGAATTCCCATGCCCGAGTCTCGCCACACCAAGGTCCTCATCATCGGCTCCGGCCCCGCAGGCTATACGGCGGGCGTCTATGCCAGCCGGGCGATGCTGGACCCGATCCTCGTCCAGGGGCTGGAACCCGGCGGGCAGCTGACCACCACCACCGAGGTCGAGAACTGGCCCGGCGACAGTGAGGTGCAGGGCCCCGACCTGATGGTCCGGATGGAGGCCCACGCCCGCGCGATGGGCACCGAGATCATCGGCGACATCATCACGAAAATCGACTTTGACCAGCGCCCCTTCGTGGCGCATGGCGACAGCGGCACGACCTATACCGCCGACGCGGTCATCCTCGCCACCGGCGCGCGGGCGAAATGGCTGGGCCTGCCGTCCGAAGAGGCCTTCAAGGGCTTTGGTGTCTCGGCTTGTGCCACCTGTGACGGTTTCTTCTATCGCGGCAAGGAAATCGTGGTGATCGGCGGCGGCAACACCGCCGTGGAAGAGGCGCTGTTCCTGACGAACTTCGCCTCGAAGGTGACGCTGATCCACCGCCGCGACGAATTGCGCGCGGAAAAGATCCTGCAAGACCGGCTGATGAAGAACCCCAAGATCGAGCCGCTCTGGTTCCACCAGCTTGAGGAAGTCGTGGGCGACGACATGCCCAAGGGCGTGACCGGGGTAAAGGTCAAGCACGTCGAGACCGGCGAGATCACCGAGATCCCCTGCGCCGGGGTCTTTGTCGCCATCGGCCACGCGCCCGCGAACGAACTGGTCAAGGACGTGCTGGAAACCCACATGGGCGGCTATGTCGTGACCAAGCCCGACAGCACCGCCACCTCGATCCCCGGCGTCTTTGCCGCCGGCGACCTGACCGACCACAAGTACCGCCAGGCGGTGACAAGCGCGGGCATGGGCTGCATGGCCGCGCTTGAGGCCGAGCGCTGGCTTGCCGAACAGGACGCCGCGGGTGAGCCCGCACCGGAAGCGGCGAACGAACCTGAAAGCGCCTGAGGCAACATTCCAGGACACCCAGACGGCCCCGGCATCATGCCGGGGCCGAATTGTTTCCGGGGGGTCCGCTTGCACTTTGACCGGATCGAGGTTTTGTTTTCGGCACCGCCGTTTCCCAAGCTGATTTCCCGCTTCCTGATGCAAGATCCTTTTGACACCTCCCTCGAAATCCTCGCGGATCTGCTGCTGTGCATGGATGCGATGGAACTGGCCCTGACTTCGGGCATTGGCACCTTCATCCCTACCACGTCGAAGTCATCGGAGAGGCCAAAGCGCCAACCGCTTTTTGCGCGGCTTGCCTTGGGTTTACCCGGGCTGCATGCCACGGCCGCGGCATGCGGAACTCGGCTTGAAAATGCGCCAGCGTCACGGCGCACAGATCAGTTCGCGCCCCGAAAAAACCTGGCGCGGCTACCTGGCCCGGCGCCCGCATCTCTTCCAGCTTGACCCCAAGGGGCCAGCGGCAATGGTCCGCTTCCTGCCCGAAGGCTTTGACAGCGCGCCCTGACCGGCGGCGCCCGACGTTGCCGATGAGTCACGCCGGCGGAAATCCCCCATGCCCACGACTTTCGACTTTTCTGCAGGTGCAAACTGTGTGATGCGTTCAGCGATGAACACACTTTGAGTCGCCCGCCATGTCCGCCGCCAAGGCACACCCGATATCGGATGAAGAAGGCCTGCTCTTCCGCCTCCTGCGCCAGCTCGACCTGGCGCCGGACGTGTCGTCGCAGCGTGCCATCGCCTCCGCTCTGGGCGTCTCCCTGGGACGGTTGAACGCGCTGCTCAGGACATCGGCCGAGGCCGGGTTCATCTCGATCAGCGAACGCGAGGGGCCGGACCGGCGCCAGAGGTTCGCCTATGCCCTGACCGCGCGAGGCGCAGCCGAGAAGAACCGGCTGACCGACCGCTTTCTTGCCCGAAAACTCGCCGAATACGACGCACTTCACGCCGAACTGACAGGCACCTCCAGCAACCTGGTTCCCATTAAGCACAGGACCGAATTGATGCAAAACAACCTTGCCCCCATCACCGAGCTGTACGTCTCCTACGACAGCGCACAGAAACTGAAGGTCGAAGCAGCCGACCTGGTCAGCCACGATCTGAGCCCGCGCCAGATCTGCGACCTGGAACTGCTGATGAACGGCGGCTTCAACCCGCTCAAGGGGTTCCTGTCCGAGGAAGACTACAACGGCGTGGTCGAAAACATGCGGCTGGCCGATGGCGCGCTCTGGCCGATGCCCGTCACGCTGGACGTGAAAAAGGACTTTGCCGACAGCATCGAGCTGGGCCAGGACATCGCGCTGCGCGACCAGGAAGGCGTGATCCTGGGCACCATGACCGTCACCGACAAATGGGTGCCGAACAAGTCGAACGAGGCCGAAAAGGTCTATGGCGCCGACGATCTGGCCCACCCTGCCGTCAACTACCTGCACAACACCGCGGGCGAGGTGTACCTGGGCGGTCCCGTGACCGGCATCCAGCAGCCCGTGCACTATGACTTCCGCGCCCGCCGCGACACGCCGAACGAGCTGCGCGCCTATTTCCGCAAGCTGGGCTGGCGCCGCGTCGTGGCCTTTCAGACCCGCAACCCGCTGCACCGTGCGCACCAGGAACTGACCTTCCGCGCCGCCAAGGACGCACAGGCCAACCTGCTGATCCACCCGGTCGTCGGCATGACCAAACCGGGCGACGTCGATCACTTTACCCGCGTGCGCTGCTACGAAGCGGTTCTGGACAAGTATCCGGCGTCGACAACCACCATGTCGCTGCTGCCGCTGGCGATGCGCATGGCCGGCCCCCGCGAGGCGGTCTGGCACGGCCTGATCCGCAAGAACTATGGCTGCACCCACCTGATCGTCGGTCGTGACCACGCCGGCCCCGGCAAGAACTCTGCCGGTGAGGATTTCTACGGCCCCTACGATGCGCAGGACCTCTTCCGCCAGCACCAGGAGGAAATGGGCATCGAGATGGTCGACTTCAAACACATGGTCTATGTGCAGGAACGCGCCCAGTACGAGCCCAACGACGAGATCGAGGACAAGGACAACGTCACGATCCTGAACATCTCGGGCACCGAACTGCGCCGCCGTCTGCAAGAGGGCCTGGAAATCCCGGAATGGTTCTCCTTCCCCGAAGTGGTGGAAGAGCTGCGCCGCACCCGCCCGCCGCGGTCCAACCAGGGCTTTACCGTCTTCTTCACCGGCCTCAGCGGCTCGGGCAAGTCGACGATCGCCAACGCCCTGATGGTCAAGCTGATGGAAATGGGCGGCCGCCCGGTCACGCTGCTGGACGGGGACGTGGTGCGCAAACACCTGTCGTCGGAACTGGGCTTTTCGAAAGAGCACCGCGACCTGAACATCAAGCGCATCGGCTACGTCGCGTCGGAAATCACCAAGAACGGCGGCATCGCGATCTGCGCGCCCATCGCGCCCTATACCGCGACCCGTCGCGCCGTCCGCGAGATGATCGAACAGTACGGCGCCTTTGCCGAGGTCCATGTCGCCACCTCGCTGGAGGAATGCGAACGCCGTGACCGCAAGGGCCTGTACAAGCTGGCCCGCGAAGGCAAGATCAAGGAATTCACCGGGATCTCCGACCCCTATGAAGTCCCCGAGAATGCCGAGCTGGTGGTCGAGACCGAAAACGTGGACGTCGACAACTGCGCCCACCAGGTGATCCTCAAGCTGGAAAGCATGGGCCTGATCGCCGCGCAGTAAGCGGCCCAGGAACCGAAACGAAAGCCCGGCGCCTCGCGCCGGGCTTTTTCGTCGCCGGAGGGTCCGTGACGTTGCGGCCGTCGCTGCGGGGCGTGTTCAAATCCCGCCCGATACGGCGCGAACCACGATCACGACAAGCGCGATCAGCAAGACCACCAGGAAAACGGCAATGCGGACGCGGTTGTAGGGGCCGGCGGCCGAGACCGAATCCCGGCGTTTCCCTGGTTTGTCGTCGGACATGAACAGCCCTCCCGGAAATGTAGTGCGCCGCGATCATGGCCGAAGAGGCGCGGCGCGCCCCCCTTCGGACCGCGCCGCCTGTTCGTTACCCCCGCACGGGCCCCCGGGCGGCGTGGCCCGGACGGTCGGCGCCCTTGATCCGGCCAAACCGCATGTCCAGTCCATAGGGCTCCTGCCCCCTGGCGAATTTCATCAGCTTTGACTGATCATGGCGCAGCTCTTCGAACAGCTTCTCGAAATCGGTCATCTTCATGCCGTAGACCGTCTTGAAGGCAGCCTCCCAGTCGTCCAGCTCACCGGCCACGCGCCAGAAATCCACCATCCGGTCCTCGCCATAGCGCAGGGCCAGCGCGGCCACCGACAGGTTCGAGGCCGCATATTCGCCATCCGAGCGCACCGACTGCTTCTGGCGGATGTAGTCCAGCGGCACGGCCTCTTCCTCGTCGCTGCCTCGCAACGAGAACAGCATGGGCACAGAGACTTCGCGGGTGGGGCCGCCGCGCGATTTGATCTGCGCAAGGTAGGCGCTGCCCTCGACCATCCAGAGCGGTCCCATGCGGCGGCGCCCGGTTTCCTCGTAGGCCACCTTGTCATACAGCATCTCGCGCTGAACATGGTGCATGTATTCATGCAGCATCACGTACTGATAGCGCCCGCGCCAGATGTCGTAGCTGGTCACGCTGTCCAGGTGTTCGGGCGGCATGCACATGGCGATCCGATTTCGATAGGCGCTGCCCATCACGCGCTCGACCCCGACACAGAGATCGTCCGCGGTGTCTTGCGCCGCGCTGGGGGACAGATCCGGGATGCCGTCGACCGGTTCCAGCAACAGCTTTTCCAGGTCGTCACGCCCAAAGGCCACGATCAGCACAGGCTTGGATGCGGTGGTGATGCCGTATTCCTGCGCGAACATTCGGCGCGCGTCATCATAGGACCGCTGGATATACCCCCGCACCTCGTCCGGGATATTGGGGGCGGTCAGGATCAGGGGCGGTTCCGACGAGGGCATCAGCGCCGCCGCCTGCGGGGCATATCCGCCAATCTCGCGGCACCAGCCCACTGCGGCGCGTTCCGAAAAATCCGGCAGGCCTTCGAAGATCGCCTGCACGTCCTCACCGGCCAGCCCGCGTATGAATTCCGCCAGCGCCTGCCGCGTCCGGGCGCCGCTGATGCCGTCATTCTCCCCCGGGTCGATTCCCAGGGTCGCCAACTGCTGTTGCACGCAGTTGACATGCCGGTCCGAAGCCTCTGCCGCACCAATGCTGGCGGCAAGGCACAGCGTGATTGAGCACATCAGTTTCTTGATCGTCATGATGCCGGTCCCTTGATGCTGTCTGGCAACAGATTAGGAAATCGTCTTGCCGGTCAACAAGTCAGGGGATTCCTACCTTCCCCCAACCCGCGCCTCCTCGTGCTCTTCCCGGGGCAGGCCCAGCAAGGCCCGCTCTTCGGGCGTGTAGGCATAGGCCCCCTGCCCCGCCGCATAGGCGCGGGCCGCGGTCTCGTCGCCGCGCAAGGTTTCAAAGACCCCCTCGAACCCTGCGACCGGCTGGCCGTAGACCTTTTCAAAGGCGTCCTTCCAGTCACCTTGCGCCGCCGTCCTGCGCCAGAACTCCATCAATCGCGCCTCTCCATAGCGCGCCGACAACAGCACAACGGCCAGTTCCGAGGTCGCGGCAGCGCCAGCCAGCCGGGCCGGAATCCGTGAACGCAGTTGCGCCAGGGGCATGGCCCCGTCATCGCGCTGCAACTCGACCAGCGGCAAGGCCCCGCTTTCGGGCTGCTGGCCCCGGGCAAGCCCGCGCGCCGTCCCGATCACCATCCACGCCGGTCGAAGGCCCGCCGCCCCGTCGGATTTCAACGGATCTTGCAGGCCGATTTCGGCCAGCAGGTGATGCGCATGATCGTAGGCGATTCGCCGGTACAGCGCCTCCGTCGAGGCCGCGCCACTGAGCAGCCGCGCCGCCGTCTGGACCGGCAGACACAGCACGATCCGCCCGGGCAAGAGGTCAGTGGCAAGCCTGTCGATATCGGCTCCGGCCCGGCAGAGGGACCGCGCATGAAGGCCAGCCTCGCTCTCGGTCAGGCCCAGCGCGCCCGGATAGTCCCGCCGCAGCATCCCGGCCAGCGTGTCGGCATCCTGCGCGAAGATCACCACCGGCGCCGTCGCCGCCCGCAGACCGTAGACGCCGGCCGCCGCGTCGCGTGCCTCGCCGTACAGATCGCGCAGCATGTCGCCCATCGCCTCGGGCACCTCAGCGGCCAGCACGACCTCTGGCGGAGCAGCCGAAGGCAAAAGCTCTGCTGCCTCCGGGGCCGTCGCCCCGATCTCGCGGCACCACGCCGTGGCCGATGCGACCGACAGGTCCGGAAGCATGTCAAAGACCGCGCGGCCAGAGCCGTCCTGCCGCTGTACGAAATCCGCCAGCGCCGCGCGGGTCCGTGGCCCCGGCACCCCGTCCGCCGCGCCCGGCGACAGGCCCAGCGCCGCCAGCTGGCGCTGCACACAGACCACCTGCGCCCGGCGCAGCGCCACCATGTTGCCCGGCGCAGGCAGCGCATCGGACCCGGCGATCAGCCCGTCGCCATCGAGGTCGCGGTTCGCGAAAAACTCCTGCACGGCATCGGGATCAGAGACCAGGGTCGGATACACCCGTTCAAAGTCCTGCATCGCGATGCCAAAGACATCCTCGAAGGCGGTTTCCCACCTGTCGGTTTCCCCAAGCCGCCGCCAGTAGCTGACCAGGGTCTCGTCGCCAAAACGCTCTGTCAGCAGGTGCACCGCGTAGAAGGACGCGCTATAGGCGTTGGGCTCGCGCACCTCTCCCTTGCGGCGGATCCCGTCCAGCGTCAGGCCAGAGCGCGACGCGCCCAGCCGCAGCCATTTGGTGCGCGGCAACGACCTGTCATAAGAATCGTGGATGTAGCGGTATTCGATCACCTGGGCGCCGCCCTCGGCCATCCAGGCCGGCCCCATCCGGGGCCGCACGCGCTGACCCCGCCGGACCCATTGCGGAACCTTGTCATAAGCCAGCTCGCGCTGAAGATGGTGGGTGAATTCATGCGCCATGACCCGGCGCAGCCATACACGAAAATCCTCGAACCTTGCGGCATTCCCGGCTTCGAACTCTTCGCGCCAGCAAAACACCATGTGGTGACGGTACATCGAGGCGCCGATCCGGGAGCTCTTGCGGCAGTTTCGCTCCGCGGTCCGGCGGACCTCCGCCGCGCCCACCTCTTGATGGCTGGCCGCCGCCCGCAGAATCCGGCCCAGGCTTTCCGGATCATTGGCCGCAACCAGCTGCACGCGGCTGGCCAGCGCCACCCCAAAGCGGTCTTCGAAGTACCGCGCGACCTCGTCAAAGGCGATCTGCAGCTCCAGCCGCATCATCGGGTCAAAGCCCTCGGGCGTCCAGATCTGCGGCCCCTCGCTCGACGGCATCAGCCCCCTTGCCTCGGGGTAGAGACGCGCAATCTCTCGGCACCAGCCCAGCGCCGCCCGCGCCGAAAGACCAGGCAGCACCTCCAGCGCCTCACGGGCTTCCGTTTCGGAAACCAGCCTGCCCAGTGCCCCGCGTGTCTGCGGCCCGATGGCGCCGTCCGCCGGCCCCGGATCGAACCCAAGGGCATCCAGTTGCCGCTGGACGCAGACAATATGCGGATCCTGTGCCAGGGCCGGGCTTGCCAGGGCGATCAGCCCCGAAAACACATACAAAATCAATCTCTTCAAGAAACTTCTACCCTCTGCACACACCCAACCCGACAAGAATATCAAACCGCCCGCCCCCCGGGCTGTCAAGAATCACCGCCTCAGCTCCGCCTCTGTCAGCGGGCGATGCGCCAGGATGTGATCGCCATTCATGTCCCGATCGGCGAGGAACTCGCGCTGCGCCATCTCGTCGTCACGCAGCGTCGGATACAGCGTTTCAAAGCTCTCGACCGTCATGCCATAGACCTGCTCGAAGGCCGTGTACCAATTGTCGGTCTCCCCCACCGTGCGCCAGTAGCGGAACAGGGTTTCCTCACCGAACCGCTCGACCAGCATGGCCACGGCATAGGCCGAGACATCATAGGCCTCTGCGGTGCGCACTTCTCGCGCGACCCGGATCTGGCGCGGGGTCAGCTCTGCCCCGGCGGCCAGCGCGCGCATCTGGTGCAGTGCGGGCGCAACCCGGCCAAACGTCTCCTCCATAAAGACCTGCTCGATCACCTGCGCGGTGCCCTCGACCATCCAGGCCGGCCCCATGCGCGGGCGCACCGCGTCCGGGTTGTGCACCCATCGGGCCACCTTGTCATAGCTGAACTCGCGCTGCGCATGGTGGACTACCTCATGCGTCATCGTCACCGACAGGACCATACGGTAGAGGTCCGCCAGCCCCGGCTCTTTAAGGGCCAGCGTGGTGCCGCAAAAGGACAGCCCGTCGCGTGAGGCGCTGGCCCCCAGCCCGAACTCGGTGTCGCAATCCCGCTTGCCTCGCGCCCGGACCGCCGCCCAGCTTTGCAGCTTCATCGTCCCGGCCTGGTCGATCAGGCGGTGCCAGGCTTCGACCTCGGTCGCCACGATGATGCTGACCTGGCTGGCCAGTTTCACGCCGTAACGCCGTTCAAGGAATTCCTCGGCTTCCTGGTAGGCTGTCAGGACGTGGTCGGCGATGTCCGGGTGGACCGCAGGACCGATCAGGATTCTCGGCGGATTGACCGAGGGCATGAGTTTTGCCGCCTCCGGGTCTGCCAGGCCGATCTCGCGGCACCAGCCCACCGAGGACCGGTTGTCGAAGGGCGGGAGCGTCTCAAAGACCCTACGCGCCCCGGCATCGCGCGTTTCCAGCCAGTCGCGCAGGGCGCCGCGCGTGCGCGGACCGCTTTGCCCGTCGATCGGTCCGGGATCGAAGCCCAGCGCCGAAAGCTGCCCCTGCACGCAGGTCACATGGGCATCGCCCGCCGCCTCTGCCCGCGGCCCGAACAGGGTCAGGCCCAGCGCCAAAAGCGCTGCGACCCTCCATCTGGCCCCCGATCCGGGCATGGGCACCTCCGATCATCGTGACTGACGTCCGATCAGTGACGCCCGGCGGCGGGCAAGCTGTCAAGGCCGTGGTGGCCGCCCCCGGCGCTCCTGCCGGAGCAAGCGCTTGTCGCTGCGGGATTCTTGGCGGTGACAAAAAAGTGGCGCCCTGGGGGTGTCCCACGTCCAATAAGTGAAGCGCCCGGGGTTCCGTGATAAACTGTTAAGCATTGACCATGCTAGACTGATGCCATGATTCCCTTGCGCCTTATTCCACTGGCCGCGCTCCTGATCGGATCCGGCCCTGCCCTGGCCGCCACGCTGGACTGTTCCTCGGTCCAGGGCGTCGTGCATACCGCCCCCGCCTATGTCACCGTGAACCTGCAAAAGGGCGAAACGCTGACCATCTCGACACCGGACGCGGGCACCCTGGCCATCTCGATCGAGTACGGGGGGCAGGGCGGCACGGATGACAGCATCTGCAACCCCGCCTTCAACAGCAGCTCCTGCGACGGGTTCAGCCACACCGCCGCCCTCACGGGCGACTACGGGGTCGAGGCCTTTGCACAGCCCGGCGACACCTTCACCCTCTCCTGCGGTGGTGGCGGCAGCGGCAAGGCGGCCCAGGGCGGGCGCAAGGCCGCGCAGGGCACCGGCGCCTTCGCCTCGGCAAGCACATCGGTGGGGTTTGTCGGCAGCGCGATCAACAGCACCCTCTCGGGCGGCGCCCCCGCCTCGATCACGCGCAACGGGCTGTTCCTGTCCACCTATGGCGACGAAACGGGCATGACCGGCTGGGCCGCTCTGCAGGGGCGTGTCTTCGACGGCGACATCGACGGCAGCGCGCACGAGCTGACCTTCGGGCTCGACTACGAGGTCGGCGCCTCTACGCGCCTCGGCTTTTTCCTGTCGGCGGGCCGGTCCGACCTGGAGATTTCCGGCGTCCCGGTCGACAGCGACGCGCTCAGCATCGGCCCCTATTTCAAGTCCCGCCTCGGCGACCGCTACAACGTGACCGGATACGCCCTGTTCGCCCGGCCCGATTACGACGTCGGCGGCGTCACCTACCAGGCCGAACGCCGCGCCGCCGGGCTGACCGCCAATGCGGATTACACCTGGGGCAGCGCCGACATCCGGTCCTTCATCGGCGTGTCCGGCTTTGCCGAGGAACATCCCGCCGCCGGTGGACTGGCCGCCCGCACCGTGACCGGGCTGACCGGGTCTCTGGGCACCCGCGCCAGTTTCGACATCGGCACGGCGTTGACGCCCTATGTCAGCCTTGGCGCGGAATACAACCGGTTCGACGACGGGCTGGGCAGCGAAACCAGCCATACCGGCCCCCGTATCGGAACCGGTCTTGCCTATGACGCGGGCAAGGGACGGCTGACGCTCGACCTGGACGGCGGGCGCATCCTGGATGACACACGCGACATGAAACTTCGGATGAACTACAATCTCAATTTCTGAACCCTGCGGCACGACCATCACGCTCACCTCGATCCCGCCGCGCTTTGCCACCCTGGCCGAGGTGCTGCACGGCCTCCTCGCGCAGGGCGCCGCGCGGGTCGTCCTGTGCCTGCCGCGCCGCTATAGCCGCTTTCCCGGCCCGGTCACGCCACCGCCCCTGCCCCGGGGTGTCACCCTGCTCTGGTCCGAAACGGACTATGGCCCGGCGACCAAGCTGCTGCCCACGCTGCGCGCCTTTCCGCAGGACAACTTGGCCTATTGCGATGACGATTGCCTCTACCAGCCCGGCTGGCTCGACGCGCTCTGCGCCGCCGTCAGACCCGCAGAGGCCGTGGCCGCCTCCGGCTGGTCCGTGGACCGGCTGAAACGGCAAGGCGCGGCCCCACCGCACGGCGACATCGCGCAGGGCTTTTCCGGCGTGCTGATCCGGCCCGGCATGATCGATCCCCGCGTCTTCGACATCCCGCCAGAGGCCCGCCCGGTCGATGACATCTGGCTGTCGGGCATGCGCGCGCTCACCGGCACTCCGCTGCGCCTTGCGCCAGGGGCCCGCGCCCACGTCACGCCGCTGGACCGTCCCGCCCCGCTGCAGGACACGACGGACCGCGCCCGGGCCAATGCCGACGCCGCGCAATGCCTTTGGGAAAGATTCGGCCTCTGGCCACCGCGCGGCTGATCCCGCGCCCAAACCGTCCAGAAACGAAAAGCCCGGCGGGTTTCGCCGGGCTTTGCGATACGGGGTCAGGGGCAGGACACCCCCGCCCGTCATTGCGTCAGTGTACCGTCACCGGCGCCAGGTCGTTCTGCCGCGCCAGCACAAAGGCCAGCGAGCGGTCCTTGACCAGCGCCAGACGCTCGCCATCGGCGCGGTGCACGGCATAAAGCGTGTCACGACCGGCCGCCTGCTTGCGCACATCGTCGGGCAGGTCCGCGGTTTTCACCGGACGCACATAGACCGTCCGCCCTTCGACCAGTTTGTCAAAATCGTACTTGGCATGCATGGTACTTACCCCTTCCTGATCCTGATCGTCTGCACGACGGTCTCGGGCCGGCTCATCGTCAGATCGACGTGCAACAGCCCGTTCTCGATCACAGCCTCACCCACCTCGACACCATCCGCCAATACAAATGTGCGTTGGAATTGCCGCGCGGCAATGCCACGATGAAGGAATATGCGATCCGACCCGTCGTCACGCTGCCGGCCCCGGATGACCAGCTGGCGGTCCTCGACGGTGATCGACAGGTCATCCTCGCGGAACCCGGCAACCGCCAGGGTGATGCGATAGGACTGGTCCGAAGTCTGTTCGATGTTGAAGGGCGGATAGCCCTCAGATGTCTTGGCTGTGCGCTCCAACAGGCGCTCCAGCTGCTCGAACCCGAGCATATGGGGATAAGATCCCAGGGTCAGTTTGGTCATCGACACGTCCTTTGCACAAGCGACCGTCACGCCACGGCCCCCGAAGGCAACCGTTGCAAGGGAAATATGGGCACATGGGCTAATCCGCGCAAGGGGCTATGCGCAATGCCATAGAATCGCTATCTTTGTGGTCCGGGTATCACTCAAGGGATTAGGCTCATGAACGCGCCCACGGATATCGCCATGAAGAGCGAGGACGTTTTGCGTGTGGAGTTGGAGGTGTTCCGCCGCGAACACCGCGACCTCGACGAGGCAATTCATGCGCTCCAGGAGACCGGCACAGCCGACCGTCTCACAGTGCAGCGCCTGAAAAAGAAAAAACTGTACCTCAAGGACAAGATCGCCCTGATCGAGGACCGGCTGCTGCCCGATATCATCGCCTGAACGCCGCCCCATTGCACCCCTGTCTCCATCGCCTATAACGACTCCCGCATAACGCGGAGGCAGGCATGGATACTCCCAGGGTCGGCATCATCATGGGCAGCCAGTCGGACTGGCCCACAATGGTCGAGGCGGCGGATATTCTCGATGAGCTCGGGGTAGAGTACGAGGCCCGCATCGTCTCGGCGCATCGCACGCCCGACCGGTTGTGGGACTATGGCAAGACGGCCGTCGACCGTGGCCTGCAAGTCATCATCGCGGGGGCCGGCGGCGCCGCCCACCTGCCCGGCATGATGGCCTCGAAGACGCGGGTGCCGGTGATCGGCGTGCCGGTCCAGACGCGGGCGCTGAACGGCGTCGACAGTCTCTATTCCATCCTGCAGATGCCGCGCGGCTTCCCGGTCGCCACGATGGCCATCGGCGCGGCAGGGGCAAAAAACGCGGGCCTCATGGCCGCCGGAATCCTCGCCTTGCAGGACGCCGACCTCGCCACCCGGCTCGACCGGTGGCGGGCCGATCTCTCCGCCTCCATCGCCGAAGAACCGTCCCGCGACTGACTTTGTACAAAACGTCGGAAACGCCGTACAAAACGTACAAAACGTACAAACTGCAGGTACCCTCATGACCGCCCCTCTCCCCACCGGCAGCACCATCGGCATCCTCGGCGGAGGCCAGCTTGGCCGGATGCTTTCCGTCGCGGCCAGCCGCCTCGGCTTCAAGACCGCGATCTTTGAACCGGGCGGCGACTGCCCCGCCTCGCATGTGGCCAACTATCACCACCAGGCCAGCTACGATGACATCAAGGCATTGGAACATTTCGGAAATTCCGTCGATGTCCTGACCTATGAGTTCGAGAACATCCCGACAGAGGCGCTCGACGCGCTGGATCAGATCCGCCCCATCCGCCCCGGGCGCGAAGCCCTGCGCATCAGCCAGGACCGGCTGACCGAAAAGACCTTCCTGCGCGACATCGGGTTGCAAACCGCCCCCTTCGCCACGGTGGATGACGCCGCCTCTCTCGCCCAAGCCATTGAAACCATTGGAACTCCGTCGATCCTGAAAACCCGCCGCTTCGGCTATGACGGCAAAGGGCAGGCCCGGCTCACCAAACCCGAAGACGCCGACACGGCCCTGGCAGAGCTGCAGGGGGCGCCTGCCGTGCTCGAAGGCTTCGTCGATTTCACCTGCGAAATCTCGGTCATCGCCGCACGGGGCACAGACGGCCGCGTCGCCGCTTTCGATCCCGGCCAGAACGTGCACGAGGGCGGCATCCTGCGCACTACCACCGTACCCGCCGCCCTGCCCAACCGCACCCTCACCGATGCCGTGCTGACAGCGGGCAAGATCCTGAACGCGCTCGATTATATCGGCGTTCTGGGCGTCGAGTTCTTTGTCACCCCCGGCGGGCTCATCGTGAACGAGATCGCCCCGCGCGTGCATAACTCCGGCCACTGGACACAGAACGGCTGCATGGTGGACCAGTTCGAACAACACATCCGCGCGGTCGCGGGCTGGCCCCTGGGCGACGGCAGCCGCCACAGCGACATCCGCATGGAAAACCTCATCGGCGACGACATGGACCGCGTCCCCTCCCTCGCCGCCGACCCGGCCTGCGCCCTGCACCTCTACGGCAAGGCCGAGGTCAAACCGGGCCGCAAGATGGGTCATGCGAACATCCTTGTCCCCAAAGACTGACCCGCTGTTTCTTTGGGCTGAAAATACCTCCGGGAGGAGTTTGAGGAGGGCAGCACCCTCCTCATGGCCTGCGTGGCCTGAACGCATACCACCCTGCGCGCGCAAGTGCACCGCTAAGCGATAAAGCGCCCCGCCACCGGCCCGCTCATCCAGGCCAGACCGCCGCCCGCAATGACCGCCGCGATGCGCCGCGTCTCGCGCTCCATCACCACTACATCCGCGCGCAGCCCCGGTTCCAGACGCCCGCGATCCGCCAGGCCCAGCACCCGCGCCGGTCCGTCCGAAACCAGTGCCCAGGCCGCCGCCTCGTCCAGCAGCCCCAGTTCGACGCAGCGCCAGGCCGCCCGCGCAGGCGCCGGGTAGTGATAGTCCGAGGCCAGAGCGTCGCAATGCCCTGCCCCGATCAGCTCCAGCGCCGAGACATTGCCCGCATGGCTCGCCCCGCGCACCACGTTCGGCGCGCCCAGGACCACCGGCTCACCCGCATCCCGCGCCGCCTGCGCGGCCTCCAGCGTTTCGGGGAACTCGGACACCTCGACGCCCCGCGCGCGCCACAGGGCCCGGCCCGCCGCCGTCCGGTCGTCATGGCTGCCCATCCGGACGCCCTTTGCGGCCAGCCGCGCGCACAACGCATCCAGCACGTCCGGGACCTCCGCACCAGCCTCGTGCAGGCGCGTCATCAATGCCAGGTGTGCCTCCGGGTTGCGGCCCGATTTCAGCGCCTGCCCGGTCAGACGCGGCGGGCGCCGCCCCTCGGCCAACCGCGCATGCGGCAGGTGATCATTGAAGACGACATACCCGATGTCCCAGCGCGCCAACGCCGCCTCGGCCGCCTCGAAACTCTCCGTGAAATGCGTCTCCAGCCGCATCTGCAGCCGCAGGTCCACCGGCACCGTGGGCGCCACGGCACTCACGGCGGCAAAGACCTCCTCGGCGAACTCCGGCCCGCGCATCCCGCCTTCCCAGGACCAGAACTGTGCCAGGACAGCGGTGGTGATCCCGCAGGCGCCCAGTTCGGCAGCGCAGGCCACCATGCCCGCATCGCGTTCCCGCAGCGCCCCCCGACGCGGCGCCATGTGCCGCTCGAACCCGTCGCCATGCACATCGACGATGCCGGGCAGCAGGTCATAGCCGGACAAGTCAACGGCGCGCCCCACCGGCCCCTCGACGATCATCCCGCCGGCCAGCGACAGAGGCCCGTGATCCCAGCCCCCGGGCCGCAACACGCGCGCGCCCTGAAGGTCCAGGTCAATCGGCATTGCAGTCTCCCAACAGACAGTCCAGATCCGCCTCGTCCAGCAGCAGGCGCCAATCCGCGCCCGGCTGAAAATGCCCCTCTTCCAGAAAGCGCACCACCTGAACCATGACCTCGGGCGCTTGCATCATGAAGGTATGGGTGACCGGCAGAACGATGTGATCGGTCATGCCTTCGACGCGGGTCGACGCGATCGAAACCTTGCCGTCGTCCACCCCGGGGATCACCGAGCTGGTCAGGGCGTTCAATGTCTTCGACCCGGCGATCACCCCCAGTGGGAAATCCACCGGCGGCAGCCGCGCAGGCAGATCCTGTGGCCCGGTGCCCAGTTGCTGGCCCGCCGGGCCGTTCATCCACTCGAAGACCTCCCAGCCGCCAGCCAGGTCCACGATCTCGCTGCCGCCATTGGGCGGGCCCATCATCACCACGCGGCCCAGCCGGGGCGGGCGATGATCCCGCAGCCAGTGCCGGAGCAGGATACCGCCCATAGAATGGGTGACGAAATGCACCGTTTGCGGTCCGCACCGGGTCACCGCCTCTGGAAGGGTCTCTTCGGCCAGGTGCTCGACCCGGTAGCGGGTCGAATCGTAGCCCGGAATGATCACGCGGTGCCCACGCGATTCCAGCACGGCGCCCAACAGCGCCATCGAATATTCGGTGCGCGCCAGCCCGTGCAACAGGATGACACAATCCCCGGCCCGCGCAGGCAGCGGGGCAAGCAGGACAAGACACAGGAGAAACCATTTCATGCTGCTGGCATAGCGCCGCGCCAACCCATAGAAAAGCCATGAAAGGAGTGCCCATGCCCGCCCCTCGCATTGCCTGCCGCGCCGTAATCCTGCAGGACAACCGCCTGCTGCTGGTCAACGCCTGGCCCGGCAACACCTCTGACCTGTGGTGCGCCCCCGGTGGCGGGGTCGAGCCGCATTCCAGCCTGCCCGAGAACCTCGCCCGCGAGGTGCTGGAAGAAACCGGCCTTCGCGTGGAGGTCGGAGCCCCCTGTCTTGTGAACGAGTTCGACGACCCCGCGCGGGGCTTTCACCAGGTCGAGGTGTTCTTTCGCGCCCGTATCACATCCGGCACGCTTTCGGACGACTGGAAGGACCCGGAGGGTGTGGTGCACATGCGGCGCTTCTTTGCGCGCGACGAACTGGCCAGCCTGCGCCTGAAACCGTCAAGCCTGCCCGATGTCGCCTGGGGTGAGGGGCTTGGCTATGACCCGCTGGAACCGATCCTGTACTGACCTGCCCGGTTACTTCCTCAAGACCGACAGGGCCACGCCGCCCAGCACAACCGCCGCCGCAATCCCGAAGTCCAGCGACAACGCCTCTCCCAGGAAGATCATGCCGCCTGCCATCGCGATCACCGGCACGCTCAGCTGGGCCACCGCCGCGACGCTGCCCTTGATCTGCGGCAGAACGTGATACCACAGCGCATAGCCCAACCCCGAGGTCACAGCGCCCGAAACCATTGCCAACAGGATGCCCGGCACTTCCGGTGAGACCGCCTCGGGGCTGACAGGCAGGGCCAACCCCAGCAGGAACCCAAGCGGCGCCGCCAGCAGGAAATTCGCCCCGGTCGCCAGCAGAGGGTCTTCGGCCCGCCGTCCGGCCAGCGAATAGATCCCCCAGCCCAGCCCGGCCAGGACCATTGCCGCGCCGTGTGGCAGGCTGAGTGCGACGCCGCCCCCCGGCCAGAGCAGCCAGGCCAGCCCGCCAAAGGCCAGAGCGGCCCCGGCCCATCGCAGGGCCGGGGGACGCTCTCCGCCGATCAGGCTGCCGCCGAACATCGTTACCTGAACCGTCCCGAACAGGATCAGCGCCCCCAGACCCGCGTCCAGCGCCACATAAGCCACCGAAAAACCGTAGATATAGAGCAGCAGCCCCAGCACCCCGGCCATCCTGCCCGCGCCCCCCAGCGCAATCCGTCCGCGCAGCAACACCCCCAGCAGGACCAGCGTGACCGCACCGGACCAAAGCCTGATGGTGCCGAAGCTTACCGCGTCGATCTCGCCCCCGGCCAAGGCCGCACGGTTCAGGACAGAATTCGCGGCAAAAGCCACCATCGTCAGGGCAATTAGAAGAAACAGGCGCATGGGATACCGTCGTTGGGGACCGGAGCCAGAGAGCAGCCCACCCTACATGGCGCAATTGGCGCGGCGCGGAAACCCTTTGACATGAACGTGACGGCGCCGTGACGGGACCCTGTTGGGGGTCAGGCCACCAGGCTCTCGGCGCGCTTGAGGTCGACCGAGACAAGCTGGCTGACCCCCTGTTCCTGCATGGTCACGCCGAACAGCCGGTCCATCCGCGCCATCGTCACCGCGTGGTGGGTGATGATCAGGAACCGCGTGTCCGTCCGGCGGCACATCTCGTCCAGCATGTCGCAGAACCGGGTCACGTTGGCGTCGTCCAGCGGCGCATCCACCTCGTCCAGCACGCAGATCGGCGAGGGGTTGGCCATGAAGACCGCAAAGATCAGCGCAAGACAGGTCAGGGTCTGTTCGCCCCCGGACATCAGCGACAGGGTCGACAGCTTTTTGCCCGGCGGCTGGCACATGATTTCCAGACCGGCCTCTAGCGGGTCGTCGCTTTCGACCATCATCAGACTGGCCTCACCACCGCCAAAGAGATGGGTGAACAGCATCGAGAAATTGCTGTTCACCTGCTCGAAGGCGGTCAGCAGGCGTTCACGCCCCTCACGGTTCAGGCTGGCAATGCCGGACCGCAGCGTCTTGACCGCCTCTTCGAGGTCGGATTTCTCCGCCACCAAGGTGTCATGCTCTTCCTGCACCTCCTTGGCGTCTTCCTCGGCCCGCAGGTTGACCGCGCCCAGCGCGTCGCGCTGGCGTTTCAGGCGCGAGACCTCGGCCTCGATCTTGTCCGAGGCAGGCATCTGCTCCGGGTCCACGTCCAGCTGTTCCAGCAGCGCCGCCGGGGTTGTCTCCAACTCGTCCGAAATCCGCTCTGCCGCGGCTTCGACGGTTTCGCGGGCGGCTTCGGCGCGGGCTTCGGCACGGGCGCGCGCCTCGCGGGCCTCACCAGCCTGGCGTTCGGCGTCGCGTTCGGCGGTGATCGCCTCGCGCAGGGCGCTCTCTGCAGACG
Organism: Mameliella sp. CS4; assembly: GCF_019392335.1. GTDB lineage: Bacteria > Pseudomonadota > Alphaproteobacteria > Rhodobacterales > Rhodobacteraceae > Antarctobacter. The sequence goes on from NZ_JAHXRQ010000001.1 coordinate 52,214, forward strand.
CAAGCGCATCGCTGGCCGCCGCCTTGCGGGCCTCAGCCGTCTCCATCGCGCCGGTCAGTTCGTCGCGCTGCGCCTCCAGTTCGCCGGGCACGTCCTCGGCCTGCGCCAGTTCGGCTTCGCTTTCTGCCTTGCGCTCGGCCAGTTCGGTGGCACGTTTCTCGGCTGTCTCCAGACGGTGACGCCAGCCGGACAGGTCCTTTGTCACCTGCTGTGCGCGCCCCTTTCGGGCCTCGCCGTCGCGGCGCAACTCGTCATGGGCAGAACGGCGGGCCATCATGGTCATCCGCGCGGCCTCGACCGTCATCTTGATGTCCTCGGCCTGGGCGCGCGCCTCTTCGAGGTCGTCCAGCCCCTCCAGGGTGCGCTCCGCCTCTTTCAGCTGGCCGCGTGCCGCGCCGGCCTCGTCCTCGTAGCGCTTGACCGACAGAGCGGCGCTTTCCACCTTGCCCTCTGCCATGTCGCGTTCGGCCTCGGCCCGGCTTTGTGCGCGGGCGGCCTCTGTCACGGCCTGGTCCGCCGCGCGCCGCGCCGCGCGCGCCGCCTTGTCCGCCTCGGTCAGCGCGCTCAACTGCGCCACCAGCGCCTCATGCGCGGCCTGCGTCCCTTCGAGCTGCGCCGAAGCGCGGGCCATTTCCTGTTTCAACCCTTCCAGCCGGTTCAGCTGTTCCAGCCGCAGCGCCGCCGCCGAAGGTTGATCCTCGGCCCAGGCGCGATAGCCGTCCCAGCGCCAGAGATCGCCCTCCAGCGTCACCAGTCGCTGACCGGGTTTCAGCAAGGCCTGCAGGCGCGGGCCGTCCTCGGGGTCCACCAGGCCGATCTGGCTCAGGCGCCGTTCCAGCACATCGGGAACAGAGACATGGCCCGCCAGCGGCGAGGCCCCCTCGGGCAGGGGCTGGGTGGTGTCATAGGCCGCCAGCACGACCCAGCCGGTCGGCCCGTCGCCCTCGACCTCGGGCGCGCGCAGGTCGTCCGACAGTGCAGCACCCAGCGCCTTTTCATAGCCCTGTTCCACCTGCAGCCGGTCCAGGATCTGGCCGCCCTCGGCGGTGTCACGGTCCAGCAGACGCGCCAGGGCCGTCACCTCGGCCCGCAGGGCGTTCATCTGGCCCTCGGCCTCGGACCGCTCGCCACGCGCCTCGGCCTCTCGGGCCTGCGTGTCCGCGCGGGCGGCCTCTGCCTCGGTCAGGGTAACCTCGGCCTGTTCCGCGGCCTCCTGCGCCTCGGAAAGGCGGGCCTGCGCGGCCTCTGCGGCCTCGCGCGACTGCGCCTGCGCCTCCTTGGCGGTGTCGACCGTGGCACGCGCCCGGGCGGCCTCGCTCTCGTTCCGCTCGACCGTCTTGCGGCAATCGGCAAGGTAGCGCTGCGCCGATTGGTGGCGCGCGGACAGACGGGCGACATCCTCTGTCTGCTGTTCCAGCTCCGCCTCGCGGGCCTGCAACACGCCCGAAGCTTCGCGCGCGGCCTCATGTGCCTCGGCCAGCCGTTCTTCGTGCCCTTCCGAGGCCTTGGCAAGCTCCCGGGCCTCCCATTCCAGCCGCTCGATGGTCTCTCCGGCGTCGCGATTCAGCCCCGCCTCACGGTCCATGTCGCGGACCAGCTGGGCGATCCGGTTCTTCAGGGTCTCGATCCGGGCCAGGGCCTGCTTTTCCTGGTCGGACAGCGTATCGCGCTGGACGATCAACCGTTGCAAGACGGCCGCTGCAATCGCCTCTTCCTCGCGCAGGGGCGGCAGGGTCTCTTCGCGCTCGGCGCGGGTCTTTTCGGCGGCGCGGGCCGAGGTTTCCGCCTGGGCGGCCCGTGTCACGGTCTCGCGCAAGGCGGCCTCTGCCGTGGCGCGCGCATCGTCCGCCTCGCGCCAGCGGCGATACAGCAACATGCCCTCGGCCTGACGCAGCTCTGTCCCGATGGCACGATAGCGCGCCGCCTGGCGGGCCTGTTTGGCCAGTGCCGACAATTGCCCCGCCAGCTGTTCAACCACGTCGTCGACGCGCAGCAGGTTCGATTCGGTGTTCTTCAGCTTCAGCTCGGCCTCATGCCGGCGCTGGTACAACCCGCCGATCCCGGCGGCATCCTCCAGCACCTTGCGGCGATTCTTGGGCTTGGCATTGATCAACTCGCTGATCTGCCCCTGCCGGACCAGTGCCGGGGAATGCGCGCCAGTGGCGGCGTCGGCAAAGAGCATCTGCACGTCACGCGCCCGCGTATCCTTGGAGTTCACCTTGTAGGCGCTGCCGACGTCACGGGTGATGCGGCGCACGATTTCCAGATGATCGTGTTCGTTGAACCCCGCCGGAGCCAGACGGTCGGCGTTGTCGATATGCAGGCTGACCTCGGCGAAATTGCGGGCCGGGCGCGAAGACGCCCCGGCAAAGATCACATCCTCCATCCCGCCGCCACGCATCGCCTTGGCCCGGGTTTCGCCCATGACCCAGCGCAGCGCTTCCAGCAGGTTGGACTTGCCACATCCGTTCGGCCCGACCACACCGGTCAGCCCGTCGTTGATGATCAGGTCCGTCGGATCGACGAAGCTTTTGAAGCCTGTGAGTCTGAGTCTGGAAAAGCGCAATGGGCCGGGTCCGATTCCGAGATTGGCCCTCAGCCTGCGCTTTCGGGGCGCCGTGAGTCAAGAATAGGACGCCCCATATGGCGGCATAGCGCCACTTCTCCACAAGATATTGCGGCTTAGCGCCGACCAGCTCCGCAATCCAAGGCCAAACCGTGCCGGGCCGCGCGCGGGGCGGGCTCATCTATTGCGCAATGGATTGTACGGGGCCGACGGGGCATTTTCGGAGCCCGGTCACCGTTGCAGGACAGGCCGATCCACATCATGGCCGGATCGCCCTCGACCCATTCCGCGCGACAGCCGGTTTCAATCTGCGCCGCTATACCGGCCTTGCGCGCCACGTCTTCGAACCGCGGCAACCATTCAGGCGAGGTGCGGGTGGCCTCGACCAGCGGGCCCCGAAACCGAAGGGTGAAACGTGATCCCTCAACCTCGCGCACCCGTTTCTCTGCGCCATAAAAGCCCGGCCCCGCCGATGCGCATCCGACGAGGCCGAGCAGAAGGAGAACACAAGGAAAACCGCGCATGGCCAATTCTGGCCCAAATCTGGTTACGAATTGGTTAAGCCTGTCATGTGTGGCACGCATGGCAGATCATCGAGGTTTTTCTTTACATTCGGATTTCAGAATGTATATTACATTCCATCTAATGAATGTTTCCCTGCCTGTCACAGGAGGCCCTCATGGCCAACGCAGCACATAGACCCGCAGACAGCTATTCCCCGATCTACTTCCTCGCCTCGCTGGGCGCCGGCGGCATCGCTGTCAGTTTCTTCATGTTCCTCATGTTCTGGGTGCCCCATCCCGGCCATCCCGTTCCGGTGTTCGAGGACATCATGGCCGCCTGGGCCAGCGGTGGCCCCTACGTGCAGGCCGCGATCGTGATCGCAATGGCCGGGATCGCCGGTTTTGCCTTTCTCAACATCAAGTCGCTGATCTGGAACCTGATGTCCTACAGCGCCTTCAAAAAGACCCCGGCCTATGAGGAACTGCGCAACTCCAATGCCGAATCCACCTTGCTGGCGATGCCTCTGGCGCTGGCCATGTCGGTGAACGTCGGCTTCATCATCGGGCTTGTCTTCGTGCCCCAGCTCTGGAGCGTGGTGGAATACCTCTTTCCGATGGCAATGGTGGCCTTCGGCCTGATCGCCGTGCTGGCCTTTCGCCTGATCGGGGATTTCCTGGGCCGCGTGCTGGCCAAGGGCGGGCTGTTCGACGTGACCGCGCATAACTCCTTCGCGCAGCTCACCCCGGCCTTTGCCCTGTCCATGATCGCGGTCGGTTTTGCCGCCCCCGCCGCCATGAGCACAAGTGCCACGACCGTCGGTGTCGCCCTGGTGATCTCGACCATCCTGGGGACCATCGCGGTGCTTTACGCCGGTTTTGCCAGCATCACGGCCTTCGGCTCGATGTTGCAGCATGGCACCGCCCGCGAAGCCGGTCCGACCCTGATGATCATCGTTCCGATCGTCACCGTGCTGGGCATAATGTTCCTCCGCCAGGCACATGGGCTGCACACCAGCTTTGACGCGCATGGCAACGCCGGTGAAACGATGGTCTTCCTGGCCCGCCTGCTGGGTATCCAGCTGGCCTTCCTCGGCCTCGGAGCGGTGGTGCTCAAGGCGCAGGGCTACTTCAACGACTTCGTGATGGGGTCCAAGACCTCGCCCGGATCCTATGCCCTGGTCTGCCCCTTCGTGGCGCTTGCGGTGATGATCCACTTCTTTGCCAACAAGGGGTTGGTCGCGGCGGGTGTCGTGGACAAGTTCGACCTCGCCTACTGGGGGGTCACCGGATTGGCCATCGCGTCGCAAGTCGTCGCTATCGCCCTGGTGCTGCGCCTGAACCGCCAGCACTTCGCCAAGGCAGCCCCCGCAGCGGTTCCGGCCGAGTAACGACTCCTCCAAATCCTTGGCCGGATCCTGGGCCGGACCTTCGGGTCCGGTCCTTTTTCTTGCCGCCAAGGCGGCGCCGGGGGCTCTGCCCCCGGACCCCCGAAGTATTTTCAGCCCAAAGAAACATGGGAAGCGCCGAGGCCACGCGCGGCGCGACTAGAAATTGACGGTGACCCCCGGCAGCTTCAGCGACTTGATGAGGTCGCGGACCTCTTGCCTTGCGGCGATGTTCGACAGGCTCATGCTGCGCACGCCGATATCGCGCAGATCGAGCAGGGTCAGGCCGCGCGGGAACAGCTCCCGGAACACGACCCGCTCTGAAAAGCCGGGCGCCACGCGAAAGCCGATCCGTTTTGACAGGGTGGCGACCGCCTTTTCCATCTTGGCCTTGTTGATCATCTGCTGGGCGCCGATCCGGTTGCGCAGCACGATCCAGTCCATCGGCTGCAGCCCGGCCTGCGCGCGCAGCTGCCGCGACGACCAGACCATCTCGGCATAGACCGACGGCCCGGCGATGGTCTCGCCGTCGCCTTCGATCCGGGCGAGCAGGTCAAAATCGACGAAACTGTCGTTCAGGGGGGTCACCAGCGTATCGGCCAGCGAATGCGCGACCTGCGCCAGGCGTGTATAGGCCCCGGGGCAGTCGATGAGGATGAAATCCGACTTGGCCTCCAGCTCGGCCACGGCGCGGCTGAGACGGTTGTCGGCGGCCTGTTCGCCCGCCGCGAGGGCGGCCGGATCGGCCTCTGGCAGCGCCATGTAGCCCGGCACCGGCAGGTCGCGCTCTTCCTTTTTCAGCCAGGCGCGGCGATTGGCCAGGTAGCGCCCAAGGCTCTGCTGGCGCAGGTCAAGGTCCAGTGTCCAGACCCGGTGCTCCATGCGCGCAAGTGCCGTCGCGACATGCATCGCGATGGTCGACTTGCCCGCGCCCCCCTTTTCGTTCCCCACAACGATGATATGTGCCACGCCTCAACCTCTGTCCTGGTTCGGCCGCGATGTCTCTCGCGATCCGGTCTTGCCGCCTGTTCCGGCGATTGGACCCTCTTGGGGTCTGCAACGCGCAAGGCCCGGCACTCTGGCCGGGCCTCGTCACTGTCCCTCGGGACGCGGTCAGTGGAGCTTGGCGCTCACGTCTGCGATCGCGTCGTCGATCAGCTTGCCCGCGCTGTCGGCGGTCATCTGCTCGGCCACCACGTTGCGCGCTGCGGCGACGGCCACGGCGGCGGCACGGTCGCGCACTTCCTTGACCGCTGCGGCCTCGGCCGAGGCGATCTGGCCTTCGGCAGCCTGCAGACGGCGGGCGATCGAAGCCTGGATGTCGGCCTTGGCCTGCTCGGCGGCCAGTTCGGCCTCCTGCTTGGCGTGGGCGACGATACGGTCGGCCTGACCCTGCACTTCGCGTTGCTTGCGCTCGTAGCTGGCCAGCAGCGACTGGGCTTCTTCACGCAGCTTGCGTGCCTCGTCCAGTTCGTCCTGGATGCCCTCGGCCCGCTTGTCCAGCAGGCCCATCAGCAGGCCCGGCACCTTGAAATAGATCAGGACCAGGATGAAGACGATGAAGCCAAGCAGCACCACGAAGTCGGTGTTGCCCAGCGAAAAGAACGGGCCGCTTGCGGCGGCAGCCGGTGTCGCGGCCAGCGCTGCGATCACGGGAAGGAAGAGTTTCTTCATGACCTTACCCTTTCAGCTGCGCATCGACCGCGGATGCGATCTTGGCGTCGTCGGCGGATGCCCCCAGGGCGGCCACGATGGCGCCTGCGGTGTCCTTGGCAACGACTTCGACATTGGCCATTGCGCTGTCGCGGATCTCGGCGATGGCCTTCTCCGACTCGGCAGCCTTGGCCGCGATTTCCGCGTCGGCCTTTTCCAGCGCGACGTCTAGGTCGGCCTTGATGTCGTCACGCGCCTTTTGCGCGATGGTCTGGGCCTCGGCCCGTGCATCGGCGAGCGCCTTGTCATAAGCGGCTTCGGCGTCCTGGGCCTTGCGCTTGAGATCTTCGGCGGCGGCGATGTCGTTGGTGATCGTCCCCTGGCGTTCCGCCAGAACGGCCGCGATGCGCGGCAGGGCGATGCGGGCCAGAACAAAGTAGATCACGACCAGCGTGATCACCAGCCAGAAGACCTGGTTGCCGATCCAGTCGCCGCAAAGCTGCGGCATCCCGACGGCAGAGCCGTGCGAGTCAACGCAGGTGCTGACGGCTTCGGCCCCGTGAGTTTCGGTCGCCATGTTGTCCTCCGTCGGAACTTGTCTCTACATCGGGCGGTCAGGCACGCCTGACCGCCCGCGCGTAAGGATCGTTAAGTTCCGTGGATCAGACGGCGAACATCAGCAGCAGGGAGACCAGGAACGAGAAGATGCCCAGTGCTTCCGCGAATGCGATGCCGATGAAGAGGGTGGCGGTCTGCGAAGCAGCAGCCGAGGGGTTGCGCAGGGCGCCTGCCAGGAAGTTGCCGGCAACGTTGCCCACACCGATGGCGGCTGCGCCCGAACCGATTGCTGCGAGACCGGCGCCGATGAAGTTGAGACCTTCCATTGTGTATCTCCTTACGATTGGAAGTTTCTGTATCGTGGTGTTCTTTGCGTAGGGCGGGGTTCACCCCGCCGCTGGCATTAGTGATGCGGGTGCAATGCGTCCTTGAGGTAGACGCAGGTCAGGATCGTGAAGACATAGGCCTGGATGAAGGCCACCAGGACCTCCAGCCCGTACATCGCGGTGATCGCCAGGACCGAGATCGGCGAGATGGCGGCGATGGCGGCGAACCCGGCAAAAACCTTGATCACGGCGTGGCCCGCCATGACGTTGCCCGCAAGACGAATGGAGTGGCTGACCGGACGCACGAAGTACGAGATCAGTTCGATCAGGGCCAGGACCGGGCGCAGCGCCAGCGGCGCGCTGGAGACCCAGAAAAGACCCAGGAAGCTTGCGCCGTTCTTGACGAAACCCAGGATCGTCACGGTCAGGAAGACCGCCAGCGCCAGCACCACAGTGACGGCGAAATGCGAGGTCGTGGTAAAGCTCATCGGAAGCAGACCAAGGAAGTTGGCAAAGACGATGAACATGAACAGGGTCATGATGTAGGGGAAATACTTCAGCCCGTCCTTGCCGGTCACGTCCTCCACCATCTTGTAGACGAAACCGTAGGCCAGTTCGGCCACCGACTGCGACCGCGACGGCACGATGGCGCGCTTCGAGGTGCCGAGAACCATCATCAGGACAACGGCGACAATGGCCAGGAACAGCCAGAGCGTCACGTTGGTGATGGTGAACATGCCCACTTCACCGTGGCCGAACAGCGGCTTGACGATGAACTGGTCCATCGGGTGGAACACCAGGCCGCCGCTCTCTGCTACGGGTTCTGCGCCGTGCGTCTCAGTCGCCATCTCTTTTCCCCTCATCCGCTCCGGTCAACCGGGCGCTGTCGTTCGTGCCCCCGTCGGGGCGGTCCGCCTTGGCCCGTTCGGGGCCTGTTCCGGACTGTGGTCCGGAACCCTGTTTCGCCTGGACCTCTTTCGCCGTCCGCAGCATCACGTTGATGCCCGCGGCGATGCCCAGCAATGCAAACACCACCATCAGCAACGGCTTGGTGCCCAAGAGAACGTCGAGTCCGTATCCGATCCCGAACCCGATCCCCAGACCGGCCACCATTTCCGTCACCATCCGCCAAGCGATATTGGCCTGTGAGTAGTGTTCTTCCTGATGGGCCTTCTCCACTTTGCGTCCCGCCTTGTAGGCGTTCAGCTTGGCGTCCAGGTCGTCCAGCTTTCGCTTGGGGTCAGGGTCGCTCACGGTGCAGATGGCTCCGGTCAGGGTTGGCATGGTGCTAAGCCGGGGGGCGCATCGAGTCAACACGCATGGCAGGCCGAAAATTTGCAACTCAAGATGCTGTAATTAAACGCTTATTTCGGCCACGCCAAAGCATCGGTCATTCCGCCGCAGCCCGTTTGGGCGCCAACCATGCTGCAAATGCACATTCAACTTTTCGGTTGAGTTTTCCCCGGGACCCGCCCAAACCAGCCTAAACCGCTCAGGATCGCCCCATGTTCCCCCGCCCCGCCCATTGCCGCCGACAGCCGCCCGCGGCCACCGCTTTCCGCGCCAGTGCAAGATGAGCGACCGTCTCGACACCGTCTTTGCCGCGCTCGCCGATCCGACGCGCCGCCGCATCCTGTCGATGCTGCTGGAGGACGATATGGCCGTGACCGACGTCGCCCACCCGTTCGAAATGTCGCTGGCGGCCATCTCCAAGCACCTCGTCATCCTGACCCGCGCGGGCCTTATCAGCCAGGAAAAGCGCGGCCGCGTGAAATGGTGCAAGCTGGAACCCGACGCCCTGCGCGAGGCCAGCATCTGGATGCAGGCCTTCGGGCAGTTCGACCAGTTCGACCTCGACGGCTTTGAACGCTTCCTGGAACAGGAACTGGCCCCGGCGCCCGAGGACAAGCCCTGACCTCTCTGCGATCCTTCCACGTCAGGAGGCTGGCACTTCCTTGGGCTTTTCTTCGTCCTTGAGCAGCAGAAGCAACGAAAAGGCGGTCAGCGCCACCCCCGGCAGGATCATCGCGGTCGGCACGCCCTGCCCCAGCACCAGTTCCCACAGGATCACGCAGGACGGCACGATATAGGTATAAGCCATGACCTTGGCCGCCGGCAGCCGCAGCGTCGCGTAGCGCAGGATCACGAAGGTCACGCCGGTCGCCGCCAAAGCGACATAGAGGATCGTCCACCAGACGATCATTGGCAGCGCGCCCCAGTCCATCGCCACCAGGCCCGGCCCCGCCCAGATGCACAGGATCACCGAGCCAGCCGTCAGGATGCCCGCGTTGAAGGCGATGCCGGATTCCCCCCGGCTCAGCTTGCGCAGCATCGGGGCATAAAGCGCATGCGCCACGCAGCCCCAGAAATAGATCGCCTCGCCGCGACCGATCTCGAACCGCAACAGGGCCGCCAGGTCGGCGTCAAAGATCACCCAGAGCGCGCCCACCCCGCCCACGACGATGGCCAGGGCCATGCGGGGTGTCGTGACCTGACGCACGACCAGATAGCCGAACACCGCCGTCAGCGCCGGGTTCAGCGTGAAGACCGCCGCCATGCTGACCGGGGCCGCCGTCTTGAGCCCCTCGAACATGGTGACGAAATAGAACACAAAGAGCCCCGCAAGGACAAAGTACCGCCAGGGCGCATCAAAGACCGCGCGCGTTACCTTGCCCGTGGCCAGCGCCCAGCCCCAGAGCACCGCGCCCGCCAGCAGGAACCGCACCGCGTTCAGCACCTCGGGTTCGATATGCGGCGCCGCCATGGCACCCAGCGAAAACGACCCAGAGACCAGCATGGCAAACCCCAGCATGGCCAGGTGCCCGCGCCCTGCCTCGCTCATCGGGCCGATCCTTCCCCGGCGAACGCCTTGAGATGCGACAGGAAGGCCTGGACCTTGGCCGTCCGATGCAGATCGACATGGGTCACCAGCCAGAGCGGCGAGGCCCAGTCGTCGCGCGGGGGCATGACCTGCACCAGCTCCGGGTGCAGCGCCGCTTCGCGGCAGCCCATGAACCCGATCCCGGCCCCCTCTGTGACCGCAGCCTCCAATACGCGCGAATCCGTGCTGCGAAAAACGACATGGTCCGCAGGGACCCGCGACCGCAGCCAGCGCGAAAAGGGCGCGCGGCTTTCGGGATCGTCGTGAGAGACGAAGAAATGGGCCGCCAGGTCGTCTTCACCCTCGGGCATCCCGTGCCGGGAGATATAGTCGCGATGGGCGTACAGCGCGATGTCCTGACGGGCAAAGCCCTGCACCACGTTATCGGGTTCCTGAGGGGCGGGACCGGCGCGCAGCGCCACATGCGCCTCGCCGTATTCCAGCCGGAACACCCGGTCATCGGTCAGGAAACGCACGATCACGTCCGGGTACTGAGCACGGAAACTGGTCAATGCCGGGACCAGCAGTGGCGCGAAAGCCACCAGGGACGTGACCAGCAGATCGCCCGCCACCTCGTTGCCGCGTCCCTTGATGCGGCCTTCGAGCTGCTGCAACTGGTCGTCCGTGGTCTGGGCCACGCGCATCAGGTCATGGCCCGCCTCTGTTGCGGTATAGCCGCGCGCGTGCCGTTGGAACAGCTTGACACCCAGCCGCCCTTCCAGAGCGTCGATATGGCGGATCACCGTCGCGTGGTGCACGCCCAGCACCTCTGCCGCACCGCTGACCGTGCCCAGCCGGGCCACCTGGTAGGCCGTGCGGATCTCATCCCAGTTGTCCATGTGCCCCTCGCTTGGCCGTCTGCGCATATGCGCACAGTACCTGCGCTTAATGCGATATTGAGTTCACAAATGCAATGGTCAAGTTGGGGGCATCGAATGGATCACTCCTGGAAAGGACCCGACACATGACCAATACCGTTCTGCGCATCGACGCCTCTGCCCGCGGCACCGAATCCGTCAGCCGCCAGCTTGCCGACGAGGTGATCTCGCGCCTCAACCCCGCCACCGTGGTTTCGCGCGACCTGGCGGAAACCCCGCCCCAGATCGACACCCACTGGCTGGAAGCCAATGTTACGCCCGAGTCCGACCGCACCCCGGACCAGCGCGAACGCCTGGCCCTGTCCGACGCGCTGATCGAGGAGGTCCGCGCCGCCGACACTCTGGTGATCGCGCTGCCGATCTACAACTTCGGCGTGCCGTCGGGCGTCAAGGCCTGGTTTGACCAGATCGCCCGCGCCGGCATCACCTTCCGCTATACCGAGGAAGGCCCCGAAGGCCTGATGACCGGCAAGCGCGCCATCATTACCGTCGCTTCGGGCGGCACCGAGGTCGACGGCCCGATCGACTTTGCGACCCCGTGGCTGCGCCATGTGCTGGGCTTTATCGGCATCACCGACATCCAGGTGGTCCGTTCCGACCGGCAAATGGTCGATGCCGAAGCCTCCAAGGCGCGCGCCAAGGAAGACCTGTCACGCCTCGCGGCCTGATCAGGGCGACGCGGCCCTCGGCCCGATCCGTCCCAGCAGCCCCCGCACCTCGCGATCCCGCGGATCAAGCTCCGCATAAAGCAGGGCCTCCGCGGGATCGCGGAACACCTCCAGCGGATAGGGCCCCCTCGCCCGGACCGCATCCCGGTACAGGCGGCAGATGCCATGGTTCACCTTGCCGGGAGCAAAGATCGAGGTGCGCGCCCGCGGGTCGCGCGCCTCGTGATAGGCGCTCAGACGATGCGCCAGACGCGCGGTTTCCGCAAAGAAGCCCTCGGGAAACCTGCAGTCCATCACATCCAGCAGAATGTGCTGCCCGCCGTCGAACAACGAATCCGACCGGTAGCGCAGGAAGGTTTCTATGTTCTGCTCCACGGTGATGTCGTCCCTGAACAGGACCAGAACGATGTTCAGGTGAGGATAGACCTGGAAGGTGGCAGGCATGTCGGACCGGGTTTCTTTTGGCTGCGGGCGGCGTTCCGCGGTCCTTGCCACAGTCCCTGCCCCTCCGGCAAGGCGACCAGTTGGCCCCTGACTTGCGCGATCTTGACTCGCGCCTCCCGTTCCCCTAACAGCTTCCCATCTCCGGGAGTCCTCTGGCCTTCCGGTCCCTTGGGCTATGCCCGGGATCGCCCTCCGTCAGCGCGTTGCGCCCACGGGGGCTCTCGCGCTTTGACCCGTCCGATTGTGATGCACGCCGCGCGCCCTTACCTTGAGGGCGCAATACGAAGGAAAAGGAGGCCCTGCGCCCCATGTTCGAAAATCTCTCCGAACGCCTCGGCGGCGTCTTCGACCGTCTGACCAAGCAGGGCGCCCTGTCCGAGGATGACGTCCGCACCGCCCTGCGCGAGGTCCGCGTGGCCCTGCTCGAGGCCGACGTCTCACTGCCCGTGGCGCGCCAGTTCATCAAGGCGGTCGAAAAAAAGGCCACCGGTGCCGCCGTCACGAAATCCGTCACCCCCGGCCAGCAGGTTGTCAAGATCGTCCATGACGAGTTGATCGCGGTTCTCGCCGGCGAGGATGGCGAACCCGGCAAGCTGCGCATCGACAGCCCGCCCGCGCCGATCCTGATGGTCGGCCTGCAGGGCGGCGGCAAGACCACCACCACCGCCAAGCTGGCCAAGCGCCTGAAGGAACGTGACGGCAAGAAAGTCCTGATGGCCTCGCTCGACGTCAACCGCCCGGCGGCGATGGAACAGCTCGCCATCCTCGGCACCCAGATCGGCGTCGACACGCTGCCCATCGTCAAGGGCGAAGACCCGGTTACCATCGCGAAACGCGCCAAGACCCAGGCGGGCCTGGGCGGCTATGACGTCTACATGCTCGACACCGCCGGGCGCCTCTCGATCGACGAAGAGTTGATGGCACAGGTCGAAGCCGTCCGTGACGTCGCCAACCCGCGCGAAACCATCCTCGTGGTCGACGGCCTGACCGGCCAGGACGCGGTCCACACGGCCGAGAATTTCGACAACCGCATCGGCATCTCCGGCGTCGTGCTGACCCGGATGGACGGCGACGGCCGCGGCGGCGCCGCCCTGTCGATGCGCGCCGTCACCGGCAAGCCGATCAAGTTCGTCGGCCTCGGCGAAAAGATGGACGCGCTCGAAACCTTCGAGCCGGACCGCGTCGCGGGCCGCATCCTCGGCATGGGCGACATCGTGGCCCTCGTCGAGAAGGCGCAACAGACGCTGGAGGCCGAACAGGCCGAGCGGATGATGAAGCGCTTCCAGAAGGGTCAGTTCAACATGAACGACCTCAAGATGCAGCTCGAACAGATGATCAAGATGGGCGGCATGGAGGGCATGATGTCCATGATGCCCGGCATGGGCAAGATGGCCAAGCAGATGGACGGTGCCGGCATCGACGACAAGATGCTGCGCCAGCAGATCGCCCTGATCCAGTCGATGACCAAGAAGGAACGCGCCAACCCGCAGATCCTGCAGGCCAGCCGCAAGAAGCGCATCGCCAAAGGCTCGGGCATGGAGGTCGCCGACCTCAACAAGCTGCTCAAGATGCAGCGCCAGATGTCCGACATGATGAAGAAGATGGGCAAGATGGGCAAAGGCGGCGCGCTGAAACAGGCCATGCGCGGCATGTTCGGCGGCAAGGGCGGCCTGCCCCCGGAAATGGCCCAGGGCATGGACCCCAAGGCGATTGAGGCCGCAGCCAAACAGATGGGCGGCAAAACCGGCATGCCCGGCCTCGGCGGCGGCGCCCTGCCCCCCGGCCTCTCCGGTCTCGGCAAGAAGAAGTAACGAAAGGACAGACAGACCCGGTGTTTCTTTGGGCTGAAAATACCTCCCGCCGGAGGCACCCGCCTTCACCACAGGAACCACCGTCCACGTTGACTCGCCCATGCCCGCCCCCACGCTGCATACCCCGCGCCTGACGCTGCGCGCCCATGTCGAAACCGACATGACCCCGTTCTGGGACTTCCACCAGAGCGACCGGGCCGCCTATGTCTGGCGCCCGAAGACCCTGACGCATCAATGGCTCGGCTTCGCCTCCGAGGTCGGCAGCTGGGACCTCCTGGGGCACGGCAGCTGGGCTGTCGACCTCAAGGGGGGCCAGGTCATCGGTCAGGTCGCCATCACCCGTCCCCCGATGTTCCCCGAGCGCGAGATCGGCTGGATCTTCTTCGACGGATTCGAGGGCAAGGGCTATGCCACCGAGGCCGCCACCGCCGCGCTGCACTGGGCCTGGGCGCAGGGCTGGACCACGCTGGTCAGCTACATCCACCCCGACAACGCCCGCTCCATCGCGCTGGCCACCCGGCTGGGCGCGGTACACGACCCCGACGCGCAGCTGCCCGACGGTGAAACGGCGCGGGAAACGCTGGTCTATCGCCACAGCCCCGACGCGGACGGCAGCCCGGAGGCCTACGCATGAGCCTGACTCAAGCCCCCCGCCTGGAAACCGAACGCCTGATCCTGCGCGGCCCGGAAAAGCGCGACGCCGAAGCAGTCATCGCCTTTCTGCTGGACCAGGAGCGCGCCGCCGGCTTTGGCGCCTCTCCCACTCGCGGCGATGCCTGGCGCTGGTTTTCGCTGAACGTCGGCCACTGGCATTGGCACGGCTACGGGTATTTTGTCATCGAGATGAAGGAGACCGGCGAGGCTGCCGGGATCTCCGGCATCTGGAACCCCGAAAGCTGGCCCGAACCCGAGGTAGGCTGGGTCGTCTTCGAGGGCTACGAGGGCAAGGGCATCGCCTATGAGGCCGCACAGCGCGCCCGCCGCTGGGCCTACGAGGATCTGGGCTTTACCACGCTGACCTCGAATATCGTACCAAGCAACGAACGGTCCAAAGCCCTGGCCCGGCGCCTTGGGGCCGCCTACGAGCGCACCTATCACAACGAGAACATGGGCGAGGACGAACTCTGGCGCCATCCCGGTCCGGAGGCGCTGGCATGATCCCTCAGATCACCGTGACCAGCGACCGCCTGACCCTGCGCACCCCGCTGGAAGAGGATTTTCCGGTCGTGTCCGCCTTCATGGCCTCGGAGCGCGCCCGCTTTGTCGGCGGGCCGGTGACGGATGAATTCGACCAGTGGCGTGGCTTCCTGGCTGGCTTCGGCCACTGGGCGCTGCGCGGTTATGGCTTTTTCATGGTTCTCCACGACGGCCAAAAGGTCGGGCGCGTGGGCGTCGTCAACCATGTCATGTGGGACGAGCCCGAACTGGGCTGGCACATCTTCGACGGTTTCGAAGGGCAGGGCTTTGCCACAGAGGCCGCCGCCCGCATCCGGGACTGGGCCAGCGCGGAGCGCGGCCTTGGCCCGCTAATTTCCTACATCCACCCCGACAACGCGCCCTCCCGCAGGGTCGCTGAACGGTTGGACGCGCATTTCGAGCGTGACACAAACCTGCTGGGCCATCCCGCCCAGGTCTGGCGCCACATCGGGGAGCGGGCATGACCGCACCCTGCGAACGCCATATCCCGGGCCCCGGCGCCCGCGTCGCCGCCCGGTTGGGCGGTCGGCTGCCGGTGCTCGACACCCGGCGTCTGCAACTGCGCGGCCCACGGATCTATGATTTCGATGCCTATGCGACGATCTTCTGTTCCGATCGCGCGCTCCACATGGGCGGCCCGATGACCCGCGCGGCCGCCTGGGCGGATTTCACCAATTACTGCGCCTGCTGGCTGCTGCACGGGTTCGGGCTCTGGACCATCGACGCCAGCACCACGCCCTCGGCGGGGTTCGCGCTGATCGGCTACGCATACGAAGACCCCGAGCCGGAGCTAGGCATCTTCCTGACCACCGAGGCCGAGGGCAAGGGATATGCGACAGAGGCGGTCGAGGCGGTGCGCGGCCACGCCTTCGAAACACTGAAGTGGGACAGCGTCGTGTCCTATGTCGCGCCAAAGAACGGCCGTTGCATTGCCCTGATGACCCGGCTTGGCGCTCGCCGCGACGCCGAGGCCGAGGCCGCACTTACCGACGACACCCTTGTTTTCCGCCACCACAGGGAGGCCGCCTGATGGGTCATCGTGACATCCCTGTCCTGGAGACCAAACGGTTGATCCTGCGCGGCCCGGAACCCCAGGACTACCCGGACTTCAAAGCCACTTTCGCCTCGTACCGGTCGCGCTTCATGGGTGGTCCGCTGAATGCCTACGAGACCTGGATGCTCTATGCCGCAGAAATCGGCCACTGGGAAATCCGCGGTTTCGGCATGTGGATGATCCACCTGCGCGACACCGATGAAACCGTCGGCATGGCCGGCGGCTGGTTCCCGGCAAAATGGCCCGAGCGCGAGATCGCCTGGATCATCTGGCCGGACCAGGCCGGCAAGGGCTATGCGCTGGAAGCGACCGACCGGGTTCGGCGGCACGTCTACGATGACCTCGGGTGGGACAGCGCCGTCAGCTACATCGACCCCAAGAACCTGGATTCGATCCGGCTTGCCGAACGCCTGGGCTGCAAGAAGGACGCGACCGCGCCCTCGATCGACGGCAGTGACGCGGTCTATCGCCATCCCTCGCCAGAGGATCTGCGCGGACAGGTCGGGCACGGGGTCGCGATGGAAATCGCGCATTGCCAGGACCCGCTGTTCAAACCGAAAGGCTGGGCCGTTGACTGACATCCCCCGCACCGTTTCGCCCGAAAGGACCGCCTCATGACCGATCCCGTCATCCGCGCCGCGGATCTGCTGAAGGAACATCGCGAAAGCATCGACCGGCTGGACGCGATCCTTGTCTTCACGCTGGCCGAACGGTTCAAGCACACCCAGGCCGTGGGCGTCCTCAAGGCGCAGCACGACCTTCCCCCATCCGACCCCGCGCGTGAGGAAAAACAGATCGCGCGGCTCCAGGATCTTGCGACCCAGGCCGACCTCGACCCGGAATTCGCCAAGAAATTCCTGAACTTCGTCATTCAGGAAGTCATCCAGCACCACAAGCAACACCAGACCTAAGACGGCCCTGTCCGTCTTCAGCCATTCGACAAAGGAGAAAACAAATGGCAGTCAAGATTCGTCTCGCCCGTGGCGGCTCGAAAAAGCGTCCCTTCTACCGCATCGTGGCCGCGGACTCGCGCATGCCGCGCGACGGCCGCTTCATCGAGAAGCTCGGCACCTACAACCCGCTCCTGCCCAAGGACAGCGAAGACCGCGTCAAGATGGACGTCGAACGCATCCAGTACTGGCTGGGCGAAGGCGCGCAGGCCACCGACCGCGTGTCGCGCTTCCTCGAAACCGCTGGCGTGATCGAGAAGAAAGAGCGCAACAACCCCAAGAAGGGCACCCCGGGCAAGAAAGCCCAGGAACGCGCCGAAGAGAAAGCCGAAAAGGCTGCCGCAGCGGCTGGCGCCGACGCGGAATAAGACCTGCGGAGCGGGACGGCAGGCCGCGCCTGTCGTCCCCTCCCTTTCCCCATGTTTCGTCTGATACGCAGTTTCTTTCTGTTGGTGATCGCCTTCACCGCCGGGTTTTTCTATTCCGAATTGACATGGCATGATCGCTGTGTGGACAAGGGAGGCGAGGCCCGTGGTGGAGTCTGTTTCGGAATATCGCAATGACTGACACGATCTGCGTCGGTGCGATCGCGGGCGCCTTTGGCGTTCATGGCGAGGTGCGCCTCAAGAGTTTCACATCTGATCCGCTGGCGGTGGCTGACTATGCGCCGCTGAGCACAGAAGACGGCACCCGCCTCTTCGAGATCGAGATCACCCGTGAGATCAACAACGGCTTTGCCGCCCATCTGTCCGGTGTCCGGACAAAGGAAGAGGCCGACGCCCTCAAGGGCACCCGCCTTTATGCCCCGCGTGACCGGCTGCCCAACCTGCCCGACGACGAATATTACCACGCCGACCTGATAGGCCTGCCCGTCTTCGACTCTGGCGGGGTCGAACTGGGCAAGGTCCGCGCGGTGCAGAACCACGGCGCGACCGACCTTCTGGAACTCCAGGTTCCCGGTAAATCCAGTACGGTCCTCCTGCCCTTCACGCTGGCGGCGGTGCCGACTGTCGACCTGACCGCGGGCCGCATCGTGGCCGACCCGCCCGAGGGCCTGTTCGACTGACCGACCGGCCCGTTCCGGGTGCGCACTTCGCGCCATAGGTGACGCTGCACGCGCCACGACAGCCTGTGCCCGCGACTCGCTTTGGCCCGGGTTTCATCCGGATTTTCGCCAGATACCGACCCGGCCCCGCGGTATTTTACCGCTACAGAAAACAACCCCCTGCAAAGACGGTCAGTGTCGCCCCCTGCGAAACACAGCCCGCCAATTTGGCCCGTCTCGCGCCACGTTCAAGCCGCAATTTTCGGCCAATTTTAACCGCATTCGACATGGGTTTGAGGGGCTGACGTGGACGCTTTCGTGTATCGACTCGCACTGACAGGGGTGGCTATCGGACCGGCCTTCCTGGCCGCACTGCTGCCTGCCCCTGCCATCGGCGTGCCGATCGCCCTGGCCATCGGCGGGATGGGCAGTCTCTATGCGCTCATGACCTCGCTGCGCGGACGCAAGGCGCGCCCGCGTCCGGCCGGTCCCGTGCTTCTGCGGCGCGCTTCGCTGCGCAGACGCGACAACACCCTGCCCTCGACCACCGATCAACGCCTGGCCCTGGCCGATGCGCTGGCCGCCGCCGTCGACCTGCGCGCCGAACCCGAGGCGCCGCCGACCCGCGAAACCGCCATCGCGCGCATTCTCGGGCGCATTCTGGACAGCTGGAAGGTCACGGATCTTGCAGAGCTGCCGCCCGATCTGACGATTGCATTGACCCAACTGGAACGCCTGCTGAAGGCAGATCCCGGCGAGGCCGGCCGCATCGCGCAGATGTTCCAACGTCCCGACGTGGTGCTGAGCCTGCGCGACGAGATCGAAAAGATCGCCGAGGCGCGCGCCACCTACGACCGGGCCTTTGCCGCCTTTCAGGCCACCCGCCTGATGTACGCCGCCAGCCCGAAGCCCGGCAATCTGACCGAGGCGCTGCAAAGCCTCGGCACGGTGGACAGGGATCTGTGGCACCGCATCGTGCTGGAACACGATCCAACCGACCCGGCCCAGCGCAGCGCCGCCCTGTGGTGCGTGAGCCAACCGGAATGCGATCGCGCGACGGTCGCCGCCTACCTGTCCAGCCTGCCGGAGGAGGCGCAGTTGCAGAACGCCGAGATCGACGGCGACCTCGGGTTTCTGGGGCAGGTGCGCCGCATCATCGACAACTGCAACGCCGGGATCTACCGCAAGCAGGAACTGGCCTATTCGCCGGACAGCGGCAGCGCCGCGGCGCTTGCGCGCGAACTGGACGGGCTTGCCGTTCTGAATCGTGAGCCCCGCTGGCCGGACCCGCAATGTCTCTTTGTCCTGTACGAAGGCCGCGACCCCCGCCCGCGACCGGCCTGGGACATTGCCCTGGGCCGCCTTGTCGCCGCGCCGAACCGGGCCGACTATCTCTGAGGGAGGGGCACATCCTTGCCCCCTGCCCCCGGCTCGGGCTAAAGGGCGCGTCAAAGCAGGACGCCCTTACCCATGACAAAGAAGTCTCCCCCATCCCGATCCCACGGGCGCAAGACGATCCGCCCCACGCTCAAACCCCGCGAGTTGATGGACCCGGAGGCAGAGCTGGCCCGCGCCTGGCGCGCGCAGGTCATCACACTTTTCCCCGAGGCCTTTCCCGGGACGCTTGGCCTGTCCCTGACCGGCAAGGCGCTGAAGGACGGGCTCTGGCAGTTGAATACCGTCCCGCTGCGCGCCTTCGGTGAGGGCAAGCACCGAAACGTCGATGATACGCCGGCGGGCGGTGGGGCCGGCATGGTCCTGCGCCCCGACGTCATGGGCGCGGCAATCGAGACGGCACGCGCCCAGCAACACGCCGGGGCACCGCTGGTCTACCTCTCGCCGCGCGGGCGGCCCTTTACACAAGGCATGGCGCGTGACCTTGCCACGCGTCCCGGGATCACGCTGATCTGCGGCCGGTTCGAGGGTCTCGACCAGCGCGTGATCGACCATTTCAACATCGCCGAGGTGTCCATCGGTGACTACGTCCTGACCGGCGGAGAAATCGCCGCGCAGGTCATGCTGGATGCCATTGTACGCCTCTTGCCCGGCGTCCTGGGCAACGCCGAGTCCGCCGAGGAAGAAAGCTTTTCCGACGGACTGCTGGAACATCCGCAATACACCCGTCCCGCCGAATGGCAGGGCCGGGCGATCCCGCCGGTTCTGCTGTCCGGCAACCACGGCGCGGTCGAGGACTGGCGCCGCGCGGAGTCCGAGAAACTGACGCAGGAACGCCGGCCCGATCTCTGGCAGGCGCATCTTGGGACAGAGGACTGACCCGATGATCCGCTTTCGCCGCGCCACCGCCGAGGACCTGCCCGCCATTGTCGCCCTGCTGGCCGACGATGACCTGGGGGCGGCGCGCGAGGATGCCTCTCTGCCGCTGAACCAGGCCTATGTGTCGGCCTTCGCGGGGATCGACGCGGACCCGAACCAGTTGCTGGCCGTGGCCGTCCGCGAGGACGAGATCCTGGGCTGCCTGCAGATCACCTTTCTGCCCGGCCTGTCGCGCAAGGGCGCCTGGCGCGGCCAGATCGAATCCGTGCGCATCGCCCGCGCGGCGCGGGGCGACGGGCTTGGCCGGCAGATGTTCGACTGGGCAATCGAAACCTGCCGTGCGCGCGGCTGCACCCTGGTGCAGCTGACTTCTGACATGACCCGCCCCGAAGCCCATCGGTTCTACGAAAGCCTCGGCTTCACCGGCAGCCATACCGGCTTCAAGCTGGCGCTCTGACCGGCTTTACAGGTCGGACGGCCCGTGCCAGCCTGCCCCGGTCCAGCCTTGGAGAGCCCTCATGCGACTTGTCCCCTCTCTTGCCCTTTGCCTTCTCGCGTGCCCGGCCCTGGCCTGGGAACACACGGTGGAATGGCGGTTCCAGGGACCCGAGATCGCGAGCTTTCGGGTCATAACCCCAGACTTCGACGAGGACCCGGTGAGGCTGGAGGTTTCGCTGTCCCACCAGCACTACGGCGACACCGTTGTCACGATCGAGGCCGACAACGGGCTGGGCGAATGTGCCGACACGCTGTCCTATGCCCAGGGCAATCCTTTCGTGACTGTCGTCCTGACCGCGAACCTCAACGCGCAGACCATGAACGGCACCACGCTGGTGCAATGTTCGACGCGCTAGCAAGGCCGCCCCTGCGTTGACGAAACGGCAGGATTTTTTGGCATTCCCTTCCGGGGACTTCTGGCTATCTTGCTGAAAACTTGATTGTTTCGGAATAACCATGTCCACCATTGACCACTGCGGAGGGGTTTTCTGCCCCAATCCCATCGGCCCGGTATCGCCTGGCCGCACAGCAAGACCAAGCGCCCGGACAGCCTGTTCCCCACACATGGGACATGCGCCGCTGAGAGGGCCGCAAGGGAGCCAATGACGCGCCCAGCGCGTCGGCCCTGACGGACACGGACGGCATACCGCACATCTGCGCATGCCCTTCCCCCACCTGACAGAACGTCGGCACATCAAACCACCCAGCGCGTGAGCCCCGGTTTGCGCGCTTTGTGGCGCCCACTGCGGGCGCCCTTTCGAACGCATCATACAGGCCATTGCGCCAGAGAGATTGAACCAAAGATGAGTGTACCCCAATGCCCAACTTCCAAGCGACCGACATGCTGTATTTCCGAGGCTCGGACACCGGTTCGACCCTGACCCCAACCGGGAATTACCTGCTCTACACCTCAGACACGACCGTGGTGGACGGCAACAATGACGGCGAGGTCGACATTGGCTTCGACTACCTTCAGTGGGGCAGCAACACGCTCTCCTTCAGCACCTTCACCATCACGATCAACGGCAACGAATATGCCATTTTCCAGGACGACCGGGATTTCTACATTCCCTTCGATTCCAGCATCGATGACCTCTCGTCGCTGCACGGCACCTCCGTCACGCAGCCAATTTCCTCGCCCACGGCGTCCGCCAGCACGATCAACTGCTTTGCAGCAGGCACCCGGATCGCGACCGCGACCGGCGATGTCGCCGTCGAAACACTGACGGCCGGTCAGGAGATCCTGCGGGCCGATGGCGGCACTTCGCGGGTGCGCTGGGTCGGCCATCAGGCGGTGCGCCCCGCCGACGGCCACCTTGTCGTGATCCGCGCCGGGGCCCTGGGTGAGGGGCTGCCTCTGCGCGACCTGGTCGTCACCGGCGATCACGGAATGGTTCTGGACGGGCATGTCGTCAACGCCTCTGTCCTGATAAACGGGCGCGGGATCACCTGGGCCGACCCGGCGCAGATGCCCCAGACCGTCACCGTCTACCATGTCGAGACTGAGACCCACGAGGCGCTGCTGGCCGAAGGCGCTCCGGCAGAAACCTATGTCGATTACGCCGCGCGTGGCGCCTTTGCCAACTACCAGGAATACCTGGAACTGAACGGCGCAGACCGGCTCATCCGCGAGATGGCCCTGCCCCGGATTTCCAGCCGCCGCTTCCTGCCCGACAGCATCCGCGCCCGGCTGGACGACAATGCCCCGCGGCACGCGGATTTTGCGCAGAGCGCCTGATCGCACCGGCGCTTGCAGGCTGCGGGTCTTGGTCCTTGATTTAGCTCTGGCACGCATGTAAGGACACGCATCTTTCGGTGCCGGGGCGACTCGGCACCGATTGGTTTTGTTGTCCGGAAACGGGCGGCACCCGAACAAAGAACAGCTGGTCATCTTTATCCCGACAGGGGGAAAGCACTGCCCAGACATCTCCGCGGGAAAACCGCGACGAACATAGGAGTAGGTCAGATGGATCTGATCGCACAACTCGAGGCAGAACAGATTGCCTCGCTCGGGAAGAGCATTCCCGATTTCAAGCCCGGCGACACCGTGCGCGTCGGCTACAAGGTGACCGAAGGTACCCGTACCCGTGTGCAGAACTACGAAGGCGTCTGCATCAGCCGCAAGAACGGCAAGGGCATCGCGGCTTCGTTCACCGTTCGCAAGATCTCCTTCGGTGAAGGCGTGGAACGTGTGTTCCCGCTGTTTTCGACCAACATCGAGTCGATCGAAGTTGTCCGTCGTGGCCGCGTCCGTCGCGCCAAGATGTATTACCTGCGTGCACGCCGCGGCAAGTCGGCCCGTATCGCAGAGGACACCACCTACAAGCCGCTCAAGGGTAAGAGCGCTGGCGCTGACGCGTAAGGAGCCCGCGATATGAAAAAGAACCTGCACCCCGACTATCACCTGATCACCGTCAAGATGACCGACGGAACCGAGTATCAGACTCGTTCGACCTGGGGCAAAGAGGGCGACACGCTCGTCCTCGACATCGACCCCACCGTGCACCCGGCCTGGACCGGTGGTACGGGCCGCATGCTCGACCAGGGCGGCCGCGTGTCGAAGTTCAAGAAGAAATACGAAGGCCTGGGCTTCTGAGCCTTTCGCCTTTCGGAACAGGACGCCGCCCCTCGGGGCGGCGTTTTTCGTTGTACGGGCCTCAAACGGCCGGTCGAACCGTCAATTCTTGACGCTCAGCCCCATGCCGGACACGATCTTGGGGGCGCTGGGGGCGTGCAACTCATCCGGCACGCAGGTGGTCCATTTCGGTTGTCCGGGGCTGACCTTGGGCATGCAGGGCGGGGTTTCCGCCGCAGCGACATTGGCCAGGGCAACAAGGGTTGTCATCGAAAGCAAAGCGATACGCATTGTAATCTCCTTTATCAAATTCGGGGCAAGGCGTGCCCCGCAGGTCAAATCTACGCGTTCCGGTTGTGTCGCGGCAGTCTGTTATCCCTCACCCGGACCCGGCAGGTTCTTGCCCACCCCGGGCCATGTGCCCGTTGCACGCACCCCCACGAAGGCGCGCCGCCCACTGGACAGGACTTTCCGCCCCTGCCAATTTGATCAAAACCCGCAGCCGGAGTCGCCGCCATGAAGGACGAGAACTTTCTCAAGGAAAACAACGCCCGCCAGCTCTGGCACCCGATGGGCGCCCCGGGCGATGCACAGGTCAACCCGCCCAAGATCATCAAGGGCGCCGAGGGCAGCAGCATCACCGACATCGACGGACACTCGACCGTGGACGCCGTGGGGGGCCTGTGGTGCGTGAACCTTGGCTATTCCAACGACCGAATAAAACAGGCCATCGCGGACCAGCTTTTTGACCTGCCCTACTACTCGGCCTTTGCGGGCACCTCGAACCCGCCCGCCATCGAAGCGGCCTACGCGGTGCAGGAGTTCTTTGCCCCCGACGGGATGGAACGGGTGTTCTTCACCTCGGGCGGGTCGGATTCGGTGGAAACCTGCCTGCGGCTGGCGCGGCAGTATCACCGACTGCGCGGCGAACCCACGCGGACCAAGTTCCTGAGCCTGAAAAAGGGCTATCACGGCACCCATTTCGGCGGCGCCAGCGTGAACGGCAACAACCGGTTCCGCATCAACTACGAGCCGCTCCTGCCGGGCTGCTTCCACCTGCCGTCGCCCTATCCCTATCGCAACCCGTTCAACGAGACGGACCCGGCGAAACTGGCACAACTCATCGCTATGGCGATGGAGGACGAGATCCAGTTCCAGGGCGCGAATACCATCGCCGCCTTCATCATGGAGCCGATCCAGGGCGCCGGAGGCGTGATCGTGCCGCACTCCAGCTTCATGCCGCTGATGCGCGAGATCTGCGACCGGCACGGTATCCTCTTGATCTCGGACGAGGTCATCACCGGCTTTGGCCGCACCGGCGACTGGTCCGGGGCGCGGCACTGGGGCGTACAGCCCGACATGATGAGCACCGCCAAGGGCATCACCTCGGGCTATTTCCCGGTGGGTGCGGCGCTGATGTCGGGCAAGGTGGCCGAGGTCTTTGAAAGCGCGGGCGCCGATGGCGGCATCTACCACGGCTACACCTATTCGGCGCACCCGGTTGGCGCGGCGGCGGTCATCGCCTGCCTCGAAGAGACCCTGCGCCTGGACACGAAAACCAACGCCGCCGCCCGGGGCAAACAGCTGTACGACGGTGTCTGCAAGCTGGCCGAACGCTATGACATCATCGGCGACGTGCGCGGCGGCCACGGGCTGATGACCGGGATCGAGATCGTCAGCGACCGCGCGGCCAAGACCCCGATGGACGGCGAAACCATGAAGCGTATCCATCAGACGGCCTACGAAGCGGGCACGATGGTCCGGCTGGGCATGCACAATATCCTGATGTCGCCGCCTCTGACCATCACCGAAGGCGAGATCGACACGATCCTGAACGCCCTGGACAAGGGCTTTGCCGCGGCGTGACAGCGGATCGGGGGCTATGTAACCGCATGCCCCCTCACCAGCCTGATCGACGTTGCGCGTCACCTGCCAAACACGTCACGGCCCGCAGGTGCAGGGCCGCGTGGTCCGGGCACCCGGCAGTTTGACATATGGGCATTGCCGCATCCGTGATACGATTGGTCCAGCATCAATGACGCTGTGCCGGTGCAAGGCGCGTGATCCTGCCTGGCGATATGCGCAAACCGGTGGGTGCAGACATGCCGACAGACCTGAGCTTTGCCGACCGTTACCAGTCAGTCCTGGTGCCGGTGATCTTCCGGCCCTGGGCAGAGGAACTCGTCCGCCGTGCCGAACCTGGGGCGGGGGAGCATATCCTTGATCTTGCCTGCGGAACAGGCGTGGTCACGAGGCTGATCTCTTCCCTGGCCCCCCACCCCGGCAGTCTCACAGGCTGCGATCACAGCCCTGACATGTTGCGCGTCGCACGGACCCTCGCCGACGAGGCCGCTCCGGACGCCGAATGGGTCGAAGCGGATGCGGCGCACCTGCCCTTCCCGGACAATCGCTTCGATCTCGCATTCTGCCAGCAAGCATTGCAGTTCTTCCCGGACAAACCCGCCGCCCTGAGCGATCTGCACCGCGTCATGAAACCGGGCGGGCGGGTTATCTTCTGCGTTCAGCGCGAGCTGGACGTCAACCCGATGCTTCGGGCGCAGGCCGCCGCGCTGGACGCCTGTGTCGGTAGCAAAGCCGGGGATGCCGTCCGCGCTATCTGCGGCCTGCCGGAGGGCGATGAGCTGAGGCAGTTGTTCGATGCGGCGGGTTTCCGGGACATCGAGGTCGAGCCCGTTACCCTGACACTGCACCACCCGGATGCCCGCGCCTTTGCAATCGGTGCGATGGGCGGCATGCACACGGGGAACAAGCTGTCCTCCCTGGCAAGGGATGGCGTTGCGCGCGCCGTGGGGATCTTTCTGGATGGGTTGGAGGAGTGTTTCGACGGGACCTCCATGACATTTCCACATGCGTCGCATGTCGTCGTCGCCCGCGCCTGACCCGGTTCGCCGGCCTCTCTCGCGGCAGACCGCCGACCTCTTGTCCGGCGTGCTACCTGGTTCGGCCGGTGACCGACCGATGCGGCAGGGGGCCGATCCCGGCCCCCTGCCTGTGTCCGTTTTCAAGCCTCAGTGCTTGAACTTCTTGATCTCACCCGATTTCAGGCGGTCGAGATAGCTGTTCACCTCGCGCTTGACGATCGGCATCAGGAAGTAGAGGCCGAGGATGTTGACCACGGCCATCGCAAAGATCGCCGCATCCGAGAAGTCGATCACCGGGCCCAGGCTGGCCGAGGCACCGATCACGACAAAGATGCAGAAGATCACCTTGAACACCAGTTCCTTGGTCTTTCCCTCACCGAACAGGAAGGTCCAGGCCTTCAGGCCGTAGTAGGACCAGCTGATCATGGTCGAGAAGGCAAAGAGGATCACGGCAATGGCCAGGATCGTCGGGAACCAGCTGAAGGTGCTGCCGAAGGCCGCCGCCGTCAGGCCCACGCCCGAGGTATCGCCGACCGTTTTGATCGCGGTCCCGGCCTCGTTCAGCATGTAAGTGCCCGTCGCCTCGTCGATCATCAGCTGCTGGGTGATAATGATCACCAGCGCCGTCATGGTGCAGATCACCACCGTGTCGATGAAGGGTTCAAGCAAGGACACGAAACCCTCGGTGATCGGTTCCTTGGTCCGCACCGCAGAGTGGGCGATGGCCGCCGAGCCGACGCCCGCCTCGTTCGAGAAGGCCGCCCGCTTGAAGCCCTGGATCAGCGCGCCGACCATGCCGCCCGCGACACCCAGCCCGGTAAAGGCACCGGCAAAGATCTGGCCGAAGGCCCAACCGATCATGTCGGCGTTCATGATCAGGATGATCAGCGCCGTACCGACATAGATCACGGCCATCAAGGGCACGACCTTTTCCGTCACCGAGGCGATGGATTTCAACCCGCCGACGATGACGATAAAGACGATCCCGGCAAAGATCAGCCCGGTGACGAAGCCCGGGAAATCCCCCAGAACGCCGGTCAGCGCCTGGTGCGCCTGGTTGGCCTGGAACATGTTGCCGCCGCCCAGAGAGCCCAGGATACAGAAGATCGAAAAGAGCACGGCCAGGATGCCGCCGCCGGGCAGGCCGCGTTCGGCAAAGCCCTTGGTCAGATAGTACATCGGGCCGCCCGAGACATGGCCGTCCTCGAACTCGTTGCGGTATTTCACGCCCAGCGTACATTCGGTGAATTTCGACGCCATGCCCATCAGGCCGGCGAGGATCATCCAGAAGGTCGCCCCCGGTCCGCCGATGCCCACGGCCACCGCGACGCCCGCGATGTTACCCAGGCCGACCGTGCCCGAAAGCGCCGTGGCCAGCGCCTGGAAGTGGCTGACCTCGCCCGCGTCATTGGGATCTGAATAGTCGCCTTTCACCAGCGCGATGGAATGCGGAAAGGCGCGGAACTGGATGAAGCCGAAGTAGATGGTGAACACGGTCGCCGCGATCACCAGCCAGGCGACGATCCAGGGAAAGCTGGTGCCGGGAAAGGGGCTGAAGATTAAGGTCACGAACCAGCCGGTCGCGCCGCTGAATATTTCGTTGATCCTGTCGTCGATGGTCTGTTCCTGCGCGGCGGCAGCGCCCGCAAAGAGCAGAAAAGCCGTGGCGGCAAGCACCGCACGTTGTGTCAATCTGTTCATGTCGGTTGTCCTGTTCTACGGCGCTTCAGGGGACGATGGTGCAGGGCACCGGAGCGGTCTGGACCAGATTTCCGGCCACAGAGCCGAAAACCCGGCTGCCGAACCGCGAGTGCCCGTTGCGTCCGATGAAGATCTGGGTCGCTTCCATCTTCTCGGCGACCTCGCACAGCGTGTCCGCGATATGGCCATAGCGCAGCACCGTCTCGACCGGCACACCCTTGCCCTCGACCGATGCCTTGGCGGGCGTGATGATCGATGTCTCGGCCCGGTTCAGCTCTTCCTTGCGGCGCATGTGCCGCTCTTCGAGCTCGGTGGGCGTCAGGAAGGAGTAAGGCGACCATTCCAACACATGGGCGATCACAACGGTCGCCCCCTGCGCCGTGGCGCGATCCATCGCGAAATCCAGCGCACGACGCGCCGCCTCGCTGCCGTCAAATCCGACGACAAACTTATCGTTCATCTTGATTGTCCCTGTTCCGTTTTTTTCGCCTTATGGCTGTGTCCAGAGTAACAACGCTGTGACAGGGGATTTTCCCGAAAATATGCCAAACGCATGCCGGTTCGACCGAATTATCCAAATTTTTCCGCCTGGGGCGAAGCATCTCCCGCTTTTTGTGCGCAGCGGAGTCCGATTTTGCGCGCAAGACCTGCGACGGTTTCGCTCATGATGCATTCGCAGAAATGAATGTATACCTTCGCATAACCCGATTCCCCGCATGCAGGAGGTGCAGGCCTTGGAATTCCGCAAGATCACCGACGATATCACCGTCTCTCCCCAGATCACCGCAGATCACCTGCAAGAGATCGCCGACGCGGGCTATCGCGCCGTCATCTGCAACCGCCCGGACGGCGAGGGCGCCGATCAGCCGACCTTTGACGAAATCGCCGCCGCGGCCAAGGCCAAGGGACTGGAGGCACGCTATCAGCCCGTGACCTCGGGAAAGGTCATGGACGAGGACGCCGAGGCCTTTGGCCAGCTGCTGCGCGAGCTGCCCGGCCCGGTCTTTGCCTATTGCCGCACCGGCACGCGGTCCGCGACGCTCTGGTCGCTCAGCCAGGCCAAGACACAGGCCCCGGCGACGATCCTCGCCGCGACCAAGGGGGCTGGCTATGACATGGCCGGTGTCGTGCGCCGCATCGTGAACGGCGGCAAGACCCCCACCGACGAGGGCGACGCCAAGTTTGATGTCGTGATCGTGGGTGGCGGCGCGGCGGGCATCGCCGTGGCCTCCAGCCTCAAGGCGCGCAAGCCGGGGCTGGACATCGCCATCCTGGACCCGGCCGATGTGCACTACTACCAGCCCGGCTGGACAATGGTCGGCGGCGGCATCTTCGAGGCCGCGACCACCGCGCGCACGATGGGCAGCCTGATCCCGCAGGGTGTACACTGGATCAAATCCGCCGTGGCGGCCTTTGAACCGCAGAACAATGCCGTGGTGCTGGATGGCTGCCGCGTGGTGAAATACGACCGGCTGATCGTCTGTCCGGGCCTGAAACTGGACTGGCACAAGGTCGATGGCCTGGTGGACACCCTGGGCAAGAACGGCGTGACCTCGAACTATCGCTACGACCTGGCGCCCTACACCTGGGAACTGGTCAGCAAGATGCGCGAAGGCCGCGCGCTGTTCACTCAGCCGCCAATGCCGATCAAATGCGCCGGTGCACCGCAAAAGGCGATGTATCTCTCGGGCGACCATTGGTTCCGCACCGGGCGGCTCAAGAACATCGACATCCAGTTCATGAACGCGGGCGGCGTGCTCTTCGGGGTCAAGGACTATGTCCCGGCGCTGATGGAGTACGTCAAGAAATACGACGCCTCGCTGAACTTCTTCCACAACCTCGTGGCCGTCGACGGCCCGGCGAAGAAGGCGACCTTCAAGGTCGCCAAGCCCGACGAAGAACCGACAGAGGTCACGGTCGACTTCGACATGATACATGTCTGCCCGCCGCAGACCGCGCCGGATTTCATCCGCGTCTCGCCGCTGGCCGATGCCGCTGGCTGGATCGATGTCGATCAGGCTACGCTGCGACACAAGACCTATGACAACATCTGGTCCCTTGGGGACGTGATGAATGCGCCCAACGCCAAGACCGCAGCCGCCGCGCGGATGCAGGCTCCGGTGGTGGCAGAAAACGTGGTGGCAGACACCCGCGGCCTCAGCCCGCATGCGGTCTACAACGGCTACGGGTCCTGCCCGCTGACGGTGGAAAAGGGCAAGATCGTCCTGGCCGAGTTCGGCTATGGCGGCGCGCTCCTGCCCTCCTTCCCCAAGTGGATGATCGACGGCACCAAGCCGACGCGCGCCGCCTGGCTGCTCAAGGAACAGATCCTGCCGCCGATCTACTGGAAGGCCATGCTGCGCGGGAAGGAATGGATGGCCAAACCGGAAAGCATTTCAGCCGGATAGGGCGAGTGTTACAAAGGGCCGGGGCCATGTGCCCCGGCCTTTTGGTTTCGGACCAAAGCGGCCTGCACCCCTTTTAAATTCTGATTCCTGAATATATATACGGTCTCCAAACGCGACTCGGGGCCTGAACCCGACCCGAAAGCAGGATTCGCCATGAAACTCTCACCCCACCTGACCCGTTACCTGCCCATTCTCGACTGGGCGCGGACCTACGACCGCGAAACCGCCTCTGCCGATGGGCTGGCGGCGGTGATCGTGACAATCATGCTGATCCCGCAATCGCTGGCCTACGCGCTGCTGGCGGGCCTGCCTGCCGAGATGGGCCTTTACGCCTCGATCCTGCCGCTGGTGGCCTATGCGATTTTCGGCACCAGCCGCGCGCTGGCGGTGGGCCCGGTGGCCGTTGTCTCGCTGATGACCGCCGCCGCCATCGGCAATCTTGGACTGTCGGACCCGCTGGACATCGCCATGGCCGCCGGGACGCTGGCCTTCATCTCGGGCGTGATCCTGTCGCTTCTGGGGCTGTTCCGTCTGGGGTTCCTGGCCAACTTCCTGTCCCACCCCGTCATTGCCGGGTTCATCACCGCCTCGGGCGTTCTGATCGCCGCCTCGCAGCTGAAGCATATCTTCGGCATCGACATGCACGGTCACACCCTGACCGAGCTGATCCGTACCATGTTTGCGCACCTGGGTGAGATCAACATCTTCACGCTTGTCCTTGGCGTCTCGGCGCTGGCCTTCCTGTTCTGGGTCCGCAAGGGATTGAAACCGCTGCTGCTGAAACGCGGCGTTCCGCCAAAACTGGCCGACGTGCTGACCAAGGCCGGGCCGGTGGCCGCCGTCGTCGTCACCACGCTGGTCACATGGGTCTTTGGCCTGTCGAATGCCGGGGTCAGGATCGTCGGCGAGATCCCGATGGGTCTGCCGCCGCTGACCGCGCCCAGCTTTTCGCCCAGCCTCTGGAATGAACTCTTCATGTCCGCGCTGCTGATCTCGATCATCGGGTTTGTCGAATCCGTCTCAGTCGCGCAGACACTGGCGGCCAAGCGGCGCCAGCGCATCTCGCCGGACCAGGAACTGATCGGCCTGGGCACCTCGAACATCGCCTCGGCGGTCTCGGGCGGTTTCCCGGTCACCGGTGGTTTCTCGCGCTCTGTGGTCAACTTCGACGCAGGCGCCGCGACCCCGGCGGCGGGCGCCTATACCGCCGTGGGCATCGCCATCGCGACGCTGCTGCTGACACCGCTGCTGTTCTTCCTGCCCAAGGCAACGTTGGCCGCGACGATCATCGTCGCCGTCCTCAGCCTTGTCGATTTCTCGATCCTCAAGAAAAGCTGGAGCTATTCCAAGGTCGATTTCGCCGCCGTCTTTGCCACCATCGTCCTGACGCTAGGGTTTGGCGTGGAACTGGGCGTCTCGGCGGGTGTGCTGATCTCGATCGGGCTGCACCTCTACAAGACCTCGCGCCCGCATGTGGCAGAGGTCGGGCTGGTGCCGGAGACCCACCATTTCCGGAACATCAAACGTCACCGGGTCGATACGCTGCCGCACCTTGTCACGCTGCGGGTGGATGAAAGCCTCTATTTCGCCAACGCGCGCTTCCTCGAGGATTACGTCCTGGGCCGCGTCACCTGCGACGAGCCAATCGAACACGTCGTGCTGATGTTCCCGGCTGTGAACGAGGTCGACATGAGCGCGCTGGAAACGCTGGAGGAGCTGAACCGGCGCCTGTCGGAAATGGGGATCAAGCTGCACCTGTCCGAGGTCAAGGGGCCGGTGATGGACAGGCTGAAACGGTCGCATTTCCTCGACGACCTAACCGGCAAGGTCTTCCTGTCGCAGTTCGACGCCTGGCTGGCCCTGCAAGAGCCCTCCCCCAAGCCGGAAAAAGGTTCAGCCTCCGAGATAGACGCGGCCTGACGCCTCCAGCGTAAAGATCGCGCCGCTCTCTTCAAGGACGGCAACCCCGGGCGGGCGCCCATAGCCCGCCCCGGTATCCAGGTTCAGCCGGTTGCTCGTCAGTTCGGGCGCCTCCACCGGTGTATGTCCGTGCACGATCAGTGCCCCGTGGTCGCGCGTGTCTTCATGGAATTCGTGCCGAATCCACAGCAGGTCTTCCTCGTCCTGCTGGTCAAGCGGCACGCCGGGGCGGATGCCCGCATGGACAAAGACCTTGCCCGCCTCGCGGTGCATCAGCTTTAGCCCCTGCAAGAAGGCCAGGTGTTCCGGCGGCACGGCGGCCCGGAATTCGGCGGCCAGGTCCTTGCGCCGGATCCGCTTGGGCACGTCGACGCCGTAGGACTCGGCCGTCTCCAACCCGCCGATCCGCTCATGGAACCAGTCGTAGCCCAACAGCAGGTAGGGATCCTGACGCGGCGCGGGCGGGGCGATGAACCACTCGAACAGGCGGTCGTGATTGCCTTTCAGGCAAACCCAGTTGCGCCCCTCGGCCAGACCGCTGCTCAACCGCTCGATCACCCCGCGCGAGTTCGGCCCGCGGTCGACGTAATCGCCCAGGAAGATCACCCGCGCGTCCGGCCCACCGTCCTCTTCGATCCGGTCCAGCGCGGTTTCCAGCATGGCAAGCTGGCCGTGAATGTCGCCAATGGCGTAGATCGTGTCACTCATGCCTGCCGCCTAGCATGTTCCCCCGGGCCGGGCCAGTTGCGCCGGACCTCTGGCCGGGATCGCCGGTTGCGCCTAGGGTGCCGCCAGACACCAGCCAAGGAACCACCATGCCGACACCTTCCCTGCCGCTCGACGGGTCCTGCCGTTGTGGCCAGGTCCACATCCGGATCACCAAGCCGCCCCTGATGACCGCCGCCTGCCATTGCCGGGGCTGCCAGAAAATGTCCTCCAGCGCCTTTTCCCTGACCGTCATCGTCCCGGCGGACGGGTTGGAGGTGACAAAAGGCGAACCGCTCGAATGCGGCTCCCACGGACCGGATCAGGACCACATGGCCTGTCCCCATTGCATGAGCTGGATGTTCACGCGCATCACCGGGATCGACACATTCGTGAACGTCCGTCCGACCATGTTCGACGACACCGGCTGGTTTTCCCCCTTCATCGAGACCATGACCCGCGCCCGCCTGCCCTGGGCCATGACCCCGGCGCGGCACAGCTATGAGGAATGGCCACCGATGGACAGGTTCGAAGAGCTGATCGCGGAATACCAGGCGCAGGGCTGACGCCCGGCAAGAAAAGACCCTCCCCCGGCGCGCGGGAGAGGGTCAAAGCTGTCGGCGCTTGGGTCCCGCTCAGGCCACGTCGAATTGCAGCGGCTTGATCTGGTTGAACAGACCCGTTTCGGCCAGCTGCGCGCGGGCCTCTGCCGACACCGGCTCATCGACGTAAAGCAGCGCGATGGCCTCGCCACCCGCGTCCTTGCGGCCCAGGGTAAAGTTGGCGATGTTCACGCCATTGCGGCCCATCGTGTTGCCCAGCGCGCCGATGATTCCCGGCTCGTCGTTGTTGGTGGTGTAGAGCATATGCGCGCCCACTTCGGCGTCGATGTTGATGCCCTTGATCTGGATGAAGCGCGGCTTGCCATCGCTGAAGACCGTCCCGGCAATCGACCGCTCGCGCTTTTCGGTCACGACCGTCACCTTGATGTAACCTTCGAAGGCACCCGACTGTTCCTGGTTGGTGGTCGAGATCTTGATGCCGCGCTCGCGCGCCACCATCGGCGCCGAAACCATGTTCACCTCGGGGTTCACCGATTTCATGATGCCCGCGATCAGCGAACAGTTCAGCGCCTCCAGGTTCATGGTCGCCGCTTCGCCGTCATAGAGGATATTGATCGCCTTGATCGCCTCGTCGGTCATCTGGCCAATGAAGCTGCCCAGATGATCGGCCAGCTTGATCCAGGGGCCCATGACCTTGGCCTCTTCGGCGGTGACGCTGGGCATGTTCAGCGCGTTCTGCACCGCGCCGGTCAGCAGGTAGTCCGACATCTGCTCGGCCACCTGCAGGGCCACGTTTTCCTGCGCTTCGCTGGTCGAGGCGCCCAGGTGCGGCGTGCAGACCACGTTGGGCAGGTCGAACAGCGGGTTCTCCTTGGCCGGTTCCTCGGCGAAGACGTCAAAGGCCGCGCCGGCCACATGGCCGGACTTGATCAGTTCGGCAAGCGCCGCTTCGTCGACCAGGCCGCCACGGGCACAGTTGATGATGCGCACGCCCTTCTTGGTCTTGGCCAGGTTCTCCTTGGACAGGATATTGCGGGTCTGGTCGGTCAGCGGCACGTGCAGCGTGATGAAATCGGCGCGCTTCAGCAGGTCATCCAGGTCCTCGACCTTTTCCACCTGCATCTTGCCGGCTTTCTCTTCCGACAGGAAAGGATCGTAGGCCACGACCTTCATTTTCAGGCCGCGGGCGCGGTCGCAGACGATGCCGCCGATGTTGCCGGCGCCGATCACGCCCAGGGTCTTGCCGGTCAGTTCGACCCCCATGAACTTGGATTTCTCCCACTTGCCCGCATGGGTCGAGGCGCTGGCCTCGGGGATCTGGCGGGCACAGGCGAACATCATGGCGATGGCATGTTCGGCGGTGGTGATCATGTTGCCGAAGGGCGTGTTCATCACGATCACGCCTTTCTTCGACGCCGCTTCCTTGTCGACGTTGTCGGTGCCGATCCCGGCGCGGCCCACCACCTTCAGCTTGTGGGCATGTTCCAGGATCGAAGGCGTCACCTTGGTCGCGGACCGGATGGCAAGGCCGTCATACTCGCCGATGATCTCGGCCAGCTTTTCCTTGTCCTTGCCCACGTCGGGCAGGAAATCGACGTCGATGCCGCGATCGCGAAAGATCTGGACAGCGGTTTCCGAGAGCTTGTCGGAGACGAGAACTTTGGGTGCAGTCATGGGATACACGCCCCGGACCTGATCCGGGGCCTCCTGTTGAGAGGATATGGGGGAGAGGCCCCGGGTCAGGCCCGGGGCGCGCGTTGTCTCAGGCGGCTTGCGCTTGCGCCGCGACCTCTGCCGCGAAGGCATGTTCCAGCCAAGGCATCAGGGCCTCGATGTCCGAGGTTTCCACCGTGGCGCCGCACCAGATGCGCAGGCCTGCGGGCGCGTCACGATAGGCGCCGATGTCCAGCGCCACGCCCTCGGCCTCCAGCCGCTTGGCCACGGCCTTGGCAAAGGCTGCCCCGTCCTTGATGCGGTCATCGGTGAACTTCAGGCAGACGCTGGTGTTCGACCGCGTGGCCGGGTCCTCTGCCAGGTTGGCGATCCAGTCATGCGTGTCGCAGAAATCCCAGATCACCTTGGCATTGGCGTCGGCGCGGGCCATCAGTGCGTTCAGCCCGCCGATCTCGCGCGCCCAGTCCAGCGCGACAAGGTAGTCCTCGACCGCCAGCATCGACGGCGTGTTGATCGTTGCGCCGGTAAAGATGCCGTCGATCAGCTTGCCGCCTTTGGTCAGGCGAAAGATCTTGGGCAGCGGCCATGCGGGTGTGTAGTTTTCAAGGCGTTCGACGGCGCGGGGGCTGAGGATCAGCATCCCGTGCGCGGCCTCGCCGCCCATGACCTTCTGCCAGGAGAAGGTGGTCACATCCAGCTTGTCCCAGGGCAGGTCCTGCGCAAAGGCCGCCGAAGTGGCGTCGCAGATGGTCAGTCCTTCGCGATCCGCCGGGATGGCATCGCCATTGGGCACGCGCACACCGGAGGTGGTGCCGTTCCAGGTGAAAACGACATCGGTGTCGAAATCAATGGTCGCGAAATCGACGATCTCACCATAGCTGGCCTCTTTGACTTCGGCGTCGATCTTGAGTTGCTTGACCACGTCGGACACCCAGCCCGCGCCAAAGCTTTCCCAGGCGACCATCGTCGCCTTGCGTGCGCCCAGCATCGACCACATGGCCATTTCAACCGCGCCGGTGTCCGAGGCGGGAACGATACCGATCTTGTAGTCTGCCGGGATACCCAGGATTTCGCGCGTGCCTTCGATGGCGGCCAGCAGCTTGTCCTTGCCGACCTTTGCGCGGTGCGACCGGCCGAGGGCCGCGTCGGACAGCTTGTCCAGAGAGAATGTGGGGATCTTGGCGCAGGGGCCAGAAGAAAAACGCGGATTAGCCGGCCGCGTTGCCGGTGCTTGGGGTGCCATAGCTGAGCTAACCTTCCAGATAGATGCCCCTCGTTGGGGAGGGGTGTCCCACGAGTGCGTCTACGGCAGGGCCAGAGACTCGGCAAGTCGGTTTTTGCATCTATTGGGTCGGATTTCGGGCCGGACGGCAGCCCCTCTGACGCCAATCGGAAACTCTGACGGCTTGGACCCGGAAACGGCAAAAGGCGCCCGAAGGCGCCTTTCAAGGGACGGCGAGCGTCGCCCGGCGGCCCTCAGATCTTGGGCCGGTTGTCGACAATCCGCACCGCCTTGCCCTGGCTGCGCGCCACGCCGCCGGGGTCGGCAACCTCGACCTTGACGGTCACGCCGACCACCTGCTTGACCTTGGCGGACAGTTCGCGCGCGGCCTCCGAGCCTTCGGCCACCGCGTGCGGCCAGGGTTCGACGACGACCTTCATGACGTCCTTGTGGTCGACCCGGTCCAGTTCCAGCTGGAAATGCGGCGCCAGCGCCTTGACCGTCATCAACTGTTCCTCGATCTGGGTCGGGAAGACGTTGACGCCGCGCAGGATGATCATGTCATCGCTGCGCCCCGTCACCTTTTCCATCCGCCGCATCGACCGCGCCGTGCCGGGCAGAAGGCGCGTCAGGTCGCGCGTCCGGTAGCGGATCACCGGAAAGGCCTCCTTGGTCAATGAGGTAAAGACCAGTTCACCCAACTCGCCGTCCGGCAGCACCTCACCCGTTTCCGGGTCGATGATCTCGGGGTAGAAGTGGTCCTCCCAGATGTGCAGGCCATCCTTGGTCTCGACGCATTCATTCGCCACGCCCGGCCCCATGACCTCGGACAGGCCATAGATGTCGACCGCATGCATGTCGAAGGCTTCCTCGATCTCCAGCCGCATCGCGTTGGTCCAGGGTTCGGCGCCAAAGATCCCCACCTTCAGCGGCGACTTGCGCGGGTCGCGGCCCTGGGCGGCATATTCGTCGATGATGGACAGCGCGTAAGAGGGCGTGACCGTGATCCCGGTGGCCTGAAAATCCTCGATCAGGCGCACCTGGCGCTGGGTCATGCCACCGGAAATCGGCACAGTGGACAGGCCAAGCTTGTCGGCGCCCAGATGAATGCCCAGCCCCCCGGTGAACAGACCGTAGCCATAGGCGTTGTGCAGCACGTCCCCCGGTTTCAGGCCGGCCGCCCGCAGGCTGCGCGCCACCACTGTGCCCCAGGCATCGAGGTCATTGTCGGTATAGCCCACCACTGTCGGCTGGCCCGTGGTCCCGGACGAAGCATGGATGCGCCGGACTTTTTCCCGCGGCACGGCGAACATGCCGAAGGGATAGTTGTCGCGCAGGTCGGTCTTTACCGTGAAGGGGAACTTGGCCAGGTCCGCCAGCGAGGTCAGGTCATCGGGATGCACGCCCGCCGCATCGAAACTCTGCCTGTAAAACGGCACGTTTTCGTAGGCATGGCGCAGCGACCATTTCATGCGGTCCAGCTGCAAGGCGGCGATTTCATCGCGCGAGGCGATCTCAATCGGGTCAAGGCTGTCCTTGGACGGGGTGAGGTCTTCCATCGGGTCTCCTCCGGCGGTGCTGGCGCGTCAGGCGCGATCTTCCTGGGTTAATTCCTCTTCGGGGAAATGCTGGCCCTTCACGGTGCGCGACAGGCCACGCATCAGCGCCACCTTGCGACCGTCCGCGCCGGTCACGGTCACGTCGTAGACGCCCGACCGGCCCGCCTGCGCCTGTTCCTCGGCCGTGGCGGTCAACCGTTCGCCCAGCTGGCCCGGAGCCAGGAAGGTGATCTGGTTTTCCTGCGCGACGGTCAGGGTGTTGTAGCTGTTGCAAGCATAGGCAAAGGCGGTGTCGGCCAGGGTAAAGATGATCCCGCCGTGGCAGATGCGGTGGCCGTTCAGATGCGCCGGCTGCACCTCCATCGAGAGCACGGCCCGACCGGGGCCCACCGCCTCGATCTGCATCTTCATCTCCTGCGCCGCGGTATCCTTGGCATACATGGCCTCGGCCGCACGCTCGGCACGTTGCTGCGGTGTCATCTCGCTCCTCCCTCGGTGGCGCGACACTGCCCAAAACCGACCGCGCGGTCAAGTAATTTCTGAGCCACCATCCACCCCCTTGATTTATTGCCCGAAGGGCGCAACTCTGGGGGTATGAACAGCTTGACGCCCTTCCCCGGCCAGGGGTCCGCACATGAGGTGGTCGCCTTTCAGCGGGCCGAGCTCAACGTCATCCTATCGCTTTATGGACGCATGGTCGCCGCCGGCGAATGGCGCGACTACGGGATTTCCAGCCTGCGCGAGGTGGCCGTCTTTTCGGTCTTTCGCCGCACCGCCGAACATCCGCTCTACCGGATCGAGAAACGCCCAAAGCTGCGCAACAAACAGGGCGAATACGCGGTCTACGGGATGGAGGGGCAGGTGCTCAAGCGCGGCCACGACCTGAAGACCGTGCTGCGCGTGCTGGAACGCAAGCTGATCCGCCCGGTCGACTAGGGACAGGCGCCGGCCCCTGCCGGCACCTGCCGCCGGTCGTCACTTGGCCAGCATCGCGCAAAGCAGCTCGAACATGATCGACACGCCCAGGAAGGCGGTCCCGCCAGCCTGGTCAAAGGGCGGCGAGACCTCGACAAGGTCCGCGCCGACGATGTCCAGCCCCTCCAGTTCGCGGCAGACCTGCAACGCCTGATAGCTGTTCGGCCCGCCCACCTCCGGCGTGCCGGTGCCGGGAGCGAATGT
This sequence comes from Mameliella sp. CS4, assembly GCF_019392335.1. Lineage (GTDB taxonomy): Bacteria > Pseudomonadota > Alphaproteobacteria > Rhodobacterales > Rhodobacteraceae > Antarctobacter. The sequence continues at coordinate 91,293 of NZ_JAHXRQ010000001.1, forward strand.
CGGATCGACAAAGTCGATGTCATAGCTGACGTAGCAGGGCGCGCTGCCCACGGTGGCGCGCGCCTCTTCCATGACCTCGGCGACGCCCCGGGCAAAGAACTCTTCGATGGTGACGATGCGAATGCCGTTGGCGGCGGCGAAATCCCGGTCCTCGGAATCGTACATCGTGCCCCGGATGCCGATCTGGATGATCCGCTTGGGGTCCAGCAACCCCTCCTCGACGGCGCGGCGGAACGGCGTGCCATGCGTGTACATCGTGCCGCCGAAATAGCTGTGGAACAGGTCCGTGTGGCTGTCGAAATGCACCATGCCCAGCGGCCCGTCCTTGGCCAGCGCCCGCAGGACGGGCAGCGAGGTCAGGTGATCACCCCCCGCCGTCAGCGGCCGGATGCCCGCCTGCTGCAACTGCGTGTAAAAGGCGGTGATGCGCGCCATGCTGTCGGGGATGTCCGCCGGGTTCGGCCCGACATCGCCAAGGTCGGCGCAATTGGCCGCCTCGAAGGGGCGCATGCCCGTAGCCGCGTGCTGGGCACGGATCATGGTCGAAGCATCGCGCAACTGGCGCGGCCCGTGGCGCGGGCCTGGCCGATTGGTGGTGCCGCTGTCCCAGGGCACGCCGACAAACCCGACCTGCACATCCTGGAACCGGGGGTGATCCGGCGTCAGGTGCGGCAGGCGCATGAAGGTGGGAACGCCGGCGAACCGTGGCAGGTCGAAACCGGAGACGGGGTGAAAGAATTGGTCGGACAAAGGCGGGCTCCTGCGGTTGCGGGGGCGAGGGGCCAGCCCCTCGCGCTCCCCGGAGGTATTTTCAGAGAGAAGAAGACAGGGGCGCGGTCAGGTGGTCAAGCGGGCGTGGCGGGTGACAGGGCCATCGCCTTGCTGCTGGATGCGGACAATGGCCTGTGTGATCGGCTCGTAGGCGACCGCCATGTGAAAGGCATTGGCGTGGATCAGCCTGTCGGGGTCCGAGACCCAGGCCACGTGGCCCTTCCAGAACATCAGGTCGCCGCGTTCGGGGGGCGTGCCTGGGGGCAGCGCGCGGCCCAATGCCTCTTGCATGTCGCTGTCGCCGGGGCAGTCCCGCCCGCAGGCGTGCAGGGCGATCTGGACGAGGCCGGAACAGTCGATGCCGAAGGCGCTATTGCCCCCCCAGAGGTAGGGAGTCCCCAGCAGGCGTTCGGCCACGGCGACGGGATCGGGTTCAAGCCTGTCCACCGGCGCGAGATGCTGCACGGGAATGTACAGATCCCGGGGCACGGTTCCGCGCGACCAGGCCACACGCGCCCAGCCGTCCTGTTCCCCCAGGACCGGCAGGCGCGCGCCAAGCGACAACGACGTGATCAGTCCCATCTGTTTCAGGCCCGGAGTAGACTTGCCGTAGCTGCGCGCGGCGGCAACCCGATGCGTCGGTTCCTCGGTCGGAGCACCGACCAGATCCACCGGGTCCATCCAGCCGACATAGCCATCCTTTTCGGCCATGCCGAAGGCCCGGCCTTCGTGCAGTTCAAGCACCCGAAACAGGTCACCGCGCAAGAGCTGCCGGTCCCGCGCACCGCCGATCCCCGCCAGCAGGTCGGCGACAGGAGTCGTGACGGGGTGCACCTCGCCTTCGACAAAGCGCTCCGCCTCGACTTGGCCATGCAGCGAGACATGGGCCACCCGGTTATTGAAAGGCGTCAGACGGCGGTCCATCAGAGGCCCAGCACCTGCGGCAGCGCGTCGATGATGGCGCGTGGCCCCTGCATCAGCCCGCCCTTGGCACGCCCCGGCTCGGGCTTTGGCTGCCAGGAATAGATGTCGAAATGGGCATAGCGCGCGGCCTGTCCGGTGAAGCGGCGCAGGAAAAGCGCGGCAGTGATCGACCCGGCAAATCCGCCCGAAGGCGCGTTGTCGAGGTCGGCGATGCCCGGTTCGATCATCGCCTCGTAGGGCGCATGGAAGGGCATCCGCCAGACCGGGTCGGCGGCGCCGGGCGCGGCGGCACTCAGCGCGCCGGCGAAATCCTCGGCATCGGTGTAGAAGGGGGCCAGGTCCGGCCCGACCGCCACCCGCGCCGCGCCGGTCAGCGTCGCCATCGAGATCATCAGGTCGGGCTTTTCCTCGTCGCCGTAGGTCAGCGCATCGGCCAGCACCAGCCGTCCTTCGGCATCGGTGTTGTTGATCTCGACCGTCAGCCCCTTGCGCGAGTGCAGGATGTCGCCGGGGCGAAAGCTGTGGCCTGACACGCTGTTTTCCACCGCCGGGATCAGCAGGCGCAGGCGCACGGGCAGGTCCAGCGCCATGATCGCCTGCGCCAGCCCGATGGTATTTGCCGCGCCGCCCATGTCCTTTTTCATCAGCCCCATCGAACCGCCGGGTTTCAGGTTCAGCCCCCCGGTGTCGAAACAGACCCCTTTGCCGACCAGCGTCAGCAGCGGCCCCGTGGTGCCCCAACGCATGTCGATCAGCCGCGGCGCCTGCTGCGCGGCGCGGCCCACCGCGTGGATCATCGGGAAATAGGTCTTTGCGGACAGCAGATCGTCGCCCGCGATGACCGCGACCTCGGCACCGAAGCGGGTTGCCAGATCCCGCACCTCGGCCTCCAGCGCCTCTGGCCCCATATCCGAGGCCGGGGTATTCACCAGGTCGCGGGTGCGCGCCTCGGCCTCCGCCAGGATCTGGATCCGGCGGGGATCGACCCCTTCGGGCGCAACGAGAGTCCGTTCGCGCGCGCCCTGTTCGCGGTACCGCCCAAAGGAATAGCCCGACAGCAGCCAGCCCAGAGCCTCGGTCGCCGCGCGTTCCGGCGGCAGGCCGGAGGCAATCCGGTAACTGCCCGGCGCCAGCCCCGGGAGGGCACCGGCCAGCGGGAAGCGCTGGCGCGCGCGCGCATCGGCACTGCCGTAGCCCGCAAGCGCCCCGACCGGCACACCGTCCGCCCCCGGCAGCATCAGCGCCGTGCCAAGCCCGCCGGCAAAGCCGTTGGCCTCGACCCAGGCGCGCGTCGGCGCATCCTGTCCGTCCAGCCAGGCCGGCAAGGCATCGGCTTCGATCAAGTAGAGCGGCAGGGTGGCGGTATCGGGCGTGGCAAAGGACACGGGCATGGAGGCTCCTGTAACAAGGTGCCGCCAGCCTATTGCCTGCGCCGCCCGCCGCAAGCGGATTTCACACCCGGGGTCCACCCCGTTCAGACGGTGAACTCATTGAGATCCCAGAGTGCCGTCAATGAGCGTTCGCCCACCCGCGCCAGCCGGGCCAGTGTCGCCGCCTCGGCCACGGCGTCGCCCAGTTCGATACAGGCCATGACGTCATGAGCCACCTCGCTCAGCGAGCACAGGCCGATCTGGTCGGCGATCGCGGCAAGCCCGCGCAGCCCCTTGTGCATGTCCTCGCGCGGGCCCTTCAGGGCCTGCGTCTGGATCTGGCACATGCGCTGCGCCAGTTCCTCCATCGCACGGCAAACCACGTCCTCGGCCGCCGGTCTGCCCAGATCGGTGCACAACGTCTCGATCTGGGCCGGATCAACGGCGGGCCGTTCCGCCGGTGCCAGATAGGTAACCTCTTTCACATCTCACCCCATTCAAGTGCCCCACGCGAGGCGCAACATGCCCTCTGCGAGGTTCCCAAAAGGTTATCCCAGAGATGTGTTTTCGCTCGAATTTCCCCTGAATTCATCGTAGTTGGACCAGGCAAATTCGACGACCGGAGGATTTCATGGAATTCGCACGCCCCCTGCCAGGATTTCTTCTGCAGCGTTATCATGGCTGGAAAGCCACCACTCATGCGGAAAACAGCGCTTGGTACCGCCGTCTTGCCGACGAGGGTCAGCGGCCGCGCGCGATGGTGATTTCCTGCTGCGATTCGCGGGTCCATGTGACGTCGATCTTCGGCGCGGATCAGGGCGAGTTCTTTATCCACCGCAACATTGCCAACCTGGTGCCCGTTTACGAACCCGACGGCCAGCACCACGGCACATCGGCGGCGGTGGAATATGCGGTCTCGGCGCTGAAGGTCGCGCATCTGATCGTTCTGGGGCATTCCAACTGCGGCGGTGTGCAGGGGTGCCTGGACATGTGCGAGGGGCGCGCGCCGGATCTGGAGGAAACCGCCAGCTTTGTCGGGCGCTGGATGGATATCCTGCGCCCGGGCTACGAGGCGGTAAAGGGGGATACGGACATGCCCCACGCGCTGGAACGTGAGGCCGTCGCCGTATCGCTGCGCAACCTCATGACCTTCCCCTTCGTGCGCGAGGCAGTCGAGGCCGGCAAGCTGGGCCTGCACGGTCTCTGGGTCGATATCGGTAGCGGCGAGTTGAAGAACCTCGACGGCAAGTCCGGGCAGTTCGTCCCGGTCTGAACCCGAATGTGAAGACTGACTTTCGGCCCGGTCGCGTTCTCGCCTCCGGGCCTTTTCGTGTCTGCCGCCCCTCAGGCGGTGGCAGAGCGCGCCGTGGCAGAGCGCGCCGCGACGCGCGGCAAGTCCAGCTCCCCGGTCTCTCCGGTGCGATGCGCCCGCACACAGGGCCGTCCGATCCGGGCCGAAAGCTGGGCCAGCGGAACGCCAAGGTCGCTGCCGGTGCACATCCCCTCACCCGTGTCGTTCACGATGACCATGTGGCCCCGGCGAAAGACCAGCCGGAATCCCTTGGCGCAAAGCTGTTCATGAAGGGTCTGCCAACTGGCGGCGCGCTCCAGGATCGGCGTCAGGAACAATCGGAGCAGCGACAAGGCCTCACTGTCCAGAGGCCTTGGCAGGCCGGATGTCCGGGGGACGGTCGGCCAATTGGCCTGCGGTATGGCAGTGTGAAACATCCTACGTCTCCTTGCCGATCAAGAAAGCGTGGCACCGAATTGCGGCAAAACTTGGGCAGCAGCGGCCACTTGCCAAGGATTTGCCGCGAAAGGCAAACCGAGCATTAACCATGCGTGCGGCAAGGTAAGGACATGGAAGAGACCGAAATCACCCTGCGCTTGCCCCGCGCCCTGCACGATGCGGCGTCCCACCTGTCGGCCCGGCGCGGCACGACGCTGGGCCATCTCCTGCAAGAGGCGTTGTCCCGCACGATGCGGGAGGCGGCAGGGGATACGGCGGCACCCGCGCTGACGGCGGCCCTCCGGAACAGGCTGATCCCGGATTTTGACCAGGCGCGCAGCTGGCCCGAGCTTCAGGGCCGGCTGCTGCTCAAGGGTTCCCGCCTGCGCCAGTCGGTCGAGGGGCTTGCCCTTTACCACCATCCGGGGGACCAGCGAATTTGCACACTCTCGGCCCTTGGCCAATGCCCCGAGGCACTGAGCAGGAGGTTTGGCCGCGCCTTTCCCGCCCATGCACGCAGCTGGATCCCGCGTGCGGCGCCACCTGCGGAAAAGGACGCCCTGCGACCCACGGGATAGCCGCTGACACAAAAGAACCCGCGCACGTGGCGCGGGTTCTGTGATCTCTGTCGGGCCGGGACACGGCCCGGGATCTGACCACCACCTCTACCGGGGGGTTCGCCGCGCTGTGCGCGGACCGTCAGATCACCCTTTCTTCAGCGCCTTCTGGCCCAGCACCTCGGCAATCTGCACGGCGTTCAGCGCCGCGCCCTTGCGCAGGTTGTCGCTGACACACCAGAGGTTCAGACCGTTGTCGATCGTCGAATCCTGGCGGATGCGGCTGATGAAGGTGGCGAAATCGCCAACGCATTCCACCGGCGTGACGTAGCCGCCGTCCTCGCGCTTGTCGATCACCATGATGCCGGGGGCCTCGCGCAGGATGTCACGCGCCTCGTCCTCGTCCAGATGGTCTTCGAACTCCAGGTTGATCGCCTCGGCATGGCCGACAAAGACCGGAACCCGCACGCAGGTGGCCGTGACCTTGATCGACGGATCGACGATCTTCTTGGTCTCGGCGACCATCTTCCACTCTTCCTTGGTCGAGCCATCTTCCAGGAAGACGTCGATATGCGGGATCACGTTGAAGGCGATCTGCTTGGGATAGATAGAGGGCGGAACCTCGTCGGTGGGATTGTAGACGGCCTTGGTCTGGTTCCAAAGCTCATCCATGCCTTCCTTGCCCGACCCGGACACCGACTGGTAGGTCGAGACGACAACGCGCTTGATCTTGGCGCGATCATGCAGCGGCTTGAGCGCCACGACCATCTGCGCGGTCGAACAGTTCGGGTTCGCGATGATGTTCTTCTTGGTATAGCCCATGACCGCGTCGGCGTTCACCTCGGGCACGACCAGCGGAACGTCCGGGTCGTAGCGATAGAGCGACGAGTTGTCGATCACCACGCAGCCCGCCGCCGCCGCCTTGGGCGCGAACTCCTTGGTCGGGCCCGAGCCCACGGCGAAAAGCGCCATGTCCCAGCCGGTGAAATCGAAGGTGGCAAGGTCCTGGGTCTTGAGGGTCTTGTCGCCAAAGCTCACTTCTGTGCCCAGCGATTTTCGCGACGCAAGCACGGCGATCTCGTCGACGGGAAACGCCCGTTCGGCGAGGATGTTGAGCATCTCGCGGCCCACGTTACCCGTGGCGCCTACGACGACAATACGGTAGCCCATCTGGCCCTCCTATGGATCTGCGCCGCCGGAAACAGGCGGAATGCCCCGCCGGCGGACTGGCGCGGTACTTATCGCAGGTGCAGCATGGACGAAAGCCCCATTGGCGTCACAAACGCCACAGAACCGCGCAAAGGACCGCCAAACCGGCCGGAACGCGCCCAATAATTCGGCAAGCGGGACAGGAGATAATCCGCCGGTACTCGCAACTGCAGAAATAAGCAGCTTGCCTGTTTGGCGTTCCGTAACCTAAGAGTTGAAAAAACGGAGCACTCGCAGCAGGCGAAACGGCCCACCGCGACACACGTCGATTTCCGGTCGCCGCTAGGGTATAAGCTTCACACGGCCATCAGCGAGGGACAGGGCTGAATGTTCTACAAGATCGTGACGGCATTGTCCCGGGCGCAAAAGCAGGCGCTCTTCATCCTGATGGATGCGATTGTCGTCCCGCTTGCCATGTTCGCCGCCCTGGTCCTGGCCGCAACCGTCACTCCCGACAGTACGACTGTCTCGGCCCTCTTGCCGTCGGTGCTGATCCTGAATGTCACGGCCGTGGGCCTGGGCTGGTGGCTGGGGCTGACGCGGATCACCCTCAATGCCTATGAAATGCGTGGCGTCATCCGCACCGCGACCTACGCCGGCCTGCTGGCCACCCTGGGCCTTGTCCTGAACGCCGCGATGGGCACCGGCCTGCCCCTGGGCGCCTTCGTCATCTTCGGCCTGCTGCTTCTGGTCATGTCGGCCACATGGCGCATTGCCCTGCGCCAGTTCACGCTGCACGTCTATCGCCACGGCAAGGACCGGATGCGGGTGCTGATCTACGGCGCCGGGCAGACCGGGCAGCAACTGGTTGCCGCGCTACGCCACGACGAGGCGATCCTGCCGGTCGCCTTCATCGACGACAATCCGACCCTGCAAAGCCTCATGGTCTCGGGCCTGCGCGTGCACGCCCCCTCCAGCCTCAAGAAGCTGGTGCTGGAAAAGGACATCGACCGCGTCGTGCTGGCCATGCCCTCGATCAGCCAGCCCGCCATCGCCCGCATCGCACATAAACTGCGCCACATCGGCTGCGAGGTGCACGCCCTGCCGTCCTTTGCCGCGATGGTCGGCGAGGGCGAGATCCGCAAGCAGGTCAGCCCGGTCTCGATCCAGGACCTGCTGGGCCGCAGCCGGCTGGAAAGCGAACTGCCCGGCGTCAGCCATGTTTATTCCGGCCGCCGCATCCTGGTCTCCGGCGCGGGCGGCTCGATCGGGTCCGAGCTGTGCCGCCAGTTGATCGCCTGCAAACCGGCCTGCGTGGTGCTGGTCGATCACTCGGAACTGGCGCTCTACAACATCGACAAGGAACTGCGCGACATTGGCGACGGGATGCACATCGTCCCCGTTCTGGCCTCGGTGCTGGACGAACAGCTGATGCGCGACGTCCTGATCGAACACGACATCGACGTGGTCCTGCACGCCGCCGCCTACAAACATCTGCCGCTGGTGGAAAAGAACGTCATGGCGGGGCTGCGCAACAACGTGCTGGGCACCAAGGTGCTGGCAGAGGCATCGCGCGCTGCCGGGGTCGACCGGTTCATCCTGGTCTCGACCGACAAGGCCGTGCGTCCCACCAACGTCATGGGCGCGTCCAAGCGGTTGGCCGAACTGGTCATCCAGGATTTGGCCGCCCGCACCCCCGGCACCCGCTTCTCGATGGTGCGCTTCGGAAACGTGCTGGGGTCCTCGGGGTCCGTCATCCCGCTGTTCGAGGAACAGATTGCCCGCGGCGGCCCCTTGACCCTGACCGATCCGCAGGTGACGCGCTACTTCATGACGATCTCCGAAGCCGCGCGCCTTGTCCTTCTGGCCGGGTCCTTTGCCCGCGGTGGCGACGTCTTCGTTCTGGATATGGGCGATCCCGTCCCGATCCGCAAACTGGCGCAACAGATGATCGAAGGCGCCGGGTTCTCCGTGCGCGACGAGGCCAACCCAAATGGCGACATCGAAATCAAGATCACCGGCCTGCGCCCGGGTGAGAAACTGCACGAAGAGCTGCTGATCTCGCCCGACATGCTGACCACGCCGCACACCAAGATCCTGCGCGCGCAGGAAAGCTTTCTCTCGGAATTCGAGATGGCCACCGCGCTCAAGGACCTGCGCCAGGCCATCGAGTCCTACGACGAAAACGCCGCCCGCGCTGTCATCCTGCGCTGGGTGGAACAGGCAGAGCTGGACGAAGCCGCACAGTCGGTCTGAGCGGTCCGGGAGGGGCTGTCAGGTCCGCCCCGTCCCGTTCACTTCAGCGGTCCGGAATGCCCGTCCGCGCGTCCAACGGCCCCCAGGTCTCGACGATCTCCATCGCTTCGGCGGCACTCTCGACGTAGCGGAACAGGTCCAGGTCCTCGCGACTGATCGTGCCGGCATCGGCCAGCGCGTCCCAGTTGATGATCCGTTCCCAGAACTCGCGCCCGAAGAGCAGCATCGGCACTCGTTGCATCCGTCCCGTCTGGATCAGGGTCAGGGTCTCGAACAGCTCGTCCAGCGTGCCAAAGCCGCCGGGAAAGACGCAGATCGCCTTGGCCCGCATCAGGAAGTGCATCTTGCGGATGGCGAAATAGTGAAAATTGAAGGCCAGCTCTGGCGTGACATAGGGGTTCGGCGCCTGCTCGTGCGGCAGCACGATGTTAAGCCCGACGGAAACGCCGCCCTCTTCATGGGCGCCCAGGTTGCCCGCCTCCATCACGCCGGGCCCGCCGCCGGTGCAGACGACGTATTCGCGGTTGCCGCTGGCCTTGGACTTGCGCGTCATCAGCCGCGAAAACTCGCGCGCCTCGTCGTAAAAGCGGGACAGGTCCGCCAATGTCTGCGTGCGCGCCTTGTCCTTGTCCGCGGGCGCCGGGATGCGCGCACCGCCGAACAGCACCACGGTCGAGTCGATCTGGTACTGATCCATCAGCATCTCGAACTTCAGCAGTTCCAGTTGCAGACGCACGGGGCGCAATTCCTCCTGGCCCATGAAATCCACGTCCGCAAAGGCCAGCCGGTAGCTGGGCGATTGCGTCTGCGGGGTCTGCGGGACGTGCTCGGCCGCGCTCCGGTCGAGGTTGGCGTCGCGCAGCGGGCTGCGGCGGTCTTCTTTCATGTCGCGGCTCCTTGTTCGCCTCTTCTCAGGACTATAGCCTGCGCGACCGAAGCGCCAGTTGCCGCGTGCCCGGGTGGCCCGGCGACGCGCACTGCCGCAGGAGACCGCACATGGACTGGACATCGGAAATCGAAAACGCCGCCGGCAGGATCGCGGGCTACGCGGTCCGGACCCCGGTCATGCACAGCGACGCCCTGTGGGATCGCGACATTGGCCTGAAACTGGAACAGTGCCAGCACACCGGCAGTTTCAAGGCGCGCGGTGCGTTCAACACCCTGCGCGCCTCGGATGTGCCGTCGGGCGGGGTCGTTGCGGCCTCGGGCGGCAACCACGGCGCGGCGGTGGCCTTTGCGGCGCATAGGCTGGGCCATCGGGCGCGCATCTTCGTCCCCGAAATCGCCGGTCCGGCCAAGATCGCCCTGATCGAGCGCACCGGCGCCGAGCTGACCGTGGTGCCCGGCGAATACGCCGACGCGCTGGACATGGCGCGCCGCTATGAGGCGGAACAGGGCGCCATGCAGATCCACGCCTACGACGCGCCGCTGACCGTTGCGGGCCAGGGCACGCTATTGCGAGAGTGGGAGGCGCAGGGGCTGGAGGCCGACACGGTTCTGATCGCCGTCGGCGGTGGCGGGCTGATTGCGGGCGCACTGGCCTGGGCACAGGGCGCCCGCAAGATCGTTGCGGTGGAACCCGTGCCCTGCAATGCGCTGGAGGCCGCGCGGAAAGCGGGCCACCCCGTGGACGTGGCGGTGTCCGGTGTCGCGGCCAACGCGCTGGGCGCGCGGCGTATCGGCGAAATCTGTTTCGACCTCGTCCAACAGTTCGACACACCCGTCGTCACCGTCCCCGATGCCGCCATTCTCGACTCCCAAGCCGCGCTCTGGCAGGCGCACCGCCTGCTGGTGGAACCGGCCGGCGCCACGGCACTCGCCGCCCTGCGTTGCGGTGCCTATGTGCCGGAACCGGGCGAACGGGTGGCGGTGCTGCTCTGCGGCGGCAACATCGCGCCCGACCCGCTGGGCTGACCAGGCATCGCACCGCCCTGCCCTTGCGGCAGCAGTTAGGATTGTCCCACCCGGGCAAGGCCGCTATAGGGCTTCGGAACAATATTACGTGGGGAGAGGACCGCATGTCCAACGCACAACTTGAAACGGCCATCGAGGCAGCCTGGGAAAACCGGGCCGAGATCACGCCCTCGACCGGCGGCGAAACCCGCGAGGCGATCGAGGACACGCTGAACGCGCTCGACTCGGGCCGCCTGCGCGTCGCCGAACGCCAGGACAATGGCGACTGGCACGTCAACCAATGGGCCAAGAAGGCCGTGCTGCTGGGCTTCCGCCTCAAGGACATGGAACAGCAGGACGGCGGTCCGCAGGGCGGTCACTGGTGGGACAAGGTCGACAGCAAGTTCAAGGGCTGGGGCGACAACGAATGGAAAGCCGGCGGCTTCCGCGCGGTCCCCAATGCCATTGTCCGCAAGTCCGCCTTCATCGCGCCCGGCGTGGTGCTGATGCCCTCTTTCGTGAACCTCGGCGCCTATGTCGATGAGGGCACGATGGTCGACACCTGGGCCACCGTCGGCTCTTGCGCGCAGATCGGCAAGAACGTGCACCTGTCGGGCGGCGTCGGTATCGGTGGCGTGCTGGAACCGATGCAGGCCGGCCCCACCATCATCGAGGACAACTGCTTTATCGGCGCGCGCTCCGAGGTGGTCGAAGGCTGCATCGTCCGCGAAGGATCGGTCCTGGGCATGGGCGTCTTCATCGGCCAGTCCACCAAGATCGTCGACCGCGAAACGGGCGAGGTCTTCATGGGTGAGGTGCCGCCCTATTCGGTGGTGGTCGCCGGCTCGATGCCGACCAAGAACAACCTCAACCTCTACTGCGCCGTGATCGTGAAGCGCGTCGACGAGCGGACACGCTCCAAGACAGGCATCAACGAACTGCTCCGCGACTGATCGCGGAACTTCGAACAGCCGGGCGGGTTCCAGACGCATGACCTCTACGCCAGTCCCCCGCCCGGCATGATCGCCAGCCTCTCTCTCCTGCCGCTGCTGGCGGTCTTTGCCGGGGCGGCGGCGGTCCTCGTGATCACCGCCATCCGCGCAACGGACCTGGCCGACATCCTGGCCGACCGTACCCGCATGGGCGAGGCGCTGGTGGGCGCGGTCCTGCTTGGCGCGGCCACCTCTCTGGCGGGCACCATCGTCTCGATCAACGCGGCCGCCTCGGGCGATGCCTCATTCGCCTTTTCCAATGCCGTCGGCGGAATCGCGGCGCAGACACTGTTCCTTGCGCTGGCCGACGCAACCTATCGCAAGGCCAACCTCGAACATGCCGCCGCCGAACCGGCCAACCTGTTCCAGTCGGTGCTGCTGATCCTGCTGCTCTGCCTGCCGCTGGCCGCCATCGCCGGACCGGATATCAGCTTTTGGGGCATCCACCCGGCCTCGCCCCTGCTGGTCATGGTCTACCTCGGCGGGCTGCACCTGACGACGCGCCTGCGCCAAAAGCCCATGTGGCAGCCGGTCCAGACCCCCGAAACCCGCACCGACACGCCTGAGGACACCAGCGAACCGCACCGATCGGCCCTGAGACCGGCCCTGGGTTTTGCGCTGCTTGTCGCGGTCATGGGGCTCTGTGGCTGGGTCATCAGCCAGGTCGGCGGGACGCTGATCTCGCGCTTCGGGCTTGGGTCCACGTTGGTGGGGGCGCTGGTCACCGCCGTTGTCACCTCGATGCCGGAACTGGTCACGACGCTGGCCGCCACCCGGCGCGGGGCGCTGCAACTGGCCGTTGGCGGGATCATCGGGGGCAACACCTTCGACACCCTGTTCCTGGTCTTTGCCGATACGGCCTACCGAGAGGGATCGCTTTATCACGCGGTGGGGACGCAGGATCTCTACTGGCTGGTGACGGGGCAGATGATGACCGCCGTCCTGCTGGCCGGGTTGATCCTGCGGCAACGTCACGGCCCGGCACGGATCGGGTTGGAGAGCCTTCTGCTGATCCTGATCTATGGCGGGGCGGTGGCGCTGGCGGTGGTCAGCGGTTGAGGCTTTGGCTTGGCCGAAAGGGTCACAGGAAAATACATCGGAGCCTGTCGCCTACGCGCAATCAAGGCCAAAGGCCGCCGCGCGTCGCCTATGCACGGTTCATCCCTGTTGCCCCAAAGGGAGTATCCAATCTGTTCCAGGCAAGGGCGCATCCCGCGCCCCTGCCCTCACTCCGCCGCCAGCCGCTCCGCCCCCGGCGCCGCCAGCAGCCCTTTCGCCGAAGAGGCCGCGACCGGGTCCTGTGCGTGGCTCAACAGCCAGCCCTGCAAGGCCGCCGGCGTCACCCGGCGCGTGCCCAGCGCATCGGCAAACCGCTCTGCTAGTGCCTCTTCGCCGGGAAAGAACCGACGGAACAGGTCAGCCGCCACCGAGGCCGGAACCGGCCCCAGTTCAAGGTGCACATCCGCCCGCCCCGGCCGGATCAGCGCCGGGTCCAGCCGCTCGGGGTGGTTGGTGGTCATGACCAGCACCCGCCCTTCCTGTGCCGCCACCCCGTCGATGGCGTTCAGAAGCCCGGAAAAGCTGATGCCCGAACGCGCCTCGCCCTGCCCGCGTCCGGCAAAGCTGGCGTCGATGTCCTCCAGCACCAGAAAAGCGCCCTTGGGGGCCGAGGCCAACCCGCTGCGCAGGTCCTCGTCGGTCAATCCCGCGCTGGCCAGGCTCACGCTGGCAAGGTCCTTGCCCAGGTCACTGGCCAGCGCCCGAATCACGCTGGACTTGCCCGTGCCCGGCGGACCGTACAGCAGGTAACCCCGCCGCCAGGGCACGCCACGCGTCCGGTACCAGTCCTCGTTTTCATAGAACCAGGCCATGTCGTCGCGCAGCCGCTCGATCCGGTCGTCCTCGGCCAGGATCGTCTCCAGCGCCCGGCGCGGCATCTCGCAGACATGGTCCCACCAGTCGCCACGCAGAACATGCAGGATCGGCGCGCGCTCTTCCTCGGCAGCGCACATCGCGGCCCCTTCATCGACCCAGCCGCGCAGCACCTCGGAGCGCCCGAACAGCATGGTCACGGTCAGGACCTCCATCGGGCCGCCATCGCCACCGACACGGGTCTTTTCACGCAGGGACCGCTCGAACGAACACAGCCGCCCGCCATGCAGGAACCAGTGGCGCCCTTCCGCAGGGGCAAATATCTCGGCCCGGCCCGCGCGGACACCTGTCGCCTGCACCTGCCGGATGCGCCGCAGCACGCCCTTGCGGTCCAGCCAGACATAGAGATGCCGGTAGGCCTCGGACCGGTTGTCGACGGTCAGCGACACCGCCCAGCGGCGCCGCGCCTGCGCGCGGGCCATGCCATAGACCATGCGCAGGATGCCGATCGCGGCCCCGAAGGCGCCCAGCGCCAGGCCACCGGCAAAGAAATCGCTGCCCACCGCCCGGGTGAGCATCTCTGTCAGGAAATTGTCCATTGGATCATCGGCGCAATACACGCCGCTCTTGGAAAATCAGCCCCGCGCAGGGGCATTCGGGTCTTAAAGGATCTGGCCCGTGAGGGCGTCTGGCATGTCGATTGTCACAGGCGCCCTCCTTTCCGTCGAGGTGTTTCGGATGCGCCCTGATACCGCCGCCCCGCGATTCGGGCCAAGTGAGGTTTTCCTGACGCCCCGGGCCGCCGTGGCCGGAATGCCACACGCCTCACCTTGACAGCCCGCCCGCAAAGGCACATCCCACGGCGCGTGACGGCACGAAGGAGCGCGGAAATGGCGGGCAAGAAACCGCAACTGGTCTACACCCTGCTGGTCGAGGTCGGCCGCAAGTCCGGCGACGGGCTGCCCGGCAAGGCCACAGGCGCGGCGCTCATGTGCTATGCCTCCGGCGTGGACGAGGCCGAGGCCGTGCGTGAGACCGTCGCCATCCTGAAACAAGCGGACATGGCGCCGCTGGACGTCACCGGCTACGGCACCCGCGAGGAACGCGAGGCGCAGGGCCACGAGATCGACGACGACGAAGCGGCACTGATGGATCGCGCGCTGGCGGAAAACGCGGTGATCGTGGCGCAGGTCTCGCCCTTCTTCGACTAGGGCAAGCGGCTTTGAAGCCGCTTGAAACGCGCCGCACGGCGCGTTCACAAGGCCCTTCGAAGGGCCTTGAACACCCTCGGTTCAGGCCGCGCGTGCCTCGGCCAGTGTGATCGCCTCGAAAGGCGCCAGCACTTTCAGCGCTCTGCCGCCATGTTCCGGCATCAGCCCCGGCGGCACCTCCGCCAGCAGGGTTTCGCTTAGAACCGCGCGGTGCCGCCGCAGCCTCCCGATGTAGAGGCTCTCGATCCCCCCGCCCTCGGAGACCAGCGCCTCGGCTCCCGGCAACAGCAGCTGGTGCCATGTGACCAGCGGCCCCATGTCCTCGAAGACAGCCGCACGCCCGTTCACCAGCGCCGAGGCGGGCACAAGCACCGCTTCGCAGCCAAAGAGATAGGCAACATCCGCGCCAGAAACGACCAGGCTCTGGCCCGGCGCCACAACCAGATCCGCGCGCAGCCCGAAACAAGGCGCCCGCAGGCGCACCGGGCGGAACGAGCCCCGCGCCGGAACGTTGCGCGCCAGATGCGCCAGCACCGGCACCACCGCCCCGCCCCGCGTCAGCACCGTGTCTCCACAACGCAGGTCCGATACGGGCCGCGCGCCCTGCGGCGTCTCGACCAGTGTCGCCGCATCCAGCGTCGGCATCGGCCCCAGCGGTTCGACCGCCTCGCTGAACGCGCAGAGCGGCAGCCCTTGACCATTCAGGGCCTGCGCATCTGCCGCCAGCAACGGCGGCGGCGCCGCAACCTCGCGCAGCGCCAGCAGCGTTCCGTCCGTGCGCTCCGCCGCAAACCGCCCGCGCCGCGCCGGGCTGTCCCAAGCATAGGTGATCCGCAGGCTGCCTTCGCGGCGGTCCAGGTCCACTGGCAGCACCGCCTGCACAACCCGCGCCCCCTGCGTCACCACCAGCGCCAGTCCCTCGCCCGGCAGGGCCGTCAGCGACAGGCTCCCCGGCCAGGGCGTCTCGCGCTCCAGCGTCAGCAGCCGCTCGGGCCGGGTCGCGCCCGTGACCGGGATCTCGACCATCAGTGTCCCGCGCGGCACCAGGCGCCCGGGCGCGCTGTCTGCCCAGTTGGGCCGCAGCCAGCGCCCACCTTTATCCGCCACAGCAATCCAGCCCATGCTGCCTCTCTTTTCCCCGCATGGATCATGCCCTAGCACGCCCACCCCTCCCGCGCCATTTGCCAAGCGCCGCAGGGCGGGGTAGCCCTGTGCCACGTCACACCAAGGAGCCGCCGATGACCACCGATCCGGTCGATCTCACCGCCCGCCTCGTGCAATGCCCCTCTGTCACGCCGGAAGAGGGCGGCGCCCTTGTCCTGTTGCAGGACCTGCTGGAAGGCGCGGGCTTTGCCTGCACCCGTGTCGATCGCGGCGGCGTATCCAATCTCTTTGCCCGCTGGGGCGACAAGAGCCACGCCCGCAGTTTCGGCTTTAACGGGCATACCGACGTGGTGCCCATCGGCAACCCCGACGACTGGACCCACGCCCCTTTCGGCGCCGAGATCGAGGACGGGTTCCTCTTTGGCCGGGGCGCCACGGACATGAAATCCGGCGTCGCCGCCTTTGCCGCCGCCGCCATCGACTATGTCACCGACACCCCGCCGGACGGCGCCCTGATCCTGGCCATCACCGGCGATGAAGAGGGCGATGCCGTGGACGGAACCACCGCCCTGCTCGACTGGATGTCCGACAACAACGAAAAGATGAGCGTCTGCATCGTCGGCGAACCCACCTGCCCCGACCACATGGGCCAGATGATGAAGATCGGGCGGCGCGGCTCGATGAGCGCCTGGTTCACCGTCACCGGCAAGCAGGGCCATTCCGCCTATCCGCATCGCGCAGTGAACCCGATGCACGCGATGGCGCGGCTGATAGATCGGCTGGCCTCGCATGAACTGGACCGGGGGACAGAGCATTTCGATCCCTCGACGCTGGCCGTCGTCACCGTCGACACCGGCAACCCGGCCACCAACGTGATCCCGGCGCAGACCCGGGGCACGGTCAACATCCGCTTCAACGACACCCACACCGGCGCCACGCTGTCGGATTGGCTAAGGCACGAGGCCGCCAAGGTGGATGCCGAATTCGGCACCTCCACCGAGGTCGACATCAAGATCTCGGGTGAGAGCTTTCTCACCCCACCAGGACCGCTGTCGGACCTCGTCTCGCGTGCCGTGGCGGTCGAGACCAATATCACGCCAGAGATGTCCACCACCGGCGGCACCTCGGACGCGCGTTTCGTCAAGGATCACTGCCCGGTGGTGGAATTCGGGCTGGTGGGTAAGACCATGCACGCGGTCGACGAACGGGTCGAAATCGCCCATGTGCACCAGCTCAAGGCGATCTACACCCGGATGCTGCGCGACTACTTCGCCTGACCGCCGCCATGCAACGCACCCTGATCGTCATGGTCAAGGAACCGCGCCCCGGGCGGGTCAAGACCCGGCTGGCGCGCGAGATCGGCAGTGTGGCCGCCGCCTGGTGGTTCCGGCACCAATGCGCCCGCCTGTTGCGGCGCCTGCGCGATCCGCGCTGGCGGATCATGCTGGCGGTCTCGCCTGACAGCGACGGCATGGCCTCGCGTTGCTGGCCCGAGGACCTCGCCCGCCTGCCACAGGGCAGTGGCGATATCGGCGACCGCATGGCCCGGGCCATGCGCGCCGCGCCCCCCGGCCCGGTCTGCGTGATCGGCGCCGATATTCCCGGCATCACGCGCGCCGCGATCTGGCGGGCCTTCCGCGCCCTGGGCGGGGCGGAGGTGGTCTTTGGCCCTGCAGAGGATGGCGGGTATTGGCTGGTCGGCGTGCGCAACGCCCGTCAGGTGCCGCAACGGCTCTTCGAAGGCGTCCGCTGGTCCAGCGAACACGCCCTTGCCGATACGGAATATTCCGTGGCGGGTTGCCGCATCGCCCGCATCGACAAGCTGTCCGACGTGGACACGCTGGCCGATCTGACCGCAATGCGCCCCTGAAGCCCGGCCCGAACTGGTTGCGAAAGGCAGGATCATCGGCCTAGATGCCCTAGTGCGTAGGGCGTGACGGCAAAACCGTCCCGGGTATCGCCAGCGACAAACGCCTTGTCCGGCAAGACATTGCAAAGGGCCAGACATGACAAGAGGCTTGATTTCGCTCGGATCACGCAGCCTGGTTTATCTCTTCGCCTTCTTCCCGCTGTTCTATCTCGCCTACAAGTTCCACGTCCCCGATTTCGGCGGCAACGACTATTTCAGATACTACGAGATGTACCTGCACCCCTTGGACTTGCGGGCCACCCAGGAACCCTGGGTCCTGCGCCAGGTCCAGGCGCTGATCGTCAATGCGCTCTACCAGTTGGGCGCCGACTACGAGACAGAAATCGCCTTCGACAGGGCGGGGTACGACCGCAGTATCTTTTTCTCGGCCCTCGTGGTCAATTCCCTGTCGGTGGTCCTGTCGGCGGCTCTCCTGGGGCGGTTCATGGAACGCCGGGCCGGCAAGGCCGATCTGGTGTCCTGGGGCCTGCCCGTCGTGATGGGGTTCAATTTCAGCCTGGTCTTTTTCGCCTTCTCTGGCCTGACCGAGGGGCTGTCGCTGCTGATGTTCACCGTCGCCTACCTGGGCTACCGCGCCGGACACTTCCGAACCACTTCCCTTGTCGTTCTGGTGGCGGCCTTTCAACGCGAGCTTATCCCGCTGATCCTTCTGGGCCTCGTCGCCGTAGATCTGCTGCGCCCCGGCGCGCAGAGCGCCAGACAAGCCAGGCTGGGAGTTCTGGTCTGCGCCACTATCAGCCTCGCCACGAACGTCGCCCTGCGCCTGATCCTCTCGGGCGGAGCGCAGACCAGCCGGGTGTCACCAACCGCGCTGATCGAGGCCTTGTCGGGCCTGTCGCCGCCGGACAGGGCCTTCATCTTCCAGGTTGTCCTGACGCAGAACTTCGCCTTTATCGTCGCCCTGGCGTGGATCATGTTCCGGCTTGCGACCGGGAGGGCGCCACGCACCGGCGGCACCTCCGTCATCGACTTCGGCGTAACCTTTGCCCTGGTGCTGGTTGCCGGGCTCGCCGCCGAGGTGGGGAACAACATCGGGCGCCTGCTGATCTTCTGCTCGCCAAGCCTTGCTCTCATTCTGGCCCGGATCACGCGCGACTGGGCCTCGGTTCAGAACGGAATAAGCTCGCAAGACCCGCCGGCCTCTGGATCCTCGGGATGAAGGCGCAGGCCACGGCATCCGGGCCGCGCATTAAATCGACATGACGCCGCCTTGCGGCCATGCTACGCCATTCCCATGAGCAAGCTGCCCACCAAGGCGGATGTCCTCGACTGGATCTCCGCCAATCCGACCCTCACCTCGAAACGCGACATCGCCAAGGCCTTTGGCATCAAGGGGGCTGACCGGATCGACCTCAAGCGCATCCTGCGCGAGCTGGAGGACGAGGGGCACCTTGAAAAACGCCACAAGACCTACCGCGATCCCGACCGCCTGCCCCCCGTCAGCGTGCTGCAGGTCAAGGCCCCGGACGAGAACGGTGATCTCTTTGCCCGGCCCCTGGAATGGCATGGCGAAGGTGTGGAACCCACGGTCCTCATCATCGCCCGCGCCAATGACCCGGCCCTTGGCGAAGGTGACCGCATCCTGGCCCGGCTGCAGGTGGTGCACCATGCAGATCACAACTACGAGGCCCGCCTGATCCGCCGCATCGGCACCTCGCCCCGCAAGGTGGTGGGCATCTTCCGCAAAGGCGCCGAGGGCGGGCGCATCCTGCCCATCGACAAAGGCTCGGACAAGGAGTGGACGGTGGCGCCCGACGCCTCGGGCGGTGCCCAGGACGGAGAGCTGGTCGAGGCGGAACAGGCCGGGCCCAAGGGCCGCATGGGCCTGCCCAAGGCCCGCATCGTGCTGCGGCTGGGCGATCCCACCGCGCCCCGCGCCGTGTCCCTGATCGCGATCCACCAGCACGGCATTCCCGACGATTTCCCCGAGAATGTCCTCGCCGAGGCCGACAGCATGAAGCCCGTCGGCCTCAAGGGCCGGACCGACCTGCGCGACCTGCCGCTGATCACCATCGACCCTTCCGATGCGCGCGACCATGACGACGCGGTCTTTGCCGAACCGGACGAGGACCCGCAGAACGAGGGCGGACATGTCCTCTGGGTCGCCATCGCCGACGTGGCCCATTACGTCACGCCCGGGTCCGCGCTGGACCGCGAGGCCAAGATGCGCGGCAACTCCTCGTATTTTCCCGACCGTGTGGTTCCTATGCTGCCCGACCGGCTGTCCGGCGATCTCTGCTCGCTGCACGAGGGCGTGCCGCGCGCCTGTATCGCCGCGCGTATCCGCATCGACGCGACCGGCAACAAGCTGGGGCAAAAGTTCTACCGCGCCCTCATGCGCTCGCCCGCCTCGCTGAGTTACCAAGAGGTGCAGGCCGCCATCGACGGTCAGGCCAACGACAAATGCGGCCCTCTGCTGGACCCGGTGCTGAAGCCGCTCTACGCCGCCTATGCCGCCCTGCGCGCCGCTCGCGAACGCCGCCAGCCGCTGGACCTCGACCTGCCGGAACGCAAGATCCGGTTGGATGACGACGGCAAGGTGACCTCGGTCGATTTCGCCGACCGGCTGGACGCTCACAAGCTGATCGAGGAATTCATGGTGCTGGCCAATGTGGCCGCCGCCGAAACCCTGATTGCCAAGGACACGCCGCTGCTGTTCCGCGTCCACGAGGAACCGCCCCAGGACAAGCTGGAGTCCCTGCGCGACACGGCCGAGGCCGCCGGGCTGACCCTGGCCAAGGGGCAGGTGCTGAAAACGCGCCACCTCAACCAGTTGCTGCACCAGGCCGCCAAGACCGGCGAGGCCGAACTGATCAACCTCGCCACGCTGCGGTCGATGACGCAGGCCTATTACAGCCCCAAGAACTTCGGGCACTTTGGGCTGGCGCTGCAGAACTACGCGCATTTCACCTCGCCCATCCGGCGCTATTCGGACCTGATCGTGCACCGCGCCCTGATCACCGCCCACAAGTGGGGCGATGACGGGCTCAACCAGCAGGACATCGAAAAGCTGGAGGCCACGGGCCAGCAGATTTCCGACACCGAACGCCGCTCGATGATGGCTGAGCGCGACACCACCGACCGCTACCTTGCGGCCTACCTGTCCGACCGGCTGGGGGCGGAATTCACCGGTCGCGTGTCCGGCATTGCCAAGTTCGGCCTCTTCGTCAAACTGGACGAAACCGGCGCCGACGGGCTGGTGCCCATCGGCACGCTGGGCAACGAGTATTTCCATTTCGACCGGGACGCCGGCACCCTGATGGGGGGCGACACCGGCCGGGTCATCGGGCTGGGAATGCGCGCGCGGGTCAAGCTGGTCGAGGCGGCGCCCGTCACTGGCGGCATCGCCTTTGAACTGCTGGAACTGGACGACGAGGAATACGAAAGCCGCCAGGGCGGGCGCTTTTCCCGTGGCAAGGGGCGCGGGCGCGGCAAGCCCGGCCCGAACCCGCGCCGCAAGGCGGCCAAGGCCAAGACCAAGGACGCCAAGACAAAGCGCAAGGTGACACGCAAACGCCGCTCAAAGGACTAGAGCGCCAGCGGCAACCCGGCGTAGAGCCGCTCTCGCCCCCGGGCGACGTAGCCCATAAGGCTCTCGCGCGCCCGCAGGTTGGCGCGCAGCGGTGTCTGTACCGGCAGGTGGTCGATCATGCTCGGCACCGGCAACGTGCATGCATCCGCCGCCGAAGGGCCATCGCCGAACAGCCAGTCCCTCTCGCCCAGCTGTACCGTCAGAGCGTCCAGGTCGGCGCTCATCAGGATCAGCCAGCGCAGGATCAGGGTGCTGTCGGGGACGATACCGTCGGGCGTGCGCAAGGCCGGCAGTCTGCCCAGCGGGGCCTTGCACGGGTCAGGGTGCCATTCGGGCCGCCAGGCCTGACCTGACATCTGCAAGAGGATCATCGCCTTGCCGCAATCCATCATGTTCGAAAAACGCACCGCGGAGACGGCGGGAAATTGCATGCCGTGTCGCGGATGGCTTCGCAATCGGGCCCGGGCACGCTAATCTCTTGTAAAACCAAAGAGCAGCAGGACCCGACCCATGATGTGGCGTGCAACAACCGGGCTGATCGCCCTGACCCTGTCGGCCCCGCTGGTGGCGGCAGAGGCGGTCGACGTGTCGCTGCGCCCCGTCGCCCGAGGAGAGCTTGTGACCCGCGTGACCGACCGCGCCATTCCCGACTCTCCCCGGCCCGTGGGTCGTGGCGAGGCCCCCGAGGTCGAGGACCGCCCGCTGATCGTCAACGGCGTGCCCGAGGATGAACTTGAGGTCGTCAGCCGCGCCGCCACGCTGCCCCCCAGCCTGCTGGCCCCGTCCGGCTCGCTGCGCCCCGTCCTGAGGCCAGCGGCGCTGGAAACATTGGCCGCCCATTCCGCCCGGATCACCGGCACGCAGGCCGGGTTTCGCGCCTGGGTGCGCGATTTCCGCCCCCGCGCGCTGGAACAGGGGATCGAACCCGCGGTCTTTGACGCCGCCTTCAAGGGGACAGAGTTCGACCGCAAGGTGGTGGAACGCGACCGCAACCAGTCCGAGTTCACCAAGACGATCTGGGACTACCTCGACAGCGCCGCCTCGGCGACACGCATCCGCAACGGCAAGGCGGCCCTGAAAAAACACCGAAAGCTGCTGGAAAAGATCGAGGCGGACTACGGCGTGCAGAAAGAGGTCGTCGTGGCGATCTGGGGGCTGGAATCCGCCTATGGCACCTTTCGTGGCAGCACCCCGGTGATCGAGGCGATGGCCAGCCTGGCCTATGATGCCCGCCGCGCCGAGTTCTTCGAGGGTGAGCTGATCGACGCGCTGAAGATCCTGCAGGACGGGCACACGACGCAAAAGAACCTGCGCGGCTCCTGGGCCGGGGCGATGGGACACACCCAGTTCATGCCCGGGTCCTTTCAGCGCCTTTCGGTGGATCACGACGGCGACGGCAAGCGCGACATCTGGGGCGACGATCCCGCCGACGCGCTGGCCTCGACCGCCAATTACCTGAAATCCAACGGCTGGAAGACCGGCGTGCCCTGGGGCGTCGAGGTCCAGCTGCCCAAGGGTTTCGACTATATGCAGGCCAAGCGCGAGGTTACGCGCCTGCCCTCGGAATGGGCAGACCTGGGTGTGCTCGATACGGATGGCAAAGCTGTCGGGGATTTCGGGCCTGCCTCGGTGCTGCTGCCCGCTGGCCATTTGGGCGCGGCCTTTCTTGTCTTCGACAATTTCGAGGTGATCGAGACCTACAACACCGCCGACGCCTACGTGATCGGCGTCGGCCACCTGGCCGACCGAATTTCGGGCGGCAAACCGATCCAGGGCAAATGGCCCCGGGGCGACCGCGCTCTGACCTTCAAGGAACGCATAGAGCTGCAACAAAGGCTGACCGCCGCCGGGTTCGACACCGAGGGCATCGACGCCAAGATCGGCCCGCTGACGGTCGAGGCCGTGCGCCAGTACCAGAAGTCACAGGGGCTGGTGCCCGACGGTTATGCCTCGCTGGCGGTGCTAAAGCGCCTGAGATAGTGTGCCTGCTTCAGAACCCGCGTTCCTCGCAGGGGCCACCGGCGAAACAGCTGTGGACCCGGTCCAGCTCACGCCGGTGCGGGTTCGGGTAGAGCCAGCTGCCGCAGGGGTCTGCCTGCAGCACCCGCTTGCCGTTTTCATGCTTGATGAAGGCCAGGTAGCGGGCGCCGCTTTTCGGATGCGCGCACCAGGGACCGAAACAGAGCACCCGCAGGATGACATTCGCCTGGAACACGGTGTCAAATCCGTTCATGTCCAGGGAATGGCCGATGAACTGGGCGCGCAGATCGGTTTGAGGCGGGACCCGGTCCTGCCGGCCCCAGTCGACCTTGGGCAGGCGCCCCTCGTCGAAATCGAGCCGACCGACGGCAATGCCCCAGCGATCGCCCGACTCCTCGGCGGCCTTGAAATCGCGCACCGGGTCCGCCGGGCGGCAGGACAAGGCCAACGCCGGGGAGGCCGCCAGCAGAGACAGCGAGAGGGCCAGCCACCGCATCACAGGTGCGCCCGGAAAGCGTCGACGACCTGTTCGTAGACCGGGCGCTTGAACGGCACGATCTGTTCCACGACCTCATTGGCGGACAGCCAACGCCATTCCGAGAATTCCTGGTGATCGTCCGCGTCCAGCCGCACCTGGTCATCGGTGCCGTGAAAGCGCAGCAGGAACCATTTTTGCTCCTGCCCCTTGTAGCGGCCCTTCCAGATCCTCGGCACGATGTCATGCGGCAGGTCGTAGGCGATCCAGCCCTCGGTTTCCGCCTCGACGGTGACCAGGTCGCGGGTCACGCCGGTTTCCTCTTCCAGTTCGCGCAACGCCGCCTCGCGCGGGTCCTCACCCTTGTCGATGCCGCCCTGCGGCATCTGCCAGGCGGGCGGCTCATGCGGCTGGCGGTCTATGCGCTGGCCGACAAAGGCATGGCCCTGCGCATTGACCAGCATCACGCCGACGTTGCGGCGGTAGGGAAGGGCGGCGATGTCATCGGGGGTCATGGGGCGGGTCTTGCTCACCTTGGGCCTCTTTGTACGTTTTGCCGGAAACCGCGTACGTTTTGTACGAACCGTACAGGATCCGCAGCAACTCCTGCCCCGTCGCGCATACACCAGCCGGGCGCGTTTTCAAAGCCACGGGGCGCACAGCTTGCGCGGCATTCGAAACGAAAACCGGCGGCCAGGTGGCCGCCGGTGTGCTCTTTTCTCAATCAGGACAGCCTCAGTCCTTGGGGCCCAGTGCCGACAGGCCCTTGAGGATGTCGATGGCATAGGCCAGCTGGTAATCCTCTTCGCGCAGGCGGGCAGCGGCCTCGGCCTTGGCCCGGTCACGCTCGATCTGCTCGATTTCCTCGGGCGTCAGCGAGTCGTTGTCCAGGCGGCCACGCAGGTCGGCCTCGGAGCGGGTGAAGGGATTGGCTGCCGGCTCCTCCGCGGGTTCCGCATTGGGATCGCGGCGCGGCTGCGCGACCACGATATCGGGCGAAACGCCCAGCGCCTGGATCGACCGACCCGAGGGCGTGTAATAGCGCGAGGTGGTCAGGCGCATCGCGCCGTTGCCGCGCAGCGGCATGACGGTCTGGACCGATCCCTTGCCAAAGCTCTTGGTGCCGACGACGATGGCGCGGCGGTGATCCTGCAGCGCACCCGCCACGATTTCCGAGGCGGAGGCAGAGCCGCCGTTGATCAGAACGACCAGCGGTTTACCCTCGGCCAGGTCGCCGGGCTGGGCGTTGTAACGGTCACCATCAGCCGGATCGCGGCCCCGGGTCGAGACGATTTCGCCTTTGTCGAGGAAGGCATCGGCCACCATGATCGCCTGGTTCAGCAGGCCACCGGGGTTGTTGCGCAGGTCGACGACAAAGCCGTTCACCTTGTCGATACCGCCCGCATCTTCGACTTGCTTGGCGATGCCGTCGGCGAGGTTCGGGAAGGTCTGGTCGTTGAAGGTGGTGATGCGCAGCACCACGGTTTCGCCTTCGGTGCGCGACCGCACGGCGGTCAGCTTGATCGTGTCGCGTATGATCGAGACATCAAAGGGTTCCTCGACACCTTCGCGGACCACGGTGATCACGATTTCCGAGCCGACCGGCCCGCGCATCATTTCGACCGCCTCGTCCAGGGTCAGGCCCAGGAGGCTTTCGCCGTCGACATGGGTGATGAAGTCACCGGCCTCGATCCCCTCTTCCATTGCCGGGGTGCCGTCCATGGGAGAGACCACCTTGACGAAGCCGTCTTCCTGCGTGACCTCGATCCCCAGGCCGCCGAATTCACCACGCGTCTGCACGCGCATGTCGGCAGCATCGTCGGGGGCAAGATAGCTGGAATGCGGGTCGAGCGAGGTCAGCATGCCGTTGATCGCTGCCTCGATCAGGTCCTTTTCGTCGACTTCCTCGACGTATTGCGCGCGGATGCGTTCAAAGATGTCGCCGAAAAGGTCGAGCTGCTCATAGACGCTTTCCGGACGGCTGCCCTCTTGCGCCAGCAGCGGACCCACCAATTGGGTCGTCGCCACGATGGACGCCAGGGTGCCGCCGACGGCGGCCATCACGAATTTCTTCATACCTCAATCATCCCTTGTCGGTTGTGAACCACCGAAGTGGGTCCTCGGGCACGTCGCCCTCTCTGACCTCTATATAGAGCGTTTCCGAACGGCCTCCGCCAGCCCCCTCACCCGAAGGTGACATATTATTGCCGGCAGGCCCACCCATCAGCCCCACGGGCGCCCCGGCGGCCAGGACCTGTCCAGTCTCACCGAACACCGTGTCCATCCCCGCCAGCACGAACATCAGGTCCGCCTGCGGTTCCAGGATCACCACCAGGCCGTAGTCCAGCAGCGGTCCGGCATAGCGGATCGTGGCGGCGGCGGGGGTTGTCACCAGCGCACCGGGGCGGGTGGCAAGGACGATGCCGGGGCGGGACACGCCCGCCGCGTCACGATCCCCGGCCCCGTGCAGAACCACGCCGCGCACCGGCAAGGGCAGACTGCCCTTGCGATCGGCAATCGGCGGCAGCGGCGGGCCGGTCTCATCCTCGGCGATCTTTGCCAGGCCCGAGGCAAAGCCCTGCAGCGTCTCGGTCGAGGCGATCAGCAGTTCGGTCCGGATCGGGTCCTCGGTAAAGCGGCGCGGCAGATCGGTGCGGTCGGCGATGGCCTGGCTGAGCGCGGTGCGCGCCGCCTGCACGCCGCTCAGCCCCTCTTGCAGGGTGTCGGCGGCGTTCTGTTGCAAGGACCGCAGGGCCGTAACCTCTTCGAGATCGGCGCGCAGCTCGGCCGCCTGGGCGGCCAGTCCCGGTGTCAGGGCCGCGACCAGCATCCCCGACCGGGCCGCATCCAGCGGACCGCCCGGATGCACCAGCGTGCGCGGCGCGGCGCGGTCCCCCACCGCCATCAGCGCCCCCAACAGGCGGGCCACCTCGGCCTCTTGCGCGGACAGCTTGCGGCTGAGTTCCGTTTCCCGGATGGTCGCGGCGCGCAGCCCTTCGCGCATGGCGGTCAGCCCGTCCTCGTAGGCGCGCACCGTGTCGGTCAGGGCGGCCACCCGGTCCTGCGCCTCGTCGGCGGTGTCCAAGAGGACAGAGGCCGCCTCCAGCGCCTCGGCGGCAGCGCGCGCCTTCTCCCCCGCGTCCTGCGCGGCCAGCGGCGTGGCAACAAGGCAAAGGATCAGCGCCAGCGGTTTCACGCGATCAGGCTTTCCCCGGTCATTTCCTCGGGCTGCGGCAGGTCCATCAGTTGCAGCAGGGTCGGCGCCACATCCGCAAGCCGACCGTCGCGCAGCTTTTCGACACCGGGCGCACCATAGAGGATCACCGGCACAAGGTTCGTCGTATGTGCCGTGTGCGGACCACCGGTTTCCGGGTCCACCATCGTTTCGCAGTTGCCGTGGTCGGCGATCACCAGCAGCGCGCCGCCGGTCTGTTCCAGCTTGTCGACGACCTGGCCCAGCCCGTCATCCACGGCCTCGCAGGCCTTCATCGCCGCCTGCAGGTCGCCGGTATGGCCCACCATGTCGGGGTTGGCAAAGTTCACCACGATCAGGTCATAGCCCTTGTCGATCGCCTCAAGGAACTTCTCGGTGACTTCCGGTTCGGACATCTCCGGTTGCAGGTCATAGGTCGCCACCTTGGGCGACTTGGGCATGAACCGGTCCTCCTGCGGCTCGGGCGTTTCCTTGCCACCGTTGAGGAAGAAGGTCACATGCGGGTACTTCTCGGTTTCCGCGAGGCGAAATTGCGTCTTGCCCTGTTTCGCCACCCATTCGCCCAGCGTGTTGACGATCTTCCTCTTGGGATAGGCGGTGGTCATGTAGGCGTTGTGCCGGTCGGAGTATTCGACCATGCCCAGCAGGGCCGACAATTCGGGTTTGTCGCGTTTGAACCCGTCGAACTCCGGGTCCCCGATGGCAGACAGGATCTCTCGCGCGCGGTCGCCCCGGAAGTTGATGAAGAACAGCCCGTCGCCTTTCTCCATGCCCTTGTAGCCCGTGATGATGAAGGGTTCGATGAACTCATCCGTCTGGTCCAGATCGTAGCAGGTGACGATGCCCTCGGACGGATCTTCCAAGGCGTCCCCCTTGCCCTCGACCACGGCGCGATAGGCCTTTTCCACGCGTTCCCAGCGGTTGTCACGGTCCATCGCGTAGTAGCGGCCACTGACCGTGGCGATGCGCGCGCCTTCGGGCAAGGCAATGTCGAAGGCCTGCACCTGCTTCGCGGCCGAGGTCGGCGCCACGTCACGCCCGTCGGTGATGACATGGATGAGGACCTTGAGCCCCTGATCGGTCAGAACCTTCGCCGCCGCCAGCAGGTGATCGGTATGCGCGTGCACACCCCCGTCCGAGGTCAGCCCCATGAGATGCGCTGTGCCCCCGGCATCCTTGACCGTGGCGGCAAAGTTCAGGATGGCGTCATTGTCGTAGAAAGACCCGTCCTCGATGGCCAGGTCGATCTGGCCAAGGTCCATCGCCACCACCCGGCCGGCGCCGATATTGGTGTGTCCCACCTCGGAATTGCCCATCTGCCCGGTCGGCAGGCCGACGTCGGGGCCGTGGGTGATCAGCGTCGCATGGGGACAGGTGGCCATCAGCCGGTCCATCGTGGGGGTATTGGCCAGTTTGGGGGCGTTGTTCGCCTCCTCCTCGCGCAGGCCCCAACCGTCGAGGATCGTGAGAATGACGGGTTTCATCGGCAATGCCCTCCGAGGATTGTTCCCCAGCGGTTTAACAGGGGCGAACCGGGATGTGGAGGGGGTATACCTGTGGCAAACGCAGGCTTGGCTGTCCCGCTGGCGACACGGAATCAAGAGGTTACGGTTGTCCGGCCACGTCGGCACGGCCCTTGGGCGGGTTGACGCCGGGATCGGGGTGCGGAATTTCTGCCCGTCCGGGGCTTCGGGACCGGGTCATGCCCCGCATTCCCGCGCCCGGATCTCGTGATAAGATGCGAGGGAATGGGGGTGAAACCCCCGCCCGCGAAGTCAAGGAACCAGGCGAACAGGATGAGTGCCCGAAACCCGATCCCCCTGTTTGTCACCGGATTGATGGCGTTCCTCTTCGTCGTGCTCGTTGCCCTCGTCTACAGCGCCTCGTCCCGCGCGGCGCGGTTTGACCGCGACGGGGTCGAGACGACGGCGATCCTTGTCTCTGTCCGCACACAGCGCACACAGAGCCAGCCCGAAAAACCGCCACGCTATCGCCATTATGCAACGGTCCGCTTTGCGGTGAACGGACAGGTCATCACGAGTGAGGCACAGGTAACTCTGGATTTCCTGCGCGCTCATGAGCCGGGGGCGGAGGTGCAGGTGCGTTACCTGCGCGGCGCCCCCGAAACGGTGCTGGTCGACCCGCTGTTCGAGAGCCGGGGCATGGCGCTGGCCTGGATGTTCCTGATGTTCTTCGCTGGCTGCCTGATCTGGCCGCTGATCCGGCGTTGGCGGGCGCGGCGCGTGCCTGCCGGCGAGGTCCCGGATCAGGTCCGGGACGAGCGCGCGCAAGTGGCCCGCCGTCGCCCCAAGGCCGGGCCTCTGCCGCGCTGGGTGCGGGTTGTCTCTGTCCTGCTGATGCTCTGCGCGCTGGGGTCGTTTTTCACCCTGTCGATCTGGCTGCGCTACGCCGTCGAGGCCTGGGCCTTGCCGCACCTAGGCTGGGTGAGCCTGCCGCTGGGCATGGCGGCAATGCTGTTGCCGCCAGCGGGGTTCGGGCTGTTGACCCTTGGGTTAATCTGGGGTGTTCAGAGGTTTGGGCGGGCGGCGGGTTGAAGCAAAACTTCGGAAAATGCTTTCTCGCCACATTCTTCCATAAATAAGCAGCTTCTCGATTTTGTTATGGACAATAGAGTAGTTATGGGTTCGTCGGCTGTCTGGTCGCAGGATCCACGCCCTCGAGGAAATCCTGAGCAACGCCAGACTTCCAAGCTTGCGTCACTTGGTGTCGAGCGATAGGGAAAACAATGATGCCGAGGACAAGAACCGCGAGCCAAAAATATAGTTTAATTTTTCTTAGATCGTCCTTGTTTTCCTCTGCAATTTTCCTCACGTCTTCGATATTGTCGTGCACTTGATATGCGGTCAGATGTTGTCCATCAATCTTGTTTATTACATCGGGAGACAGCTCATCATACGATTTCTTTGGTGCATCTTTGGTAGAAATAGGGCTGGCAAGACTCGCAACCCACAGAGAGAAGATGCTTTGCCCTCTTTGCAGGTTGATGCGAGACGGACCGGAATTGAATACGGCGAATATCAGTTTTCCTTTGTACCCGGGGTCGACATGGAAGCCCGAAACGTTGACGAGACCATAAAACTTGATGCTTGCCCGAACCGAAATAAATCCAATCATGTCCAAGGGGATCTTCACCCGTTCCTCTGTCAATATATAGGCAAATTGACCAGGGGAGATGAAAAAGGTCTCTCCGGGGGCAAGGTTTCTTACCTTTGCTCCGTTTTTCTCTGTAAGGTAAATTTGATCCCCAACACTGAGCTTGTATCCAGCCTCTTCTACTTTTGAGTGGTCTCTCGGCTCAACAGGAAAGTCGCAATCTCTAGTAGATAGCCATTCATTTCTTCCCCAAAAAGTCATTCTGCGCCTATATAAAATTGCCGCTTTGCCAAGGCATGTCTGCGGTGAGCGAGGTCCCCTAGAACATTATTAGAGTTGCGAGAAGCCATCTCAAATGAAATTGAGAAGATGTTTAAATTAGCTTCGCGAAGAAGTGGCCAAAACTCTTCAGCGTGGTCAATTTTCTCGCAGCCATCGCAATACTTCGCCATTTCGATTGTGTATTGGCGGATTAAGTCCGCCCAATCAAATCCTGAACAATTTGAAAAATCAAGCTCCAGCATCAAGGTGTTTGCTGAGCTCAGCGATACCAATATCGAATCCACGGCCGTATCGAGGGTGGATTTCTTTTTGCAGTATCCTGTGGCCAACCTTGCCGAATATTTTGCAAAGTGCAGGCCGTAGTGTTTTGAGCGGTCGTTTTTGTGCAGGGACAGAATGTCGCTGTGGTTGCGTTTGTCGTGAGCATACTGAACTTTCTGCAACGACAAAATGTCAAGTTTGTCCATCTCGCCCTCCACTCATGCCACCTCAGTGAATCACGAGAAGTTTCACTCGTCAATCAAGCAGTCACCCCTGCAACGACTTCACCACCAGTTCCCCTTCTTCCCGTGCCTTCATGGCCATCGCGGCGGCGTGGGCCCCGGCGGCGGTCGTGTAGTAGGGGATCTTGTCATACAAAGCGACGGACCGGATCTCGCGGCTGTCTTCGACCGCTGCCGAGCCTTCGGTGGTGTTCATCACCAGGTGCACCTTGCCGTCCTTCATCAGGTCGACAATGTTCGGGCGGCCTTCGTAGACCTTTTTCACCAGCTCGCAGGCGATGTCATGCGCGGCCAGGAAAGAGGCCGTGCCCGAGGTCGCAACGATGGTAAAGCCGAGGTCCACGAGAATGCGCGCGGTCTCGATCAGCTGGTGCGTCTTGTCCTCGTCCTTGATCGAGAAAAAGACCGTGCCCTCGGTCGGCAGATGCGTACCTGCGCCCAGCTGCGCCTTGAGGAAGGCACGGGCAAAGGACTTGTCCCAGCCCATGACCTCACCGGTCGAGCGCATTTCCGGGCCAAGGATCGTGTCCACGCCGGGGAAGCGGGCAAAGGGCAGCACCGCTTCCTTGACCGAGAACCAGGGCATGTTCGGGTCGGCCAACGTCATCGGATCGGCCATCGGCACATCGGTGTCGTAGTCGATGCTGGCCTCGTAACCGGCACGTTTGGGGAAGGCCGAGAGCGGTTCACCGGCCATGATGCGGGCGGCGATGCTGGCAATGGCGCTGTCGGTCGCCTTGGCGACGAAAGGCACCGTGCGGCTGGCACGCGGGTTCACCTCGATCAGGTAGACCTCGTTTTCGCCCGCGGGATTGGCCTTGATCGCGAACTGCACGTTCATCAGGCCGACCACGTTCAGCGCCTTGGCCAAGGCATGGGTCTGGCGTTCGATTTCGGCCAGCACCTCGGCATCCAGCGAGTAGGGCGGCAGCGAACAGGCGCTGTCGCCCGAGTGCACGCCGGCCTCTTCGATGTGCTGCATGATGCCGGCGACATGGACGTTTTCGCCGTCACACAGCGCGTCCACGTCCAGCTCTGTCGCGCCCGACAGATAGCTGTCGAGCAGCACCGGGCTGTCGCCGGAGACCACGACCGCTTCCTTGATGTAGCGGCGCAGGTGATCCATGTCGCGCACGATTTCCATCGCCCGGCCACCCAGAACGTAGGACGGGCGGATCACCAGCGGAAAGCCGATCTCCTCGGCGATGTCCAGTGCCTGTGCGTCGGTCGAGGCGATGCCGTTCTTGGGCTGTTTCAGCCCCAGCTGGTTGACCAGCGCCTGGAACCGCTCGCGGTCTTCGGCCAGGTCGATGGCGTCGGGTGTGGTGCCCAGGATCGGAATGCCCTCGGCCTCCAGCGAATTGGCCAGCTTCAAGGGAGTCTGGCCGCCGAACTGGACGATGACACCGTGCAGCGTGCCGTTTTCCTGCTCTTTCGTCAGGATTTCCATGACATGTTCAAAGGTCAGCGGCTCAAAATACAGGCGGTCCGAGGTGTCGTAGTCGGTGCTGACGGTCTCGGGGTTGCAGTTGACCATGATGGTCTCATAGCCCGCGTCGGTCAGCGCGAAACAAGCGTGGCAGCAGCAATAGTCGAACTCGATCCCCTGCCCGATCCGATTCGGGCCACCGCCGAGGATGACCACCTTCTTGCGGTCGCTCGGGCGCGCCTCGCATTCCACTTCGCCCATGAGGGGCTCTTCGTAGGTGGAATACATGTAGGGGGTCTGGGCCTCGAACTCGGCGGCGCAGGTGTCGATACGCTTGAAGACGGCGGTCACGCCCAGCGCCTGCCGCCGTGCGCGCACGTCCTTTTCGGCAAACCCGGTGAGCTTCGCCAGGCGCGCATCGGTAAAGCCCATCATCTTGAGCGCCCGCATCGCATCTGCATCCTGTGGCAGCCCATTGGCGCGAACCTCGGCCTCGGTCCCGACGATCTCGCGGATGCGGGCCAGGAACCAGGGATCGAACATGGTGGTGCCGTGGATTTCGTCATCCGTCAGCCCGTGGCGCATGGCCTGAGCGATGGTGCGCATCCGGTCCGGCGTCTGTTCGCTGATCGCCTTGATGACGGCGGCCTTTTCAGGGGCGTTCGACCAGGGATCGACACTGACACCGGGAATCTCGACCTCGTCAAAGCCGGTCAGGCCGGATTCCATCGAGGCGAGCGCCTTTTGCAGCGACTCGTGGATGGTGCGTCCGATGGACATCGCCTCGCCCACCGACTTCATGGCGGTGGTCAGGTAGGGCTCGGAGCCGGGGAATTTCTCGAAGGCGAATTTCGGGATCTTGGTGACGACATAGTCAATGGTCGGCTCAAAGCTGGCGGGCGTCACCTTGGTGATGTCGTTGTCGAGCTCGTCGAGCGTATAGCCGACAGCCAGCTTGGCGGCGATCTTGGCAATCGGGAAACCCGTCGCCTTGGAAGCCAGCGCCGAGGACCGCGAGACGCGCGGGTTCATCTCGATCACGACCATGCGTCCGTTGTCGGGATTCACCGCCCATTGCACGTTCGAGCCGCCGGTCTCGACACCGATCTCACGCAGCACGGCGATGCTGCCGTTGCGCATGATCTGGTATTCCTTGTCGGTCAGTGTCAGCGCCGGGGCCACGGTGATCGAATCGCCCGTGTGCACACCCATCGGGTCGACGTTCTCGATGGAACAGACGATGATCGCGTTGTCCGCCTTGTCGCGGACGACCTCCATCTCATACTCTTTCCAGCCCAGCAGGCTTTCGTCGACAAGGATCTGACCCACGGGCGAGGCATCCATGCCCGAACGGCAATAGTGGATGTAATCCTCGCGGTTGTAGGCCACGCCGCCGCCGGTGCCGCCCAGCGTATAGGCCGGACGGATGATGGCGGGCAGGCCGATCTCTTCGAGCTCTTCCAGCGCAAGGGCGACGCCTGCATCGAGGTCGCGCTTGCCGTTGTCCTTTTTCGGCGCGGTGATGATGGTGGCCTTGGGGTTTTCAAGGCCGATCCGGTCCATCGCCTCGCGGAACAGCTTGCGATCCTCGGCCATCTCGATGGCCTCGCGCTTGGCGCCGATCATCTCGACACCGAATTTTTCCAGCACACCCATCTCTTCCAGCGCCAAAGAGGTGTTCAGGCCGGTCTGCCCGCCCATCGTCGGCAAGAGCGCGTCGGGGCGCTCCTTCTCGATGATCCGGGCGACGACCTCGGGGGTGATCGGCTCGATGTAGGTGGCATCGGCCAGCCCCGGATCGGTCATGATCGTGGCCGGGTTCGAGTTCACCAGGATGACCCGGTAGCCCTCTTCGCGCAGCGCCTTGCAGGCCTGGGCGCCGGAATAGTCGAACTCGCAGGCTTGGCCGATGATGATGGGCCCCGCTCCGATGATCATGATGGACTGGATGTCGGTACGCTTGGGCATCGGGCAGCTCCGTCTGGGCCCCGGCATGACGCGTGCCGGGGGACACTGTTGGCAAATTGTCGGCGTTATACGCAGCGCGGGTTCAAGCGCAAGCCTCGAACGGGGTGGTACGGCAACACAGAGCGCCTATCTGACAGCAAGGGTCAGGACAAGGGAGCGGCGTGTATGGCCATTTTGCCGGAAGACGACAAGGCAGAGGCGCGGCGCGTCTGGCTCTGGGTCGAGTTCGCCTGTTTCTTTGCCGTGATCCCGGCCGTCATCGCGCTGGCCTTTCCGCCGGACATGATGTTTCCGCTGCTGTTCGGCTTTACCGCGCTGGGGGTCGTGCTGCTGCATATCACGCCGGGGTTCGACTGGCGCTCGCTGGGGATCGGCGCGGCCCGGGTCGACTGGCGGCTGGTGGCGGGCTTTGCGGCGGTGACGGCGGTCACCGGCTACGCAGTGGTACAGATGACCGCGCCAGAGGCCGCCTTTGCGCTGATCCGCCTCAACCCGGCGCTGATGCTGATGATCGCGGCGCTCTACCCCTTCCTGTCGGCCCTGCCGCAAGAGCTGGTCTTTCGCCCGCTGTTCTTTCGCCGGTACGGCGGCCTCTTGCCGGGCGGGACATGGCCGCCGCTGGTGCTGAACGCCACGCTCTTTTCCTTTGCCCACCTGATGTACTGGAGCTGGATCGTCGCCGGCATGACCTTTTTCGGCGGCCTTGCCTTTGCCTGGGCCTATGAGCGGCGCGGCAGTTTCGCCGAGGCGGTGGTGCTGCATGCCATCGCCGGGGTGATCCTGTTTGCACTGGGGCTGGGTGTGTTCTTTTACTCGGGCAACGTGGTCAGGCCCTTCTAGGCGGCGCCCGTCACGGGATTGCCCCGCCGCCACCCGACCGGACAGAGGCCCCGGGTCAAGCCCGGGGCGCCGTCAGTCATTCCGCCGCGCGCATCCAGTCACCCTGTGCGGACGGGTACAGGTAATCGCGAGTGATCGGCACCGCGGACATGGACTTGGCCAGTTGCCACTGCTGGACATGCAGGTTGCCCTGCCGGAATGAGACCTCCATCGAGACCAGGTAAAAGCGCCACATACGCAGGAACTGTTCGTCGAACATCTCGACCACCCGGTCCCGATTCTCTTCCAGCCGTTCGCGCCAGGCCTGCAAGGTCATGGCGTAATGGATGCGCAGCGCCTCGTCGTCACTCTGGTGCAGCCAGTTGTCCTCGATCGCGCGATAGACCTCGGAGGCGGAGGGCGCGTAACTGCCGGGAAAGATGTACTTGTCGATCCAGGCGTTGTTGGGTCGCGGCGGGCCGTTCTTGACGATGGAATGGATCAGCGCCACGCCATCGTCGGCCATCAGGTCGCGCACCTTGCCGAAATACTCGCGGTAATGCGGCGCGCCGACATGTTCCAGCATGCCGACACTGACGACCCGGTCGAATCGCTCTTCCAGCTTGCGGTAATCCAGAAGCAGAAAGCGCACCCGGTCCTCCAGCCCCTCGACTTGCGCCCGCGCCTGCGCCGTGGCCAGCTGGTTTTCCGACAGCGTCACCCCCGTCACCTGCGCGCCGTAGTCGCGCGCCAGCGTCAGCGCCATGCCGCCCCAGCCGCAGCCGATGTCCAGCACCCGCATCCCCGGCTTGATCAGCAGCTTGTCCGCGATATGCGCCTTCTTGGCCTCCTGCGCCTCTTCAAGGGTCATGCCGGCCCTGGGCCAGTAGGCGCAGGAGTACTGCATGTCCGCATCCAGGAAGAGACGATAGAGATCGTCCGAAAGATCGTAGTGATGGGCGACATTGCGCCGGGCCGTGAACGGCGTGTTGCGCTGCAGGAACCCGCGCAGCGCGCCTTGCAGCTTGCGCGGCAGTTCGTACCAGGGCGGCAGTTCGGCGATATTTCCGCTGGGCACAAAAAGCCCCAGCAGCCCAGGCAGGTCATCCCCTTCGACCCGCAGCGTGCCCTCGGCATAGCATTCTCCCAGCGCGAGGCCGGGCCGCATCAGCAACCGGCGCACCGTGTCCGGTTCGGTCAGGATGATATGGGCCTCGGGGCCACCGCCCGGCCCGTAGGTTTCCGATTGTCCGTCGGGCATGGTCACGGTCAACTGCCCGTGCCGCAGCATCCGGCGCATCATGTTTCGAAACAGAGACTCCCACATGGCAAACCTCCTTGCGACGTTTTGGCGCGTCCTCCGGCATTGATGATTAGCAGACTCAGGTGATTCTCACCAAATAAAGCCGTCTCCCTTGACTTCCCCCGCCCCTCGGGATGTATCGGCGCCTGACTTTTGCGCATATCAAAGGGGCCCGACATGCACGCCTATCGCAGCCATACCTGTGCCGATCTGACCAAGGACCAGGTGGGTGATACCGTCCGGCTGGCCGGCTGGGTGCACCGCATCCGCGACCACGGCGGCGTGCTGTTCATCGACCTGCGCGACCACTACGGCGTGACACAGGTGCTGTGCGATCCCGACAGCCCGGTCTTCAGCCAGGTCGAGAAGGTGCGCAGCGAATGGTGCATCCGCATCGACGGCAACGTGAAGGCACGCGCCGAAAGCCTGGTGAACCCCAAGCTGCCCACCGGAGAGATCGAGGTCTACATCCGTGACATCGAGGTGCTGGGCGAGGCGCAGGAACTGCCCCTGATCGTCTTCGGCGACCAGGAATATCCCGAGGAAACCCGCCTGAAGTACCGCTATCTCGACCTGCGCCGCGAGGCGATGCAGACCTCGATGACCCTGCGGTCCGACGTGGTGGCCAGCATCCGGCGGCGTATGTGGGACAAGGGCTTTCGCGAGTATCAGACGCCGATCATCACCGCCTCCTCGCCCGAGGGCGCGCGCGACTTTCTGGTGCCCTCGCGCCTGCACCCGGGCAAGTTCTACGCGCTGCCGCAAGCCCCCCAGCAGTTCAAGCAGCTGATCATGGTCTCGGGCTTTGACAAGTATTTCCAGATCGCGCCCTGTTTCCGCGACGAGGACCCGCGCGCCGACCGGTCGCCCACCGAT
Organism: Mameliella sp. CS4; assembly: GCF_019392335.1. Classification (GTDB taxonomy): domain Bacteria; phylum Pseudomonadota; class Alphaproteobacteria; order Rhodobacterales; family Rhodobacteraceae; genus Antarctobacter. The sequence continues at coordinate 128,546 of NZ_JAHXRQ010000001.1, forward strand.
TTCTACCAGCTCGACCTGGAAATGAGCTTTGTCGAGCAACAGGACGTGTTCGACACGGTGGCGCCGGTGATCGCGGGCGTCTTCGAGGAATTCGGCGAGGGCAAGACCGTGGACGCGCCCGAAACATGGCCGCAGATCCCCTATGCCGAGGCGGCGCTGAAATACGGCACCGACAAGCCCGACCTGCGCAACCCGATCGAAATGCAGGTCGTGTCCGAGCATTTCGCCGGCTCCGGCTTTGCGATCTTCGCCAAGCTGCTGGAACAGGACGGCACCGAGATCCGCGCCATCCCGGCGCCGGGTGGCGGTTCGCGCAAGTTCTGCGACCGGATGAACGCCTGGGCCCAGAAAGAGGGCCTGCCGGGTATGGGCTACATCTTCTGGCGCGACCAGGGCGAGGGCATGGAGGCGGCCGGCCCGCTGGCCAAGAACATCGGCCCCGAGCGCACCGAGGCAATCCGCCAGCAGCTGGGCCTTGGCGTCGGCGACGCGGCCTTCTTCCTGGGTGGCAAGCCCGCCAGCTTCCAGCGGATCGCGGGCAAGGCGCGCGACGTGCTGGGCGAGGAACTGAAGCTGATCGACCCCAACCGCTTTGCCTTTGCCTGGATCGTGGATTTCCCGATCTACGAAAAGGACGAGGAGACCGGCGAAGTCGATTTCGAGCACAACCCCTTTTCCATGCCGCAGGGCGGGATGGAGGCGCTGCAGGGCGATCCGCTCAAGGTGCTGGGGTTCCAGTATGACCTGGCCTGCAACGGTTACGAGCTGGTGTCCGGTGCGATCCGGAACCACAAGCCCGAGGTCATGCTCAAGGCGTTCGAAATCGCGGGTTATGGCGAGGAGGAGGTCAAGGCCCGCTTTGGCGCGCTCTACAATGCCTTCCACTTCGGCGCCCCGCCGCACGGCGGATGCGCCGCGGGCATCGACCGGATGGTGATGCTGCTGGCCGAGACGGCGAACATCCGTGAGGTCATCATGTTCCCGATGAACCAGCGCGCCGAAGACCTGATGATGAACGCGCCCTCGGAACCGTCCTCGGACCAGCTGATGGAACTCAGCCTGCGCGTTATTCCGCAGGAGTGATGCCGGAAAAGGCGCCTTTTTGCCGAGGCGCCGGACACGAACCCGTGCGGGGCGATGCAAGCACGCCCCGCTTGCGGTATAGGGGCCTTAACAGCGTTGAGGCCCCAAGATGTACGATCCCGTTCTTGCCGATATCCGCTATGGCTGTGGCCGGTCCCTCCGGATCGCGCCGCCCGACTCGACCAAGGCCCTGCTGGCCGGGCTGACGGCGCCCGACGTCATGGCGCGGGCTTTTCCGATCATGGCCTTCGACAGCTTTTCCAAGGACTTGTTGGTCAACGCCTATACGCTGGGCCGCATTAGCCGTCTGACGCGCGACACCGAGGCCGAGGAACTGGCGCTTGACCAGATCCGGCGGCTGAAACGCCGGGCCCGCAAGTTGCAGTCAGAATGGCTGGTGGCCCAGGTCGCCCGGCGAATGAACAGTGCGACCCCCCTGCGCGAGCGGCTGGAGAGCTTTTGGGCCGACCATTTCACCGCGCGCGGAAAGGCCAACGTCATGATCCAGGCGGGGTCTCCTTACGTCGAATCGGCCATTCGTCCGCACCTTGCCGGCCGGTTCGAGGACATGTTGATCGCGGTAACAACGCATCCGCTGATGCTGCACTACCTCGACCAGCACGCCTCGGCCGGGCCGAACTCTCCGCAGGCGCTGAAATACCCCGGAAAAAAGGGCCTGAACGAGAACCTGGCCCGCGAGGTGCTGGAGCTGCACACGCTGGGGGTGGACGGCCCCTATACGCAGACCGACGTGCGCCAATTGGCAGAGCTGTTGACCGGGCTGGCCTTTACCGCCGAAGGCGGCACCGACTTCCGCCGCCCGCTGGCCGAACCCGGCGCCGAGACGGTGCTGGGCAAGAATTATGGCGGCGATCACCCCGCCCGGCTGGAGGACATCCACGCCGCCCTGCGCGACCTTGCCCGGCACCCGGTCACAGCGCGACATGTCGCTGGCAAGCTGGCCGTGCATTTCGTGGCGGATACGCCCGAGGCGGAGCTGGTCAGCGCGATGGAAACGGCCTGGCTGGACACGAACGGGGACTTGATGGCGGTCTACCGGGCCATGCTGGACCATCCCGCCGCCTGGGATCCGCGCCCGGCCAATGCCAAGCAGCCGCTGGATTTCATCGCCTCGGCCTGCCGCGCGCTGGATGTGCCGCAGGACATGCTGCGCAAGCGCGTCGGCATTGCCCTGATCCAACCGATGCGCCTGATGGGGCAGGTCTGGCAGCAGCCGCCCGGGCCTGACGGCCTGCCCGAGGCGGACGACGCCTGGTTGACACCGCAGGGGCTGGCCGCCCGTCTGCAATGGGGCTTTGCGATGCCGCAGGCCCTGCTGGGCGCCCTGCCCGACCCGCGCGATTTCGTGGAAACCGCGCTGGGGTCGCGCGCCCCTGCCGAGGTGCGTTTCGCCGCCGGGGCCGCCGAAACCCGCGCCGACGGGATCGGCGTGGTGCTGGCCTCCCCCGCCTTTCAGAGGATGTAAGCTGATGGACAGACGCAATTTCCTGGCCCGCAGCGCCGCCCTTGGCTGTTCGCTGGCCGCCAGCCCGCTGGTCACGCCGGTCAGCTTTGCCGCGACGCCGGGCGATGCCCGGCTGGTGGTCATCATCCTGCGCGGCGGCATGGACGGGTTGGACGTGGTGGCCCCGTACGGCGACCCGGATTTCGACGCTCTGGGCCGGCCCGGTCCGGACATGGAGGGCGGCGCCTTCGATCTTGACGGACACTTCGCGCTGCATGGCGCTCTCGCCCCCCTGCGTCCGCTCTGGCAGGCGGGCGACCTGGGTTTTGCCCACGCGGTGTCGATTCCCTATCGCGACAAGCGCAGCCATTTCGACGGCCAGGACCTGCTGGAGGCAGGCGTCGCCGCCTCTGACGCACCGCTGCCCGATGACGGCTGGCTCAACCGTCTGGTCCAGCATCTGCCCGGGGCGAGCGCCGAGACGGCCTATGCCATCGGCGGCGAACCGCTGCGCATCCTTTCCGGGCCTGCGCCCGTGAATCGCTGGACCCCGGAGGCAGACCTGCGCCTGTCGCCGCAGGCCATACTGCTGACCCAACGGGTGATGCAGTCCGACCCCTTGATGGCCGCCGCGCTCGACAGTGCCTTTGCGCTGGCGGGGGGCGATGGCGACGGGCTGGCCTTTTCCGGCAGCCCCGGCGACATGATGGCCGCCATGCGGGACGACATGATGGCACCGCGCGACCGACATCGGCCGGGCCGGGTGCTGGCCGAATTTGCAGGTGCGCAGTTGCGCGATGCAGCGCGGATTGCCTGTTATTCGCTGAACGGCTGGGACACGCACAAGGCGCAGGAGCGTCATCTGGCACTTTCGCTGGAACAACTCTCTGACTCGCTTCTTGCCCTGCAAGAGGCGCTGGGACCAGAGGCCTGGGCCAAAACGACTGTGGCGGCGGTGACGGAGTTCGGGCGCACTGCGCGTTGGAACGGGACACAGGGCACGGACCACGGCACCGGCGGGGCGATGGTGCTGGCCGGCGGCGCCCTGCGCGGGGGCCGCGTGATCACCGACTGGCCCGGCCTGGGTGACGGAGCGCTCTACGAGGGGCGTGACCTGCGCCCCACCCGCGACCTGCGGGCGCATCTGGCCTGGCTGTTGCACGGCCAATTCGGCATCGGGCGCAGTACGCTGCAAACGACGGTCTTTCCCGGAGTCGACATGGGAAGCGACCCGGGCTTGCTGCTGTAACGACGGCGGTCAGATCGCCATACGGTCGGCCACGCGGTCCTGGACCAGTGCCGACACGCGGTCGAGGCCGGGTTTCACCGGGCGTCCCGCGGCGCGGGCATCGGCCAGATCCTCTGCCGCCTGTTGCAGGACACCGTCGCCCGCGCTGCGTGCGACCCCGGCCAGAAACTGCGTCAGATAGGCCAGAGTTTGCGGATTGCGCGCATCGCCAAGCACGTCCGCCGCGTGGGCCATGTCATCGCGGTAGGACAAGGGATCGGGCACCACGGGCTCGTCGCTGACCAGACGCGGGCCAGTGGGGCGCCTTTCGCTGGGCAGGACCGACAGGATGGCGTTCTGAAAGGCAACGACGGAGGAGATCGGCTTGCCCAGGAAACCATCGGCTCCGGCGGCCAGCGCCACCTCTTCGGCGAAGGTGTCGCCGCTGGTGCCCAGCAGGACATCGACACGGGGACAGGTTGTGCTGAGTTCCGCGATCAGGTCGGCGCCCGACCCGTCCGGCAGGCCGAGGTCGATGACCACCACGCTGGGCCGGTAGACCTGCAGGTGGCGGCGCGCCGATTTCAGACAATCGGCACGGCGGATTCGCGCCCCGGACCGCAGGCACAAGAGGCGCATGGCATCGCAGGAGTACCGGCTGTCCTCCACCACGAGGATGGTCAGCCCAAGCAGGGGCCGCGTCGCGGTGGGACGCAGGTGCGGAGAGAGTTGGTCATAGTCGTCCATGTCGGGGCTCCTCATCGAGTCGCCTGCCAGATTGGCCCCGACAAGGTGAACAAGCGGTTAAGGGTCGCACCGGCTTGTCCGGCCTGTGTCGTCACGCCATAACCTGTGCCAACGCCAGACATGGAGAGTCAGATGATCGGACGCCTGAATCACGTTGCCATCGCCGTCCCCGACCTAGAGGCCGCCGCCGCACAGTACCGCACCGCGCTGGGTGCCAAGGTCGGAGAGCCGCAGGACGAACCCGACCACGGCGTGACCGTGATCTTCATCGAACTGCCGAACACCAAGATCGAGCTGCTGTATCCGCTGGGCGAGAACTCCCCGATCCAGGGCTTCCTGGACAAGAACCCCTCGGGCGGGATCCACCATGTCTGCTACGAGGTCGAGGACATCCTGGCCGCGCGCGACCACCTCAAGGAAACCGGCGCCCGCGTGCTGGGCAACGGAGAGCCCAAGATCGGCGCGCATGGCAAGCCCGTGCTCTTCTTGCATCCCAAGGATTTCAACGGCTGCCTCGTGGAATTGGAGCAAGTCTGATGGGGATCACCTCGGCCATCGTGCTCTTTGCCGTGATCTGGTTCATGACCTTTCTCTGCGTCATCCCGATCCGGCTGAAGACACAAGGAGACTTGGGCGACGTCGTGCCCGGCACCCACGCCGGCAGCCCCGAGGTGCACAACCTCAAGCGCAAGGCCTGGATCACCACCGGCATCGCCTTCGTGCTCTGGGCTGCCATCGCCTCTATCATCCTCTTCGAAGTGATCACCGTGCGCGACATCGACGGCTGGATGTTCGACCGGATGGATGGAACGTCGCACGTCAACTGACGCGGACCGCGCCCCTAGCGGGCGCGGTTCACCCGGTGAAAGACATGGGTAAAGGCCGCCGCCCCCAGTACCGGAACCAGCAGGTTCAGGATCGGCACCGTCAGCGGCACCGCCATCACGACGCCCGTCACCCAGATCGTCAGCAAGTGACGCCGCCGCAGCTTGCGCGCCTCGACCCGACCGACGCGGCGCATCGCGGCGAGAGTGAAGTATTCACGCCCCAGCAGAAACCCGTTCAGCGCCCAGAAGATGAAAGGCGCGAAGGGGATGAAGATCAGGTAGACGATCAGCGCAAGGATGTTTGCCAGAACCATCGTCCCAAAAAACCCCAGCGCATCCATCAGCCCATCTGAAAAGCTGACCTGGGTCGCGGCGGGCAGACCGGGATAATGCCTGTCCTCGACCGCCTGCGCGACCTCTTCGAGAAACATCGAGATGATGGCCGAGGCCACCGGCGTCATCAGGAAAACCGACAGCAACAGCATGACCGGCACCGAGGCCCAGCTTGCCGCGTCGTCCAGCCATTGCACCGTGCCGATCCAGGGCAGCGAGACGTCATCCCCCACCATCCAGCCGACGACATTGAAGACCACGATCACCGCGGCGATCAGCGCCCCCAGGGTGATCCCGATCCCGCGCAACAACACGCCGCGAAAGCGCGGATCGGGCAGTTGCGCGATGGCACGGCTGACGGCGTCGAAGATCATTCCGACACCCAGCTGACGATCTGGTCCAGGTCCGGACGCGGACGTTCGGGCGGCGTGGCGCCTTCGGTGCCGATATGGATGAACCCGGCGATCTTTTCGTGGCTGGCAAGGCCCAATGCGCCCTCGACAAAGCCGCGATCATGGCTTGCCCAGCCGGACAGCCAGTTCGCGCCCCAGCCCGAGGCCAGCGCCGCGTTCAGCAGCGCAAGACAGACCGCCCCCGCCGAATAAGTCTGTTCCAGCGCCGGGATCTTGGGGCTGTCCTTCTGCACCTCGACCACGGCGACGCACAGCGGGCTGCGCTCCCATGCGTCGCGGGCCTTGGCGATGTCCTCGTCGCTCTTGCCCAGGCGGGTGCCACAGTCGGCCACCGCGTCGGCCAGCCGACGCATCGCGGCGTCCCGCAGGACGATGAATCGCCAGGGTTCCAACTTGCCGTGGTCTGGCGTCCGCGCCGCCGCGGTCAGCAAGGGCATCAAAGCGGCCTTGTCGGGGCCCGGCGCCTTCAGTGTCTTGGCCGGGCGCGACCGGCGGCTCAGCAGAAAGTCCATCGCGGCGGGGTTCGGGGTGGGCATGGCGTCTCCTGTCATCGTCCGCCGTTATGTCAGGCCGCTGGCCCCGGGTTTCAACCGGGAATATTGCGCATCACGGCGCAGCCTGTATGCGGGGGGCATGAAACAGCCCGATCTCTCCGACCTCGCCGTCCCCGGTGCCACGCTGGCCGTGCGCGTGACGCCAAAGGCATCGCGCAACGCCATCATCCGCGACGGGGACAAATTGCGGATCACGGTCACGACGGTGCCGGAAGGCGGCAAGGCGAATGCGGCGGTCATCAAGCTGCTGGCCAAGGCGCTGGGACTGCCGAAAAGCCGGCTGGAACTGGTGCGGGGTGACACCGCCCGAGACAAGCTGTTCCGAATCGCCGACTGACGCGGCCCTCAGCCCTTGCGGCGATAGACGCCCTCGGGCGTGTTGACCGCCGCCACCAGGTCCTGCATCTGCGAAATCGACAGGGTGATCCGCTGCATCCTGTCGCTGCGCGGGTCATATTGCTCGACCGTGATGCAATCCTCGAATCCCGAGATGACGACATCCTCTTGCAGATGAGAGCCGCCTTCGTCCACCAGGGTCACGATGGTGGCGTCAAAATCATGTTCTACGCTGTACATGGGGGCAGGTTAGCCTGCGCGCCCCTTGCCGGAAACCGATTCGGCGCGGCGCTGACGGCGCCGGTGCAGGCGATATAGTGCCGGGGCCGCGAGATGATCGTAGAAAAGGCCCAGAAGCCGGTTCAACACCGGCAGGCGCACCAGCCGGGCCAGCCAGCGCAGGCGCGGCATCTCGGCCCAGAGGACGGCGAAGGCGGGCAAACCGCTATAAAGCGTGCCGTCCTTGACCACGTGGAACCGGCGCGCCGCCGCGTCGCGGCTCAGCCCGTGATCTGCATGCGCGCCCTCGGAGAGACCGGCAAAGCCGATGTCGACGCCGTCATGCTCTGCCATGCGGCGATAGCCTGCCACCTCGCGAGAGCAGATCGGGCAACTGTCGTTGTAAATCACGGTTGGCTTGTCGGTCATGCACTGAAAGGTAGATCACCGGCGCAACACTGCCAATTGATCGTGATCTGCTGGAACAGAAGGTCGCGGCAGCTTAGGGTCGCCCTACGCTCATCTTTTTCCGGACCTTCCATGACCCGATTGTTGCCGCTCATCGCCCTTGCGTTGCTGTCCGCCTGTGCCGCGCCCCTGCCGGCGCCCGCGCCCGGTGCCCTGGGCGGATCCGAGGCCCAGCAGCGCGCCAACCGCGCCGCGCGGCAATTCGTGCAGGTGGTGCAGACGGTCGAACCGGTGGCGGAACGTGAATGCCGCCAGCGGACCCGGGGACTGAATTGCGATTTCCAGATCGTGATCGACGACCGGGCAGAGCTGCCGCCGAATGCCTTCCAGACCGTCGACCGTTTTGGAAGGCCGATCCTCGCCTTCAACATCGGCATGATCAACTCTGTCCGGAACGCGGACGAACTGGCCTTTGTCATGGGGCACGAGGCCGCGCACCACATCCTGGATCACCTGGCAAAGACCCGGCAAAGCGCCACGATCGGCGCCGTTGTCTTTGCCGGGATCGCCGCCATCAGCGGCGCCGAGGCCGAGGCCGTGCGCAATGCCGAGCAACTGGGCGCGGCGGTGGGTGCACGCACGTATTCCAAGGAGTTCGAGCTGGAAGCGGACCAGCTGGGCACGATCATCACCTTCCGCTCCGGGTTCGACCCGATGCGCGGGGCCGAATTTTTCGCGCGCATCCCCGATCCCGGCAACAAGTTCCTGGGCAGCCACCCGCCCAATGCGGCCCGCCTGAAGATCGTGGCCCAGACGGAAAAGGCCCTGCGCCAGCAGTGACAGCGCCCGCACCCTGCCCCCCGCGTCAACCCTGCGTTGACCTGAGTCAAGGCGCCGCCCGGCCTGCTCTGCCATCGTTGCACTCGACGACCGAGGACAGAGGGGATGGATCCATGCAGAGCCGAGAGACACTGAGACGCCATGCAGCGCTTGTCGACGACATGGCGCAGGCCCGGGGCATCGACCTGGAAGAACAGATCATGCGTGGCAAATTGACGGTTTCGGAACTGGAGGACGCGGTGTTGCGCTGCACGGCCTGTACCTCGCCGGAAACCTGCGCGCATTGGCTGGGCAATCGCGAGGACACTGCGGCAGAGACACCTGCGTTCTGCCGCAACTCCGGCCTGTTCAGCAGCCTGGACGCGGGCTGAGCGATGGACGGAACGCGTGCTGCCCCGACCCGCCCCACGCCCTTGGGGGATGAAACCGATCATTATTGGCTGGTCCAGCGCATGGCCAAGGCCACCGGAGTCGATCTGGTCGGCGCGATGGACGCAGGACTGCTCACCCAAGGGGACTGGGCGGGACTCATCACGCGCTGCCGGGGCTGCACCTGGTCCGAAGGGTGCGGCCAATGGTTGGACAGGCCCGTCGACGACACCCGCAGCTTTCCCGGCAATTGTCTGAACCGCAAACGCCTTGCCGCGCTACAGGAAGCGATGGCAAGCATCACGTCCTAGGAGGAGAAAAATGGGACTGACGTTTGGTGATCCCGACCGGCATTTTTTCATGACACGCAGCGTTGCCCGCGTCATGGGCCTGAACCTCAGCGAGGCGCTGAAAGACGGCAGTCTGGCACCGGGCACCTATGCCTCGATGGTCACCGCCTGTCGGGGTTGCGCCTTGGTGGATGCCTGCCAGGAATGGCTGTCCCGCCGGACGTCTTTGACCGGCACGCCGCCTCCGGGGTGCTACAACGGTCCCCTTCTGGCCGAGCTTCAGCGGCGCCAGTGACGCTCATCTGCGGGGATTGGCGGCACCCGCGCCGAAATGAAATCAGGGGGCGTTTCCGCCCCCTTTTTCATGTCTTTACGACCGCAGGTTCTGGGCCGATTCCTTGATCGCCTCGTATTGGCCCGACGGGCGGAAACGCCAGAGATAGTCCGGCAACACCGCCTGCACCGACATCGGCGAAATCCCAAGGTCAGAGAAACCCTTGGTGCCCTCCGACGTGACGTTGTCCTGGCGCAGGCTGCGGACCTGGTCGGCGGTGATCTGCGCCGGAATCAGGCCCAGCGAAACGCTTTGCACGAAATCGGACAGTGCCCCGATGACGCCTGCGGCAAGGAAGGGGATGTTCGCCACCAAGCGACGGCGGCGGATCACGTCCAGCATCACCTGCATCAGCTCGCGGAAGGTCATCACGTCCGGGCCGCCCAGCTCGTAGATGCCCGGCGCTGCCCGCCCCAGCACGCCCTTGACGGCGGCCTGGGCCACATCGTCGACATAGACCGGCTGGAACTTCGTCTCGCCGCCGACCACCGGCAGCACGGGCCCCATACGGGTCATTGAGGCAAAGCGGTTGAAGAACTGGTCCTCCGGGCCGAAAATCACCGAAGGGCGCAGGATCACGGCCTGCGGCATGTGTTCGAGAATAGCTTCCTCGCCCTTGCCCTTGCTCTTTGCATATAGGCTGCGGCCCAGCGGATCGGCGCCGATGGCCGAGATGTGGACCAATTGCGACACACCCTCTGCGGCGGCAATGCGGGCGATGCGTTCCGCGCCTTCGTGCTGGACCGCGTCAAAGTTGTTCTTGCCGCCCTTGTCGAAGGTCCCGACGCAATTCACCACGGCATCGGCACCCTGCATCACGCTGCGGACGCTATCGTCATCGCGGATGTTGCAGAACACCGGCTCGACTTGGCCGACAACGCCGTAGGGGCGGACAAAGATCGCCTCGTTCGGGCGGCGGCAGGCGACGCGGACGCGCCAGCCCTCCCTGGCCATGCGACGGGCGATATAGCGTCCGACGAATCCCGAGCCGCCATAGATGGTGACGAGTTTGGACATGGGGCGCGCCCTCCTGTAGCCAGTTTGCCCCGCAGGAATACCGGCGTGACAGCCCGCCCGCAAGGCGCCGCATTGCCGCGCGAAGATTTCTTGAAAATGGCCGTTGACACCCCCTCGCACCACCTTTAAACGCCTGCCTCACGCTCCTGATGCCCAGGTGGCGGAATTGGTAGACGCGCTGGTTTCAGGTACCAGTGACTTCGGTCGTGGAGGTTCGAGTCCTCTCCTGGGCACCACTTACCCCTCTCATAGCTGCTCATAACCGACCAGAAACCCTAGGTTTTCTTGGGGTTTGCAGCTATCATCCTGTCCATAGCTGAACATGCTACCCCACCCAATACCCCACCACTTTGGGGTACGGTTCTGGGGTATCAGGCAGGAATGATGGAGGTGATACCCCAGTGGCGCTCACTGACCTCAAAATCAGGAAGGCCAAGACGGCCGAGAAGCCGTACAAGCTCTACGATTCCCTCGGTCTGTTCGTCCTAGTGAACCCAAACGGCTCCAAGCTCTGGCGGCAGAAGTACACGTTTCGGGGCAAGGAGCGGCTCTTGGCCCACGGATCGTACCCCGACGTGTCGCTGCGCGAGGCCCGGCAGAAGCGCGACGCCATGCGGGTGCAGTTGGCGGAAGGCACTGACCCGACAGTGCAGAAGCGTTTGGATGAGATCGAGGCGGAGACAAAGGCCCGGACCACCTTCCTGCTAGTCGCGGAAGAGTACCTGCAGCAGGCTGAAGATCGAGACCTGGCGGAGATCACCCTCAAGAAGAAGCAGTGGCACATCCACACGCTGGCCGAGGCACTGCATGACCGACCAATCGCTGAGATCACCTCGGCAGAGATCCTGCACCTCCTGAAGAAGGTCGAACACAGTGGACGACGTGAGACCGCGAAGAAATTGCGCGGCACGCTCTCGGGTGTTTTTCGTCTGGCGATCGTTACGCTGCGCGCCGAGAACGATCCGACCTACGCGGTGAAGGAAGCCTTGCTGCCGGTTAAGGTGACCAACCGGGCCGCTATCACCGACGAGGCGGCCTTCGGCCAGTTTCTGCGCGACCTTGAGGAATACACTGGCGCTGGCGTGATCAAGGACGCGCTCCTGTTCCAGATCCTCACCATGACCCGTCCCGGCGAAGTGCGAGGCGCTAGGAAGCTGGAAATCGACCGAGACAAGCGAACATGGACGATCCCGTCTGAACGCACCAAGATGCGCCGTGAGCACGTCGTACCGCTCTCAGAGCCAGCCATGGCCATTGTGGGGCGGAACTGGCCGATGATCGACGGCGTCGAACTGATGTTCCCGTCGATCCATTCCAACCGGAAGTGGTTGTCTGAGAATGCATTCAACTCCATGCTGCGTCGCATGGGATACACGAAAGACGAAGTGACCGCCCACGGTTTCCGCGCAACCGCGAGCACCATCCTCAACAACCGGGGTTATGACCCAGACGTCATCGAAGCTGCCTTGGCCCATCAGGACAAGAACGCGATCAGGCGCACGTATAATCGGGCGACGTACTGGGAGCAGCGGGTGAAGTTGATGCGGGAGTGGGCGGGTCTTTTCGAAGCTTTCAAAATCACGGATGTCTAACAACTCCTGGGACACTTCTCTTTTCTGAAAAACAGTACTCGGATCTGGAGCCCTCAACGATCAACTAGGTTCGAGAATAGACTGACCAAGGCCTCATCGCTGAACTCAGCGCGCTGGCTTTGCTGTGGACGGGTGTAGCTTCCCTTATGCTCATCGTAGTCAGGCCTTTCGTACTGAACCAGCTTCTCCGACACGACCTGAAGCGCAGAATCTGGACTAATACCTGTTACCTTTGCCAACTGTTCAAGGTGTTCCATGTGTTCGGAAAGCTCGCTTTCCGTATTGAGGTGACTTATTGCCTCTTCGGTCTCACTGAACTCGTATCCAACGACACCTTCGAGTGCTTCGGTAACCTCGTCGGGAGCCGTGTCAGCCATGAATTCGTCCACCGCCTCGACGACCGACATAATTTCATCAATAGGCAGCCCTCCTTCAATTGCATGAACAAGTCTCTGTTCGATCAGCCTCAAGAGTTTGTCCTTCTGGGTGATCTCGGAATCAACAAAGTTGGATACCTGCCAGTGCAACTCAGCTAATGTCCGACCGTCGTGCCATGGTACCAGCTCTACTTTCCCAGACGCTAGAACCTCAAGACATCTATCGAGAAAATACTCGTCCCCGGATTGCTGCCACCAATCAAATAGCAGTTCAATTCTGTCTGAAAGAGAAAGATCATCTGACGAAACTGAATGGAAGTTGCTGCTGGATTTGACATGTCGCTGTGATGGCGTCTTTTCAATGCGATTGGCGACACCCTTAAACAACTGTACAAACTGCTTAAGCTCTGGAGGGTGCGTTTTTAGTTGGCCCTTGACGTGCCTCCAAACCGAAGCGGCCCAGTCAACACGTCGAGCCGTCTGGGGGAGTAGGTTCAAGTACTCTCTTTCAGTCAGGTAAGCTTTCAGAAAATCCCTTACAGACGGATTAATAAAGTTCACTCTTTTGCCAAAGATTGAGATAAAACCTGATTCAAGCGCCCGAAGCGCCGTCTCGAAATCTCCCGGTTTTGTTGGCTGGGAGTAGTAAGCGCTGACTGTTCTGTGTAGCTCTGAGTAGTTTTCCCTCAGTTCGTCAATTTCCTGACCGAACTGATTTCCAAAAAAAAGAGCTACCAGAAGGTTCTGCGACCTCATATCTAGAGATCTGTATGGCTTACTCCAAACTAGACCAGGATTTTCTAGTGCGTGATAGATGTACTGTGGGTAGTCGAGTGCAACAACATCATCCAGGCAATCGCTCGATACAGAGGCGATCAAACGGGGGTTATAGTTTTTGTGGTCCACTATTTTCTTCAACCAATCGCCTTCCAGGAGTGACGAAAAATGATCCTGACTTAGGCTGGACACAGACAGGTGGTTAAATAGGATATAGGACTTAATCTCCCGCGTATAAGTACCTACATCAAGCAAGTATTTCGCCAGTTGTAGCCTTCGGTCATCGACGTGATCAGACAAGTTCCGTGCTTCTTCGAAAATGTGTGCGCGGGTAGTAAGGATGAAACGAGCGTTTTTTGAGTTTCTTACCCTTCGAACGAAGGTTGCCAACGCGGTGTCTCTTTGAAGCAGTGACTGCCGATCCAGTTCAATTCGTCCTAGAAAATCGTCGAAGAAGAAGATCGTTGGCTTGCTGTCATCGATCTTCGAGAATCCATCTTCCAGTGAATTAATCGCATAAAAGTTCCAGCCATCGTTGAGGTAGTGATAGGCCACCATCCGCGCCAACGTGGTTTTACCAACACCAGGTGGACCTGAGACTATCAAGATTTTCTCGCGCTCGAGTTTTTTCACAGCCTCGTCAAAACTAGGGTTGCGGACGTAAACTTTGAGATCGCCTAGAATTTCGTCCTTTGTGGCTTGAGTGTATGTTTCCAATCCGGAATGCAGAATCCGCTCCAAAACGGCAGTACTCGACAGCCATAGCTTCATATGAGATTTTTCAATTTCGGGGTGGCGTCGAATAGCCTCCTCGAGGTCTTCTTGTCCCCAAACATCTTCCGGGCTCTGAAGATATTTACCAATCAATTCACCGATTTCATCGCTTTTTTGCGGTGTGAGTGAGTGCGATGTGCACAACAAGTATCGTTTTGGCTTCAATGCCGACAACTTCGGAATCTCTTTTTGCACTGAAGCCTTGAGATTTGAAAATGTTGAACCTGCATAGTGTTTACACTGGAGAACTGTGGCCTCTTCTCCTTTTGAGTGCCTGCCATCAACGCCGCCGTCTGGGCCTGGTCCAAATGCGGAAAAACGCACCCCAGTTTCTGCTCCAATGATGTCTCGGCATAACTCTTCGAAGTCGATATGAGATAGGTTTTTCAATCTTGTCATATACTTACCACTAGGCTCCCAATGTCTTCATCTCATCATAGAGATCGGTCAAATGCCTGACCGACATATCAATCAGTGGCTCATACATGAAGGCGTTCAGGTGAATGTTCTCCGGGGTCATCAGGGAGACCTTATTCAAAATTTTGCCTGCTTCAAGGTCATATGACGGGCAGTCCTTGTACTGCTTTAGTAACTCGGCGGTTTGATTGTTAGCAACCTTATCGAGGTCTAAGTCTTCAATGGATGCGATCATGAAGCCTTCCGCTTTCAGTCGAACTGCTATCGCCAGTGTTACTTTGTTCTCGAGGACTATTTCGTCAGCTGCGTCACCTTCCGAAACAATCGCGTCGGCTAGACGGTATATCATGTCTATGACGGGTTCTTGTGCAAATTCGAAGTCGTCGGCTTGGAATCGGCCAAACCGATCCCGCCAAATCTGAACAACGTCTTGAGCCAGTATTGCTCCGGATCCATCCTTCAAGTGAAGGCACTTAGTGAGCTTCAGAAAATCTTCAGAATCTTCTTGCCCCGAATACTGCACAAGATTCCTCAGGAACGGGATCAACGTCACAAATACCTTTTCTTCGGAAACTCGGCCAGAAAGATGCTCAAAAGCATCGTTCACGTATTGTCCCTGAAGAAGTTGTACGGCGCCATCATCATCCTTCGCTCCCATAAGAACCGCATGTCGTCTGCTTAAGTAAAGGCGCGACGCAACAGTCCTGTAGAAATCAAAATTGTGGGTAAGAATTACGATATTGAAGCCCGAAGATTCGTGCAGATCCTTGATGTATTCTATGATCGCGTATTTGTTTTTATAGTCGAAAGAGTCCGCAATGTCGTCGAATACGATAAGACAGCTTGCTGCGCTGCCTCTTCGCGATTCGATATCAAACAGCACTTGAAGAATATAGAACGCCCGCTGTTCGCCTTTGCTGATTGTGTTTAGAAGTGCATTTCTTTCACAGGCTACCGACTCTTGATTTCGATCGGAGTAAGCAAACTCCAAATTTGCCGCATCTTCCTTGAGGATTACATCCTCTTGGTTGGAGAGAGAAACTTCAAACGGCACATAAAATCGAGAGTTGAATGTCGTGACTAGCTCCTGCCAGATCGACACTTCTTTCTTGGCTTCGTCGAAAATCTTCTTGAGTTCTTCCTTCTGAGCCTCGTAGAACTCACAGATCTCCTGAAGATCTGATTTCAGCTCAATGAGATAACCAAGCCAAACATCTTTTCTGAACTTTTCGTAATCCCTGAGTTCAACAAGAAGAAGGTTTTCCCTTTCAATCAGTGCTTTGAACGAGCGAAGCTCGGCGTTTGCTCCGATAGCTTTGTCAACCTTGTCAAATATTACCTTTAGTTCAGGGTCATCAACGATTCGATTGATCTCTTCGGCAACAATTTCCTGCAGGTTCTGAGAGGACTTCACGACCTTGTTTCCAGCCAGTTCAATTCTGTGGCCTGCCTCAAAAAACGAGTTATCGGCAATGGACTTAACAATCTGATCTGCTTGATAGGTCCCAAAAGATCTCTCCGAACTATTGAACACTGTCGATTGACGAAGCAGCCCTGTATATAAGTCAATGTACTGATCTAGATATTCTTGGTTTTTCTCAAGGAACTTCTTCACGTTCCCTTTCTTGTCGAAAACATCGTTGTACCTGAACTTGTAAAGCCTGGTATCTTCGCCGAGCGCTTGAAGGGCCACCGTCAACAAATCGAAGAAATTCTGCTGATCATCATTTTGGAAGGCGTCAAAGAATTCATTTTCACAGTCAGTACTTTGTGATGCCCTTTTCAATTTGCGAACAAACTCAGTCTTTTTCCGCTCCAGCTCTTCGTAAATCGCGTCGTACGCACGTTTCAGCTCCTTACTTGCCACGAATGAGCTTATTTTGTGTGCGGCATCATAATCAGGTTGCTCCGGATCAACAACTAAGATGTCGACGTTATCCTCAGTCAGTTGATCATCAAGGATCAATTCGAATTTGGAAACTCGATCCGGAAAAAATCGGTCGCATGGCGGATCTGTCTTTCGGTCGGCGAAAAAGCGAAGAGTCCGAGCTAACGAGGACTTCATCGTTCCATTTGGCGCATACACTATGAACGTTGATGATTTTGAGAAATCGAAAAGGTGATTGAAGCTTCCAATACCATAGCAATTTTCAAGACTAATTTTCAGCTTTTTCATGTCAATTTTCCCACAATTCTTTACCCAACATTACCAGACATTTTCTTGGCCAGCTAGAGTTTTGCAATTGTCGCAGCTGTCAAAGAGTTGGATGAAAGTTCGAAAAGTGTCTCGGGTGCCCCCGCCACATGGGGCAAGCACGTCAGTTTTTGCCCGCACCAGACGATCAGACGGCTTTAGTTCAACGTTTTTCCCGGTCCACGTCCGGTTCGAAAAGCAGTTTTCAACGATCCCCCGTTTGATCGGTGGTTTTGCCGTAATATAAAGCCCCGCAAGGCTTTTCATGAGTTCGAAGAATTTCTCGACGTCAGCCGTCGACAGCGCCTTGTTGTCCAAGTTTCGCAGCTCCTCTTCCAGTCGCGCGATGTCGACTTGGAGCGCCCGCTTCTTGGCCGTGAAGGCATCGCGATCAAGCGTGCCATCCAGCAGGAAGTCGGTCAGCCTGGCTTGGCGGTCCGTCACGTCCGCCAGTTGCAACTCCAGGTGCTTTCGCTCGTCTTGTAGCTTCTCGGGCACATTCCACGTTTCATACTGACGACGTAGCTTCTCGATGTCCTTCTCGGCAAACTGCAGCTGGGTCAGCTGTCCAACGATAGCCATCTCCAGCTGATCCTCGCGCACCGTCTTCCCAACACACCCGGCGGTATGGCACCGGTAATAGACGTGACCTTTCTGCCGCTCTGGCGTCAGCACGGTGCTGCAGGAGGCACAGGCAAAGAGCTTCCGCAGCAAGTGATCATGTTTGGTCTTCTTCTTGGTGTACCGGCCCTGCTTGATCGCCTCGACGTGCTCAAAGTCCGCCACCGAGATCAGCGGTTCGTGCTTGCCCTGGAAGATCTCACCAGTACGTCCGTTCTGCGTCAGGCCGCAGTAGAAGCGGTTCTGGAGGATGTTCTCGACCGTGCGGCGGGAGATCGATTTGCCGCCACGGTTCGTGAGACCCCGGGCGACCATTTCCTGGTGCAACGATCTGATCGAATGCTCGCCGGTGAGGTAGAGCTCGAAGAGCTGCTTGATAAGCGGCGCCCGCACCGGGTCCAGACTCTTCACCTGCCCACCACCCTGGTTCAGGTAGCCAATCGGCGCATAGAACGGATAGAAACCCTGCTTCAGGCGTCCGTTGATACCCTTGCGCGCCTCGATAGAAAGATTGCGGCAGTAGTCGGCGGCGACCGCCATCTGAATGTCAGCAACCAGGCGGCCACCACGAGACCGGAAATCAAGGCTTTCGGTGGCGAAGTGCACGTCGATCCCGGCGTCGGACAGCTCGCCGATGGCACCCCAGTCCCGGAAGTTCCGGGCGGAGCGGTCAATCCGGTGAATGATGAGACCCGCCGCACCGCCGCGCTTCAGCTCCTTCATCATCTGGCTGAACACGGTGCGGCCTGCCTTGGCGGCGGTTTCCTTTTCTTCAAACCACTTGATGATGGCGAGGTTCTCGCGACTCGCAAATTCCGTGATGGCATCTTTCTGGGCTTCGAGTGACACCCCGTCGCCTTGCTTCTGGGAGGACACTCGGATGTATCCATAACACGGCTTCATACATCGCGGTTGTTATCCTCGGACTCTACCAGATCCTCAGAATTTGGCGAATCCAGCCACGGCCAAGAACCGTCACGCAGCATGTCTTCTAAGCTGCGCTGGCAGAGTTCGAGGTGACGTGTGAGGAACGGGTCGGGTGTCATCGACCCATTGTATGAATCAGTGGCCCAGGTCGGTAGGGCGGTTGAGCTGCACCTGGTGCAACTGAGCGGGTCTGGCACGGAGTCGCCAGATCGGCGAAAATACCCCTACTTGGGATTTGAAAACGGGGTTTGCCGCTACGGGGCTCGAGGCCGCGTGAGGGCGAACGGGGTTTCACCCCTTCGCTCGCCGCCCCTCACTCGCGGGTTCGATCTCGGCACCTCGGCAAACCCCGTTTTCAAGAAATGCGAATGACCCTGATGGTCGGAATTTGACCGCCTTTGACCCCCATACGACACCCCCAACCCGTATGGGGGTCATGTATGTGGAAACGTAGCTGAACATGCCGGAACATAGTTGACCGAAGTCACCTGCTCTGCGACCGTGACTTCACCTGCTATCGCAGGTGAACCTCGCGCCGCCGGGGGCGGCGCTCGATGCGACGGAGTCGATCGGCCTCAGCTTCCGATCTCTCCCTACTCTTTGTTCATCTTTGACCGAGAGGTTGAAGACAAAAAAGCACCCCGGGCCGTTGGCCAGGGGTGTGTTCTCCGAGAGAGTTGCCTCACATCATCTTTATCTCATCAGATAAGGTCTTCCCAACTTCTCTCATATAGATTTCAGAAAAGAAGAACTTGTCAAAAGCGGCGATGATGATGTAGCTGTAGAATTCTGGAACTGTGTAATTCGCTGCGCCGACAGATCTCCATGTATCACGAACTTGCTTGCGCTTCTTCTTCGACAACCCGTCGAGGAATACCAGGAACACGACCGGAGATGAGTTTTCATTGTTCAGTTCGTCGGCCCGGCAAAGTAGTTCGAAAGCCTCGGGACATTTGGAAAACTTGCTTCTCGCACCATCGAGACCTTTGCCCAGAATACGTTCTGCATTCTCCTCCCAAAGTCTTTCAAAGCGGTCCATCGGGTAGTCTTCTATGAGATCGATTGTTTGCATCTGAATAGTCCTTTGTTTGATCAGTACGTCCGACGATCGGGCGCACTGGGCAGCAAAGGACTATTTTTGAATTAACCCATTATTTTATATCATAAATTTCATATTATGTCAATACAACTGACCTATACTCCTGAACATCCCATAACATAGTTGACCGAAAACACCTGTTCTGCGACCGTGACTTCACCTGCTCTCGCAGGTGAACCTCGCGCCGCCTGCGGCGACGCTCGCCCTCAAAGCCGGGGTTCGGCACTCGAACCTCACAATTTGTTTCAGTCCCTGGGGTACGCACTGGGGTAGATCGTAAAACCACACGGCGATTAACTATCTGATTTCAAACGATTGCCACATTTTCGCGAGTCCTCTCCTGGCACCATTTCCCAAGATATGGAAATCATAGCGAATTCCGTTCAGGTTCTGGCCAGTGTTGCGCCCTGGCGATCAAGCCGGATCATCCGCCAGAGGGATCGACCTTGACGATTGGCACTCCCGGGGAGCGCGCCTAACCTTTAAGAAACGCGTTCCGATCGACAAGGAACTTGTCTGACAGGGGCAGACTCGCGGCGCCCAGCGCGCGCGCGTCGCGGCCGATGCTGCCTTCACGCAGGTCTGGCACCTCGATTCCCGCGACGCGAATCTCGTTCAGTCGCCGGCGGGTATGGTCGACCAGGGCGGTACGGACGGAATCGGGCAGCCAGCCGTCGATCACCACGCATTCGAAATCAATCAGGCAAGAGGCCGACAGGGTGGCATAGGCCAGCCCATCGGCGGCCTTTTGCACCCAGGTGGACAGCACGTTGCCCGGCAGGTTCCATTCGGTCGGATTGTCCCAGATCAGGCGACTGTCGCCCCCTTCCTCGATCACCATCTGCTCCAGCGTGTGGATCGAGGCCACGTCGACCAGTTGCCGGACCTTCGCACCCTTGATTCCGATGGGGATAGAGGCGAGGGCCGCCGCGTTGCCGCTGCGCCCGGTAAACACCGTGTTGTCGATCACCAGCCCGCCGCCGACGAAGAAGCCGACAAAGAAATACAGGAAATCGCGCGGCTTGCTCTGGTCGCCAAAGACCAGCTCTGCGCCGCAGGCGGCAGAGCCGTCATTGCGCAGGTAGACCGGGAAGTCCCAGGTGTCGGCGATCTCGGCGGCGATATCGCGCTCGCGCCAGGCCTCCATTTCGGAACTGGTCAGGCCCAGTGGGCGCGCCCAGTCCCAGAGGCGGAAGGGCGTCGCGATTCCCAGCCCGGACACTTTCTTGCGGTTTTCCGGCGTCAGCTGATCCAGCAGTTGGGCAATGGCGGTGTTGGCAAAGGTCACCACGCTTTCAGGCGTCGGATAACGATGCGACAGGTGCACCCGGCCTTCGACGTGACCGTGGAAGTCGGTCAGGATCAGGTCCAGCGACCGGCGACCGACCTTCAGCCCCAGGAAAAAGGCACCGCTTTGCGCCAGGCCCATCGGCACCGAGGGCTGGCCGACCTTGCCGCGCACCGGCTCTCCCTTTTCCAGCAGCCCCTCTTTTTCGAGGGCCCGCATGATGACGGACACGGTCTGGGCCGAAAGACCCGTGCGCCGGGCGATCTCGGCCTTGGCCAGCGGGCCGAACTGGCGGACAAGCGACAGGACAAGGCGTTCGTTATGGGCCCGCACCCCGCTCTGGTTAGAGCCGCGCACGCCATCGGCGGGCATCGCCGCCTCTCCCTCTCCCTTGGTGCTGTCCAGTTTCATCGGATCTGTTCTCGTTTTCCGGCCAGTAGTGGCTGCCTGAAAGACTCCACGCTGGACGGCCATCTGTCAATAATAAATAAAGTGGATTTATTAATGTTGACAGACTCGGTCCGAATCGGCTTTCTAGAGGTCATGGGGCCGGCGATCCCTGCCCTCGGGCTTGGATCACCACGCGAGGAGCCCCGCGATACGTCGAGAGACACTCTGGGAGGATACCATGAAAAAGCTTCTGACTGGCACGGCCATTGCCCTGACCGCCGCCGCTCTGGCCAGCGGGGCTAGCGCCGCCAGCCACTCGATCAGCGCCTGCCTGATCACCAAGACCGACACCAACCCCTTCTTCGTCAAGATGAAGGAAGGTGCCTCCGCCAAGGCCGAAGAGCTTGGCATCGACCTCAAGACCTTTGCCGGCAAGATCGACGGCGACCATGAAACCCAGGTCCAGGCCATCGAGACCTGCATCGCCGATGGCGCCAAAGGCATCCTGCTGACCGCCTCGGACACCTCGTCCATCGTTCCCGCCGTGCAACAGGCGCGTGACGCGGGCATCCTGGTCATCGCGCTGGACACACCGCTGAGCCCGACCGACGCCGCGGATGCCACCTTTGCGACAGACAACTTCCTGGCCGGTGAGCTGATCGGCAAGTGGGCCGCAGCCAAGCTGGGCGACGACGCAGCCGACGCCAAGATCGGCATGCTGGACCTCGCCGTGTCGCAGCCGACAGTTGGCGTCCTGCGCGACCAAGGCTTCCTGCAGGGGTTCGGTATCGACCTGGGCGACCCCAGCAAATGGGGGGATGAGGACGACTCGCGCATCGTCGGCAACGACGTGACGCAGGGCAACGAGGAAGGCGGCCGCCGCGCGATGGAAAACCTGCTGGCGCAGGACCCCTTCATCAACGTGGTCTACACCATCAACGAACCCGCCGCCGCCGGTGCCTACGAGGCGCTCAAGGCCATCGGGCGCGAGAATGACGTGCTGATCGTCTCGGTCGACGGCGGCTGCCCCGGCGTTCAGAACATTGCGGACGGCGTGATCGGCGCCACCTCGCAGCAGTACCCGCTGCTGATGGCCAGCCTGGGCATCGAGGCCATCAAGAAATGGGCCGACGAAGGCGTGAAGCCCGAGCCGACCGAGGGCAAGGACTTCTTCGACACCGGCGTGGCCCTGGTCACGGACGAGCCCGTCGAAGGCGTCGACTCGATCTCGGTCAAGGAAGGCCTGGACCTCTGCTGGGGCTGATCCCCAACCCGTGAAACAAGAACAAGGGGGCGACGCCCGCCCCCTTGCCAATGGACGCGTTGCCACCCGATCGACTAGGCTGGTTGAAAACGCGCATCAGAACGCACCCACATAGACGGGAGGACCCCCATGTCAGAGTCTGCCTCGAAAGGGCAGGACTACGAGTCGTCGTTGTCCGCAGCCACCCATCAAGTGGCCGAGTTCGAAAAGCGTGAGGGGTTTGTCTACAAGCTTCAGCATGGCTTGCACACGAA
Source organism: Mameliella sp. CS4 (assembly GCF_019392335.1). Taxonomy (GTDB): domain Bacteria; phylum Pseudomonadota; class Alphaproteobacteria; order Rhodobacterales; family Rhodobacteraceae; genus Antarctobacter. The sequence goes on from NZ_JAHXRQ010000001.1 coordinate 150,983, forward strand.
CCCCGCCCTTGTTCCGCTGATCGTGCTGGTCCTCTCCATCGTCGTCTTCGGCGTACTGTTGGGATCGAAGTTCTTTTCCCCCTTCGCCCTGACCCTGATCCTGCAACAGGTTCAGATCGTCGGTATCGTGGCCGCCGCGCAATCGCTGGTCATCCTGACCGCGGGGATCGACCTCAGCGTCGGCGCCATCATGGTCATGAGCTCGGTCGTCATGGGCCAGTTCACCTTTCGCTACGGCATTCCCCCGGGAATCGCGGTGGTCTGCGGCCTGGCCGTCGGCACCGGCATCGGCGCCATCAACGGGCTGCTGGTCACGCGGATGAAACTGCCGCCCTTCATCGTGACGCTGGGCATGTGGCAAATCGTGCTGGCCGCCAACTTCCTCTATTCCGCGAACGAGACCATCCGCTCGCAGGAGATCTCGGAGAAGGCCCCGATCCTGCAGTTCTTCGGCAGCGTGATCCAGATCGGCAGCGCCCGCCTGACCTATGGCATCATCTTCATGTTGCTGCTCTTCGCCGTGCTGACCTATGCGCTGACACAGACCGCCTGGGGCAGACACGTCTATGCCGTCGGCGATGACAAGGAAGCCGCCGAGCTTTCGGGCATGGAAGCCAACAAGGTCCTGGTTTCGGTCTACGCGCTCTCCGGCCTGATCTGCGCCTTTGCGGGCTGGGCCCTGATCGGGCGGATCGGATCGGTGTCCCCCACGTCCGGCCAGCTTGCCAATATCGAATCCATCACCGCCGTGGTGATCGGGGGCATCTCTCTCTTCGGCGGACGCGGCTCGGTGCTCGGCTCGCTCTTCGGGGCGCTCATCGTGGGGGTCTTTACCCTGGGCCTGCGCCTGCTCGGCGCGGATGCACAATGGACCTACCTGCTTATCGGTGTGCTGATCATCGCCGCCGTCTCTGTCGACCAGTGGATCAGAAAGGTTTCGACATAATGACCATCGAACCCATCGTTCAAGGCCGCGGAATCGTGAAGCGTTATGGCCACGTCACCGCGATCAACCACTCCGACTTCGATCTTTACCCCGGCGAAGTGCTGGCGGTGATCGGCGACAACGGCGCCGGCAAGTCCTCGATCGTCAAGGCGATCTGCGGCGCCGTCCAGGCCGATGAGGGCGAGATCAAGATCGAAGGCAAACCGGTGCATTTCACCTCGCCGCTGCAGGCGCGGGAAATGGGGATCGAAATTGTCTACCAGCAACTCGCCCTCTCGCCCGCCCTGTCGATCGCCGACAACATGTTCGCCGGGCGCGAGTTGCGCAAACCCGGCGTTATGGGCAGCGTCTTTCGCCAGCTCGACAAGAAGGCGATGGAGAAATTCGCCCGCGACAAGCTGACGGAACTGGGCCTGATGACGGTGCAGAGCATCAACCAGGCGGTCGAGACCCTCTCGGGTGGTCAGCGCCAGGGGGTGGCCGTGGCCCGCGCCGCGGCCTTCGCCAAGAAGTTCATCATCATGGATGAGCCCACCGCCGCCTTGGGGGTCAAGGAAAGCCGCCGGGTTCTGGAACTGATCCAGGACGTGCGTTCCAAGGGTATTCCGATCATCCTGATCTCTCACAACATGCCGCATGTCTTCGAGGTGGCGGACCGCGTCCACATCCACCGGCTGGGCAAACGGCACGCGGTGGTCGACCCGGCCAAGATCTCGATGTCCGAAGCGGTGGCCATCATGACCGGTGCGATGGAACCGCCCCCGGTCGAGGAACAGCAGCTTGTGCCCAAGGCCGCGGCATAAACCCGGCATCGCCGCCCCCGAAACAGGCCGGGGGCGGCCCCTTTACTGGGACCTGCTTGCAACAGGGCGTTCGCGGGTTCACGCTGCCCCCTGTCGGGTCTGGCCAATGTCGGGAAACTGTCGTTAGCGATAACAGGCGTGGCACGGGTAAGTGGCGCGCGCACCGCCGCCCGAAGGACAGGACCGATCCTATGAAAGACGACATCCTCGCGCATCTGCGTTACTCGCTTGGCAAGGACGCCGGGCATGCCGCGATCTACGACTGGCGCATGGCGCTGTCGCTGGCCTTGCGGGACCGGATGATGGACTCCTGGTTCCAGAGCACCAAGACCAGCTACGACCGGCACGCCAAGCGCGTCTATTACCTGTCGATGGAATTCCTGATCGGTCGCCTGGTCGAGGACGTGGCCGCCAACCTGGGCCTCGTCGAAGAAGCCCGCGCCGCCGTGGCAGAGCTGGGCCAGGACTATGACCTCCTGGTCAAGGATGAACCGGACGCGGCCCTGGGCAATGGCGGGCTGGGGCGTCTGGCGGCCTGCTTCATGGACAGTCTCGCCACGCTCGGCATTCCCGCGATGGGCTATGGCATCCGTTATGAACACGGGCTGTTCGAACAGGATTTCGTCGAGGGCCAGCAGATCGAAAAGCCCGAAACCTGGCTGCAACAGCGCCACGCCTGGGAATTCGAACGCCCCGAGGTCAACTACAAGGTCGGGTTCGGCGGTCATGTCCACCACCATGAGGGCAAGGCGCAATGGGACCCGCATGAAACGGTGATCGCCACCGCCTTTGATACGCCTGTCGTCGGCTGGCAGGGCCGCTGGGGCAACACGCTGCGCCTGTGGTCGGCACGGCCGCAAAAGGAATTCGACCTCGCCAGCTTCAACCGGGGCGACTACCTCGCCGCCAGCCGGTCCGAGGCGCTGGCGCGCACGATCTGCCGCGTGCTCTACCCGGATGACACCACCGAAAGCGGCAAGGAACTGCGCCTGAAGCAGGAGTATTTCTTTACCGCCGCCTCGATCAAGGACCTGCTGCGCCGGTTTTTCACCGATCACGACGACATCCGCCAGCTGCCCCAGGCCGCCGCGATCCAGCTCAACGACACCCACCCGGCCATTGCCGGGCCGGAGCTGGTGCGCATCCTGGCCGACGAACATGGGCTGGAGATGACAGAGGCCATCGACCTCGCGCGGCAATGCCTGGGCTACACCAACCACACGCTCTTGCCCGAGGCGCTGGAACGCTGGCCCGAATGGCTGCTGGGGCGCGTGCTGCCCCGGCACCTGGAGATCATCCGCGCCATCGAATCCGGACAACAGGCGCAATACCCCGGCAGCCCGCGCATCCTGGACCACGGCAACGTCAACATGGGCGAGCTGGCCTTCATCATGGCGCACAAGGTCAACGGCGTCTCGGCGCTGCACACGGACCTGGTGAAATCCACCGTCTTTGCCGACCTGCACCGCATCCATCCCACCCGCATCGTCAACCAGACCAACGGCATCACGCCGCGCCGCTGGCTGCACGGCTGCAACCCGGCGCTGAGCGCGCTCATCAGCGGCGAAATCGGCGAAGGCTGGGCCGCGGACCTGGAACAACTGGGCGCGCTGCGGGCGCGCACCGGCGACCCGGAGTTCCTGCGCGCCTTCATGGCGGCCAAGCGCACCAACAAGGAGCGTCTGTCAAATTGGGTGCAGGATCACTGCGGCCTCGCCATCAACCCGGACGCGATGTTCGACGTCCAGATCAAGCGCATCCACGAATACAAGCGCCAGTTGATGAACATCCTCGAAACCATCGCGCTCTGGAACGAGATGCATGCCAATCCGAACGCCGACTGGACGCCCCGGGTCAAGATCTTTGGCGGCAAGGCGGCGCCGGGGTATCACGTCGCCAAGGAGATCATCCGCCTGATCAACGACGTGGCGGCGGTGGTGAACAATGATCCGCTGACAAAGGATCTGCTGAAGATCGTCTATCCGCCCAACTACAACGTGACGATGGCCGAGCTGCTGATCCCGGCGGCGGACCTGTCTGAGCAGATCTCGACCGCCGGCAAAGAGGCCAGCGGCACCGGCAACATGAAATTCGCCCTGAACGGCGCGCTGACCATCGGCACCCTGGACGGCGCCAACGTGGAAATCCGCGAGCACGTGGGGGCGGAGAATTTCTTTCTCTTCGGCCTGACCGCCGAGGAAGTGATCGAACGCCGCAGCCACCACGGCTATGCCCGCGCCGCCATCGAACAAAGCCCGCGGATGCAAAAGGTGCTGGCCCAGATCGCCGAAGGCCGGTTCTCGCCGCAGGAGCCGGGACGGTATCACGGGCTGGTCGGCAACCTCTGGGACCACGACCATTTCCTGGTGTCCTGCGATTTCGACAGCTACTTCGACACCCAGCGCCGCGCCGACGAGGCCTTCAAACACCAGGCGACCTGGGCGGCAATGGCGCTGAGCAACACCGCCAGCGTCGGCTGGTTTTCCTCCGACAGAACGATCAGGGGTTATGCGCGTGACATCTGGAACGTGCATAGCGCCATTGACGGCCAACTGGAGCAAAGCGCATGACAGCCCCTCTCGACCAACGCACCGCAAGAGATATCGTCGAAGGGCGCCACGGCGACCCGTTCTCGGTCCTGGGTCAGCACACCCTTCCCGATGGCAGCCAGTGCGTGCGCGTCTTCCATCCAAACGTGGACCGGGTCGAGGTCCTGGCCCGTGACAGCGGCATGTTGCTGGCGGTGCTGGACCCGGTCGAGGGCGCGCCTGGGCTGTACGATGGCATCCTGCCGGGAATCGCCGGGCGCTATGACTATCGCCTGCGCCTGTCGCGCGGCAACGACAGCTGGGAAGAAGAAGACGCCTATGCCTTTGGCACCGTGCTGGGCGAGGTTGACGAATACCTGCTGGGCGAAGGCACTCATGGCCAGCTCTGGCGCGCTCTGGGCGCGCATCTGACCTCTTACGCCGGGACATGGGGCGTGCATTTCGCCGTCTGGGCGCCCAATGCCTCGCGCGTGTCGGTGGTTGGGGCCTTCAACGAATGGGACGGACGCCGCCACATCATGCGCCGCCGCGGCCCGACTGGCATTTGGGAAATCTTCGTCCCCGGCGTGACCGAGGGCGCGATTTACAAGTTCGAGTTGCTGGACGCCAACGGGATGCTCCTGCCGCTCAAGGCCGACCCGGTGGGCTTCGGGTCCGAACTGCCGCCCAATACCGCCTCTGTCGTGCGCGACCTGGGCCAGCATTGGTGGATGGACAACGGCTGGATGGCGACGCGCTGGCAGAAGCATCGCATCGACCAGCCGATTTCGATCTACGAGGTCCACCTGGAAAGCTGGCGCCGCGTGCCCGAGGACGGCGACCGCCCACTGAATTACCGCGAACTTGCCGAGGAACTGGTGCGCTACGCCGCCGACATGGGGTTCACACATATCGAGCTGACGCCGATTTCCGAATACCCTTTCGGCGGGTCCTGGGGCTATCAGCCCGTGGGCCTTTACGCCCCCACGTCGCGCTTTGGCACGCCAGAGGATTTCCGCGCCCTGGTCGAGGCCGTGCATGGCGCGGGACTGGGCCTGCTCATCGACTGGGTGCCGGGCCATTTCCCCACCGACAGTCACGGGCTGGCGCGGTTCGACGGGTCGGCCCTCTATGAGCATTCCGACCCCAAGGAAGGCTATCACCCGGACTGGAACACGCTGGTCTACAACTATGGCCGCACCGAGGTGTCCAATTTCCTGATCGCCAACGCCCGTTACTGGCTGGAAGAGTTCCACATCGACGGGCTGCGCGTCGATGCCGTGGCCTCGATGCTCTACCGCGATTATTCCCGCAAGGACGGGGAATGGGTCCCCAACAAACACGGCGGGCGCGAAAATCTGGAGGCGATCGACTTTCTGCGGCGCATGAACGAACAGGTCTATGCCGCGCACCCGGACATCATGACCGTGGCCGAGGAATCCACCGCCTTTCCTGGCGTCAGCGCGCCCACAGATACCGGCGGGCTGGGCTTCGGCTTCAAGTGGAACATGGGGTGGATGAACGACACCCTGCGGTACATGGGCGAGGACCCGATCAACCGCAAATACCACCACGACAAGATGACCTTCGGGCTGCATTATGCCTTTTCGGAGAACTTCGTGCTGCCGCTCAGCCATGACGAGGTAGTGCATGGCAAGGGGTCTTTGCTGTCGCGGATGCCGGGCGACGACTGGCAGAAATTCGCGAACCTGCGCGCCTATTTCGGCTTCATGTACGGCCACCCGGGCAAGAAGCTGATGTTCATGGGCGGGGAATTCGGCCAGTGGGAGGAATGGAACCACAGCCGCAGCCTCGACTGGCACCTGTTGGAGCAGGAGTCCCACAAGGGCATGCAGCGGCTGGTCCGCGATCTCAACACGCTCTACCGGGGCACGCCCGCGCTCTATCAGCTTGATAGCAAGGCAGAGGGCTTTCGCTGGATCGACGGCGGTAACGCGGCAGAGTCGATCTTCTCCTGGGTTCGCATGGGCGAAGAGGGAGAGGCACCGGTGCTGATGGTGTCGAACTTCACGCCCGTCACGCGGCATGGCTACCGGATCGGTGTGCCGCTTTCGGGCCACTGGGACGAGCGCCTGAACACCGATGCGCCGCTTTATGGCGGCAGCGGCCAGGGCAACCCGGGCGGCGTGACCGCAACGGCGGACTCGGCACATGGCTGCGCCTATTCGATCGAAATCACCGTTCCGCCGCTGGCGACGGTGTTCTTTCAACTGTCCGGGGGGGAGTGACCGGACGCCTGATGACGGGGGAGGATCACATGGAATACGACAGGTTCAGACTGGCCCAGCAGACGATGGCCTATGTCCTGGCAGGCGGGCGCGGGTCACGCCTGAAAGAGATGACCGACATCCGTGCCAAACCCGCGGTCTATTTCGGCGGCAAGACCCGGATCATCGACTTTGCCCTGTCGAACGCGGTCAATTCCGGCATCCGCCGGATCGGCGTCGCCACCCAGTACAAGGCGCACAGCCTGATCCGACACCTGCAGCGCGGCTGGTCCTTCTTCCGGGCAGAGCGCAACGAGGGGCTGGATATCCTGCCGGCCTCGCAACAGGTGGACGAGGAAAACTGGTACAAGGGCACCGCCGACGCGGTCACGCAGAACATCTCGATCATCAAGGGGTACGAACCAAAGTACATCCTGATCCTGGCCGGGGACCATATCTACAAGCAGGACTATTCCTACATGATCGAACAGCATGTGGAATCCGGCGCCAAGGTGACGGTCGGCTGTATCGAGGTGCCGCGCGAAGAGGCCAAGGGCTTTGGCGTCATGGCGGTGGACGAGAACGACAAGATCCTGGACTTTGTCGAGAAACCCGCCGACCCGCCCACCATGCCGAACGATCCGACGCGCTCGCTGGCCTCGATGGGGATTTATGTCTTCGAGACGGATTTCCTGTGCGAACTGCTGGAGGCGGATGCGAAAGACCCGAATTCCAGCCATGACTTCGGCAAGGACATCATCCCCGGGCTGGTCGCCTCGGGCGATGCCGTCGCCCATCCCTTTGGCCGGTCCTGCGTCATGTCGGGGTTGGAAAAGAAACCCTACTGGCGCGACGTCGGCACGCTTGATGCCTACTGGCAGGCCAATATCGACATGACCGACTTTGAACCGGAACTGGACATCTACGCCACCGACTGGCCGATCTGGACCTATTCCGAGCTGACGGCCCCCGCCAAGTTCATCCACAACGAGGAGGGCCGCCGTGGGCAGGCCGTGTCCTCGATGGTCTCGGGCGGCTGCATCATCTCGGGCTCGTCGCTCTATCGCTGCCTGCTCTTTACCGGCGTCAAGACGCATTCCTATTCACAGATGGAAGGCGTCGTCGCCCTGCCCTATTCCGAGGTCGGACGGCGGGCGCATATCAAGAACGCGATCATCGACCGTGGCGTGAAAATCCCGCCGGGTTTGGTCGTGGGCGAAGACCCCGAGCTGGACGCCAAACGGTTCCGCCGGACCGAAAACGGCATTTGCCTCATCACCCGCAAGATGATCGAGGAACTGGAGTGATCACATGAAGGTGCTGATGGTCGCCTCGGAATGCGCGCCCTTCGTCAAGACCGGGGGGCTGGCGGACGTGGCGGGTGCCTTGCCGGGCGCGCTGGCGCCGCTGGGGGTCGAGGTCAAGACCGTCCTGCCCGCCTACCCGGCGCTGTTTCCCCTGCTGGCCAAGGGCAAGGAGGTGGCCAGCTTTGGCGACCTGCCCGGTGGTCCCGGACGGCTGGTCGAGGTTCAGGCCGAGGGACTGACTCTGCTGCTGCTCGACGCGCCGCAGCTTTTCGACCGGCCCGGCGCGCCCTACACAGGCGCCGATGGCAAGGACTGGCCCGACAATCACCGCCGCTTTGGCGCGTTGGCGCAGGCGGCGGCGCGGGTTTCCTTTGACGGTCTGGACGGCTGGGTGCCGGACGTGCTGCACGCGCATGACTGGCAAGCGGGGCTGGCACCGGTCTACCTGAAACAGGACGGACGCACACCGCCCAAGTCGGTCATCACCATCCACAACATCGCCTTCCAGGGCCGTTTCGGCCCCCAGGTCATGGGCGATCTGCAGTTGCGCAGCGACTGGTTCCACCCCGGAGGGCTGGAATATTACGGCGACGTCAGTTTCCTCAAGGCGGGGCTGGTCTATGCCGATCACATCACCACCGTCAGCCCGACCTACGCGCGCGAGGTCCTGACCCCGCAATTCGGCATGGGGCTGGATGGGGTACTTGCGGGCCGGGCCTCAAACCTGACCGGCATCCTGAACGGCATCGACCTGGAGGCCTGGAACCCCAAGAGCGACCCGGCCCTGACGGCGACTTACGGGCTGAAACGGCTGGGCGCCAAGGCCAAGAACCGCGCCACCCTTGCCGAACGTCTGGGTCTGGACCCGGACCATGACGGCCCGCTCTTCTGTGTCATCAGCCGCCTGACCCTGCAAAAGGGACTGGACGCGCTGGCCGGTGCCCTGCCCGCGCTGGTCGCGGGTGGCGGACAGCTTGCGCTCTTGGGTTCGGGCGAGCCGGAGCTGGAACAGGCCTTTCGAGACGCCGCAGCGCGGTTCCCGGGCAAGATCGGGGTCGAGATCGGCTATGACGAGGCGCTCTCACACCTGATGCAGGGTGCGTCCGACGCGATCCTGATCCCCTCGCGCTTTGAACCCTGCGGCCTGACCCAGCTGTACGGGCTGCGCTATGGCACCTTGCCCGTGGTGGCGCGGACCGGCGGTCTGGCCGACACGGTGATCGACGCCAACCATGCAGCACTGGCGGCGGGCGTGGCCACCGGCTTTGTCTTTGACGACGTTTCAATCGCCGGGATCGAGGGGGCGATTGCCCGCGCCATCGCCGCCCATGCCGACCGGGACCTCTGGAAACAGATGCAGGCAGCGGCCATGCGTCAGCCCGTGGGCTGGGAAAGCTCCGCCCGCGACTATGTCCGGATGTACGAGACGCTCTGCGCATGACCAGGAAATCGGGCGGCACATACGGGATCGGCGCGGGCCGGCCGAACCGGCTGGGCGCGCTCTTTGACGGCGAAGGCACCAATTTCGCGCTTTTCTCGGAACACGCCCAGCGGGTCGAGCTGTGCCTCTTCTCTGCCGACGGCAAGACAGAGGTGCAGCGCCTTTCGCTGCCCCAACGGCGCGGCCCGGTCTGGCACGGGTATGTTCCGGGACTGAAGCCCGGCGCCCTTTACGGATACCGCGTCCACGGCCCCTTTGCCCCCGAGCGCGGCCACCGCTTCAATCCCAACAAGCTGTTGGTCGATCCCTATACCCGCGCCCTGCACGGCGCGTTCAGCACACATCCGGCCACCTTTGGCTACAGCCCCGGTTCGGGTGACAGCGACCTGTCGTTCAACTCGTCCGACAGCGCGCCTCATACGCCGAAATCCGTGGTCTGGGACCCCGAAGACTACCCCACCGGCGCCCATAGGCTACGGCGCGGGTGGAGCAACACGGTCATCTACGAGACCCACGTCCGGGGCGGCACGATGCGCCACCCCAAGGTGCCCGAGGCCCTGCGCGGCACCGTCGAGGGGCTGGCCAGCCAGCCGATGCTGGATCACCTGACCCGTCTCGGCATCACCACGGTCGAACTGCTGCCGGTACAGGCGATCCGGTCGGAAAACGCGCTGACCGGGCGCGGGCTGGTGAACTACTGGGGCTACAACACGGCCGGGTTCTTTGTTCCCGAACCGCGTTACCTCGGCCCGCAAGGCGTGGCCGGGTTCCGCCAGATGGTCGAACGCTTCCACGCCGCCGGGATCGAAGTGATCCTCGACGTGGTCTACAACCACTCGGCAGAGGGCGATCACCTTGGTCCCACCTTCTCCTTTCGGGGGTTGGACAATGCCTCCTACTATCGCCTCGTCGAGGGACAGCCCCGGTTCTATGTCAACGACACCGGCACCGGGAACACGCTGAACACCGACCATCCCTATGTCCTGCGGATGATCCTGGATTCCCTGCGGTTCTGGGTCGAGTGCATGGGCGTGGACGGGTTCCGCTTTGACCTCGCCACGACGCTGGGGCGCGAACGCCAGGGGTTCGACCGGCACGGCGGCTTTATGGACGCGCTCAGGCAGGACCCGCTGCTGGCCGAGGTCAAGCTGATCGCCGAACCCTGGGACCTTGGGCACGGGGGCTATCGACTGGGCCAGTTCCCGCCCGAATTCGCCGAGTGGAACGATCGCTTTCGCGACACTGTCCGGCGCTTCTGGCGCGGTGACGGGCACGCGGCGCAGGACCTTGGCTCTGCCCTTCTGGGCACGGCGGACCTGTTCGACGCGCGCGGACGGCGCGCCTGGGCCTCGGTCAATTTCGCAGCCGCCCATGATGGCTTTACGCTGGCCGATGTCACCGCCTATTCGAAACGCCACAATGAGGCCAACGGCGAAGGCAACCGCGACGGCCACAACGCCAACCACTCGGACAACCTGGGCGAAGAAGGCGAGACCTCGGACGAGGCGATCCTCTCTGCCCGCCGCCAGCGCGTCCGCAACATGCTGGCCACGGTTCTGCTGTCGCAGGGCACGCCCATGATCCTTGCGGGCGACGAGGGCGGCAATTCGCAAGGCGGCAACAACAACGCCTATTGCCAGGATAATGAGACCAGCTGGCTGGACTGGGCCACGATGGACGACGAGCTGATCGGCTTTGTCGCGGCGCTGATCGGGTTTCGCAAGGCGCATGGCGTGCTGCGGCAAGGACGGTTCCTGCACGGGGTTCAGCGCGCGGACGGCAAGCCCGACGTGGAATGGCGGGGCTTCGACGGCAGCGCGCTCAACTGGCGCGATCCCGGCCTGTCCTCGCTCTGCCTTCTCTTGCGCTGCTGCGCCGAGGGCCCGGCGGACTGCGACGGTTCGGGCGAGGTCCTGCTGGCCTTCAACCGTGAGGGTGGGGATCAGGTTCTGGAACTGCCCGCACCCGCCGGGACATGGCGGCGCGAAATCGACAGCTCGGCGCCCCGCCAACACCCGCAGGACATCACCGAGGCGACCGTCACCGTCGCCGCATTCAGCGTCGCGGGCTTTGTCCGCCATCCGGAGACACCGACATGACCGGAGCCGACGAGGCCCTGCGCGACCTGGCCAAGGCCTATGGCGTTCACCTCGGCTTTCACGACTTGCAAGGTCACGAACATGCCGCCGCGCCGGAAACGCTGCGCGCGCTTCTGGGGGGCATGGGCGTCGAGGCCGATTCACCCGCTGCGGTGACCGAGGCGCTGGACCACCTGCGCGCCCGCCAAAAAGAGACACATGTGCCGCCCGAGATCCTGGCCCGCGCGGGCGCGCCCCTGTCGCTGCCCGTTTCGGCGCCCTGCGACTGGATGCTGCTGGACGAGACCGGCGCCGAGGTTCAGACGGGCCGGGCCGGGGAAAGCATCGACCTCGGGCCGCTGGACATGGGGTATTTCACCCTGCATGTCGCCGCACCGGACCGGCACACCGAATCGCTGGTGCTCGCCGCGCCCGCCCATGCACCGACCGTCCAGGATGTCACCGGGCGGGCCAAGGGATGGGGTGTCTGCGGCGCGCTTTATGGCCTGCGTTCCGGGCACAACGGCGGATTGGGCAGCTATGGCGACCTGCCCGCCGCCCTGCGCGCACTGGCGCAGGCGGGGGCGCAGTTCCTGGGGCTTAACCCGATCCATGCGCTGGGCTGGACCGCCGAAGAGATGACCAGCCCCTATTCGCCCACGCATCGCGGCTTTTTCAGCACCGATCACATTGCCCCGCGTGCCGGACTGGGTCCGACGCCCCGCGCCGAGTTGATCGACTATGCCACCTATCGCCGCCGCCAGCGCGGCGCGCTGCGCAATGAATACCTGCGGTTCGAGACCGCGCCGGACCCTGAACGCCGCGCCTTTCAGCGCTTCCGGGCCGAGGGCGGCGCGCGGCTGGATACCTTTGCCCAGTTCGAGGCGCTCAGCACCCTGCACGGCGAGGATTTCCGCGACTGGCCCGCCCATCTTCGCCGTCCCGGCCCCGAGGCCGCACGTGCCGCCGCCGAGGACGTAGAATTCCACCAGTGGTTGCAATGGCGGGCCGAGATGCAGATCGAGGCCGCGCAGGCCGCCGCGTGTGAGGCCGGGATGGACTTCGGGTTGTACCTGGATCTGGCCGTGGGCGCGCGGCCCGGCGGCGCCGAGGTCTGGATGCATCGCGACACCATCGCGCATGGCGTCACCATCGGCGCCCCGCCCGACCATCTGAACCCCGAAGGCCAATCCTGGAACCTGGCCGCCCATGCGCCCGCGCGGCTGCGTGCCGCGCAATACCGCCCGCTGCGCGCCATGCTGCGCAAGCTGATGGCCAAGGCGGGTATCCTGCGGGTCGATCACGCGCTGGGCCTCTTGCGCAGCTTCTGGATTCCCGATGACGGCAGCCCGGGCGGCTATGTCTCGCAGCCCTTCGAAAGCCTTCTGGCCGTGATCGCCATCGAGGCGGCGCGGGCGCGCTGCCTTGTGGTGGGCGAGGACCTGGGGCTTGTGCCCGACGGGTTTCGCGAAACCCTGAATGGCGCCGGCCTGCTGAGCTATGCCGTCTGGCAATACGAGACGGCGGCGGACGGCACGCTTTGCGATCCCAAGGATCTGCGCGCCTTCTCGCTTGCCTGTTTCGGCACCCATGACACGCCGACGCTGCGCGGCTTCTGGTACGGGCAGGACATCGACTGGTGGCAGCGCATGGGCTGGCTGACCAGCGGCCAGACCCGCGCCCGCCACGATGAACGCGCCCGCCAGCGCGCGGGCCTGCGCAAGCTGTGCGACCTGCCGCCCGAGGCCGGACCGGACAGGATCGCCGAAGCGGTCCAGGCCCGGCTTTGCACCGCGCCCTCGACCCTGGTGGCGCTGCAACTGGACGATCTTCTGGGCTGTCTCGAGGCGCAGAATCTGCCCGGCACCGTCACCGAACATCCGAACTGGCGCCGCCGCCTGCCGGTGGCGGTCGACGGACTCAAGCAGGCATTGCCCGCCAGCCGCATTCGCGCTTTCATGCCTGCGGACCGCAGCGGGACCGATTAGAAAGGACCTTTTCCATGACGCCCATCACCCGCCCCCTGACGCCCTTCGACGGTCAGAAACCCGGCACCTCGGGCCTGCGCAAGAAGACACGGGTCTTCATGCAGGACGGCTATGTCGAGGCCTTCATCCAGTCGATCTTCAACGCCATCGGCGGTGTCTCGGGCAAAACTTTCGTGGTCGGCGGGGATGGGCGCTATTTCAACGCCGAGGCGATCCAGACGATCCTGCGCATGGCCGCAGCGCAAGGCGCCGCGCGCTGCATCGTCGGGCGGGAAGGACTGCTGTCAACGCCCGCCGCCTCGAACCTGATCCGCAAACGCGGCGCCGATGGCGGACTGGTCCTGTCGGCCAGCCACAATCCCGGCGGGATCGATGCGGATTTCGGGCTGAAATACAACATCTCCAACGGCGGCCCGGCGCCCGAAAGCGTGACCGCCGCGATCCACGAGGCAACGCAGACCGTTTCGGAATATCTTACGCTGGAGACACCGGACGTGGACCTGGCGCTGCTGGGCGAGGTGGCCTTGGGTAAGACGACGGTCGAGATCCTGGACCCGGTGGCCGATTATGCCGCGCTGATGCAGGAACTCTTTGACTTTGACGCGATCCGGGCGCTGATCGCCGGAGGCTTTGCCCTGAAATTCGACGCGATGCACGCGGTCACGGGGCCCTATGCCACTGCAATTATTGAGGGAATGCTGGGCGCACCAGAGGGGACGGTGCTGAACGGCGTGCCCTCGGTCGATTTCGGCAAGGGGCATCCGGACCCGAACCCGATCTGGGCCAAGCCGCTGGTCGACATGGTGATGCGCGACGACGGGCCGGATTTCGCCGCCGCCTCGGACGGGGACGGAGACCGCAACATGATCCTGGGCAAGGGCGTCTATGTCACGCCCTCGGACAGCCTTGCGGTGCTGGCGGCCAATGCGCAGCTGGCGCCGGGGTATGCGCGCGGGCTGGCGGGTGTGGCCCGGTCGATGCCGACCAGCCGCGCCGCCGACCGGGTCGCGGCGAAACTGGGCATCGAGAGCTTCGAGACCCCGACCGGCTGGAAGTTCTTCGGCAACCTGCTGGACGCGGGCCGCGCGACTCTTTGTGGAGAGGAAAGCGCCGGCACGGGCAGCGATCATGTGCGCGAGAAAGACGGGCTGTGGGCGGTGCTTCTGTGGCTCAACATATTGGCCGTGCGAAAGATTTCCGTGGCGGAGATCCTGCAGGACCACTGGCGCAGCTATGGCCGCGACTACTATTCGCGGCATGATTACGAGGCGGTGGACTCCTCCGCTGCGGAGGGGCTCATGGCGGACATGAACGCCCGGCTGGACGATCTTCCCGGCACCGAGGTGGGTAATCCACCCAAGGTGATCGCCCGCGCCGACCAGTTTTCCTATACCGATCCGGTGGACGGGTCGGTCAGCCGAAACCAGGGCCTGCGGATCTTTTTCGAGGACGACAGCCGGGCGGTGATCCGCCTGTCGGGCACGGGCACCGAGGGCGCGACGATCCGGGTCTACCTGGAACGCTACGAACCGGCCGGGGGCGATCTGAACGTCGAAACGCAGGCCGCGCTGCGGGATCTGGCGGCGGCGGTGAACGCCTTGACCGGTCTGTCGGAACGCACCGGGCGCGAGGCCCCGGACGTGATGACCTGACGCGGAGGTTTGGTACGTTTTGTACAAAACGTACGGCGATTCCGGCATTTTGTACAAAGCGGCAAGGTTTCGTTAACATTTCCTGCGAACGCGCCGGTCCGGGCGGGGAGCAACGCGCTTGCAAGCGCGTTGGCAAGCGGCTTGGAAGCCGCTTGACCAAGCCGTTTCGAAACGGCCTGCCCGGCCACGGTCCCGGCCATTCGCGAATCTGCTTGCGTCCATCCAGCGCCTCGCCTATACGCGCCTCAACAGCGGCGCGCCGAGGTTCAGCCCCGGCGCCCATCGTTCTTTCGACAACGGGCCGCTGGCCCGTTTTTTTGTGCCCGAAAGGCAAGTGACCGATGACCGACCTGATCGCAAAGACCGGCATGGACAAGCGTCTTGCGGAGATCGTGCAGCCCGTGATCGAGGACATGGGATTCGACCTGGTGCGCATCCGACTGATGGGCGGCCAGGTGCCCACCCTGCAGATCATGGCCGAACGCCCCCAAGGCGGGATCGAGGTGGATGAATGCGCCGAGATCTCGACCGCCGTCAGCGCCGTGCTGGACGTCGAGGACCCGATCATCGACACCTACACGCTGGAGGTCTCCAGCCCCGGCATCGACCGCCCGCTGACGCGGCTCAAGGATTTCGACACCTACGAAGGCTACGAAGCCCGGCTTGAAACCTCGGAGATGATCGAAGGGCGCAAGCGGTTTCGCGGCGTGCTGGCCGGGGTCGAGGACGGCGAGGTACTGATCAACCTGGACGAGGGCACCATCGGGCTGCAGTTCGACTGGCTGACCGACGCCAAGCTGGTGATGACGGATGACCTGATCCGCCTCATGCTGAAGGCCCGCAAAAAGGCCGACGCCCAGGGCGGAAACGATACACTGGACGAGACCAAGTTTGACGAGATCGAGACCGAACAGGCTCGGGACGAGGAGCAATAACAATGGCAATCACCTCTGCAAACCAGCTGGAACTCCTGCAGACCGCCGAGGCGGTGGCGCGCGAGAAGATGATCGACCCCGGTCTGGTCGTCGAAGCGATGGAAGAAAGCCTCGCCCGGGCGGCCAAGTCCCGTTACGGCGCCGAGATGGACATCCGCGTGTCGATCGACCGCCGCACCGGCAAGGCGACCTTTACCCGCGTCCGCACCGTGGTCGAGGACGAGGACCTGGAGAACTACCAGGCCGAGCTGACCGTCGAGCAGGCCAAGCAGTACCTCGCCGATCCTGCGGTTGGCGACACCTACTCCGAAGAGGTTCCGCCGGTGGAACTGGGTCGGATCGCGGCACAGTCGGCCAAGCAGGTGATCCTGCAGAAGGTCCGCGAAGCCGAGCGTGACCGTCAGTTCGCCGAATTCGAGGATCGCGCCGGCACCATCATCAATGGTGTCGTCAAGCGCGAGGAATACGGCAACGTCATCGTCGACGTGGGCCGTGGCGAGGCGATCCTGCGCCGCAACGAGAAAATCGGCCGCGAATCGTA
This sequence comes from Mameliella sp. CS4, assembly GCF_019392335.1. GTDB lineage: Bacteria > Pseudomonadota > Alphaproteobacteria > Rhodobacterales > Rhodobacteraceae > Antarctobacter. Next base: position 167,430 of record NZ_JAHXRQ010000001.1, read on the forward strand.
TCGCCCCGGCGACCGTATCCGCTGCTACATCAAGGATGTGCGGCGTGAGACGCGCGGACCGCAGATCTTCCTGTCCCGCACCGACCCGCAGTTCATGGCCGAGCTGTTCAAGATGGAAGTGCCGGAAATCTATGACGGCATCATCGAGATCAAGGCCGTCGCCCGCGACCCGGGCAGCCGCGCCAAGATCGGCGTCGTGTCCTACGACAGCGGCATCGACCCGGTCGGCGCCTGCGTCGGCATGCGCGGCAGCCGCGTTCAGGCCGTCGTGAACGAGCTGCAAGGCGAAAAGATCGACATCATCCCGTGGAACGAGGACATGCCGACCTTCCTTGTGAACGCATTGCAGCCCGCAGAGGTGAGCAAGGTGGTCCTGGATGAAGAGGCCGAGCGCATCGAAGTGGTGGTTCCGGACGAGCAGTTGAGCCTTGCCATCGGCCGGCGCGGTCAGAACGTTCGCCTCGCCTCGCAACTGACCGGGCTCGATATCGACATCATGACCGAAGAGGAAGAATCGAAGCGGCGCCAAGCCGAGTTCGAGGAACGCACCAAGCTGTTCATGGACACGCTGGACCTGGATGAGTTCTTTGCCCAGCTTCTGGTCTCCGAAGGCTTCACCAACCTCGAAGAGGTGGCCTATGTCGAACTGGACGAACTACTGGTGATCGACGGCGTCGACGAGGACACCGCCAACGAATTGCAGGCCCGTGCCCGCGACGTTCTGGAAGAGCAGGCCCGCAAGGCACTGGAACATGCCCGCGAACTGGGCGTGGACGACAGCCTGGTGAACTTCGAGGGGCTGACCCCGCAGATGGTCGAGGCGCTGGCCGAGGACGGCATCAAGACGCTGGAAGACTTTGCCACCTGCGCCGACTGGGAACTGGCCGGCGGCTGGACGACCGTGGACGGCCAGCGGGTCAAGGACGACGGTCTGCTGGAGAAGTTCGAGGTCGATCTCGAAGAGGCGCAGAACATGGTCATGACCGCGCGCGTCCTGCTTGGCTGGGTTGATCCGACCGAGCTGGAAGCGTCGGAAGACGACGGCGAGGAAGAGCTGGCCGAAGGCGAGGCCGACACCGACGAGCAGGAGGCGTAAAACCGGCATGACCAGGGGCGGACAGGCCAAGAACCACGACGACGGACCGGAGCGTAAGTGCATCGCCACAGGCGACGTGCAGCCCCGGGACGGGCTGATCCGGTTTGTCCTGGGCCCGGACGGACGCATCGTGCCGGATCTGGCTGGTAAATTGCCGGGACGGGGCGTATATGTATCGGCCAACCGGGCGGCGATCGACAAGGCAGCCGCAAAGGGGCTTTTTTCACGGGCGATGAAACAGCCTGTGAAACTCCCCGACGGGCTGTCCGATCTGATCGAACAGATGTTGGCGAAGCGGGTCATCGACCTGATCTCGCTGGCGCGGAAGTCGGGACAGGCCATCTCGGGCTACGAGAAGGTCAAGTCCTGGTTGCAGATGGAAGAGGCCTCGGTGCTGATCCAGGCGGAAGACGGCTCGGGTCGGGGCAAGTCGAAACTGTCGACGCCATATGGCGGCGATTATATCGGCTGGCTGACGGCGGATGAACTGGGCATGGCCTTTGGCCGACAAACTGTGATACATGCCGCGCTTGGCTCTGGCGGACTCGTGCCGCGTATTGTAGAGGAAGCCCAGCGCTTGAAGGGTGTACGCGTCCTGAACGACGCGGATCGCGGTGGCAGGGGCCACCGGAAAGGATGAAGAAGCTTTATGAGCGATAACGACGGCAAAAAGACATTGGGTGTACGTGGCGGAGCCCGATCGGGCAGTGTGAAGCAGAGCTTCAGCCACGGGCGCACAAAGAACGTCGTGGTGGAGACCAAGCGTAAGCGGGTCGTCGTACCGAAACCCGGCGCCGGTGGCGGTGCGGGCGGCGGCAAAGGCGGCCAGGTCGGCGGATCGGGTGGCAAGCGCCCGGCCGGCATCTCTGACGCTGAAATGGAACGCCGCCTGAAGGCACTGCAGGCCGCAAAGGCCCGCGAGGTCGAGGAAGCCGCCAAGCGCGAAGCCGAGGAAAAGGCCCGCGCCGAAGAGCGTGAGCGCCTCCGCGCCGAAAAGGAACAGAAAGAGCGCGAACAGCGCGAAGCCGAGGAAGCGCTGAAGCGCAAGGCCGAGGAAGAAGAGCGCAAGAAGCGCGAGGCGGAAGACGCGGCCAAGGCCGCCGCCGTCGCCGCCGCTCAGCCTGCGCCCAAGGCCGACGACCAGGCCCGCGCCAAGCCCAAGAAGGACGACGCGCCGCGCCGCGCCGCGCCCAACGACCGCGAGGACCAGAAGGGTGGTCGCGGTGGTCGTGGCCGTGGTGGCGACGGTGGCCGCCGTTCGGGCAAGCTGACCCTGAACCAGGCACTCTCCGGTGGCGAAGGCGGCCGGCAGAAATCCCTGGCCGCGATGAAGCGGAAACAGGAACGCGCCCGCCAGAAGGCGATGGGCGGCCAGCAGTCCCGCGAGAAGGTGACGCGCGACGTCAAACTGCCCGAGGCGATCACGGTGGCCGAACTGGCCAACCGGATGGCCGAACGGGTGGGCGACGTCGTCAAGGCGCTGATGAACAGCGGCATCATGGCGACTCAGAACCAGTCGATCGACGCCGACACCGCGGAACTGATCATCGAGGAATTCGGCCACCGCGTGCAGCGCGTGTCCGATGCCGATGTCGAGGACGTCATCAAGGAGGTCGAGGACAAGCCCGAAGACCTGCAGTCGCGTCCCCCTGTCATCACGATCATGGGCCACGTCGACCACGGCAAGACCTCGCTTCTGGACGCGATCCGGGATGCCAAGGTGACTGCTGGCGAAGCGGGCGGGATCACCCAGCACATCGGCGCCTACCAGGTGACAACCGACAGCGGTGCCGTGCTGAGCTTCCTCGACACGCCGGGCCACGCGGCCTTTACCTCGATGCGTTCGCGCGGGGCACAGGTGACGGATATCGTCGTTCTGGTCGTGGCCGCGGATGACGCGGTGATGCCGCAGACCGTCGAGGCCATCAACCACGCCAAGGCGGCCGGTGTCCCGATGATCGTGGCGATCAACAAGGTCGACAAGCCATCGGCCAACCCGACCAAGGTGCGCACCGACCTGCTGCAGCACGAGGTGATCGTCGAGGAACTGTCCGGTGACGTGCAGGACGTCGAGGTTTCGGCCCATACCGGCCAGGGCCTGGACGAACTGCTGGAAGCCATTGCGCTGCAGGCCGAGATCCTGGAACTGAAGGCGAACCCGAACCGGGCCGCCGAAGGGGCCGTGATCGAAGCACAGCTGGACGTGGGCCGCGGTCCCGTGGCCACCGTTCTGGTGCAGAACGGGACACTGCGCCAAGGCGACGTCTTTGTCGTCGGCGAGCAGTACGGCAAGGTCCGCGCGCTGATCAACGACAAGGGCGACCGCGTCAAGGAAGCCGGTCCCTCGGTGCCTGTCGAGGTTCTGGGCCTGAACGGCACACCCGAAGCGGGCGACGTGCTGAACGTGACCGAGACCGAGGCGCAGGCGCGTGAAATCGCCGAGTACCGCGCCAACCTGGCCAAGGAAAAGCGTGCCGCGGCGGGTGCCGCCACCACGCTGGACCAGCTGCTGCAGAAGGCCAAGGAAGACGAGAACGTCAGCGAGCTGCCGGTCATCGTCAAGGCGGACGTGCAGGGCTCGTCCGAGGCCATCGTGCAGGCCCTGGAAAAGGTCGGCAACGACGAGGTCCGCGTGCGGGTCATCCACTATGGCGTGGGTGCCATCACCGAAACGGACGTCGGCCTTGCAGAGGCCTCTGGCTGTCCGGTGATCGGCTTTAACGTGCGTGCCAATGCGCCCGCCCGTAACGCCGCCAACCAGAAGGGCGTGGAGATCCGCTACTACTCGGTGATCTACGACCTCGTGGACGACGTGAAGGCGGCGGCCTCGGGCCTGCTGTCGAACGAGGTCCGCGAGAACTTCATCGGCTATGCCAAGATCAAGGAGGTCTTCAAGGTCTCCAACGTCGGCAAGGTGGCGGGCTGTCTCGTCACCGAGGGCGTTGCCCGCCGGTCCGCCGGTGTGCGCCTGCTGCGTGACGACGTGGTGATCCACGAAGGCACGCTGAAAACGCTCAAGCGTTTCAAGGACGAGGTTGCCGAAGTGCAATCCGGCCAGGAATGCGGCATGGCGTTCGAGAACTACGACGACATTCGTCCCGACGATGTCATCGAGATCTTCGAGCGCCAGGAAATCGAGCGGTCGCTGGACTGATCCGGCCCCTCGAGCTAAACCGCAAACACAAAAAGACCCCCGGATCGGGGGTCTTTTCATGTCAACTGGATGAAAACCGGGGGCCGTTCCCGCCGTCCCCGGTGATGTCAGGCAGGGCGACCGGTATAGATTTGCTGGCCGACACGGACCGAGATGCGCCCGTCGGGAAGGGTCTTTTCCAGCAGGCCCTGAACGGACACACAACTGCCGATCACGATTGTCTTGAGCATGACACTCCTCCGGTTGTCACAATTTTGCCAAAATTACACCGGGGCCGTTAACAATTCCATAATCCCTTCGTCTATCATCCACGATATGACGCCCAAATTACGGGCACTCGCGCTGAAAGCGCGGGCAACCGGGCTGTTGCCCGCGCCGTCTGTCCGGAAAAAGGTCAGCAGGGCTTGCCTAAAGCCAATCCCTCAGAATCGGGATCAGGGGCACATCGGCAGGCGGCATCGGGTAGTCGCGCAGATCCTGCTTGCGCACCCATTTCAGCGCCTGACCTTCGTTCGACTGCGGAATCCCGCCCCATTTGCGGCAGGCAAAGAGCGGCATCAGCAGGTGGAAATCGTCATAGCTGTGCGAGGCGAAGGTCAGCGGTGCAAGGCAACTGGACCAGGTTTCGATCCCCAGTTCCTCGTGCAGTTCGCGAATCAGCGCAGCCTCGGGCGTTTCGCCCGGTTCGACCTTGCCACCGGGAAACTCCCAGAGGCCGGCCATGCTCTTGCCCTTGGGTCGCTGGGCCAGCAGGACGCGACCGTCAGCGTCGATCAGGGCGACAGCGGAGACGAGAATGATCTTCATGACGGGGCCTGTTCTGGCTGGCGAGGGAGGGAGCGAGGGGCCAGCCCCTCGCGCTCCCCGGAGGTATTTTCAGCCCAAAGAAACCAAGGGCCGCGACGGAAAGGTCAGGACCGGTAGTCCGCGTTGATCTGGATGTAGCCGTGGGTCAGGTCGCAAGTCCAGACGGTGGCCTGCCCGGCGCCGAGGCCGATATCGACGTTGATGTCGATTTCCTGCCCCTTGAAATAGGTGGCGCCATCCTCTTCGCGGTAGCTTTCGGCGACCCAGCCTTCGCTGGCGACCAGGATGTCGCCAAAGCGGATTGTCAGCTTGTCCCGATCGGCGGCGGCGCCGCTCTTGCCCACGGCCATCACGATGCGGCCCCAGTTCGGATCCTCACCGGCGAGCGCGGTCTTGACCAGCGGCGAATTGGCGATGGACAGGGCATGGGCGCGGGCATCGGCATCCGAGGCCGCGCCGGAGACATGCACGGTGACGAATTTCGTCGCCCCCTCACCGTCGCGGACAACCTGGTGCGCCAGGTCCAGCATCACGTTGTAGAGCGCCTGGGTGAAGTCGGCGTTCCAGGTCACATCGACCCCCGACGCCCCGGTCGCCGCCACCAGCAGCGTGTCCGAGGTCGAGGTGTCGCTGTCCACGGTGATGTTGTTGAAGGTCTTGGCGTTGAGTTCCGACACCAGCCCCTGCAGATCTGCCCGGCCGATGCGCGCGTCGGTGAAGATGTAGACCAGCATCGTCGCCATGTCGGGCGCGATCATGCCCGACCCCTTGGCGATCCCGGCAATCCGCACCGGTTTGCCATCGACGTCGATTTCCGCCGTCGCCGCCTTGGGGAAGGTGTCGGTGGTCATGATGGCGCGGGCGGCATCGGCCATGCCGTCGGACGACAGGGCGCCGTGCAGCTCGTCCAGCTTGGCGGTGATGCGATCATGCGGCAGACGTTCACCGATCACGCCGGTGGACGAGGTAAAGACGCGCGACGCGGGCAGGCCGGTGCCTGTCGCCACGGCCTCGCAAATGGCGGCGACAGAACCCTCACCGGCCTTGCCGGTAAAGGCGTTGGAGTTGCCCGAGTTGACGATGATGGCCGCGCCTTCGGCGCTGTCCGCGCCGATCTTGGCCTGGCAATCCAGCACGTTGGCCGACCGCGTGGCCGAGCGGGTAAAGACCCCGGCCACCACGCTGCCGGGGTCGAGCAGCGCCAGCATCACGTCCGGGCGGCCCTTGTAGCGCACCCCGGCCTCGGCGATGGCGAACCTTGCGCCCCCGATGACCGGGAGCGCGGGAAAGTCTGCGGGTGCAAGCGGAGACCGGGGCGGCATGGGCTTACTCCGACAGCAGGCCGAGGTTGTTCAGGACGGATGTGTCGATTTCCGTGAAATCGAGCCGCGTCACCTCACCTGCCTCGGCCTGTGCTTCGATGTAGGCCTGAACCGCGTCCTGCTTGAGCTTCTGCTCGATCGCGGGACGGACCTCTTCCAGCGCCGGGGCATCCATTGTCCGGGTCTCGTTCAGGGTGATGACGTGCCAGCCATAGCGCGTCTGCACCGGGTCCGAGACAGCGCCCGGCTCCATCTCGGCGACCGCGTCCTCAAACGCCTTGAGCATGCGGCCCTTGCCGAACCAACCCAGCGAACCGCCGTTCGGACCGGTCGGGCCGGTGGAGTTGGCGCGCGCCAGTTCCGCGAAATCGGCGCCGTCGGCCAGTTCCTGGACCAGTTCCTTGGCCTTTTCCTCGGTCTCGACCAGGATGTGCGAGGCGTTGTATTCGACGCCCAGGTCGGCATCGACATAGTCGGCCTTGTAGGCGGCCTCGACGGCCTCTTCGGTCACGGCACCGTCGGCGACGGCCTGCATCGCCTCGGCCGCCAGCAGTTCGCGCTTTTCATTGTCCAGCGCCAGCTGCACGCGGTAGGTTTCCTCACTCTTGTCGGACTGGGCCAGGGTTTCATACTGGATCAGCCGTTCCAGCAGGCCTTCCCAGAGCTGGTCGGTCGGCGACTGCTGGAACCGCTCGGGCAGCGAGGCGCGCGCCATCAGCATGTGACCGAAGGTGATGTCCGTGCCATTGACGGTGGCGACAACGGTGTCGATCGTGATCTCGGCCGGCTTGTCGGCGTCGGCGTCCTGCGCCGCGACCGGCAGCGCAAGGGTCAGGGCGACCGCCGCAGCCGACAGTTTCATGAGGGTTTTCGACATCGGTTCTTCCTCTTGATTCGGTGCCGCGTCCCTGGGCGGCGTTGACACTCTACAGCCGTCCCCTTACATGCCCGAAAGGCTCTGCGAGGCCGGTCTTTTCGTTCCGTCATATGGCTCATGTGCGAGGCGGGCAAGCAGATGCCGCACTTGACGCTGGAAACAGGTACATCAGACCATGCTTGGAAAAATCGCGCGTAAGGTATTCGGCACCCCGAATGACCGTAAGATCAAGGCCACACGCCCGCTGGTGGAAAAGATCAACGCGCTGGAGCCGGAGTTCGAGAAGCTCGACGACGCCGATCTGATCGCCAAGACCCAGGAGTTCAAGGAGCGCATCGCCAACGGCGAAAAGCTGGACGACCTTCTGCCAGAGGCCTTTGCCAATTGCCGCGAGGCCGCCAAGCGGGCGCTGGGCCTGCGCGCCTTCGACGTGCAGCTGATGGGCGGGATCTTCCTGCACCAGGGCAACATCGCCGAAATGAAGACCGGTGAGGGCAAGACGCTGGTCGCGACCTTCCCCGCCTACCTCAACGCGCTGACGGGCCGGGGCGTGCATATCGTCACCGTCAACGACTATCTCGCCAAGCGTGACGCCGAATGGATGAGCAACGTCTACGGCGCCTTGGGCATGTCGACCGGCGTGGTCTACCCGCGCCAGCCCGACGATGAAAAGAAACAGGCCTATGCCTGCGACATCACCTACGCGACGAACAACGAGCTGGGTTTTGACTACCTGCGCGACAACATGAAGTCCGAGCTGGACCAGATGTTCCAGCGCGATCACTATTATGCCATCGTCGACGAGGTGGACTCGATCCTGATCGACGAGGCCCGGACGCCGCTGATCATCTCGGGCCCCTCCGACGACCGGTCCGAACTGTACCAGGCCATCGACAAGCTGATTCCCGAACTCTCGGAGGATCACTACACGGTCGACGAAAAGACCAGGAACGTCACCTTTACCGACGAGGGCAACGAGTACCTGGAACAGATGTTGCAGGCGCATGAGCTGCTGGAAGAGGGCCGGAGCCTCTACGACCCGGAAAGCACCACCGTCGTGCATCACGTCAACCAGGCGATTCGGGCGCACAAGCTGTTCACCAGGGACAAGGATTACATCGTCCGCGACGGCGAGGTCGTGCTGATCGACGAATTCACCGGCCGGATGATGGCCGGGCGGCGCCTGTCGGACGGGTTGCACCAGGCGATCGAATCCAAGGAAGGCTGCGAGATCCAGCCCGAGAACGTGACACTGGCCAGCGTGACCTTCCAGAACTACTTCCGCCTGTATGAGAAACTGTCGGGCATGACCGGCACCGCCTCGACCGAGGCCGAGGAATTCGGCCAGATCTATGGCCTGGGCGTGGTCGAAGTGCCCACAAACCTGCCGATTGCCCGGATCGACGAGGACGACGCCGTCTATCGCACCGGCACCGAGAAATACGCCGCCATCGTCGAGGAAATCCGCAAGGCGCATGAAAAGGGCCAGCCGGTCCTTGTCGGCACCACCTCGATCGAGAAATCCGAAATGCTGAGCATGATGCTCAAGCAGGCGGGTCTGCCGCACAACGTCCTGAACGCGCGCCAGCACGAGCAGGAGGCGCAGATCGTCGCCGACGCCGGCAAGCTGGGCGCGATCACCATCGCCACGAACATGGCCGGGCGCGGCACCGACATCAAGCTGGGCGGCAACGTGGACTTTCAGGTAATGGAAGCCATCGCCGCCAACCCCGAGCGTCACCCCGACGAGATCCGCGCCGAGATCGAGGCACAGCACGACGCCGACGAACAGGCCGTCAAGGAGGCCGGCGGGCTTTTTGTCCTGGCCACCGAGCGCCACGAATCGCGCCGCATCGATAACCAGCTGCGGGGCCGTTCGGGCCGTCAGGGTGACCCGGGGCGGTCGTCCTTCTTCCTGAGCCTGGAAGACGACCTGATGCGCATCTTCGGCTCGGAGCGGCTGGAAAAGGTGCTGTCGGGCCTGGGCATGAAGGAAGGCGAGGCCATCGTTCACCCCTGGGTGAACAAGTCGCTGGAACGCGCGCAGGCCAAGGTCGAGGGGCGCAACTTCGACATCCGCAAGCAGCTGTTGAAGTTCGACGATGTGATGAACGACCAGCGGAAGGTGATCTTCAGCCAACGCCGCGAGATCATGGAATCGCAGGACGTCAGCGAGATCACCACCGACATGCGTCACGAGGTGATCGAGGAACTGGTGGATGTCTATGCCCCGCCCAAGGCCTATGCCGACCAGTGGGACATGACCGGTTTGTACGCCGCCGTGCTGGAAAAGCTGGGCATGGACCTGCCGATCATCGGCTGGGCCGACGAGGACGGCGTCGATCAGGACGTGATCCGCGAGCGGCTCGAAGAGGCCAGCGACGAGATGATGGCCGAAAAGACCGAGGCCTTTGGCCCGGACACCATGCGCCAGATCGAAAAGCAGGTGCTGCTGCAGACCATCGACGGCAAGTGGCGCGAACACCTGCTGACGCTGGAACACCTGCGCTCGGTCGTGGGGTTCCGTGGCTATGCCCAGCGCGACCCGCTGAACGAATACAAGAACGAATCCTTCCAGCTGTTCCAGAACATGCTGGACGGCCTGCGCGAGACTGTGACCGAGCAGCTCAGCAAGGTGCGCCCGATGTCCGAAGAGGAACAGCAGGCGATGATCGCCGAGATGCGCCGCCAGCAGGAAGAGATGCAGCGCCAGATGGACCGCGCCGCCGCAAGCGCCGCCCCGGCGCCCTCTGCCGCCGTTCCCGCGGGCGATGCCCCGGCGCCCGAAGCCCTGGCCGAGGGGTTCGACGAGAACAACCCCGAAACCTGGGGCAACCCGGGCCGCAACGACGCCTGCCCCTGCGGATCGGGCAAGAAGTTCAAGCATTGCCACGGTCGGCTCAGCTGACCCCGCGTGGCGGCCCCTGTCGGGCCGCCCGCCCGATTAAGGCCTCAATGACTCCGCCTGCGTGCCCAATGCGCGCCATGTTTACCTTTCATCCTGCAGGGTGAGAACAAAGGACAGGAGTCTTCATCATGGCCCGGCTTTCCAGCTATTTCCTCGGCGGTGCGACGCTGGTTTGCGCGCTCGGAACCGGCTACGTGATGCAATACGGCTTTGCCCTGCCGCAGTTCGGCGGCAAGGCACCTGAGACCAGGCTGGAAATCTCCGAGATCACCCAGACCTCTTCGGCGGTTGTCCTGCCGATGATCCCGGTGGACCGCCCGCCCGAGGCACAGCTGCCCGAGACAGCCGTGGTGGTCAAGGCGGCGGCAGAGGTCGACCTCCCCGAGGCCGATCTGCCCCAGGCACCCGCGGAAACCGGGTTTTCCTGCGACATGACGATGACCGCGACACCGACGGCGGGCGCGCTTGTCGACGTGGAACTGATCGCCCCCTGCCGCGCCAGCGAACGGGTGACGATCCACCACCAGGGCATGATGTTCACCGAGGTGATGCAGCCGGACGGTTCGCTTTCCGTTTCGGTGCCCGCGCTGGCAGAAAAGGCCGTCTTCATCGCCAGCTTTGCCAGCGGCGAAGGCACGCTGGCCCGCACCGACGTCAGCTCTCTGCCTTTCTACGACCGTGTCGTCGTCCAATGGAAAGGCGAGGCCGGGCTGCAACTGCATGCCCGCGAATTCGAGGCCGGCTATTTCACCGAAGGGCACATCTGGGCCGCCCATGCCGGCAACCTGACCGCCGCCGCCAAGGGCGAGGGCGGCTTCCTGACCCGTATGGGCCACGCGGACACACCCGAGGCGCTGGTCGCCGAGGTCTATTCCTTCCCCGCCGGGACCGCCAAGCGCGGCGGAGAGATCCTGCTTTCGGTCGAGGCCGAGGTGACGGCAGGCAACTGCGACACCCAGGTCGAGGCGCAGACGCTGGAAATCCGCGACGGCGGCGATCTGCGCGCCCGCGACCTGACGCTGCAGATGCCCTCCTGCGAGGTCCTGGGCGACTTTCTGGTGTTGAAAAACCTTGTCGAAGACCTGAGTATCGCCGCCAGATGACAGGCGGGTGACGGGGACTTCATGTCGATCAGTCGTGCGGCGGTATTCGCCGCACTTTTCATTTTCATGCAGGCCGGTTTCGCCCTGGCGCAGGACATCACGCTGAAATCGCGCGATGGCAGCATCGCCCTGTCGGGCACGCTGCTGGGGTTCGACGGCGAGTTCTACCGGATCGAGACGCGCTTTGGCGAATTGACCGTGGATGGCTCGGGCGTGACCTGCACCGGCGTCGGCTGTCCCTCCCTGACCGACTATGTCGCAGAGGTGACGATTTCCGGCTCCGCCAGTGTCGGCCACGGGCTGATGCCTGCCCTGGTCGAAGGCTTTGCCGCCCGCAGCGGGTTGCAGGCAGAGCGCATCGGAACCGCCAAAGGAACGGTCTATGCCCTGCGCAAACCGGGCGGGCGTGTCCTGGGGCGTTTCACCTTTCGCGTTACCAACACCGACAGCGGTTTTGCCGACCTTCTGGCGGATGAGGCCGACATCGTCATGGCCCTGCGCGAGATCCGCCCCGAAGAGGCCGCGCGCGCCCGCGCGGCGGGTCTGGGCGACCTGACGGCGCCGAACCGCTCTCGCGTGCTGGCGCTGGATGCGGCGGTGCCAATCGTCTCGCCCCGAAATCCGGTTGACCGGCTGTCGATCTCGCAACTGGTCGATGTACTCTCCGGACAAATCACCAACTGGGCCGACCTCGGCGGTCCGGATGCGCCGATTACCCTGCACCTGCGGGGCGAAGGATCGGGCATGGTTCAGGGGCTGCAGGACAGGCTGCTGCGCCCCGCGCGCCTTGACCTGGTCAAGGCCGCCCGGCGCCACGACAGCAACACCGCGCTTGTCCGGGCCGTGGCGGGCGATCCCTTCGGGTTGGGGCTTGCCAGCTATGCCGAGACGGGCGTGACCCGTCCTTTGGCGCTGGTGGGGGCTTGCGGCTTTACCCTGCGGGCCGCGCGGCGCAGCATCAAGACCGAGGACTACCCGCTGACCGCGCCGATGTTCCTTTACATCCCCGCGCGCCGCCTGCCCAAGCTGGCCCGCGATTTCCTGGTCTATGCGCACGGGTCGTCGGCCCAGATCACGATCCGCGAGGCCGGATTCATCGACCAGGCCCCCGAGGAGGTTGCGCTGGACCTGCAGGGCGACCGCCTGGCCAATGCCATCGCCGTGGCGGAGGGCACAGAGGGGCTGTCGGCCTTGCAGGACATGGTGGCGACGCTGGGTCCGATGCGGCGCCTGACGACCACCTTCCGGTTCGAGACCGGATCAACCAAGCTGGATGCGCAGTCGCGGTCCAACGTCCTGGCGCTGGCCCGCGCGCTGGAGGCCGGCGGCCACGACGGTCGGGAGCTGGTCTTTGTCGGGTTCTCGGACGGGGTCGGACCGGCCGCGGCCAATCTCGACATCGCGCGACGACGGGCCGAGGCGGTGCGCTCAGCGGTGGAGGCTGCCGCGGAAACGGCCGACCTGGATCGCGTGCAGATCAGCGCGCGCGCTTTTGGCGAGGCCCTGCCGATGGCCTGCGACGACAGCGCCTGGGGGCGCCAGGTGAACCGGCGCGTCGAGGTCTGGGTCCGGTGATCCCGCGCAGCGTCAGAGCAACCCTTCGCTGCGGAAGCTCAACTCTCGCGATTTTCCGATCACAAGGTGATCGTGCAGCGTGATGCCCAGCGCATCGGCGGCCACCTGTATCTGCGCAGTCATGTCGATATCCGCCTGGCTGGGCGTGGGGTCGCCCGACGGGTGGTTGTGTACCAGGATCAGCGCCGAGGCGTTAAGCTCCAGCGACCGTTTCACCACCTCGCGCGGGTAGACGGGCACATGATCGACCGTGCCGCGCGCCTGCGGCTCGTCGGCGATCAAAACGTTCTTGCGGTCGAGAAACAGGATGCGGAACTGTTCGGTATCGCGATGGGACATGGTGGTCTGGCAATAGTCGATCAACGCGTCCCAACTGCTGACCACCTGTTTGCGCAGGACCCGCGAGCGCGCCAGCCTATGCGCCGCCGCCTCGACGATCTTGAGTTCCGTCACGACGGCTTCGCCGACGCCGTTGACTTCTTTCAGGCGATGCAGGGGCGCCGAGACGACACCGTTGAAATCCCCGAAGGTTTCCAGCAACAGCCGCGCCAGAGGCTTGACGTCCCGCCTAGGAATAGCCCGGAACAGCACAAGCTCCATCAGCTCATAATCCGGCAGGGCCTCGGCGCCGCCGATCAGGAACCGTTCGCGCAGGCGCGCTCGGTGGTCCCGGATATAGGACGGCAGCTTTTGCGCGCCCGGACCGGGCCGGGCAAGTGCCTCGTCATGATCGAAGAGGGCAGCCTGGGAATCGGAGAAATGCGGGCCTCGGGTCATGTCCGACATCCTGGCCCGCTTCGGTGAACAGAGAGTTAACGCGTCATCCAAGGGGGGAGGGTCAAGGCGCTTCAAAGCGCCTTGCACGCGATTTCGAAATCGCGTGAAGCCCGTTCCAACGGGCTTTTCCACCCTCGGCCCAGGGTTTCGCCCGTGATCTGACCGTAACCTCCACTGGAGGTTACGCCGCGCGATGCGCGGTGAGTCAGATCACCCCTTCATCGAATCCCAGAAATTCTTCACCGAGGTGAAGAAACTGTGCGATTCCGGGTTGTTGTCCTCGGCCAGCGATTCGAACTCGCGCAGGAGCTCCTTTTGCTTCGAGGTCAGGTTCACCGGGGTCTCCACCGCCAGTTCGATGAACATGTCGCCACTTGCGCCGCCGCGCAGGGCGGGCATGCCCTTGCCACGCAGGCGCATCTGGCGGCCAGACTGGCTGCCCGAAGGGATCTTGACCCGGCTGCGGCCACCGTCGATCGTCGGCACCTCGATGTCGCCGCCCAGCGCCGCCACGGTCATGGCAACCGGCACGCGGCAATGCAATTCGGCGCCGTCACGTTCGAAGATCTTGTGCGGCTCGACCTCGATGAAGATGTAGAGGTCGCCCGGAGGACCACCGCGCATCCCGGCCTCACCTTCGCCTGCAAGGCGAATGCGCGTGCCGGTTTCGACGCCCGCGGGGATATTCACCGACAGGGCGCGTTCCTTTTGCACCCGGCCTGCGCCGCCACAGGAGTTGCAGGGGTTCTTGATGATCTGGCCCAGGCCCGAACAGGTCGGACAGGTCCGTTCGACCGTAAAGAACCCTTGCGTCGCGCGCACCTTGCCCAGGCCCGAACAGGTCGGGCAAGTGGTCGGTTCCGCCCCGCCTTCGGCGCCGGAGCCCTGGCATTCGTCACATTGGATCGAAGTCGGCACCTTGATGGTCTTTTGCAGACCGTTGTACGCCTCTTCCAGCGTCACGCGCAGGTTGTAGCGCAGGTCGGCGCCGCGCGCGGCGCGCTGGCGCCCGCCCTGGCGGCCTCCCATGAAATCGCCGAAGAGATCGTCGAAAACGTCGGAAAAGGCGCTGGCGAAATCGGCATTGCCGCCCCCCATGCCGCCGCCGGGACGCGGGCCGCCGCCCATGCCGCCTTCGAAGGCCGCGTGACCGAAGCGGTCATAGGCCGCCTTCTTGTCGGCATCCTTCAGGACGTCATAGGCCTCGTTGGCCTCCTTGAACTGCGATTCGGCCTCCGGGTTGTCGGCGTTGCGGTCCGGGTGCAGCTCCTTGGCCTTCTTGCGGTAGGCTTTCTTGATCTCGTCTGCCGTGGCACCGCGCGCGAGGCCGAGTACGTCGTAATAGTCTCGTTTGGACATGGTCGTCCTCCTCGTTGCGGAACGTCATGGGGCCGGCCCGGTGTCCGGACCGGCCCCAGATTGGTTCCGAGGGCGCTGGCCTCAGGCCCGCTTGTTGTCGTCGAGATCCTCGAAATCCGCATCGACGATGTCGTCGTCGCCCGGACCCGCGGCGTCATCGGCGGCCTCGGGGGCATCGCCGCCCTCATCGGCCTGCGCCTTGTAGATCGCCTCGCCCAGCTTCATCGCGGCCTCGGTGACGTTCTGGATGCCGCTTTTCAGCTTTTCGGCAGGCACATCGTCCTTTTCGAGGTCATCCTTGAGCGCGGCCACGGCCAGTTCGATCGCCTCGACGGTCGAGGGGTCGACCTTGTCGCCATGCTCCTCGATCGACTTCTCGGTCGAGTGGATGAGGCTTTCGGCCTGGTTGCGGGCCTCGACCAGCTCCTTGCGGGCCTTGTCGGCGTCGGCGTTCTCTTCCGCTTCCTTGACCATGCGCTCGATGTCGTCGTCCGACAGACCGCCCGATGCCTGGATGGTGATCTTCTGCTCCTTGTTGGTGCCCTTGTCCTTGGCACCGACAGAGACGATGCCGTTGGCATCGATGTCGAAGGTCACCTCGATCTGCGGCATGCCGCGCGGCGCCGGCGGGATTTCCTCGAGGTTGAACTGGCCCAGCATCTTGTTGTCCGAGGCCATCTCGCGCTCACCCTGGAAGACGCGGATCGTCACGGCCGACTGGTTGTCCTCGGCGGTGGAGAAGATCTGCGACTTCTTGGTCGGGATCGTGGTGTTGCGGTCGATCAGGCGGGTAAAGACCCCGCCCAGCGTTTCGATACCCAGCGACAGCGGAGTCACGTCCAGCAGCACGACGTCCTTGACGTCGCCCTGCAGAACACCGGCCTGAATGGCGGCGCCCATGGCGACCACTTCGTCCGGGTTCACACCCTTGTGCGGCTCCTTGCCGAAGAACTTGGTCACTTCTTCCATGACCTTCGGCATCCGGGTCTGACCGCCGACCAGAACGACCTCATCGATCTCGTCCTTGGAGATGCCGGCATCCTTGAGCGCGGCCTGGCAGGGCTTGATCGAGTTCTTGATCAGGTCGCCGACGAGGCTTTCCAGCTTGGCGCGGGTCAGCTTCATCACCATGTGAAGCGGCTGGCCGTTGGCTCCCATCGAGATGAACGGCTGGTTGATCTCGGTCTGGGTGGCCGAGGACAGTTCGATCTTGGCCTTTTCCGCCGCCTCTTTCAGGCGCTGCAGGGCCATCTTGTCCTTGGTCAGGTCGACCTGGTGCTCTTTCTTGAACTCGTCCGCCAGGTAGTTGACGATCCGCATGTCGAAGTCTTCGCCGCCCAGGAAGGTGTCACCGTTGGTCGACTTGACCTCGAACAGGCCGTCGTCGATTTCCAGGATGGTCACGTCGAAGGTACCGCCGCCAAGGTCATAGACCGCGATGGTTTTCGCGTCCTTCTTGTCGAGACCATAGGCCAGCGCGGCGGCCGTCGGCTCGTTGATGATGCGCAGCACTTCGAGGCCGGCGATCTTGCCGGCGTCCTTGGTGGCCTGACGCTGGGCGTCGTTGAAGTAGGCCGGGACGGTGATGACCGCCTGGGTCACTTCCTCGCCAAGATAGCTCTCGGCGGTTTCCTTCATCTTGCCGAGGATGAAGGCCGAAACCTGCGAGGGCGAGTATTTCTCGCCACGGGTTTCAACCCAGGCGTCACCATTGCCGCCATCGATGATCGTGTAGGGGACAATGTCCTTGTCCTTGGTAACCTCGGGGTCACCGACACGGCGGCCGATCAGGCGCTTGACCGCGAAGACGGTGTTTTCCGGGTTGGTCACGGCCTGCCGCTTGGCGGGTTGGCCGACCAGTCGCTCATCTTCGGTGAAGGCGACAATGGAGGGGGTGGTGCGTGCACCTTCGGCGTTTTCGATCACGCGGGCCTGGGAGCCATCCATGATAGCCACGCAGGAGTTTGTGGTGCCGAGGTCGATACCGATCACTTTACCCATGTTTCGATCCCTTTCATTCTCAAGGCGATGTCACGAGGCGACGGACCCGTTACGGCATCCAGCCCCGTATGTTGGTCGCTGGGCACGCTGTAAGGGGCGTGCCCGGCGTTCGGAGGACATATAAGGAGCGGTATGAAGGCCTGCAAGCATCCTGATGACGGCATTTCACGGCTTTCTCGCTAACATCGGTTGGCATCTAGCCTGCATTCCTTGACAACACCCTTATGACCGACCCGATCTCGCAAAAAGGCTTTGTCATCCATCCCGGCTTTCTCGACCGCCCGGCACAGGAGGCCCTGGTGGCCCGGCTGCGCGAAGTTCTGGCCGTGGCGCCGCTGTTCACACCGCGCACGCGGCGCGGGCCGATGTCGGTGCGGATGAGCGCGGCGGGCACCTTTGGCTGGGTCAGCGACACCAGGGGTTACCGCTATGAGCGGCACCACCCGGACGGCATGGACTGGCCACCGATCCCGGAAGAGGTGCTGGCGATCTGGCGCGGCGTCTCGGGCTGTGAGCGGCTTCCGGAATGCTGCCTCATCAACTGGTACGGCGAGGGTGCGCGCATGGGCCTGCACCGGGATGAGGACGAGGCGGATTTCTCCTGCCCGGTGGTCTCCGTCTCCCTGGGGGACGAGGGCCTGTTCCGCATGGGCAACGTCGAACGCGGCGGGAAGACGTCATCGATCTGGCTGAAATCCGGGGACGTGGTCGTGATGGGCGGTGACGCCCGGCTGGCCCATCACGGGGTGGACCGGATCCGTTTCGGCTCGTCCACGCTGTTGCCCAAGGGCGGGCGGATCAACCTGACGCTACGGGTCGTGAGCTGAGCGGGCAAGCCGCTTGGAAGCGGCTTTTGCACGTGGTTGCAACCACGTGCAAAAGGCTCTTTCAAAAGCCTTGGCCCCGCCCTACTCGGACAGCTCGCAACAACCGGAATAGACGTATCCCTGCGGCCCGGTGACGATCAGCGTCGC
The DNA here is from genome assembly GCF_019392335.1 of Mameliella sp. CS4. Lineage (GTDB taxonomy): Bacteria > Pseudomonadota > Alphaproteobacteria > Rhodobacterales > Rhodobacteraceae > Antarctobacter. Next base: position 185,383 of record NZ_JAHXRQ010000001.1, read on the forward strand.
GTCCAGCCCGAATTCATTGTCGGACATGCCGTTGTCGCAATAGGCCCCGGCCACGACCAGGGCCAGGTCGCGGCTGCCGTCAGTCCCCTGCAAGACATATTTTTCCAGCGGGTTATAGGCCCGCTGGAACAGGCCGACGGAAAACCTCTCGCCGGTCTCGTAGGTCATCGGCGTCCGGATCGTGGCATCCTGCCCGGCAAAGACCTCGACGTCCCAGAAGGGTTCCGTCCCGCCGCAGGTCACGCGGCGAACGTTGGGCAGATCCCCGTCCGCGCGCGGCGCAAGGTAGCGCAGCGAGGCCCAGCCGGGCCCCTCTCCGGCGTTCACCAGGCCCCAGCCGCCTTCGGCGCGGACCACCTCGACCGCGCGGGCGTCAAAGGTCAGCTCGCCGACCTTGTCGTGCCCGGCGCCCGGTCCGGCACGCAGGTTCAGCACGTCGTCAGAGGCTACGCCCACGACGTCATGCAGGCGCGGATAACCGTCCTGGGCCGCGGCGGCGGTGCCAAGGACCAGCAGTGCAAGCAGTACCCTCAGCATCGCCATCCCCTGCCTCAGTCCATGTCCAGCGAACAGCAGCCGGTGTAGACCTGCGTTTCATAGCCGCCGATCACCACCGAACCGGAATAGCCGAACTTGTAGTCGGACATGCCGTCGGTGCAGATCTCGTGGTTCATGACAAGGGTCACATGTTCGCCCATCTTGGCGCCCAGCAGGGCGAAAGGATGGTCGCGGCTGGTGGCGGCGGTCAGGTTCGATGCGCTGAACACCTTGTCGTCGTCATCGGGACGGGTGAAGGTCAGCTTGTCGTTCTGGGTCACGGTCGCGCTCCAGAACGGTTCGGTGCCGAAACACTTGAACTGATAGCCGGCGGGCAGCTCGGTGCCTTCCTGGCGCTCCATCGACTCCAACGGCACCCAGCCGGACAGGCCCGTGACGTTGACCCGGCCCCAGCCGTCATCTTCCTCGATCACTTCGACCAGCCGGGCATCGTGGTCCAGCGCACCGATCACGGTGCCGTTTTCCGTCGGGCGGGTGCGCATGTTCAGCACGTCGCCGTCATCCACTCCGGTGACGTTGTAGAGCGCCGGGAAATCCTGCGCGGAAGCCGCCCCTGCAAGGCAGATGAAAATGGCTGCAAATTTTTTCATTACTTTCTCGTCCTTATGTCCGCGCCCAAGCCCGGAAGAGCGAGACCGTCAGCGGCGCGCGCTCCACGAGGCCGAGGCGTGTTTGCGGGTGTAGAACTCACCCATAAGACCAATCATCACCAGAATGATACTCAGATATAACGCATATTCCCAGTCGGAATTCCGGGGGTTGTAATCCACGAAAGCATACCCACGGGACTGGTCGATGGTGTGGAACAGGGGATTCCAGTCGAACATGACCAGCATGGAGCTGGGCAGCGTGTTGGCCACGAACATCTTGCCGCTCGCGATCATGTTGGCACGCTGGTACACGGTCGAGATGATGCTGACCGGGGTCGGAAACCAGGGCTTGGCCGCCAGAAAGACCAGCCCGATCGCGCCGCCCGAGAACCAGGACAGCAGGATCATCGCCATGCACCCGATCGGATCGTGGATTTCCTGCATGACCTCGGGATTGAAGGCCACGTCGTAGACGAAGAGAATCACCATCAGCGAGAGGATCTGGATGTAGAGCGTAGAGATCATCGCCGAGACGATGGCGATGGCCGTATTCATCGGCGCATGCTGCATCATCGGGCTGGCCGGCCCCTCGGACCCGGCGACGGCGCCCAGTGTCTTGGTATGCGTCATGAAGAGAAAGACACCGGTCATGATGTAGACAAGGAAATCGCCGCGCAGGGCCGCGCTGCGCATCCCGAGGATCTGGAACATGAAATAGAACGCCAGGACGAAGATGATCGTCTGCAGCATATTCATGAAGATCGCCATGAAGGCATTGCCATGCGTCTTGCGCACCGCGCGCACGGAATTGTGGTAGATCAATTCAAGGATATAGATAAAGGAACCCAGCCGGGAGCGGGGTCTTGAAACCTGAAACATCTTGCCTGCTCCGGGTGCGCCCTTGTGATCGACCGCACACTTGCCGTTTTTGTTTACGGGCAGCATAAGGCCCGCAAGCTTTCAAATCAATAAATCCGCGCGAGGCCCGCGCGGTCTGGAGCCTTGTCATGAATTATTCCGAGCTGACCACCGTGATGCGCCGCCTTGCCCTGCAGGCCGGCGAAAAGATCATGGAGATCTACAACTCCGACGATTTCGAGGTCATGGTGAAGTCCGACAACAGCCCCGTCACCGCGGCCGACGAGGCCGCCGACGCGCTGATTTCCGAGGGCCTGCGCGAGGCCTTTCCCGACGTGGCGCTGGTGACAGAGGAACAGGCCGACAGCCATGACGTCTCTGCCATGACCTTCCTGATCGTGGATCCGCTGGACGGCACCAAGGAATTCATCAAGCGCCGCGGCGATTTCACCGTGAACATCGCCCTCGTCGAGGACGGCGTGCCGACGCGCGGCGTCGTCTATGCCCCCGCCAAGGGCCGCATGTTCTACACCGACAGCGTCGGCAAATCGGTCGAGGAGACGGGCCCCTTCAACCTGGAAACCGCCGGGGAAACCAATCCGATCAGCGTCACCGACCCCGACAATTCCAAGCTGATGGTGGTGGCGTCGAAATCGCACCGCGACCAGGCCACCGACGACTACATCGCCAAGTATGACGTCAAGGACATGACCAGCGCCGGTTCCTCGCTGAAGTTCTGCCTTGTCGCCACCGGCGAGGCCGATCTTTATCCGCGCCTGGGCCGCACGATGGAATGGGACACCGCCGCCGGTCACGCCGTCCTGCACGGCGCAGGCGGCCGGGTGGTGCGTTTCGACGACCACACGCCGCTGGCCTATGGCAAGGAAGGCTTCGCCAACCCCTTCTTCATCGCCTACGCTCCGGGGGTGGAGCTGAAAGAGGCCTGAAGCAACGTGACCCCGCCGGTCAGCATCGTCATCGTCAGCCGGGACCGCCCGGCGGCGCTGATGCGTTGCCTGACCGGCGTGGCGCAACTGGACTACGCGCCCTTCGAGGTGATCGTGGTCGCCTGCCCCGAGGGCGCCGAGGCCGTGGCTAGCCGCCCCGATGCACTGCAGATCAAGCTGATCCGCTACGACGAGGCGAATATTTCCGCTGCCCGAAATCTGGGCATCGGCGCCGCAAGCGGTGAAATTGTCGCCTTTGTCGATGATGACGCGGTGCCGGAACCGCTCTGGCTGCGGCACCTGGTGGCGCCCTTTTCGGACGACCGCCTGGCCTGCACCGGCGGCTACGTGATCGGGCGCAACGGCATCTCCTTCCAGTGGCGGGCACGCAGTGTCGACAGGACTGGCACCGCCCATGACCTAGACGTGACAGGCGACGACGCCGTGGCGCCCAGCCCTCCCGAAGGCCAGGCCATCAAGACCGAGGGCACCAACATGGCGGTGCGCCGGTCGGTGCTGGCCGAGATGGGCGGTTTTGACCCGGCCTTTCGGTTCTACCTGGACGAAACCGACCTGAACCTGCGCCTGACCGCCGAGGGGCATCTGACCGCTCTGGTGCCGCTGGCGCAGGTGCATCACGGGTTCGCCGAAAGCCCCCGCCGCGCCCGCGACCGCAGCCCGCGCGACCTGAGCCAGATCGGCGCGTCAAAGATGGTCTTTTTGCGCAAACACTGCCCGGAAAAGGCGCGCAAACAGGCGTGGAAAGCGTTTGCGCAGGCGCAACGCCGGCGGCTGTTGCGGTTCATGCAGCGCGGGACACTGGACCCTGCGGACGTGACGCGGCTGATGCGCGGGCTGCGCCGTGGCGCGAAAGAGGGCGCGACCCGCGCCTTTGGCGACACCCCGCCGCTGCCCCCGGCGGATCAGCCCTTCCTGCCCTTTCCCGGCCGCCCGGACGCGCCACGCATCCACCTGTCCGGTCGTCCCTGGCAGGCCAGCCGCCTGCGCTCCGAGGCGGCGAAAGCGGTGGAAAACGGCGCCATCGTCAGCCTGTTCATCTTCTCTCCGACGGCCCGCCGCCACCGTGTCCGCTTTACCCCTGACGGCGTCTGGCAGCAGTCGGGCGGTCTCTTTGGACAAAGCCTGCGAGAGGGGCGTGCGATCCGTCCATGGCTCTTTTCTTCTCGCGTCACATCAGAGATTGTGCGAGTGCAGAAACCGCGAGGTTAATGCGCCATCGTGGGTCCGAAAGGGCCGTCATGACATATTGGGAACACAACTTTACCAAGGTTTTTACCCTGCCTTAGGATATGCAGGCCCCAACCGGCCCCAAGGCAAGGACATATGGAGACTGTAATGAACACGAAAGTCACCAAGGCGATCTTTCCCGTGGCGGGGCTTGGCACCCGCTTCCTGCCGGCCACCAAATCCGTTCCGAAAGAAATCATGACTCTGGTGGACCGTCCGCTGGTCCAATACGCCATCGACGAGGCACGCGCCGCCGGGATCGAAGAGTTCATCTTTGTCACCTCGCGCGGCAAGGGCGCGCTGGAGGATTACTTCGACGTCGCCCCCCAACTGGAAGACGAGTTGCGCCGCAAGGGCAAGGACAAGCTTCTGGACATCCTGCTGTCGACCAACATGGACTCGGGCGAAATCGCCTATATCCGCCAGCACAAGGCGCTTGGCCTGGGCCATGCCATCTGGTGCGCCCGCCGGCTGGTCGGGAACGAACCCTTTGCCGTCATGCTGCCCGACGACGTGATCGCCGCAGACAAACCCTGCCTCCAGCAGATGGTCGAGGCCTACCAGGAAACCGGCGGCTGCATGGTCGCCGCGATGGAAGTACCGCGCGACAAGGTCAGCGCCTACGGCGTGCTCGATTGTTCCGAGGACATGGGCCACATGGTCAAGGTGCAGGGCATGGTCGAGAAACCCAAGGCCGAAGACGCGCCGTCCAACCTGGCGGTGATCGGGCGCTACATCCTGTCTCCGGACGTGTTCAAGCACCTGGAAAATCCCGAAACCGGCGCCGGCGGTGAAATCCAGCTGACCGACGCCATCGCCAAGGAAATCGACAGCAGCGGCGTCTATGGCTATCGTTTCAACGGTCAGCGGTTCGACTGCGGATCGAAGGCCGGGTTCCTGCAGGCGACCGTGGCCTTTGGCCTGGCGCGCGACGATCTCAAGGATGACCTGGGCGCCTATCTCGACGAACTGGCGGTGACCCGCAGAGCCGCGGAGTAACCCCGTGAGTCGGGTCCTGGTCACGGGCGGGGCGGGCTATATCGGCAGCCACGCCTGCAAGGCATTGAGGGCGGCGGGCTATACGCCCGTCACCTACGACAACCTCGTCACCGGCTGGAAGGACGCGGTCAAGTTCGGCCCCTTCGAACAGGGCAGCCTTTCCGACCGCGCCCGCCTGGACGAGGTCTTCGCCAAGTGGCAGCCCATCGCCGTCATGCATTTCGCCGCCCTGAGCCAAGTCGGCGAGGCAATGGCCAAACCGGGCCTTTACTGGCGCAACAACGTCGAAGGCTCGCTGACCCTGATCGAGGCCGCCTGCGCCGCGGGCTGCCTCGACTTCGTCTTTTCCTCGACCTGCGCCACCTACGGCGAACATGACAATGTCGTGCTGGACGAAAACACCCCGCAAGAGCCGCTGAACGCCTATGGCGCGTCAAAACGCGCGGTGGAAAACATCCTGCGGGACTTCGAGGCCTCGCACGGGCTGAAATCGGTGATCTTTCGCTATTTCAACGTGGCGGGCGCCGACCCCGAGGGCGAGGTGGGTGAACATCACCGCCCCGAGACGCACCTGATCCCGGTCATGCTGGAGGCGGTGGACGGCAAGCGCCCCGGGCTGACCGTGCATGGCACGGATTACGACACGCCCGACGGCACCTGCATCCGCGACTATGTCCATGTCATGGACCTGGTCGAGGCGCATGTGCTGGGCCTGCGCTGGCTGCGAGACGGCAAGGGCAGCCGGGTTTTCAACCTGGGCACCGGGTGCGGCTTTTCCGTGCGCGAGGTGATCACGGCGGCGGGCCAGGTGACCAACCTGCCCGTGCCCTGCACCGATGGCCCGCGCCGCGCAGGAGATGCGACAAAGCTGGTCTCGGGCTCGACCCGCGCCAGCGAGGACCTGGGATGGGAGCCGTTTCGCTCGACCATGCCGCAGATGATCGCCGACGCCTGGCGCTGGCATAAGCATGGCCATTACTCCGCGTGAACGCCTGCTGGACCTGACCCGGCTTGTCAGCCGGGCAGGCCGCCCCATGACCGGCGTCGACCGCGTGGAATTCGCCTATCTCACCCATCTGTTTCAGCACGGGCCTCTCTGGGGGCTGGTGCGCTCGTCACTGGGCTATGTTCTGCTGGATACGCGCGGCTGTGTGGCCCTGCGCGACCGGATCGCGGCGCAGAACTGGGGGGCCCCCGATCGGCTGTCGCGGATCAAGCGCGGGCTGGACCCAATACGGATGCGGGCGGAATCGGACCTGCGGCGTCTTTGCGTGGCACGCTGCCTGCCGCTGCGCCTTGGCGCCATGCTGCGCCGCCATCTGCCACGCGGCCTCACCTATGTGAACACCGGCCACACCAACCTGACGGATCGTGTCCTGTCGGCACTGCAAGGTATCGACGCCCCTGTGACGGTGTTTATCCATGACACCATCCCGCTGGACGTGCCGCAGTACCAGCGCCCCGGCACGGTCGACCGTTTTCGCCATTTCCTGAACCGCGCCGCGCGGGCGGATCTGCTGGTCTGCAACTCGCACCAGACAGAGACCGACTTGGCACGCCACCTCCCGGCAGAGCGCCTGCCGCAAACGATCTCGGCCCCGCTGGGGCTGGACCTGAGGACCCCGACGCAAGCGCCGGATGGTCCCTGGCAGGCGCCCTATTTCGTCACCCTTGGCACCATCGAACCCCGCAAGAACCACGCCCTGCTGCTGGACCTCTGGGAGGAGATCCCGGAGGCGCACCTGCTGATCTGCGGCAGCCGGGGATGGGAAAACCACGCGGTCTTTGCCCGGCTCGACGCCCGCCCGCCCCGTGTGCATGAGCTGCCCGGACTGGATGACGGGCAGGTGGCCGCGCTTTTGCAGGGCAGCGCCGGGATGCTCTTTCCCAGCTTCGCCGAGGGCTATGGCCTGCCCCCGGTCGAGGCGGCGGCGCTTGGCGTACCGTTGCTGCTGAACAACCTCCCGATTTACTGGGAGGTTCTGGGCGACATTCCCGTTTACGCAGATGTTGCGGACAAGTATCTTTGGCGCAAAGAGATAAGCCGGATGGCAGCGGATCATCAGGCGGGACGGACCCGCGCGGAGCAGGCACCGCGTTTTGCGCCCCCGACATGGGCGGCACATTTCAAAACGGTCTTAACCCTGACCTGATAGCAGCCCAGGACAGGGCGCCCGTCCGGCGCGATTGAAGAGGCACGCATTTTGGGCGCATGGCAAGCATACCGGCTGAGGATGCAACGGAAACGCTGGCGTATCCGCGCCGTCCGCAAACGCCGTGAACTGCGTCCACTGGCGAACCGCACCGATCAGATCCGCCCCTCGGACATCCTGCTGTTCTCGACCCAGCGGAACGAGGGCATCCGCCTTCCCTATTTCCTGCGCTACTACCGCGAGATGGGGGTGAGTCATTTCTTTTTCGTCGACAACGACAGCACCGATGGCTCTGCGGATTACCTTGCCGATCAACCGGATGTCTCTGTCTGGACCACGCGCGCCAGCTACAAGCGCGCGCGCTTCGGCATGGACTGGCTCAACTGGCTGCTGCTGAAACACGCGCATGGCCACTGGGCGCTGACCGTCGACCCGGATGAATTCTTTCTCTACCCGTTCTGCGACACGCGCCCCCTGCGCGCGCTGACTGACTGGCTGGATGCCTCTTCGATCAAGTCGTTCTCGGCCATGCTGCTGGACATGTACCCCAAGGGCCGGATCGATCTGCACCCCTACCAGTCCGGGCAGGACCCGATGGAAATCGCCAACTGGTTCGATGCCGGCAATTACGCGATCCAGAAGAACCCCAGGTTCGGCAATCTCTGGATACAGGGCGGGCCGCGCGCGCGGATGTTCTTTGCCGACAAACCCGCGCTGGCGCCCGCGCTGAACAAGATCCCGCTGGTGAAATGGGACCGGCGCTATGCCTATGTTTCCTCCACCCACAACCTGCTGCCGCGCGGGCTGAACCAGGTCTACGACGAATGGGGTGGCGAAAAGGCCAGCGGCATCCTGCTGCACACGAAATTCCTGTCCACCTTCGGTGCAAAGGCCGAAGAGGAACTGACACGCGGCGAGCACTACGGCGCCAGCCGCGAATACATCGCCTATGCCGAAGGGGTGCGGGACAACCCGGACCTCTGGTGCAAATGGTCGGAACGCTACATCAACTGGCGCCAGCTTGAGATCCTCGGCCTCATGTCCAAGGGCAACTGGGCATGAGCGTCGGTGTCGTCATGCTGGTCCACACTGCCTTTGACCGGGCCGAGCAGGTGGCGCGGCACTGGGCCTCGGGCGGGTGCCCGGTGGTGATTCACGTAGATGCCAAGGTCGGCAAACCCGCGTTTGACAATTTCCGCAAGGCGCTGGCCGATCTGCCCGATGTGCGGTTCTGCAAACGCCACCGCTGTGAATGGGGCACCTGGGGCCTTGTCGCCGCCAGCCAGGATGCGGCCCAGCTGATGCTGGACAGCTGGCCCGAGGTACGGCACGTCTACTTGTCGTCCGGCTCTTGCCTGCCACTGCGGCCGGTGACCGAATTGCAGGCCTACCTGGCCCAGCGTCCGCGCACCGATTTCATCGAAAGCGCGACTACCGCGGATGTGCCCTGGACGGTCGGCGGGCTGGATCATGAGCGTTTCACGCTGCAATTCCCGTTTTCCTGGCGCAACCAGCGGTATCTTTTCGACAGGTTCGTCGATCTGCAAAGGACCGTGGGCTATGCCCGTCGCATCCCCGAGGGGCTGGTGCCGCATATGGGCAGCCAGTGGTGGTGCCTGACCCGCCAGACCCTGACCGCGATCCTGCAGGACCCGCAGCGACCAAGGTATGACCGCTATTTCCGCCGTGTCTGGATTCCCGACGAAAGCTATTTCCAGACGCTGGCGCGGATGTACTCGACACAGATCGAAAGCCGGTCGCTGACGCTGTCGAAATTCGATTTCCAGGGCAAGCCGCACATCTTCTACGACGATCACCTGCAGCTTTTGCGCCGGTCCGACTGCTTCGTCGCGCGCAAGATCTGGCCGCATGCGGACCGCCTGTACCAGTCGTTCCTGGCCCACCCGAACACCGGCCAGCAAAGGCAGGACCCGAACCCGGGCAAGATCGACCGTATCTTTGCCAAGGCGGTCGATCGCCGGACCCGTGGCCGCCCCGGCCTCTACATGCAAAGCCGGTTCCCGACCCCTGGCTGGGAAAACGGCGTGACAGCCGGAAAATACTCGGTCTTCCAGGGGTTCGCAGAGCTCTTCAAGGACTTCGAGCGCTGGCTGGGCAAGGCCACCGGCGCGCAGGTGCATGGCCATCTCTTTGCACCGCAACGGGCAGAATTCGCCGGCGGCGAAACCGTTATCGCCGGGGCGCTGCCGGACAATGCGCAACTGCGGGACGCCAACCCCAAGGCCTTTCTGACCAATCTGCTGTGGAACACACGCGGCGAGCGCCAGTGTTTCCAATACGGGCCAGCCGACACGCCCAAGGTCCTTTAGCACATGGCGCGTGACCCCAACGCCCAGATCAGCGTGATTTCGGGCGCCTGGGCGGTGCCCCTGTTCCAGTCCGGCGGCGATTTTGCCGGGATCCGGGCAGAGGCCGCGCGCCTGCAAAAGATCGAGTCCAAGATGCTGGACGAATTGCGCAAGCCCGACGTCAAGGCGCGCATCCGCACCTGGACGATGGCCGATTTCATCGAGGCCCCGATGGAACCCTTGCAAACGCTGATCGACGAGATCGGGCAAAAGAGCAACCGCCGCCTGGCCGAGGCCCCTCGCCTGGTCGATCTCAATGGCTTTGGCCAATTCCTGCAAGACCTCAAGAACCAGGGAATGCACCCTTATCTCATGGGCGATTTCCCGGTCGATCCCCTGCCGCGCTCGCATCCGGGAAAGACCCGCAAACCCTATCTCGTCAGGAAGTAGCGCCCGATGCCCCAGCCTTTCGACTGTTTCGTGATCTTCGCCGAGATGCGGACAGGGTCGAATTTCCTAGAGGCGAACCTGAACGCCTTTGACGGGCTGACCTGCCACGGAGAGGCCTTCAACCCGCATTTCATCGGCTACCCCAACGCCCAGGACATCCTGGACGTCACGCAAGAGGACCGCGACCGCGACCCGCTGGCCCTGGTGGACCGCATCCGCACCGGCAGCGACGGTCTGGGCGGGTTCCGCTATTTCCACGATCACGACCCCCGCGTGCTGGAGCCTCTGCTGACCGACCCGCGCGTGGCCAAGATCGTGCTGACGCGCAACCCGGCCGACAGCTATATCTCCAAGAAGATCGCCCAGGCCACGGGCCAGTGGAAACTGACCAACGTCAAGAGACGCAAGGACGCCCTGGCCCGTTTCGACGCCGAGGAATTCGAGGCCCACCTGGCCGAGCTGCAGGACTTCCAGGTCAGCCTGCTGAACAGCCTCCAGACCACTGGACAGACGGCATTCTACGTCGCCTACGAGGATCTGCAGGACGTCGCCGTAATGAACGGATTGGCCAGGTGGCTGGGCGTGGCGGCGCAGCTGGACAGCCTCAACACCGCTTTGAAACGGCAGAACCCGCAACCCACCGCCGAGAAGGTCGAGAACTACGGGGAGATGGCCGAGAGCCTTGCCCGGCTCGACCGTTTCAACCTCGCCCGGACACCGAATTTCGAACCTCGGCGCGGGCCGGTGGTGCCCAGCTACATCGCCGCCGCCGAAACACCCCTGCTCTATATGCCGATCCGCTCCGGCCCCGAACGCGCGGTCAGGGACTGGCTGGCGGCGCTGGATGGCGTGGGCCTGGGCAAGCTGGTGGAAAAGTTCAATCAAGGCAGCCTGCGGGCCTGGAAACGCGACCGCCCCGGACACCGCAGCTTTACCGTGATCCGGCATCCGCTGGCGCGGGCGCATGACGCCTTTTGCTCAAAGATCCTGACCACGGAAAAGGGCGGGTTCCAGGGCATCCGCAAGGCCCTGCGCCGGGCGCACAGTTTTCCCATACCCGAGGGTGAACCGGGGCCGGACTATGACGTGAACGCCCATCGCGAGGCCTTTACCGCCTGGCTGGCCTGGGTCAAAGCCAACCTCAACGGCCAGACGGCGCTGCGCGTCGACGGGCATTGGGCCACGCAGGCGCAATGCCTGCAGGGCATGGCCGAATTCACCCTGCCCGACATGATCGTGCGCGAGGACGAGATGCAGGCCTACCTGCCGGCACTGGCGCTGCAGGTGGGCCACCAAGCCCCGCCCGATCCGGCCCCGGTGCCCAACCGCGCGCCCTTTTCCCTGGCACAGATCTATGACGACCAGATCGAGGCGCTGGGCCGCGAGGCCTATCAGCGCGACTATGTCATGTTCGGCTTCGAAGACTGGGCCTGAGAGCGGTTTCGCCCTGCCTTTGGCAGGGCGACCGGCTGGGGGCTCTGCCCCCAGACCCCCGGAGGTATTTTCAGCCCAAAGAAACACGAGGGCCTGCCTGGCATAAGACCTCACCGCTCGTGGAACCCCGGCCCCTCGAAGACGCGCGCCGGATCCCCCCGCTGCAGCTGGTGATGCAGCCAATGTGCCTGGCCCTCGCGCGCGGCATGGGCCTCGGCGGCATCCGCGTCGGCCAGCGCCTGCAGCCGTTCCAGCGCCAGCCGCCGGTTCTGATGCTGCGAGCGTTGATCGCGCACCACCACCGCGTAGGCGCCCCAGCGCGCGCGGATCGCGCTGGAAGTCTTGTTCTGGTGCTGGCCACCGGGGCCACCGGCGCGGATGGCGCTCATCTCTACCGCGCGCGGGTCGATGTCAGCCCCGCGTGCCGCAGCCGGCAGGCGAAACACCTGCACAACCAGTTTTTGCGCTTGTGGCGCGGGCGCAGGGCACTGGGACAGCGCCAGAGCACCCCCCCCTCCCAGCGCGCCGCCAGCGCCTCGGCCCCCGGCCCGGTGAGCACGGCGATGGCCGAGACCGGCCCGTCGCGCCCCGCGCGCCCGGCCAGGTCCAGCGTCACGCCCCGCGCCTCGGCCTCGTCCCTCAGGCGGGTCAGCACATGGCCAACCGCCTGTTGGCATTCGCCCGGGCCGTTGCCGCTCGAGATCAACAGCGTCACCATCAGCGACCTCCCTTGCAGGTCTTGAAGGTGATAAGCGGCGCCAGCGACAGCATCCCGCGCGCCAAGCCGAAGGCCTCCAGGTCACCCAGCACCGCGCCCGCGTCCTTGTAGGCGCTGCCTGCCTCCTCGATCAGCAGGTCGCGGTCGGCACAGACCACCCGCCCGCCGAACCGGGTCTGGCGCATCGCCTCCAACTCGGACTTCACCCGGCGGATGCGACCGTGCATGGCGGCGCGGTCATAGCGCCGCCCCGCCCCGTGTGAGACGGACCCCAGCGCCTCTGCCGGCCCCTCGGGCACCGCCATCAGGTAGCTCAGGCTGTCGCGCGACCCGGCCAGAGGGGCCAGACCCCGGTCCGGCGCCGCGGCGCCCTTGCGATGCAACCAACCGTCGGGCCGCGCCTCCAGGTGGTTGTGGGGTGCGTCACAGATCAGTTCCACCTGACAGCGCAGTGCCTCTGCCGCCGTCTGCGCCAGCAGCGCGCGGTTGATCCGCGCCCAGGCCTGCGCCGCACCGTGCAGGGTGACATAGCTTTCTGCCGCCGCGCTGTCGGGCAGGAAACCTGCCTTCCAGCTGTCCTCGAGTCCGGTGAAGATCCCGGCGCCATGCCCGCGAGAGCCGGTATGCACCAGCAGGCAAAGGTCACCCGGCGCAAGGCCCGGCGCGGTATCGCGCACCTCCTGCACCACCTGCACCTCGCAGAAATGGTTGCCGCCGCCCAGCGTGCCAAGGCCATGCGACCCCAGCCGCTCGGCCAATGTTCCGGCCAGTGCCGCGCGGGCCACTTCGGTCCCTGCCCCGTGTTCCAGCACCTCCAGCCGCCGCGCGGCCTTGTCCAGCTTCAGCTTGCGGCGCGGCAGGTCCAGCCGGTACAGCGCCATGCCACAGCCGATGTCCGGCCCGATCAGTTGCGGATAGATCCGGTCCGCCAGGAAAGCGCCGCCGACCGGGCCATAGCGACCCGGATGCAGGTCGGGAAACCCGGCCACGGCGCTCATGCCGGGCCAGCCGGCCACTTCGTTCAGTTGATCGACGGCGCGCCCTTCGATCCAGGCGCCGTCAGAATAGAATTCGCAGACACGCGCGCGTGCCGCGATGGGGGAATTGCCCATAGGTCCGTCTTTCTCAAATCATGAGAGGCGGCCCGGCGAAGGGCCGCGAAACGGATCGTCCAAGGAGGATTGCAGCCCGCCCGCAGGCGAGAGATCTCAGCGGCCCGAACGATCCAGGGAGGAAACGGTGACGAAAAATCCGGTCATGTGCGGCCCTCCTCTGTTGTCGGGGTGATGAATGTTGGTGAGATACCCCGCCCGCGCATCGGCGCCAACGGGGGATTTCCTGACCTCGCGCCTCTGTCGCGCAAAAGCCTCAGGCGGCCTTGGAGGCCTCGGCCTCTGTCAGGATGGTGAAGAGCGTGGTCGGCACCGGATTCGCGCGCAGCTTGGCGCAGAGCCCGTGGTCCCGGAGGCTGCGCGAGACCAGCGCCAGCGCCTTGAGATGTTCGACCCCGGCTTCCTCGGGGGCGAAGATCGCGAAGACGATGTCCACGGGCTGCCGGTCCACCGCGTCGAAATCGACGGGCTTTTCCAGCAGAATGAAGGCCCCGGTCACCGAGTCGATGCCCGGGATCCGCGCATGGGGCAGGGCCACCCCGCGGCCGACACCCGTCGGCCCCAGGGCTTCGCGTTCCATCAGCGCCTCGAGGATTCGAGGCGAATTGACGCCATAGGCGCTCTCCGCGAGGTCCGAGATGTCATGCATCAACCGCTTTTTGCTGGAGGTCGAGGAAACGACTTTGACAGCAGTCGGCGAAATGAGATCGACAAACTTCATGGGCCCTGCCTGTAACTAGGGTGCGAACACTGCACGGAAGCGGTCTGGTGGCGGATGGCTGACCCTTACGGATCGATCCAGCCGATGTTGCCATCATCCCGGCGATACACGACGTTCACGCCATCCTTCTTTTCGTTGCGAAACACCAGAACCGGCGCGCCCGCCAGTTCCATCTGCATCACGGCCTCCCCAACCGAGAGCGACGGGATCTTGGTTTGCATCTCCGCCACGATGATCGGTTGCAGCGTTTCGGGCTCTTCGGCCCCCGAATCTGCTTCGGTGGCGAGGATATACGAGGCCGCCCCGAAATGTTCAACAGGTTCGGCTCGGTCCTTGTGATGGTCTTTCAACCGGCGCTTGTAGCGACGGAGCTGTTTGTCCATTTTTTCCGCGCAGGCCTCGAAAGCTGCATAGATTTCCGTCGCATGTCCCTTGGCGGCAGCGTTCAGCCCGCTCGACAGGTGAACGATCGCTTCGCAGACATATTCATGGGCCGCCTTTGAGAAAACCACAGTCGCATCGGTCGGGCGCTGGCCGTACTTGTCCAGCACGGCGCCCAGCTCGTTGGTGACGTGAACCTGAAGCGCATCGCCGATATCGATGTGTTTTCCCGTGATCTGATAGCGCATGATTTGTCCTTTTCTTATGCACCCGTACGCCGCACGGAGGACGTGCCCCCGTTACGGCGTCACAAGGTTCAGGGAAGGTAGTACCGGATCGCGGAATGCACGCGAACCGCCTCGGAACCGAGGAGCCCGCCAACACGCAATGCCGTGATCGATAGCACCATACCCATATTTGACGAGGAAACCGGCGGGTCTGTCAATGGAAACCGGAAGCAGAACACGCCGGACATCGCGACAATGTGTCCCCGGCTGGTGTCAAGGGTGCACAGCCCGATTTTCAACCAAAGCGAAAGTTCTCGCCCAGGTAGACACGTCTGACGTTTTCGTTCTTCACCACTTCCTGCGGCGTTCCGGACATCAGGACCTTGCCGTCATGCAGGATATAGGCTCGATCCACGATTTCCAGCGTCTCGCGCACGTTGTGGTCGGTGATCAGCACGCCGATGCCCCGGGTTTTCAGATCCGCAACTAGGTGGCGGATGTCGCCGACGCTGATCGGATCGACCCCGGCAAAGGGTTCGTCCAGCAGCAGGTACTTGGGGTTAGCCGCCAGGCAGCGGGCGATTTCCACCCGCCTGCGTTCCCCCCCCGACAGCGCCAGCGCTGGGGCGCGGCGCAGGTGCTCGATGGAAAATTCGCCCAACAGCTCCTCCAGCCGTTCGCGGCGGCGGTGAGCGTTGCGTTCGGCGATGTCCAGCACCGCGCCGATATTGTCCTCGACGCTCAGGCCGCGAAAGATGGACATTTCCTGCGGCAGGTATCCGATGCCCAGCCGTGCGCGACGGTACATCGGAAGATAGGTGGCGTCATACCCGTCGATCAGAACCTGCCCGCCCTCGGGGTTCACCAGACCGGCGATGGCGTAAAAGGAGGTCGTCTTGCCCGACCCGTTCGGCCCCAGCAGGGCGGCCACCTCTCCCCGGTCCACCCGCAGGCTGACATCGCGGATGACGACCCGCTTGCGATAGCTCTTGCGCAGGTGGTTTACCCGCAGGCCGCTGTCGCCCTCGGTCACGCTCAGGTCAGGACCGGCCATCTCAGGGCTGCCCTTCGCCGTCGGGCGCCTGCTGCAACACGGTGCGCACCCGGCCCGACAGCTGCGCAGTCCCATCGCTGAGGTTGACGACCATGCGTTCGGCGGTCAGCGCGCTTGGCCCCTGGGTCAGCAGCACGTTGCCAGTCATGACAACCTGCCCCGCCTCGATGTCGTAATCCGCGCGCTGCGCCTCGGCCGCCTCGGATCCGCTGACCAGCGTCACACCGCGCGTGGCCTCCATCCGCCTGATCCGCCCCGCTTCGTTCGAGTAGACCACCAGCACCCGCGGCGCCGCCAGCCGCATCTGCCCCTGGGCGATCACCACGTTGCCGGTATAAAGAGCGGTCCCGTCGGCCTGGTTCACTTGCAGCGTGTCGGCGGTCACCTCAACGGGCGCGCGGGTATCCTGTTGCATTCCGCCAAAGGCCACCTGGGCCCCTTGCGCAGCCGCGCCCACAGGCGCGAGGAAAAGCATGACGGCAATCAGGTGACGGATCATTCGACAGAACTTTCTTCTTTCGGCGGTTGATATACCAATTTCACGCCGCCGGAAAACACCATTTGCACCGCGCCTTCTTCCCCGCTGGGCCCGATCTTGAGATGACCGGCCTCGAAACGGCCCAACGGCCCCTCGCCGCTGACCGGGCCGATGCTTTCTGCCGCGATCTCGTCCAACCGCGACATCAGAGCCTCTGTGTGCAGGACATAGCCCTGCGAGCTTTCGATGCGCACACCGCCTTGCAGGTGCGCCAGCTGGTTCTTGTCACGCAGGGTCGCCTCGAGGGCGTCCAGCCGTAACTCGCTGCCGTCGGTCAGGCGCATCCGCGCCTCCAGCTCGTCGGCGATGATCTGGCCGTCGCCCTCGGGCCGCACGCTGCGCGCGGTCATGGTCAACACATCGCCTTTGGTGGTGGTTCCCGCGAAATAGGGCGCGTTCACCTGTTCACGCGCCACGTTCTGCTGCAGGGCCTCGGCAAAGGGCACATCCCGCAGCGGCTCGGTCGAGCGCGACAGGAAAAACAGCGTCGACAGCATTCCCAGCGCCACCAGGGGAAGAAGTATCTTCAGCCAGGCGATCACCCGCGAGTAAAGCCCGTCTCCCCGGCGCATGTTCATCCTCTCTTAGGCATGGGCAAAGATATCGGTTTCAGGCCAGCCTTCCAGGTCGAGGATCGCCCGGGTCGGCAGGAAATCGAAACAGGACTGGGCAATCTCCGTGCGCCCTTCGCGGTCCAGCATCGCGTTCAGCGCGTCGCGCAGCCGGTGCAGGTGCAGCACGTCGGATGCGGCATAGTCCTTCTGCGCCTCGGTCAGGTCTGCAGCCCCCCAGTCGCTGGACTGCTGCTGTTTCGAGATGTCGACGGAGAGCAGCTCCTGCGTCAGCGCCTTGAGGCCGTGACGGTCGGTATATGTCCGCACCAGGCGGCTGGCGATCTTGGTGCAATAGACCGGCGCCGCCAGAGCGCCAAAGGCATTGTACATCGCGGCGATGTCGAACCGGCCGTAGTGAAACAGCTTCAGGACCTGCGGATCGGTCAGCAGCCGCGCAAGGTTGGGCGCCTCCGTCTGTCCCTTGGCAATCTGCACCAGATGGGCATTCCCGTCGCCGCCCGACAGTTGCACGACACACAGGCGGTCACGGTGCGGGTTCAGCCCCATCGTCTCGCAGTCGATGGCCACGACCGGGCCAAGGTCTAGGTCATCCGGCAGGTCGCCCTTGTAGAGATGGTTTGTCAAACTGCGCCCTTTCGTCCCGATCCGCTTGCCGGCTCGACATATCCGCGCCCTTGCGGGCTTTCAACTCTGGCCTGGCGCCACCACTCTCGTCAGATATGATGTCGCGCCACATTTTTCCCGTATTAGGCGAAAATCCGACAGGTTTTTGGCGGATCTTGGCGAATCAATGGCATTCACCAGGTGCGATTCGGGCAGGATCAAGGCCGGACTCTCGCGATTTTCCTATATTTGTAACAATCCGTGAGCTTGGCAACTCCCCCTATAATTGTTGAATGTGTCCGGCCCCGCCAAACCCGGATCGGTAGGCACAGCCCTTTGCATTCCGCCACGGAAAGTCACCAGCATTGTTTCCGCCAGAAGGAGTGCCCAGTCTCGCGTTGAGTTTGCGCGACGCCATTGCAACGACGCATACGCCCTGTTTCCCTTATTTTCCGATACTGTTCCCGATCCGGAAACATCGGCTCGCAAAAAACAGAAAAATTGTTTCAACGCGGTCGATTTACCAAAGGGAAACAAAGCTGCCTGACGCCGCCAAAAACACCCTCGAACTGCACGGCATTTTTGAGCGCTCAACAGGATTTTTCCCCGCATTTCAAACTCCTCCGTCAGATCCCTATTCATCTTTTGGTTGCACTCTTTCGTGCAGATTGACGGAACTGCGGCGTGGAGCCATAAGAAATCTGTCGAACGATTGGGACAAACTTTCGTCACAATTTAAAGAAACGGCACTTGGGGGTTGGTGCTTCCACATTGGGAGTATCGCGTTAGGTCTGCTGCGCCTTTGGCGCATCGCCATTCGATGACATAGCAGGGGCTATTTGCCTCTCAGCCCGGGGGGACACGCATTTGTGTGTCAAGGCGGAGCTATGCCTGAAACAGCGAAAAATTCAGATCAAATTCCGGTGCTCTCGTCAACGAATGACTCAGGGAGGTCATCTTGACTTTACAACTGCGCCTGCCGCTGCCTACGGCCAGAATTGAGAAATTGATCGACGAGGCGCTCCGCGCCGAAACCGGTCCCACCCTTTATCGCGATATCTTCAAACGGATGCTCGACGTGACGCTTGTCCTGCTGAGCGCCCTTCCGGTCCTGATGATCATCGGCATATTTGCGCTGCTCGTCGCGCGCGACGGGCACTCGCCCTTCTACTCGCAGAAACGCCTGGGCCGGAACGGACGGTTGTTCAACATCTGGAAGCTGCGCAGCATGGTGCCCGATGCCGACGCCCGGCTGAGCGCCTACCTCGACGAGAACCCCGCCGCCCGCGCGGAATGGGACCGGACGCAGAAACTGCGCCACGACCCGCGCATCACCACCATCGGCAAGATCATCCGCAAAAGCTCGATCGACGAACTGCCGCAGCTGTTCAACGTCCTGCGCGGGGACATGTCGCTGGTCGGGCCGCGCCCGATGATGCCGTGTCAACAGGAGATCTATCCCGGCACCGCCTATTACGCGATGCGCCCGGGGATCACCGGCTACTGGCAGGTCTCGGTGCGCAACGAAAGCTCGTTCGCCCAGCGCGCCGGTTTCGACACCGCCTACCTGGCCCAGCTGTCGCTGGCCAATGACCTGCGCGTGCTGGTCAAGACGGTGCGCGTCGTCCTGCACGGTACCGGCTGCTGAGCGGCTTCAGTCGGGGCGGTGCCCCGGCCCATCAATACTCCACGGACGCGCGCATGCACTGACGCCCATCCGGGGCCCGCACCCACATCTCGGTGCCGTCGCGGCACAGCGTGGCGCGTTCGTCATGCATCAGGGGCGCCGTCGCGCGAAAGGAAAACCCGCGCACCGGCGCGTGTTCTTGCGCGAACAGCAACAAGGCCTGCGCCAGCAGCGGCCCATGCACCACCAACCCGCCATAGCCCTCGACCGCGCGCGCATATTCCACGTCATAGTGGATGCGATGCCCGTTGAAGGTCAGCGCCGAGTAGCGGAACAGCAAGGTCTCGGTAAAGCCGATCTCGCGGCTGGCCTCCTCACCGGTCGGGGCCTCCGGCGGCAGCGGGCGCGGCGCTGACGGGTCCGGATCCTCGCGATAGACGAGGTCCTGCCGCTCTGTCACGCAAAGCTGTCCGCCCTGCCAGATCTCATGCGCCAGCGTGACAAAGCCCAGCGGCCCGCTGCGCCCGTCCTTGCGGGTCACGTCCACCACCCGAGAGACCTTTTCCGCCATCTGCCCGGCGCGCAGCGCGGCGTGGAACTGCAGCGCGCCCCCGGCCCACATCCGGCGCGGCAGGCCCAGGTCCGGGATCAGGCCCGTGCCGACGCGCGGGTGCCCGTCCCGGCCCAGCACGCCGGGCGGCTGCGCGTCCCAGAAATAGATCTGGTGAAAGAAGGCCGGCAGGGGCGTGCCCGCGTCGATGGTCACGGGCAGGTCCAGCGCCGCCTGCAGCGCGCGGGCGCGGTCCGGGTCCATCACGTCGGTTTGACGGCGCTGTGCCGCTGGGCCAGTCTGCATGGGTCAGGCTCCTTGATTTTTGCCGGGGTTATTCCAGCCATGCCACCTGCCGTCCAGTCGCTCGACCACCTCGTGCTGACCGTCGCCGATCCCGCTGCCACGCGGCGGTTTTACGAAACCGTGCTTGGGATGCAGGCAGAGCGGTTTAGCCCCGCGGATGGCAGCACCCGGTGGGCGCTGAAATTCGGTCGGCAAAAGATCAACCTGCACATGGCAGGGCAAGAGTTCGACCCCAAGGCGCGCACGCCGGCCCCCGGCACGGCAGACCTCTGCTTTCTCAGCGAAACGCCCCTGGCAGAATGGCAAGCGCATCTTGCCGCGCATGATGTCGCCGTCGAAGAGGGGCCATTGCCGCGCACCGGCGCCACCGGCCCGATCCGGTCGCTTTACATCCGCGATCCGGACGGCAACCTGATCGAGATTTCCAATCCGGTGTCCGATCCGGCCTGAATACGGCCTGAATCCAGCCTGAGCGGGGCGCCTCAGCCGCGCATCCGCTCCACCTCGCGGCGCAGTTCCTGCATCTGCTCGGTCAACAGCTTCAGCGCGCGTTCGTCGGTCAGCCGCCCGTCCCCGTCGAACTGTTTGCGGCTTTGCGCCAGCATCACCTCTGGCCCGGTCAGCAGGCGCGGGCGGAAGGGGTTGAGGCACAGCCGCGCCATGTTCTGCGCGCGCTCGCCCCCGGCCCGGCCCGCCGCAGCCGACATCAGCGCCACGGGTTTGTCCTGCCAGGGATTGCCCTCGGTCCGGCTGATCCAGTCCAGCGCGTTCTTGAGCACCCCGGAGAGGCCCTTGTTGTATTCCGGCGTCACCACCAGAACCGCCTCCGCGCCCGCGATGGCATCGGCGGCGGCCTGCACGGCGCCAGGAATGCCCTGCTCGTCCTGGATGTCCTGATCGAACAGCGGGAACCGCAGGTCCAGCTCGCTGAAACTGTCGGGCGTAAAAAGGCGGGCGGCCTCGAACATCAGTTTGCGGTTGCTGCTGTCGGCGCGCAGCGCGCCGCACAGGCCGACGAGGGTGGGGTCCGGCATGGTGCTCTCCTGTCTGTCTCCCCCTGACCTACATAGAAAAAGCGCCGCGGCAAGGCGCGGCGCTTTGATCTGTCGATAAACCGGGGCAGACCCCCGGGCATGATCGCCCCGGCGTCAGCGGTTGGGCAGGATCACGATCTCGACCCGGCGGTTCTGGGCCTTGCCCTCGGGCGTCAGGTTCGACGCAACGGGCTGATCCTCACCCCGGCCGATGACCGAGATACGCGACGAGGGCACGCCCTCGGAGATCAGCACATTGGCCACCGAGCGCGCGCGGCGCTGCGACAGGTCGAGGTTGTAGGCGGCGGCACCGTCGCTGTCCGTATGGCCGATCACCTGAGCGGTGGTGTTCGGGTAGGCCAGCAGCGACTGGCCCACGTCGCGCAGGTCGGAGACCAGCGTCGGGCGCAGGTTGGCGCTGTCGGTCGGGAACAGGATGTCCTGCGGCATGGTCACGATCAGCCGGTCGCCGGTGTTGCGGATGGTGACGTTGTCGCCCATCTGCTGGCGCAGCTCGGCCTCTTGCTTGTCGAGCTGGTTGCCGATGGCGGCCCCGGCGGCGGCGCCCACAAGCGCACCGGCGGCGGTGGCGCGGTTGCGCTCACCCTTGTCGCCACCGCCCAGCAGGCGGCCGGCCACGGCCCCGACACCGGCGCCAACCAGCGCGCCGGTCTTGGTCTTGGCGTTGGGATCGTTCGGCCCCGTGGTGCAGGCCGACAGGCCAATGACAGCCACGGCGGAGATGAGAATCGCGGATTTCGCCCGGATCATGTGTAGCCTCTTTTCAGGTTTGCCCCGCTGGAATGGGGTCTTTCACTGCCGATATGCAATAACATCCGCCAAAACCCCAGCCCTGTCACCGTGAAAATCGGCAAGGCTCCGCGCATAGCCCCGGGGGCGAGCGTGTTTCGCGCGCGAAACATCTTTTCTTTACAGATTGTTAAGGCCTCAAGCCTCCAATCTTGCCGCTTCCCAGGCAAGGATGGCCCGTTTCACCGGCAGACCCCAATGATACCCCCCCAGTCCGCCGGATTTGCGCAGGGCGCGATGACAGGGGATCAGGTAGCTGATCGGGTTGCGCCCCACCGCCGTGCCGACAGCGCGCATTGCCTTGGGATGGTCAATGGCCTCGGCGATCTCGGAATAGGTGGTGACATGGCCCGAAGGGATCTGCAGCAGCGCCTCCCAGACCTTGATCTGAAACGGCGCGCCGATCAGGTACAGCGGCACCGGCCCGTCCGCCTTGACACCGAAGGCCGCCAGCGCCCAGGGCCGCAGGCGCATCGGATCCTCGACGAACTCCGCCCTTGGCCAGCGCGCCCGCATGTCTTCCATCGCCTCGGCCTCTGTCGTCTCGGCGGAAAAGGCGATGCCGCAGATGCCCTTGTCCGTGCCCATGACCAGCGCCGGGCCAAAGGGGCTTTCGAACCAGCCCCAGTAGATCGTCAGGCCCGCCCCCGCACGCGCGAAATCGCCGGGGCTCATCGCCTCCCACCGCAGAAAGAGATCGTGCAGGCGCCCGCCGCCCGAGAGGCCCGTGGCATGGGCGGTTTCCAAGGTGGTAAAGCGGTTGGCCAGCAAGGTCTTGGCGTGGCCCAGCGTCAGATACTGCTGGTAGCGCTTGGGAGAGACCCCGGCCCACTGGCTGAACAGGCGCTGAAAATGCGCCGGGCTCATGCCGACCTCGCGCGCGATGTTGTCCAGCGTGGCCTGCGGGCCCAGCCGGTCGACCGCCTCGATGGCGCGTCGCATGACGTTGTAGTGATAGCTCTGGTCGTCGTCCTTGGGCATCGGCTGTCTCCTTGGCGCCGGTTTTACCGCGCCCGTGCAAGACGCACGATCCGAATATTGCGCAAAGGCAATCCGGCAACACCTTTGCCGAGGGGCGCCGAGGCGCGGCCAAAAAAATTTGACTGCGGGGCAGAATTCCTTACTTCCGATATTGATTGACAAAACAATGACGGGGACGGCGCCCATGCCTTTCAGCATCACCAAAGGTATCGAGTATGACGTTTTTGACGGTGGCCCGGGCAACTTCAACTTCCAGCCCAGCCCCGGGACGGCAACCGATCTTGGTGCCCTGGGACCTTTCGGCGGCGAAGGTGTCGACGACAACCAGTTCACGGTCGGTGAGGACATTTCCGGCACCAATGCAATCTACATTGGCGACATCCTGATCGAGGGGAACCTGTACCCGGTGATGACGGCGGGCGGGGATTATCCGGTCGCCGCTGGCGGCAACGTCTTCATCCTGGTGCCGGACTACCTGCCGGAACCCTCGTCCTTTCCGGCCTCTTTCGATTTCAACCCGGACGTGGTCGAGGAAACCTATTCCTACTGTTTCGCGGAAGGCACCCGCATCGCCACCGAGGCGGGCGAGGCCGAGGTGCAGGACCTGGCCCCCGGTGACTTGGTGCGCACCGCCGACGGACGGCTGGAGCCGGTTCGCTGGGTCGGCAAGCAGACCATCGACCGCCATTTCAACGCCGGTTTCGCGCTGGTCCGGATCGCCGCCGGCGCCCTGGGGGATGGCCTGCCGAAACGTGACCTCGTGCTGACCGGCGACCATGCGATGGCGCTGGACGGCTGCCTGGTGAACGCCAGCGCCCTGGTCAACGGTGAGACGATCACCTTCGTGCCGATGGCCGAGATGGCAGCCCGGACCACCGTCTACCACGTCGAAACCGCCCGCCACGAGGTGCTGCTGGCCGAAGGCGCGGGGTCGGAAAGCTTTTGCGACTACGCCGGGCGCCACAAGCTGGACAACCACGCCGACTATCTGGCCACCTATGGCGCCGAACACATCATTCCCGAGATGGACCTGCCGCGCATTTCCTCGGCCCGGCTGCTGCCCGCCGCCCTGCGCGCCCGTCTGGGCCTGCGCGACGCGGCCTGACGTGCCGCGGCTGACGCCGAACGCATAAAGCACATCCTGAACGGCCCGGGCTTCTGCAAGAATTCCGGGCCGTTTTCATTGAAAGACGACTGGCGCCCGGCCCCGCATGCCCCCGGGTCTTGCAGCGCTATGGCGTTGCGGGCATAGGGGAACGCATGGCCAAGCAGCTCGATTACCACACGATCCGCGAGATCTTTACCCGGTTCCAGGCGTCCGAGCCCGAGCCGAAGGGCGAGCTGAACCACGTCAACGCCTATACGCTGGTGGTGGCGGTGGCCCTCTCGGCGCAGGCCACGGACGCGGGCGTCAACAAGGCCACAGAAAAGCTGTTCCAGGTCGCCGACACGCCGGAAAAGATGCTGGCCCTGGGAGAAGAGGGTGTGACCGAGCACATCAAGACCATCGGCCTGTATCGCAACAAGGCCAAGAACGTCATCAAGATGGCGAAGATCCTTGTCGAGGACTACGGCGGCGAGGTGCCGAACAGCCGCGCCGCGCTGGAAAGCCTGCCCGGTGTCGGTCGCAAGACCGCCAACGTGGTGCTGAACATGTGGTGGCAGTACCCGGCGCAGGCGGTGGACACGCATATCTTTCGTGTCGGAAACCGGACCGGCATCTGCCCCGGCAAGGACGTGGTCGCCGTGGAACGCGCGATCGAGGACAACATCCCGGTCGACTTCCAGCAGCACGCCCATCACTGGCTGATCCTGCACGGGCGGTACATCTGTGTCGCCCGCAAACCCAAGTGCAAGGCCTGCCTCATCAACGACCTCTGTCCATTCGAGGAAAAGACGACATGAAGAAATACCAGGTCGTCGGCATCGGCAATGCCGTCGTCGACGTGATCACCCGCTCTGACGATGCCTTTCTGGCCGATATGGGGATCGAGAAAGGCATCATGCAATTGATCGAGCGCGAGCGCGCCGAACAACTGTATGGTGCGATGGGCAACCGCGTGCAGACCCCGGGCGGGTCGGTCGCCAATACCATCGCCGGACTGGGCAACCTGGACGCGCGCTCTGCCTTTATCGGGCGCGTCGCGGATGACGACCTGGGCGAATTCTATGCCTCGGCGATGAAAAACGAGGGCATCGCTTTCGTCAACGATCCAGTCAAGGGCGGCGAACTGCCCAGTTCGCGGTCGATGATCTTTGTCTCGCCCGATGGCGAACGCTCGATGAACACCTACCTTGGCATCTCCGCTGAACTGGGGCCGGACGACGTGTCCGAGGACGTGGCGGGCGAGGCCGAGATCCTGTTCCTCGAAGGCTATCTCTTTGACAAGGACAAGGGGAAGGAGGCCTTCCTGAAGGCCGCGCGCGCCTGCAAGGCGGCGGGTGGCAAGCCGGGCATCGCGATCTCCGATCCTTTCTGCGTCGAGCGTCACCGCGCGGACTTTCTGAAACTGATCGAACACGACATGGATTTTGTCATCGGAAACGAGGACGAAATCCGCTCGCTGTTCCAGAATGACGACCTGGACGCGGACCTGCGCGCCGTGGGCGCGATCTGCCCGCTGGTGGTCTGCACCCGGTCGGGCGACGGGGTGTCCGTCCTGCACGAAGGCACCCGCATCGACGTGAGCGTCGAAAAGATCGTGCCCGTGGACGCCACCGGCGCGGGCGACCAGTTTGCCGCCGGGTTCCTCTATGGCCTGGCCACCGGCGCGGATATGGAAAAGGCGGCCCGCATGGGCGGTGTCGCCGCGCGCGAGGTCATCAGCCACATGGGTCCGCGCCCGGAAACCAGCCTGCTGGACCTGTTCCGCCAACAGGGCCTGATCTGACCACGGCCTGACCATTCGGGCGCCTGTCTGGCCATCTGCCGCGGGCGCCCGTCTATTTCATGGCGATTTCACGCGGCATTCACGCAAGTGCCGTTCCTCCCCGCATCCCGGACCGTTAGCCTTATCCACAAGGGGTCAGTTGTCCGGGACGCGGTGCATGACGCGATACATCCTTTTGCGGGACAAGACCCGGAACTGGCGCAGACCGCGCGTCCCCCTTGTGCGCGACATCGCGCCAGAGGATGCCGATGCCCCCGCCGACCCGCAGATCGAGGTGGCCGAGCTGACGCCGGACGACCTGCGCAAGACCGCCGGGGACCGCGATCTGCTGACCATCCAGCCCGCCATGCCGACCCGCCTGCTGACCCCCGAACCGATGGACGAGCTGCGCGCCTGCGACATGGTTCCGGGCTGGGGACTGCGGGCCACCGGCGCGGACTGGACCTCGATGACCGGCGCCGGGGTGCGGGTGGCGCTGCTGGACACGGGGATCGACGCCGGGCACCCCTGCTTTGCCGGGGTCGAGGTGACGGCACGGGACTTCGCCGGAACCGGTGTCGCGGATGCCAACGGACACGGCACGCATATGGCCGGCACCGTGCTGGGCCGCGACCTGGGCGGCACGCGGATCGGCGTGGCGCGGGGGATCGCCGACTTGCTGGTGGGCAAGGTGCTGGCCGACAACGGGCGCGGCAAGTCCGAGGATTTCCTGAACGCCTTGCTCTGGGCCGTGCGGGAAAAGGCACAGATCGTCGGCTTTGCGCTGGCCTTCGATACCGCGGCCCAGATCGAGGCGCTGGTCGACGAAGGCTACCCCCTGCCGCTGGCCACGGCGGCGGCGGTCCATGCCTATCGCGGCAACCTGCGCATCTGCGAAATGCTGTTGCAGATGATCGGCGGCGGAGAGGTACCGCTGATGCTGGGCGCCGTGGGCAACGACTCGCTGCGCACCATCGCGCATGAATTCGAGACCGGCCCCGTTGCCCCGGCTGCCGCGGCGGGTGTGCTGGCGGTGGGCGCCTGCGGACCGGGCGAAGATGGGTTCTGCCCCGCGCCTTTCACCAACGCGGGCGCCGCCGTGGTGGCGCCGGGTGTGGGCATCATCTCGGCAGGGCCGGACGGCGGGTTGCGCCCGCTGAACGGCACGTCGATGGCATTGGCGCATGCGGCGGGCCTCGCGGCGCTCTGGGTCGAGAAGATGCGCGCCGAGAACAAGACCGTGACGGCGCAGACGCTGGCGGCGCGCCTGATCCGCTCTGCCACCTATGACCCGCTTTGCCCCGGCGCCTCTTACATCGACTGCGGCAGAGGGTTGATCCAGGCCCCCGAAGGATCGCTGGACTGACTGACGCCACGACAGGGACAACGTGCTAGACTGGCGTCGATAGGAGGAGGCACAGCCATGATCGCAGGAGCCTATGCCGTCTTGTGGGTCCGCCAGGACGGGCCGGGAAATGACGCATGCCGTTTCGCAGAGGCCGAGGGCGGCTTTCTGATCGACGGGTCATCCACCGATGCGGACTGGACCGCGTTGCGGTATCGCATTCGCGCCCGCGGCGACGGGACGACGCGCCGTGTCCGCATCGGTGCCCGGTCCCGCATCTTCATTCAGCGCAACGCAGAGGGCGACTGGATGCTGAACGGGGCACCCGCCCCGGAGGTCGCCGGAGCCAAGGATATCCATCTTGGCTTTACCCCCGCCGCGCTGACCCTGCCGATCCGGCGCCTCGCGCTTGGTATCGGAGACGAAGCCGAAGTCGATCTTGCCAGCCTGGACCTGGACCAGCCGCGCCTGACCCCTCTGCGCCTGACCATCCGGCGGACGGCAAAGGACAAATACCAGACCGCCGAGACAGACAGTGGGAGCACGTCCAACCTGACAGTGGATGCGCAGGGGATCGTGCGCGCCGTCGAGGGGCGCTGGATCGCGCAGAAGTAACGCGCGACGCGCGTGGGCCTTAGTGCGCCTCGGCCCAGTTTGCGCCTTGCCCCGCGTCCACCACCAGCGGCACGTCCAGTTTCACCACCGGGTCACAGGCACTTTCCATGACCTCTTTCGCCACGCCGATCAACTCGTCTACAGCGCCCTTCTCGACCTCGAAGAGCAGTTCGTCGTGCACCTGCAACAGCATCCGCGCGGGCAGGTCCGCGATGGCATCGGGCATCCGCACCATCGCACGCCGGATGATGTCGGCGGCTGTGCCCTGGATCGGCGCGTTGATCGCGGCGCGTTTGGCAAAGCCCGCGCGCGGCCCCTTGGCGCCGATCTCGGGCGTGTGGATCTGGCGTCCGAACAGCGTCTCGACCCGCTTGTGTTCCTTGGCGAATTCCACCGTGTTGTCCATGTAGGTCTTGATGCCGGGGAACCGTTCAAAGTAGCGGTCGATAAACCCCTGCGCCTCGGACCTCGGAATCCGCAGGTTCCGCGCCAGACCAAAGCCCGAGATCCCGTAGATCACGCCAAAGTTGATCGCTTTTGCCTGCCGCCGGATATCCGGCGTCATCTCGTCCAGCGGCACGTTGAACATCTCGCTGGCCGTCATGGCGTGAATGTCCTGCCCGTCGCGGAAGGCCTGTTTCAGCGCCGGCAGGTCGGCCATATGGGCGAGGATGCGCAGTTCGATCTGGGAATAGTCGAGGCTGACCAGCACCTGCCCCTCGGGCGCGATAAAGGCGGTGCGGATGCGGCGCCCTTCCTCTGACCTCACGGGGATGTTCTGCAGGTTCGGATCGTTCGAGGCCAGCCGCCCGGTGTTCGCACCCGCGATGCTGTACGAGGTGTGCACCCGCCCCGTATCCGCGTTGATGTGTTCCTGCAAAGCGTCGGTATAGGTCGATTTCAGCTTGGACACCTGCCGCCAGTCCAGCACCCGGCGCGGCAGTTCGTATTCCGTCGCCAGATCCTCCAGCACATCCGCCCCGGTGGAATATTTGCCGTTCTTGCCGCGCTTGCCGCCCTCAAGGCTCATCTTGTCGAACAGGATTTCGCCCAATTGCGCAGGGCTGCCGACGTTGAACTTTTCCCCCGCCAGCTCGTGGATCTCCTCTTCGAGCTGGGCCATCTTCTGGGCAAAGGCGCTGGACATGTTGCGCAGCACCTCGCGGTCGACCTTGATGCCGGTCATCTCCATCTGCGCCAGCACCGGCACCATCGGGCGTTCCAGCCCCTCGTAAACGCGCGTGACCTTGGCCCGGTGCAGCTGCGGCTTGAACACCTTCGCGAGGCGCAGGGTGATGTCCGCGTCCTCGGCGGCATAGCGCGTGGCCTTGTCGATGGGCACATGGTCAAAGGTGATCTGGCTCTTGCCGCTGCCGATGATCTCCTTGATCGGGATCGGCGTGTGGCTGAGATAGCGTTCGGCCAGCGCATCCATCCCGTGCGTGTGCAGCCCGGCATTCATCGCGTAGGACATCAGCATCGTGTCGTCGATCGGCGCGATCTGCACGCCATACCGCGCCATGACCTTGGCGTCGTATTTCATGTTCTGGCCGATCTTCATCACCGCCGGGTCCTCCAGCAGCGGTTTCAGCGCCTCCAGGGCCTGATCCAGCGGGATCTGCCCCTCTGTCAGTTCCTTGGATTCGAACAGCCCCTCTCCGCTTTCGCCGCGATGGGTCAGCGGGATATAGCAGGCGTGCCCGGGATCGACGCAGAGCGAGATGCCGACCAGATCGCAGGTCATCTCGTTCAGGCCCGTGGTTTCCGTGTCAAAGGCCACGGTGCCACGTTCATTCGCGCGGTCGATCCATTTCTGCAGTGCCTCCATGTCCGCGACGGTTTCGTACCGTTCCGGGTCGATGGCGGGCCAGTCCGGGTCCTCGTCACGCGGATTGGCGCCCTCGGGCGTGGTATCGGGGATCACCGGCGCCTCAACCCCCAGGCCGTCGGCGATGCGCTTGGTCAGGGTGCGAAACTCCATTTCCGTCAGGAAGCCCAGCAGCACATCCGGTTCCGGGTCGCGCACCTCGAGATCGTCCAGCGTAAAGGGCAGGTCCATGCCCTCGTCCAGCTGCACCAGCTTTTTCGAAAGCTCGATCTGGTCGCGCTTTTCGATCAGGGTCTGGCGCCGCTTGGGCTGCTTGATCTCCTCGGCGCGGTCGAGCAATTCCTCAAGCGAGCCGTATTCGTTGATCAGCAGGGCCGCCGTCTTGATCCCGATGCCCGGCGCGCCGGGCACGTTGTCGACCGAATCCCCCGCCAGCGCCTGAACGTCCACCACCCGTTCGGGCGGGACGCCGAATTTCTCCATCACGCCTTCACGGTCGATGAGCTTGTTCTTCATCGGGTCCAGCATTTCGACGCCGTCGCCGACAAGCTGCATCAGGTCCTTGTCCGACGACAGGATCGTGACCCGCCCGCCCGCCTCGCGCGCGCGGCAGGCCAGGGTTGCCATGATGTCGTCGGCCTCGAACCCCTCGATTTCCTTGCAGGCGATGTTGAACGCCTCTGTCGCCTGCCGGGTCAGCGGGATCTGCGGGCGCAGGTCCTCTGGCATGGCCTCGCGGTTGGCCTTGTACTGGTCGTAGAGGTCGTTGCGGAAAGTATGGCTGCCCTTGTCAAAGACGACGGCCACATGGGTGGGCGCATCCGGGCCGGTGTTCCCTTCGACGTAGCGGTGCAGCATGTTGCAAAAGCCCGAGACCGCGCCGATGGGCAACCCGTCGCTCTTGCGGGTCAGGGGCGGCAAGGCGTGGAAGGCCCGAAAGATATAGGCCGAACCGTCGATCAGATGCAGGTGGCATCCCTTGCCGAAAGTGCTGGCCATGTCTCGTCTCCCGCTCAGGTCATGTCACGCATGATGTGCCATGAACCGCGGCGGGGTGCCAGCGGCGGATTTCAGCTTTAGCGCGCCGCCACCACCGGATGCGGTACGGCGGCCGCCAGGAAGACCGCCACGAAAAAGACGATGGAGGCCGCAACCACCAGTCCATGCCAGATCGTGTTGTGGAACCGCAGGCGCGAGGCCATCAGGAAGGGTGTTCCGATGGAATAAAGCACACCCCCCACCACCATCAGCACGCAGACCGACAGGGGCAGGGCCGCCAGCAGGTCCCAACCGCCGATCACCACGGCCCAGCCGGTGGCCAGGCACATCAGCACCGCCAGCCCCGCGGGCAGACGCCGTTTGAACAGCGTCACTGCCGCGGCCCCTGCCGCCGCGCTCCAGACAGCGGCGAGCAGGCCCGATCCTGTGCCCGACAACAGCGCGAAGGGCGTATAGGTGCCTGCGATCTTGAGGTGGATGGCCGACATGTCCAGCCGCCGGAACAGCTCCGTCAGATGCGGACGCCCGACGTGGTTGTACAACAAAGAGGCGGTCAGCATCACGATCAGCGTGCCGCCATAGATCGACACGCCGACGATCCCGGCCATATCCCCCCGCCAGATCGCTGTCAGGGTGATCAGCACCGGCACAGCCGCCAGGGCCATGACCAGCGCGGCCAGGTGCACGGCCATGTCGCTGGCCAGTTCCGCCCGGCTATAGGCCCGCTCATCGCGGTCCGGCAGGGCGATGGGGATGTCCCGTTGTGCCGTCATAAGGTCAGGGTATCCGCACGAGGGTTGAATGCAAACACCCTGACATGGACAGGTAAGCAACTCGTGACCAGGGATGACAGCCGCGCGGCTGCCATCCCTGGGTTTCGATCAATGGGCGGGCTTGATGAAGGTGCCGTTGTGCAGATCCTGCATTGCCTTGCGCAGCTCTCCTTGGGTGTTCATCACGATGGGCCCGTGCCAGGCGACAGGCTCCTGGATCGGCTTGCCCGCAACCAGCAGGAACCGGACACCCTCGGGACCGGCGCTGACCTTGACCTCGTCGCCATTCCCGAAGCGCACCAGCGTCCGGTTGCCCGACATGTCGCGGATGTTGACCTCTTGCCCGCCGAATTCCTTTTCGACGCGCACGCCCACAGGGTCCGCCGCCTCGGCAAAGCGTCCGGACCCGGCAAAGACATAGGCAAAGGCATTGGCCCGGGTGTCGATGGGCAGCACCTTGGTCACGTTCGGCGGCACCGACACATCGAGGTACAGAGGATCGGCGGCGATCCCGTCGACGGGCCCGCGCTTGCCCCAGAAAGACCCGGTGACAACCTTCACCCGCGTCCCGTCGTCCTCGATGATCTCGGGGATGTCCGCGCCCTGGATGTCCTGGTAACGCGGCGCCGTCATCTTCAAGGACGACGGCAGGTTCGCCCAGAGCTGAAAGCCGTGCATCTGGCCCCTGGCATTCCCGCGCGGCATTTCCTGATGCAGGATGCCGGACCCGGCTGTCATCCACTGCACCGACCCGGCGCCAAGCACGCCCTCGTTGCCCAGCGAATCGCCATGCGTCACCTCGCCCTCAAGGACATAGGTGATGGTCTCGATCCCCCGGTGCGGATGCCAGGGAAAGCCTTTCAGATAATGCGCCGGGTCTTCGTTGCGGAAATCGTCCAGCAACAGGAAGGGATCGCTCTCTGACGTATCGCCAAAGCCGAAAACGCGGTGCAGGTGCACGCCGGCGCCCTCCAGCGTGGGCTGCGCGGCGGATTGAGAGGTGACAGGTCGGAAGGTCATGGCAAACTCCTCATGGGTTTGCCACAACATAGGGTGCGCCGCGCGCCGCCCCAATCATCACCCGCGCACAGTGCCTGTGACGCGCCTCACAGTGGCGTTCAGGCTTTGCCCTCGAAATCCTTGTGCACGTATTTCGCGTCGCAATAGGGGCATTCGACAAAGCCGGTCTCAAGCGGGATCTGCAACCAGACCCGGGGATGGCCCAGGGCCCCTTCGCCGCCGTCACAGGCGATGCGATAGCTCTCGACAATCTTCGTCTCGGGCGCTTGGGTCGTCATCTGGTTCCCTTTCGCGATGCTCTGGCCTATTTGCCTTATGACCAAAGCCGAAGATAGGAGCAAGCCGTTGGACAAGGGGCAGAATGACGCCGCAATCCGCATCGAGGGCCTGACCAAGACCTACGCGGGCGGCAAACAGGCACTGAAGGGCGTCGATCTTGCGGTGCCTGCAGGCTCGGTCTTTGGCCTGCTGGGGCCGAACGGCGCGGGCAAATCGACGCTGATCAACATCCTCGCCGGTCTGGTGATCAAGACCGCGGGCAAGGTGCAGATCTGGGGCTGGGACCAGGACCGAAACCCGCGGCAAAGCCGCGCCGCCATCGGTGTCATGCCACAGGAACTCAACCTCGACCCGTTCTTTACCCCGCGCGGGGCACTGGACGTGCAGGCGGGGCTTTACGGCGTGCCGAAATCGCAACGCCGCACCGACGAGATCCTGGAAATGGTCGGCCTCACGGACAAGGCCGAGGCCTACGCCCGGACGCTGAGCGGCGGCATGAGCCGCCGCCTGCTGCTGGCCAAGGCATTGGTACATTCGCCGCAGGTGCTGGTGCTGGACGAACCCACGGCAGGGGTCGACATCGAGTTGCGCCAGATGCTCTGGAACAACGTCCGCAAGCTCAACCGCGAGCGTGGCATGACCATCATCCTCACAACCCACTACCTCGAAGAGGCCGAAGAGATGTGTGATGAGATCGCCATCATCAACCACGGCCAGCTGGTGGCGCAGGACAGCACGTCCAACCTGCTGGGCCGGCTCGACGCGCGCACGATGGTGATCCAGCCGGAAGAGGCCCCGGCACAGCTGCCCCAGGCCCCCGGGATCGAGTCCGAGACCCGCCCCGATGGCAGCCTCGCGCTCACCTATCGCTCGACCCAGACCAGCGCCGAAGAGGTGCTGGCCGCGGTGCAATCAGCCGGCATCCGCATCCGCGAACTCCGCACCGAGGAGCCGGACCTCGAGGACGTCTTCCTCGCCCTGACCAGCAGCAACGCGGCCTGAACGCGCCGGATCTTTTTTGAGTATTTTCAGAGAGAAGAAACCCTGCCGCTTCTTCTCTCCGGAAAATACTCCGGCCAAGCGTCATCCGTCTGCGAAACAAGTGCCAGAGGCGGCGGCTCCCCACATGCCCCGAGCCCGGAGGCCGGAGGCCGCAGGGCGAGACATCCTGTGCGCCCGCAGGGCGCGCCTTTGGCTTATGCCTTTTCCAGCATCCGGCCCAGCGGGCGGCCGGCCAGGATGTGAACATGCAGATGCGGCACTTCCTGCACGCCGTCGCGGCCCGCATTGGAAATCAGCCGGTAGCCGCCAGCTTCCAGCCCTTCCATCCGGCAGACTTCTCCGATCACCCGGTTGAAATCCAGGATCTCGGCGTCCGACGCCTCTTGCGCGAAATGGTCGTAGCAGACGTAGGCGCCCTTGGGGATCACCAGCACGTGCACCGGCGCCTGCGGATAGATGTCGCGAAAGGCCAGCGTATGCTCGGTCTCCAGCACCGTCTTGTTGGGGATCTCGCCGGTCAGGATCTTGGCGAAGATGTTTTTCGGATCGTAGGTATAGGCCATGCCGCGCGTCCTGTTGCTGCTGGGGCTGTGTCTGGTGGATGTCCTGCCCCGGATCGGGGGCGGATCTTGCCCTTGGCATAGCCCCTGCGGCGGGGAACGCCACCGCTTTCTTGAGGCGCGCGGCTCAATCCGCGAAGAGTTGATCCTGCGCCACGATCTCCTGCGCGACACTCAAGGGGACTGAAAGAAAGCCCGCCACCGCCCGGGCATGGGCCTCACGCGGGTCGGTTTCGCGCAGGCGCAGGTGGGAATCGAACTTGGCGTCGCGGATGCGGTCGCTTTCGTGCAGCAGATCGTTGCGCACCGTCGGCAGCAGCCGCGCCAGAGTCTCGGGCGGGGTCCGCTCACCGGCCAGGCCCGAGCGCATGGCGTGGCCGGTCAGGTAGTCGTCCGAGAATTGACACTCGATCTCCAGCATCCGGGTCTGCGCCCGGTCGCGGCCAAAGTCCTCCAGCAGGTCGAGATTGGCCGGGTCCATGCAGATCACCAGCCGGTCGGTCTCGTAATAATCGTAGAGCATCCGCATCAGCGCCCGGCGGTGGCGGTGGCGCTTGGACATGGTGGACTGGATGCCGCCGAGGTCCGGCAGGGGACAGCTGTCCTCGTTGAACAGATACTCGATGCAGGGAATGTTTGTCATCTGGCGGATGCGGTCGGTCAGCCGCTTGGCGACATGCCACTTCTTGCAGATCACGATCAGCAGTTCGCGTTCGCGCCCCAGGCTGCTTTCGGTTTCCCAAAAGCGTGGCGCGAACCGGCGGCCCGTCCGCCCCCGTTCGGTCAGGAAGCGATACAGCGACCGCCCCTCGTTCGAGACCTGGAACCGCGCCGTTTCGGCGGCATAAAGCACGCCCAGGCGGCGGCGCAGGTCGGTCGCCTCGGGGCTGATCTTGCGCGCGAACAGATAATCCTGGCTCAGCAACAGGTCGTAGTGATCGTTGTAGAAATTCACCGGCATCCCGTAGTCGGTGAACAGCAGGAAGGTCAGCGTGCGGCTTTCGATCTCGTGCTCGGGCACGAGATGGCGCACGAGGGTCTGAAAAAAGGTCTCGTCCGGAATCCAGGTGCTGGCGAAAAAGCGCATCACGTCGCGGCGTTTCTTCGTGAAATCCAGGATCCATTCGATGGTGCGGCGGCGCAGGCACCACCACTGGCTGCCGATCATCACCTCGATGTCGTCCGGGATGCGACGTTTCAGGCCAAGGCGTTTCTGCGCCTCGAACATCGCGTAAAACAGGCGCTTCTGGGTGCGTTCGTTGAACCAGTGGCGGTAGATCAGCCGCTCTTCCTTCCAGCCGGTCTTGATCCAGTCCGACTGGAAATAGTCAAAGCTCTCGATGTAGTCGCATTCGCGGCGGTCCAGAAAGGCATGGGCGTATTCGGCGGACTTGATCGCCATGCAATCGCCCGAGACCATGTAGAAATGCGTGGCGCGCGGAAAGGCATCCACCGCCGCCTCGACCGCGTTCAGCGTGGCGCGCACCAGGCTCCATTCGCCCCAGCCGCACTTGATCCTCCGGGCGAAGGTCACATTGGGATTGTCCTTGAGCGCGGTCTTGATGCGGGCAAAGGCATCCGCCCCGGCGCGGGCATCGAAATGGATGGAAATGTAATCACCCACGGCAGTCAGGCTCTGCGCCTGCTTGATGATGGCGTCAGGATCCTTGTGACACAAAAGGATGAAGGCAATTTTCGCCATCCAGAGAACCAATCGCCCCAATTTCGCCCGATTGTTTATGTTGATAGAGATGAATTTCTGTTGAATAAACCTGCTTTGCGCGGATTTTCGGCTGGGAACCGCCACGGCAGGCGACAAAGGGACAAGACTGATGGGGTTTCCCGGCACCTGGATGACCGAGAGCGAGAGCGTCCTGTATCGCGTCGTGCCCAAATGCGCCTGCTCGACGATCGGGCAGATCCTCTACTATTCCGATCACGGCGCGTTCTTCGATGGCGACATCCACGACGCCAAGGAGGGCCTGCACAAATGGGCGCTGGACCACAGCCAGCCGATCATCAGCGCCAACGTGAAGACGCGAAACTCCTATGCCTTCACCTGTGTGCGGAACCCCTATACCCGCGTCCTGTCCAGCTTTTTCGACAAGATCTGCGGCATCCAGCGCAACGGCAAACGCTATCGCGGCAACATGGTGCCGTTGTTGATGCAGAAATACGGGGTCGAGGTGGGCGATCCCGAAAACGGCTTTGAATTCGACCAGGTGCGCAGCTTCCGCCGTTTCCTGCTGTTCGCGCGCGACACGATCCGCTGGCGCCGCCCGATGGAACCCGACATTCACTGGTCGGCCATGTCAGGCCATGTCGGCACCTTCATCGTGAACGGCGGGCGCTATGACCGCATCATCTGGACGGAAAAGTTCAACGAGGGGATGCAGGACGTTCTGGACCATATCCGGACGCTCCACCCGGTCGACCTGGCAACCATCCCCCGGTTCAACGAATCCGAAGGCCACGGCCCGAAACGTGCACATCCGGTCGAGGATTATTTCGACGATCTGTCGATGCACCTGGTCAAGGAGATCTATGGCCGGGACTTCGACCTGTTCAAATACGATTTCGACAACCCGGGCAACAAGATGCCCATCGGCGAGATCGACCTGGACGAGGTGCACGCCAAGCTGGGCGACTGAGCGCCCGGCCCGGCAGAGCGGTTCAGGTTTCCAATGCCTTGATCATGTCCACGCGGGTGCCGTGGCGCCCGCCTTCGAACTCCGTTTCAAGGAAGGCATCGACGATCTCCAGCGCCAGCCCCTCACCCACGATACGCGCGCCCAGTGACAGGATCTGCGCGTCATTGTGGGCACGGATCATGCGGGCCGAAAACGGGTCGGCGCAGACGCCGCAGCGGATGCCGGGCACCTTGTTCGCCGCCATCATGATGCCCTGCCCGGTGCCGCACAGAATGATGCCAAAGGCGCACTCGCCCGAGGCGACCTTGCGCGCCGCGGCGGCGCCGTGTTCAGGGTAATGGGTGCTTTCGGGCGTGACGGGCCCGATGTCCACCGCCTGCCAGCCCTTGGCCTCGATATGCTTGGCGATGGCCTGCCGCAGGTCGATGGCGGCGTGGTCGCTGGAAAGGACGATACGTTTGGTGTCGGTCATGGCGGCTGTGTTCCGTTTCCGGGGATCTCTGAGGTTCGCGGCAGCCTCTAGCACGCTGCCCGTCCGCTGTCCCCCCGAAAGCTGAGGCCGCCTTCAGCCCAGCTCGGACGAGGGGATGATCGGAAAGAACTGGCCAGAGGACCAGACCCCGAACCAGCCGTCGTGATGCGCGCCCAAGTCCACCAGCCGGTAAAAGCTTTTGCGGTCGATCAACGCCTCCAGGTTGGCACGGATCAGGACATAGGGTGAGGGTTCGCCCGTTTCGGGGTCGCGCTCTACCCGGATCGGGTGGTCCGGCCCTGCCGCGGCAAAGTCGCCCACATGTGTCTCGAAGGTCAGAACCTGCGACTCGCCCTCGCCCTCGGATTCGAAATCGACGGCCACAAAAGGCGCGTCATCGACGGTGATCCCCACTTTCTCGACCGGGGTGACCAGAAAATAATCATCTCCGTCCTTGCGCAGGATCGAGGAGAACAGGCGCACCAGCTCGAATCTGCCGATCGGCGTGCCAAGGTAGAACCAGGTCCCGTCGCGCGCGATACGCATGTCCAGATCGCCGCAAAATGGGGGATTCCACTTGTGCACGGGCGGCAGACTCTTGCCTTTCCGGGCCTCCCGGGCCGAGGCGGCAAGGCCTTCGGCAGACGGGGTCACGAGATTTTGTCCACTCATAGTTTTTGCCATTCCC
This sequence comes from Mameliella sp. CS4, assembly GCF_019392335.1. GTDB lineage: Bacteria > Pseudomonadota > Alphaproteobacteria > Rhodobacterales > Rhodobacteraceae > Antarctobacter. Next base: position 223,268 of record NZ_JAHXRQ010000001.1, read on the forward strand.
TTCCCAGTCGATACATACTTACCCAAAGAGATAGTATGCAATGGAGAGATGACATGTCCGATCACGCAGGCGCGGCCGAGGATCTGGTCGCCGAGATCGAGGCGCTGGAAGACAAGCTGGCCGAGGCCAAGCGGTCTATCACCGCGCGCTTCATCGGGCAGGAACGGGTTGTCGACCTGACGCTGTCGTCCCTCCTGTGCGGGGGTCACGCGCTGCTGATCGGCCTGCCGGGCCTTGGCAAGACGCGGCTGGTGGAAACCCTGTCGACGGTCATGGGGCTCAACGGCAACCGGGTGCAGTTCACGCCCGACCTGATGCCCGCCGACATCCTTGGTTCCGAGGTGCTGGAAACCGGTGCCAATGGCGAACGGACGTTCAAGTTCATCGAAGGCCCGATCTTTTGCCAGCTATTGATGGCGGACGAAATCAACCGCGCCTCACCCCGGACGCAGTCGGCGCTGTTGCAGGCGATGCAGGAAAAGCAGGTCACCGTTGCCGGCCAGACCCGCTCTCTCGAGGCGCCGTTTCACGTTCTCGCCACGCAGAACCCGATCGAGCAGGAAGGCACCTATCCGCTGCCCGAGGCGCAGCTTGACCGTTTCCTTGTCCAGATCGACGTGGCCTACCCGGATCGCGGCACCGAAAAGGACATCCTGCTGGCGACAACGGGCACCGAAGAGGCGCAGTCGCACCAGGTATTCACCGGCGAGGAACTGATCGCCGCGCAGACGCTGCTGCGCCGGATGCCCGTGGGCGACGCGGTGGTCGAGATGATCCTGGACCTTGTGCGCGCCTTCCGGCCCTCTGATCCGTCTTCTCCGGAACGGGTCAAGGATATCGTCGCCTGGGGCCCCGGCCCGCGCGCCGCGCAGGCGCTGATGCTGACCGTCCGCGCCCGCGCCCTGCTGCAGGGCCGCCTGGCGCCATCGCCCGAGGATGTGCTGGACATGGCCAAGCCGGTGCTGGTGCACCGCATGGCGCTGAGCTTCTCGGCCCGAGCACGGGGTGAGGATCTGGGCGCATTGATCGACGAGACCGCCGAAAGCCTGCGCCGGACCGAGGCCGCGGCGTGACAGCCACCGTCGCCCATCTGCGCACCCGCGCCCAGGAAGAGGCCGGGCGCTTTCCGGCCCTTCTGGCCCGTGCCGAGCACCTTGCCGGGACGGTCCTGCTGGGCGACCATGGTCGTCGGCGCGCCGGGCTGGGAGACGATTTCTGGCAATACCGGCCGCTGCAACCCGGCGACAGCTATCGGTCCATCGACTGGCGCCGCTCTGCCCGCGGGGACGAACAATTCGTGCGTGACCGCGAATGGCAGATCGCCCAAAGCGTGCAGGTCTGGGTCGATCCCGGCGCCTCGATGCGCTTTTCCAGCCACAAGAACCTGCCGACCAAGGCGGATCGCGCGCGACTGGTCGCGCTGGCAGCCTCGATCCTGCTGATCCGGGGCGGCGAGCGTGTCGGCCTGACCGGCTGGCGCCTGCCTCCGCGCCGGGGCGACCTGCAGACCCTTCGGCTGGCCGAGATGTTTTCCGAAGAGGGTGAGGACGACTACGCCGAACCAGAGGCGCGCGGCATGTTGCCGAATGCCAAGGCGCTGTTCGTGTCGGATTTCCTTGGGGATGTCGACCCGGTCGAGGCGGCGCTGACCAAGGCCGCCGACCGTGGCGTGCGCGGTGTTCTGCTGCAGGTTCTGGACCCAAGCGAAGAGGCCTTTCCCTTCGACGGGCGCACGATCTTTGAAAGCGTGAACCAGACCATGCGGCACGAAACGCTGAAGGCCGGTGACCTGCGCGCGACCTACCTGCAGCGGCTGGCCGAGCGCAAGGCGCGGCTGGACGCGATCTGTCGGCTGACCGGCTGGCAGCATTTCACCCATCACACGGACCAGACCGCGCAATCCGCCCTGTTGTGGATCTACCGCGCGCTGGACGGGAGCCAAGGATGACGCTTTTCGGCCTGATCGGTTTCACGACGCCCTGGCTCTTGCTGGGGCTGCTTGCCCTGCCCATCCTCTGGATCATCCTGCGGGCGGTGCCGCCCGCGCCGATCCGGCGGATGTTCCCGGGCGTGGTCCTGCTTCTGGGCCTCAAGGACGAGGAGCAGGTGACGGACCGCACGCCGTGGTGGCTCTTGCTGCTGCGGATGCTGGCGGTGGCGGCGGTGATCGTGGGACTGGCCGGGCCGGTGCTGAACCCCGACAATGACAATGAGGCGGCGGGCGACGGGCCGCTCTTGGTGGTGATGGATGCCAGCTGGGCCTCTGCCGCCGACTGGCGCGGGCGGATGATCGCGCTGGACGGGTTGCTGGCCGAAGCGGGGCGCAACTCGCGGCCCGTGGCGGTAATGCGCCTGACCGATCCGCAAGAGGTCCAGTTCCTCAGCGCCGATGTGCTGCGCACGCGGCTGTCCGGCATCCTGCCCGAACCCTGGCAACCCAGCGACGACACCATCGCCCGCGCAATCGAGTTGCTGCCTGAAGACGGATTCGACACCTACTGGATGTCCGACGCCCTAGCCCGCGAGGGGCGTGAGGCGCTGCTGACCACGCTGGAGGCGCGCGGCACCGTGACCGTCTTCGAGGCGCCGCGCACGCTCTATGCGCTCGAACCGGCGCAGATCTCCGAGGGCAACCTGCTGATCACCGCGCGCCGCCTGCGCGAGGGCCCCGAGGCCGAGGTGACGCTGGCCGGGCACGGCAAGGATCCGGCGGGCAACCCGGCAGTGCTGACCCGCAACACGCTGACCTTCGAGGCGGGGATGATGGAGTCGGTCACCGAGATCGCCCTGCCCGCCGAGCTGCGCGCCCGCATCGAACGCTTTGAAATCGAGGGCTCCCGCAGCGCCGGCGCCGTCACTCTGCCCGACGACAGCCTGCGCCGGCGCGAGGTCGCCCTGATCGCCGGCAGTACAGACCGCGAGGGGTTGGAGCTGCTGTCGCCGCTGCATTACCTTGAAAAGGCGCTGGAACCCAGTGCCGACCTGCTGGACGGCGCCCTGCTGGACATCCTGCCCGCCAATCCCGACGTCATCATCCTGGCCGACGTCGCCACGCTGTCGCCCGCCGAAGAAGAGGCCGTGCTGGAGTGGCTGGACAAGGGCGGCATGCTGTTGCGCTTTGCCGGGCCGAAACTGGCCGCCTCGGACATCAGCCGCGACCGCGAGGACCCGCTGATGCCGGTGCGCCTGCGCGCCGGGGGCCGCACCGTGGGTGGCGCCATGAGCTGGGGAGAACCCAAGGCACTGGCGCCCTTCCCCGACGACAGCCCCTTTTTCGGGCTGGAAATCCCCGACGACGTGACCGTGAACAGCCAGGTCATGGCCCAGCCTGACCCGACGCTGGCCGCGCGCGTGGTTGCACAGCTGTCGGACGGCACGCCGCTGGTCACGCGCAAATCCGTGGGACAGGGACAGGTCGTCCTGTTCCACGTTACCGCCAACGCGGAATGGTCCAGCCTGCCGTTGTCGGGCCTCTTCGTGCAGATGCTGGAACGGCTGGCCGTCTCCTCTGCCGCCACCCAGCCCGAGATCGAGGACATGGAAGGCACCGTCTGGCAGCCGATCCGCGTGCTGGATGCCTTTGGCCGCCCGCGTGAGGCCAGCACCCTGCCCGGCGTCGACGGCCCTGATCTGGTGGCCGCGCCGTTGGGACCGGAACTGCGCCCCGGCGTCTACCAGGGCGAAGACCGCAGCCTGGCGCGCAACGTCGTCACAACCGACATGGAACTGATCCCGATGGTCTGGCCCGACCGCATCCCGGTCGAGGGCATCGTGCAGCCCCAGGAGAAACCACTGGCGGGCTGGCTGCTGGCCGCGGCCATCGCGCTGCTGCTGGCGGATGTGATCGCCTCTCTGGCGCTGTCGGGGCGCCTGCGGGGCGCGGTCTCTGCCGGGATCGTGCTGGGCGCGCTGATGCTGGCGCCGCAGCACGGACAGGCCCAGACCGCCGATGACCGCGCCGCCAGTGCCGCCGCCAGCGAAGTTGTGCTGGCCTATGTCATCACCGGCGACAGCACGGTGGACGACCTGTCAGAGGCCGGATTGCGCGGCTTGTCCGACACGCTCTATTTCCGGACCTCGGTCGAACCGAACCCGCCGGTTGGCGTGGATCTGGAGGTCGACGAACTGGCCTTTTACCCGATGCTGTATTGGCCGATCACCGCCAGCCAGCCGACCCCCTCGCGAGAGGCCTATGCCAAGCTGAACACCTACCTGCGCACCGGCGGCATGATCGTCTTCGACACGCGGGACGCGGATATCGCCGGCTTCGGTGCCGCAACGCCGGAGGGCCGCAAGCTGCAGCAACTGGCCGCGCCGCTGGACATTCCACCGCTGGAGCCTGTGCCGGAGGATCACGTCCTGACCCGCACCTTCTACCTGCTGAACGCCTTTCCCGGGCGCTATGCGGGCCGAGAGGTCTGGGTCGAGGCCGCGCCACCGGACGCCGAACTGATCGAGGGCATGCCCTTTCGCGACCTAAACGACAACGTAACCCCGGTGGTCATCGGCGGCAACGACTGGGCCGCCGCCTGGGCGATGGATGGTAACGGCAATCCTCTGGTACCCATCGGCAGCGGCTTTACCGGGGAACGCCAGCGCGAGATCGCCTACCGTTTTGGCGTGAACCTCGTGATGCACGTCCTGACCGGCAATTACAAATCCGACCAGGTCCATGTCCCCGCCCTTCTGGACCGCCTGGGCCAATAAGCGAGAGCAGAGATGAACGGACAGATCGTATTCGACCCGCTGCTCCCCTGGGCGGCGATTGCCATACTGGCGGCGCTGGCGCTTCTGGGCACGGGCCTGGCGCTGTGGCGCGGGCTGTCGGGCTGGGCGCTCCGGTTCCTGGCGGGCGTGGTGCTGGTAGGTGCGCTGGCACAGCCCTCGTACCAGGTCGAGGACCGCGCCCCCCTGTCAGATATCGTGCTGATGCTGGTGGACGAGACCGCCTCGCAACAGCTGGCAGAGCGTGCCGACATCACCACCGAGGCCGCCGCGCGGCTGGAAGCACAGCTGGACGCGCGCCCCAATACCGAGGTGCGCCGCATTCCCGTTCCCGATGGCGAAGGTGACGCCGGCACGCTGTTGATGACGGCCCTGTCCAATGCCCTGGCCGAGGAGCCGCGCGGGCGGATCGCCAGTATCCTGCTGCTGTCGGACGGCCGCCTGCATGACCTTGAACGCGCCCCCGACCTGCCCGCGCCGATGCACCTGCTGATGACCGGCAAGGAGGACGACTGGGACCGCCGCCTGATCGTGCGCAACGCCCCGTCCTTTGCCATCCTGGGCGAAGAGGTCGAACTGACCCTGCGGATCGAGGACAGTGGCGCCGCGCCCGGCGATACCCGCACCGACATCCTGATTTCGGTCGACGGGGATGAGCCGGATCGGTTCACCGTGCCCATCGGCGAGGATCTGACCCTGCCGATCACCCTGCCCCACGGCGGGCTGAACGTGATCGAATTCACCGTCCCCGAAGCGGATGGAGAGCTGACCGACCGCAACAACAAGGCGCTGATCCAGATCAACGGCGTGCGCGACCGGCTGCGGGTGCTGCTGGTCTCGGGCGAGCCGCACGCGGGCGGGCGCACCTGGCGCAACCTGCTGAAATCGGACTCTTCCGTGGACCTGGTGCATTTCACCATCCTCCGCCCGCCGGAAAAACAGGATGGCGTGCCGGTCAACGAACTGTCGCTGATCGCCTTTCCCACGCGCGAGCTGTTCCTGGACAAGATCGACGATTTCGACCTGATCATCTTCGACCGCTACAAGCGGCGTGGCATACTGCCCGCGATCTACCTCGATAACGTGCGCAACTATGTCGAAAAGGGCGGCGCCGTGCTGGTCGCGGCGGGACCGGATTTCGCCTCGGCGGACTCGATCTATCGCTCGCCGCTGGCTGACATCCTGCCCGCCGAACCGACCGCGCGGGTGGTCGACCAGGGCTATCGGCCTGCCGTGACCGACCTGGGCCAGCGCCACCCGGTGACCTCGGGCCTGACCGGGGCCGATAGCTGGGGTCGCTGGCTGCGCCAGATCGAGGTGCAACCGATCAAGGGCGACGTGGTCATGTCCGGCGTGGACGACCGGCCCCTGCTGGTGCTGGACCGCGTGGGTGAGGGGCGCGTGGCGCTCTTGGCCTCGGACCAGGCCTGGCTGTGGAGCCGGGGTTACGAAGGCGGCGGCCCGCAACTGGACCTGCTGCGGCGGCTGGCCCACTGGATGATGAAGGAACCCGAGCTGGAGGAAGAGGCGCTTTGGGCCGAACCCGCCGGGCAGAGCATGCGCATCGTGCGCCGCACCCTGAACGAGTTTGTCGGCGACGTGACCGTGACCACGCCCGATGGCGGCGAGGTACAGGTGCCGCTGACAGAGGTCAGCCCGGGCCGCTACGAGGCGATCTATGACGGGCCGCAGATCGGGCTATACGGGCTGGAAGAGAATGCGCTCTCTGCGGTGGTGGGCCTTGGCCCCTCGGCGCCGCGAGAATTTGTCCAGACCATCGCCTCGGGCGCGGCGCTGAGCCCGATCATCGACGAGATGCGCGGCGGGGTGATGCGGCTGGAAGAGGGGCTGCCCTCGATCCGCGAGGTGCGTGCCGGGCGGCCTGCCGCCGGGCGCGGCTGGATCGGGCTGACCCCGCGCGAAGCCTATGAGACGCTGGACGTGCGCCAGACGCCGCTGGCACCGGAATGGCTGGTGCTGCTGCTGGCCGCCGGGCTGATCGTGGGCGCCTGGATGCGCGAAGGGCGGAGCTGAGGCGCTTTGCGGCCGGCGGGGCGGCGGGGTGAACCCCGCCCTACGGAAGGTCGAAGACCGTGGTTTCCCCGGTCCAGCCGTCCACCGAGCATTTGGCGCGGATCCTGACCCGCGACACCCCCTTGGGGATCGCGATGCCGGATTGCGACCGGGTAAAGGGCTGTTCGTTCACATGCGGATGCAACAGCTCTCGGGTGCCCAGAACCGTCCCGTCCGACAGTTCCACGCGCCAGCCATCGGCATAGTGATCCCACCCGGTGTCCGGGTGGCTTAGGGTGACGGCAAAGCGCCAAGCGCCGCCCGTCTGGCTGGCCTCGACGGCCTCGATCTGCGGCGGATCGGCCAGGGCCGGGGCCGCCACGAACAATAGGGGGATCAGGTGTCGCATGAGGCCACCCTATCAGCCCCGCACCGCCCTGTGGATCACGAAGCGCGGAGGGAGGTCCCGGATCAGGTCCGGGACGGGGTCATTCCATCTTGTCGCTGTTTTCCAGCAGCACCTCGCGCGAGGCGGAGGTGAACTCTCGACGCAGGATCACCGCCAGGGTGACCAGCGTTGCAAGGATCAGCGCCCAGGCCCCCACCAGCCAGGCAGAGGCGGCGATGCCGAAATAGACCGACCGCAGCCCGCGATTGTAGCTGCGCGCGGCGGTCACGTTGATCTCTCCCGCCTTGCGGGCGCGGGGGTAGGCCGCCGGGTGTTCCGGCTCATTCGGCACCGCCGCCATCAGCACCGAGGCATAGCCGAACAGGCGATGCGACCAGACGAATTTCAGAAAGGCGTTGGCGGCGAACAGCATCATCACCATGATCTTGATCTCCAGCACCACCACCGGATCGACCGAGGGCGCCAGATCCTGCGCCACCCCGCGCAGCCGGTCGGCATTGCCGATCAGGGCAAAGCCGCCGCCGATCGCGATCATGCTGGCCGAGGCAAAGAAGGACGTGCCCTGCCTCAGGCTGTTGACGATTTGCGAATCGAAGATGCGCGGGTTGCGGGTGACAAAGACCTTCATCCAGGAGCGGCGATAGTCGGCCATGATGACCGAGGTCGAAGGCCGCCGCCTTGGCGGGTGTTCGATGAGCCAGCTGGCGCCTTGCCAGGCCAGCAACAGCCAGGCCACGGCGGCGGCATCCCACAGGGTGAACCCGTCGCGCAGCGTCTCCCAGGTCATCAGAACGGCTGGGCCACGACGACCCAGAGGATCGCGATGGTGCCGATCACACTGACCTCGTTGAAGATCCGCAGGTACAAGTCGCTTTCGGTGAACACACCCTTCTGCGCCCGCCGGACCAGCCGCCCGGTCCAGAGGTAATGCGCCGCCAGCAGCACAACCAGCGTGGCCTTCAGGTGCAGCCAGGCAGGCCAGCCCAGCCAGATCCCGTACCAGACACCAGTGAGGATGGCGATCACGCCAAGCCCGAAGGAAAACCGGTAGAGCCGGTATGTCAGATCGCCCAGCGGTCCGTTTTCGCCCAGGCGCGCGTGTTCGCGCTTCCAGTAGATGATCGCGCGGGGCACGGCAAAGATGGAGGTCATCCAGCCCATGACGCACAAAATATGAATGATCTTGACCCAGCTCATGCGCGCACCTGACCCTGTAGCCGGAAAAATGGCAAGATGCCGCGCAGCCGCAGCGCGATTCCCGGTGGCGCACGGGTGATTTTGGTTATATCTTCTTACCAATTGCCCCGATGCCACCGCGCCCGAGGAGACCTGAAATGCAGATGCCAGAGCCGAACCCCGCCATCCTGGCCCGCAAGGCGCGGATCGTCGAGCGGTTGCGCAGCGTTTTGCCCGCCGACGCGGTGATAGAGGACGAGATGGAGACGCGCGCCTATGAATGTGACGCGCTGACGGCCTATCGCTGTCCGCCCCTGGCGGCGGTGCTGCCCTCCTCGACCGAGGAGGTCGCGGCCGTGCTGAAACTCTGCCACGAGGAAGGCGTTCCGGTGGTGCCGCGCGGTGCCGGCACCTCGCTGGCCGGGGGGGCGCTGCCGACGGCGGATTCGGTGATCCTGGGCGTGGCGCGGATGAACGATGTGCTGGAGGTGGATTACGCCGACCGCATCATCCGCGTGCAGACCGGGCGCACCAACCTGAGCGTGACCGGCGCCGTCGAGGAAGAGGATTTCTTTTACGCGCCAGACCCCTCGTCGCAGTTGGCCTGCGCGATTGCCGGGAACATCGCGATGAACTCGGGCGGGGCACATTGCCTGAAATACGGGGTGACGACGAACAACCTGCTGGGAGTCACGATGGTGCAGATGGACGGCACCGTGGTCGAGATCGGCGGCGCCCATCTGGACGCCGGCGGGTTGGACCTGCTGGGCCTGATCTGCGGCTCCGAGGGGCAGCTGGGCGTGGTGACCGAGGCGACGCTGCGTATCCTGCGCAAACCCGAAGGCGCGCGGCCCGTCCTGATGGGGTTCGACTCCAACGAGGTGGCGGGCGCCTGTGTCAGCGACATCATCAAGGCGGGTGTGCTGCCGGTGGCGATCGAGTTCATGGACCGCCCCTGCATCCGCGCCACCGAGGATTTCGCCAAGGCGGGCTATCCGGATTGCGAGGCCTTGCTGATCGTCGAGGTCGAAGGCAGCCCGGCGGAGATCGACGAACAGCTGGGCCTGATCCTGCAGATCGCCCGGCGTCACAACCCGGTGGAACTGCGCGAGGCGCAGAGCGCGGACGAGGCGGCGCGGATCTGGCTGGGCCGCAAATCCGCCTTTGGTGCGATGGGCAACATCAACGATTACATGTGCCTCGACGGGACGATCCCGGTCAACGAGCTGCCCTATGTCCTGCGCCGCATCGGCGAGATGTCCAAGGAATTCGGCCTGGACGTGGCCAATGTCTTTCACGCCGGTGACGGCAACATGCACCCGCTGATCCTGTTCAACGCGAACCAGCCCGGCCAGCTGGAGACCTGCGAAGCCTTCGGCGCGGAGATCCTGAAGCTTTGCGTCGAGGTGGGCGGCTGCCTGACCGGCGAGCATGGTGTGGGCATCGAGAAGCGGGACCTGATGGTGGATCAATACGGCCCGGTCGACCTGGAGGCGCAGATGGCGGTCAAGGATGTCTTTGACCCGGCCTGGCTCTTGAACCCGGCCAAGGTGTTTCCCCTGGCGGCCTCGGACGCAAGGCGCAACGTCGCGCTGGCGGCGGAGTAGTGGGGGCCAGCCCCCACACCCCCGGAGGTACTTTTGGAGAGAAGAAGCCAGGAGCGTGGCGCATGAGACCTGAGAGCGAAACGGAACTGGCCGAAGTGATCGCGGGCGCCAGTGCAGCTTTTCACATCCGCGGCGGCGGGACGCGGGCGATTGGCGTGACAACCGCGGCGGAGGTGCTGGAGACGGGTGGCCTGTCGGGCATCTCGCTGTATGAGCCGGGCGCGCTGACGTTGGTGGCGCAGGCGGGCACGCCACTGGCCGAGATCGAGGCGGCCCTTGCCGCGGAGGGGCAGCGGCTGGCCTTTGAGCCGATGGATCATCGCGGGTTGCTGGGCACCACGGGTGAGCCGACAATCGGCGGCGTGGTCGCCGGCAATGTCAGCGGACCACGCCGGGTGCAGGGCGGGGCGGCCCGTGATTTCATGCTGGGCGTGCGATTTGTCGATGGCGCCGGACAGGTGATCAAGAACGGCGGGCGGGTGATGAAGAATGTCACCGGCTATGACCTGGTCAAGCTGATGTGCGGCAGCTGGGGCACGCTGGGGGTGCTGACCGAGGTCAGCCTCAAGGTGCTGCCCGTGCCCGAAACCACCGCCTGCCTGTTGATCGACGGGCTGGACGAAGCGGCAGCGCAAGAGGTGATGAGCCGGGCCCTGACCTCGCCTTTCGAGGTGACCGGCGCGGCCCATGCGCCGGGCGGGCCCGGAGAGCATCCGCTGACCCTGCTGCGGCTGGAAGGATTTGCCGGGTCGGTCGCCTATCGGACCGGCAAGCTGCAGGAAATGTTCGCGGAGCGTTCCGTGAGGGTCGAGACGGACCCGCAGCGGGTTGCCGCGCTCTGGCGCTGGGTGCGGGATGTGGAGATCATGCAGGGCACCGGCGGCGACGTCTGGAAATTCTCCGTGAGGCCCAGCGAGGCGCCGGGGCTGGTGGCGCAGTTGCGCGCGGCGCACCCGGTCGAGCGTGTGCTGTACGACTGGGGCGGCGGGCTGATCTGGATAGAATGTGCGCCGGGGACCGACCTGCGGCCCAGCGGGCTGAAAGGGCATGCGACGCTGATCCGTGCCTCGGAACAGACGCGGCTGGACCTGCCGGTGTTTCAGCCGGAACCGCCCGCCGTGGCGGCGCTGAGCGCGGGCATCCGCGCCCGGTTCGATCCGCGCGGCATGCTGAACCCCGGGATCATGGCCTGATGGCCAATCCGGTCCTGATCCTCTTTGTCATGGGCTTTGTCGCCGCGCCCTTGCTGGGGGCGGCCCTGTTGCGGTTGCCGAACACGCTCGAGGCGCTGATCGCCCTGGCGCTGGCGGTCATCCTGGCCTCCGCGCTGGCGCTGTTCCTGCAGGAGCGGTCGGCGCTGGCCTCACTGGCCGCGCTCTGGACCGGATGGGTGCTGGCGGTGGTCATGGTGGCGCAGGCCCTGAGACGGCGGCTGCCCGGCGCGGCGCACAGCCGATGGACGAAACGTGGCGCGCTGGTGGCCTGCGCGCTCCCCTGGTTTGGCCTGGCCCTGGCCCAGATGATGGACTGACATGCAGACGAATTTCACCGAAGAGCAACTGAAGGACGCGGGCACCGCGCGCGCCAACCAGATCCTGCGCAGCTGCGTGCACTGCGGGTTCTGCACCGCCACCTGCCCCACCTACCAGGTTCTGGGCGACGAGCTGGACAGCCCCCGGGGCCGCATCTACCTGATCAAGGACATGCTGGAGAACGAGCGTGTGCCGGACGAGAAGACCGTGAAGCATATCGACCGCTGCCTGTCCTGTCTGGCCTGCATGACGACCTGCCCGTCGGGTGTGCACTACATGCACCTGGTCGATCATGCGCGCGACTACATCGAGAAACACTATGACCGGCCCTGGCACGACAAGGCGCTGCGCTGGACGCTGGCGCGCATCCTGCCCTACCCGCGGCGGTTCCGGGTGGCCTTGCTGGCGGCCAAGATCGGCAAGCCGTTTCGCGGGCTGATCCCCGACGCGCGGCTACGGGCGATGCTGGACATGGCGCCGGACAGGATCCCCCCGGTCAGCCGCAACGACGATCCGCAGAGTTTCGCGCCCAAGTCCGAAAAGAAGATGCGCGTGGCACTGATGACCGGCTGTGCGCAGAAGGCGCTGAACACCGACATCAACGACGCCACCATCCGCCTGCTGACCCGGCTGGGCTGCGAAGTGGTGGTGGCCAAGGGCGCGGGCTGTTGCGGGGCACTGACCCATCACATGGGCAAGACGACCGAGAGCCATGCGACGGCGGCGAAGAACATCCGCGCCTGGACCGATGAGATGGACGGTGAGGGGCTGGACGCCATCGTCATCAACACTTCTGGCTGCGGCACCACGGTCAAGGATTATGGCCATATGTTCGCGCAGGACGCCCTGGCCGGGGATGCACAGCGCGTCTCGGGGATCGCGATGGATATCAGCGAATTGCTGACCCGGTTGGACATCCCCCAAGGCGAGGCCAGGGGCCTGCGCGTGGCCTATCACGCCGCCTGTTCGCTGCAGCATGGGCAAAAGGTGAAAAGCGCGCCCAAGGACCTGCTGAAACGCGCGGGTTTCGAGGTGGTGGAACCCGCCGACAGCCACCTGTGCTGTGGCAGCGCGGGGACCTACAACCTGATGCAGCCGGAAATCTCGGCCAAGTTGAAAGACCGAAAGGTGCGCACGCTGGAGGCCCAGAAACCGGAAGTGATCGCCGCCGGGAACATCGGCTGCATGATGCAGATCGGCAGCGGGACCGGCGTGCCTGTCGTGCATACGGTCGAGCTGTTGGACTGGGCGACCGGGGGGCCCAAACCGCGATCGTTGACCTGACAGGAACAGTCTGTAAATGCGGCGCCTTTGCCTCAATTTTGCCCAGATGCCGTGAAAATTTGTAACCAAAGGTATAGGACAACGGTTCAGTGCGGCTCTTTCTGGTCTTCTCTCTCTGGCTCCTGGGCACCTCGGCGGGCGCCCAGAGTCTTTTCAGCATGGAATCGGCCGAGGACGGCCGCGGATGGGAGGCGGTCGGGCGGCTCGAGATCGCCGGTAGCGCCTTTTGCACTGGCGCGCTGATCGCACCCCGACTGGTGCTGACAGCGGCGCATTGCCTCTATGACCCCGAGACAGGCTCGCGCGTCGCGGTGGAGGACATGCAGTTCCTGGCCGGATGGCGCAATGGGCGCGCGGCGGCCTACCGGCTGGTGCGCAAGGCGGTGCCGCATCCGGAATTCGTCTATGGCGCGCAGGCCAGCACGGACCGTGTCCGCCACGACCTGGCCCTGATCGAGCTGCAACACCCGATCCGCAACACCACCATCACGCCATTCCAGGTCGGCCCCGGCCCGTCCAAGGGCGAAGAGGTGGGCGTGGTGTCCTATGCCCGCGACCGGTCAGAGGCGCCTTCGCTGCAGGAAACCTGCGCGGTGCTGGCGCGGCAGGACGGAATGCTGGTGCTGTCCTGCGTGGTGGATTTCGGCGCCTCGGGCTCTCCGGTCTTCCGGCTGCGCGACGGGGTGGCGCAGATCGTTTCCGTGGTCTCGTCCAAGGCGCAGGCCAACGGCAGGCCCGTGGCCCTGGCCAGCGGTCTGGGCGCGCCGCTGGAGGCGCTGCGGACCGCGCTGGCCGCCGAGCGCAACCCGGGCGCGGGGATTGACCGCCTGGCCGCCGGGGACCGGCGCGAGACGGGGGCACGCTTCGTGCGGCCCTGAGGGGCTTGAAACCGCCCCGAACGCTCCCCAATTTCATTTGCACCGGGACGCCTATGACAGGGTTCCGGGTCTTTCGACGCCTGTCCCATGAGGGAAGGCGCACCATAGACAGGTATCGCTCAAACGGAGGATTCCATGCGACATTTCGATTTTGCCCCGCTCTACCGTGCCACTGTCGGTTTCGACCAGATCGCCGACATGATGGACCGCGTTCTGGCCAGCGACAGCGCTCAGCCGGGCTATCCCCCCTACAACATCGAGAAAACCGCCGATGATGCCTATCGCATCTCGATTGCCGTGGCCGGTTTCGCCGACGAAGACCTCTCGGTCGAGGTCAAAGAACAGGCGCTGGTGGTCTCGGCCCGCAAGGCCGACAACGACGACGGCAAATCCTATCTGCATCGCGGCATCGCGGCCCGCGCCTTTGAACGCCGGTTCCACTTGGCTGATCACGTCCGGGTCCAGGGGGCCACGCATGAAAACGGCATGCTGCACATCGACCTGAAGCGCGAGATTCCCGAGGCGCTGAAACCGCGGCGCATTGCAATCGCCAAGCCGGACACCCAAATGGTGGAGAAGGACGTCGTTGACGCCGAAGCCGTCAACTGACCCCAAGACCCTCGTGTGAGTAATGCGCCCCGGACGATCTGTCCGGGGCGTTTTTTTCTGCGGGATCACTGCGCCATTGACAAGTCGCCCGCCATCGCCATGCATTCCTGCATGGATTGGCACTCTGTCACCTTTGACTGGAACCGCGCGCGGGCCTTTCTCGTCACCGCCGAGGAGGGCTCGCTCTCTGCCGCTGCGCGCGCCTTGGGGATGACCCAGCCGACGCTGGGCCGGCAGGTGACGGCGCTGGAAGAGGAACTGGGCCTTGTCCTGTTCGAACGGGTCGGGCGGGGCCTGGTGCTGACCCAGGCCGGCACCCAGCTGATGGCCCATGTCCGCGCGATGGGTGAGGCGGCGGTGGGCGTGTCGCTGGCCGCCTCCGGTCAGGCGCAGGCCGCCTCGGGGCATGTGGCGGTCACCGCGTCCGAGGTCTATTCCGCCTGGCTGATGCCGCGCATTGCCCGCCGGTTGCGCGACGTGGCGCCGGGAATCACGCTGGAAGTGGTCGCCTCGAACGAGATCCGCGACCTGCGCCGCCGCGAGGCCGATATCGCCATCCGCAACGCCCGCCCCGAGGAACCGGACCTGATCGCCAAGCGGGTCGGCGAGGACGAAGGCACGTTCTACGGCTCTGTCGATTACCTGGAACGACTGGGCCCGATCACCGATCCTACCGACCTCACCCGCGCGGAGTTCATCGGCTTTGCCGACAACACCAAGTTCATGGAGGCCCTGCAGAAACGGGGCATCCCGGTCACGCCGACGCATTTCCCGGTGCTGACCTCGTCGCACACGGTGCATTGGGAAATGGCGCGCGCGGGCGTGGGGCTGGGCACGGTGCCCTGCGGATTGGGCGATGCCGCGCCCGAGATGCGGCGTGTCCTGCCGGATGTGACCTTTCGCTTTCCGATCTGGCTGGTCGCACACCGAGAGCTGCGCACCAGCCCGCGCGTGCGCATCGTCTGGGACCTGCTGGCAGAGGCCCTGCCCGACTTGCTGTCCCATCCGGAATAAGGGGGCTTTGCCCCCCGTCCCTTCGGTCCTCCCCCCAGATGTATTTTCAAAGAGAAGAAGCTGGGGCGGGGCGCATCCTTGCCACTCCGCCCCGAAAGATCTCAGGCCAGCAGGATGTCGGCGGCCCGCTCTCCGATCATGACCGTCGGTGCCATCGTGTTGCCGGTGGTCGCCCGCGGCATGATCGAGGCATCGGCGATGGTCAGCCCCTCGACGCCGTAGACTGAGAGCTTGCCATCGACCACGGACATCTCATCCCGGCCCATCTTGCAGGTGCAGCTTTGGTGGAAATAGGTCCCGGCGGCGTTTTTCGCGAAATCCTGCATCTCGGCGGGCGAGAGCGCGCCCGGCATGACCTCGCGCTTGACGAAATCCTTCATGGCGTCGGAATTGCCAATCTCGCGGCAAAGCTCGATGGCGTGGACCACTGTCTTGAGATCGTCGGGATGCGACAGGAACTGGGCATCCACCTTGGCCTGCGCCATCGGATCGCTGCTTTCCAGGTAGACGCGGCCCCGGCTTTTCGGCCGGACAAGCCCGGGTGAGAGGGTCCAGGCCCCGGCGGGCGGCGTGTAGGCCGGGCCGGTGACCTCAGTGGCATAGGGCACCTCGATCTGGAAAGGCTGCATGTCGGGGCCATCGAGCGCGCCGTCGCTTTTCCAGAAGAAGGTCGCCTCGGCCAGCGAGTTCCTTGGCGGCAGCGCCTCTTTGTATTCCCAGATACAGCCCGCCACCAGGACGTGATCCTGGAAATTCTGACCGACACCGGGCAGGTCGACACGGGCTTCCACCCCGATCCGGTCCAGCTCTGCCTTGGGTCCGATGCCCGAGAGCATCAGCATCTTGGGTGTGTTGATCGCGCCCGCGGCGAGGATCACGCGGGTCGCGCGGGCCGATTTCATCTGTCCATCGTGGACGAAATTGACACCTTTACAGGTGGTCCCCTCCATGATCAGTGTCATCGCCTCGGTCCCGGTCAACAGGGTGACGTTGCCCTGTTTCAGCACCGGGTAGAGGTAGCTTTGCGGCACGTTCACGCGGCGGCCATCCTTGATGCGCACGTTGGCCAAGGCGGCACCGCCCTCACGTTCCATCATGACGCCGTTCATGTCGGCATAGGCGGGGATGCCGACGCTTTCGCAGGCGGTCAGCATGGCAGGCGCAACAGGGTTCGGGTCCTGCACCTGTTCGACCCAGACGCGCCCGCCGCTGCCGCGCCGGTCGGCGTCGGGCGTGCCCTGCCAGTCCTCGATCCGCTTGTAGATCTCCAGCACGTTGTCGTAGCTCCAGGCGTCGTCCCCCGCCTCGGCAGCCCACATGTCGAAATCGTTCTTGTGGCCGCGCGCCCAGATCTGAACGTTGATTGACGAGCCGCCGCCCACGACCTTGCCCATCGGCAGGATCAGCTGGCGGCCGTTCACCTTGTCGGTGGCATCGGCGGTATGGCCCCAGTCGCGTTCGCCGCGCAGGTTGGTGGGCCACATGGCCGGGTTCAGCACCGCCTCGATCTGGTCGGTGTCGCCGGCCTCGAGCACGAGGACGGAGGCCCCGGTTTCCCCCAGCCGGCCCGCAACGGTGGCGCCGCCGGAGCCGGAGCCGACAACGATGTAATCGTAGGAATCGGCCAGGTTCTGCGCATTGTAGAGCTGGGTGATGGCGGCGTCGCCGCCCTCTTGCGCCATTGCGCGCGCGGCGCTCAGCGAGGCACCGGTGGCCAGCGCCAGCTGCATGAAGCGACGGCGCCCGATACGGCCACGATAAAGCGCCGCTTCGAGCGCATTGAGAATGTCACCCGCAGCCAGCGGGTTGGTGCCTTTGTCGAACATGTTTTCTCCTCCCGAGGATGCCGGTTTGCCCGGCACAAAATGCATTATCTTGCATTATTGCCCTTACGGTTGCGGGGGAGGTGCCAAAAGGCAAGGATTCTCTGAATCAATATGCACCAAAGTGCTATTCACGGCGGGGGTGGACCCGGAGCGGCGGGGTGAACCCCGCCCTACGCATGTGAAAACGCCCCGCGGTCTCCCACGGGGCGTTCGTGTTCAGGCCGGTGCCCGCTTTCAGAGTTTGAACATCCAGAAGAAGGTTTCGCCCGAGCTGTCGTCCACGCCGTCGTTGTCGGTCGAGACCCAGACCGTGCCGTCCGGGAAAATCGCCAGGCCTTCGACCTTGTCCACGACATAGCCGCCAAAGGCCTTCAGGTCGGGGATCAGGTCGCGGACCTCTTCCTTGGTCACGACCGGCAGGTCGCCGCCCAGCGCGGCGGGCACCATGTCGGCCATCGGGATGCGGTAGACCTTTTTCGTCACTGCATTGGCGCCGATCTGGTTGTCACGCTCGATGACGTAGATGAAATCGCCATGCGCCACGATCTCGGACAGGCCGACCCAACCTTTTTCCGGCTGGGCCTTGGGATAGAGCACAGCGCCCCATTCCTTGGTCTCGATGTTGTAGGAGACCAGTTTGACGTGGTTTTCGGGATCATCCGCCCATTCGCGCTGAACCGCCATCCACAGGGTGTCGCCGACGCGGGTGATGCCCTCGAAGCCAAAGCGCTTTTCGACGGCGGCCAGTTCCGCGGGGATGATGATCTCGGCCGAGTTGGTCTTGATCAGGCCATCGGCGGTGACGTGGTAGATCGCGTGCGGGATGCCGCGTTCCGTCCGGCCCTCAGAGGCGAGGTAGAAGCCGCCGTTGCCGTCCAGCGCGATGCCTTCGAGGTCCAGCTTTTGCGCGGCATCGCCATTGGCGCGATGCACGCGGATCACGTCCACGATGCGCGCCGGGGTCTGCGTGGTGTCGATCTTGAAGATTGAGGGCTGGAAGCCGTAGAAGCTGTCGTTCACGGCCCAGACGATGCCGTCCGCATCCGCCACCATGCCCGAAATCGCGCCCCAGCCGATCAACTGGTCTGCGCCCTCGGAGGTCAGCGTCGGGTACATCGCGTCGGCGTCCTGGTATTGGAAGATCATGACATGCGCGCGCACGCCGCCGTCCTCGATCAGGTCTTCCTCGTTGGCCGAGACCAGCAGGTTGCGGGACGGGATGGCAACATACCCCTCCGGCCCGATGCCCGAAGGCAGGATCTGCTTGAGGACCGGAGCGGTCGGATCGGTCACGTCGTAGACGCCGACAACCGAGGCACGCTCGGCGCCGACAAAGACCATCGGCGTGCCGTCGAAGTCAGCGGTTTCGATCGACTCGGGCTCTACCCCCTTGGCGTCGGACCGTTTGTCCGGGTAGTGGCCGATCTGGATCACGGCATGTTCAAAAGAGACGCCGGAGTCATAGACCACCTCGCCGGATTTCGAGAAGATGGTCCAGCCGCGCGACCCGCCGTCCATGTCACCCTCGTTGGCGATGGCAAAGTGGTCGTCGTCGATCCACTTGACGGCGTCGGGCTCGCGCTTGCGGCCCTTCTGCGACTTGTCGAAGTCGAGCGAGCCGCGCTCGTCCAGCGTGTCGATCTTGTCCAGATCGACGGCACCGGCGGAGAAATGATTGAGGATCGAGCCATCGGCACCAACCACCACCAGGTAATTGTTCTCCTGCAAAGTGACGATGGTCTCGCCCAGGGCGTTGATGTCGACGAACTCGGGCTCGGGATCTTCCGGGGCGATGTCGGTGAGGCCGGTCATCTCGACCTTGACCAGGTCGTCACAGGCCAGCGCGCCGTCCTTGAGTTCACCGATCACCAGGAACCCGGCGGGCAGCTGGCCGACACGGCCATCGCCCAGGTCCTCGTCCCGCTCGTTCTCGATGGCGATCGAGATGCGGGTGCCATCCTTGGACACGGCAACCGAATCCGGCTGGCCGCCGAGGTCGCAGGTGGCCGTGATCTCACCGGACATGACATTGATGATCGCCAGGTGGCCCGAGGGATCGGTAAAGCTGGCGGAGGTGTTCACACCGACGAAGGCGGTCGAGCCGACGATGCCGACGGCGGTCGGTTCACCGTTCAGCGCGACATTACCCAGCGGCGCCGGCTTGGCGGGGTCGGTGATGTCGACGCGGCCGACCACCCCCAGCGGGCTGTCGGTATAGACCAGTGTCATGCCGTCCGCGGTGGCGGCGATGATCTCGGCCGAGGTGGTGCGCGAAAGGTCTTCGCCGTCGGCCATGTTCAGATAGGTGCCGAACGAGGCGATGCGGTTGAAGTTCATGTCTGCCGTGGCGGCGTTGGCGGCAAGGGCCAGAGCGCTCGTCAGGCAAAGGACGCGGAAATGCATGGAGTCCCCCTGTTGATTGGTACGCGGGGGATAGGCGCCTAGAGGTAACATGCGCGTGACGCTTTGGTGACGGTAAGATCATAAGATGCCCGTCGCACAGGCGAATGCCCCCTGCGACAGGCGCAGGGGGCAAGGGAGAGGTCCCGGGGCAGGCCCGGGACAGCGGTTCACTGCTGGAGGCTTTGCGCCAGGCGCATCAGCGTGATCGCCCCCTGTCGGTAGCCAAAGGGGTCCTCGCCGCGCGCGCCTTGCGCCAGCGCGATGGCGTCGCCCATGCTCCAGTCTCCGATCAGGTCCGAGCCGCGCAGGATCTGGCCGAAACCGGCGATGGCCAGCGCCCAGTCCGCCTCTGCCAGCGGTGCGGCATCGGCCATGATCGGCGTCTCGATCAGGCGGCTTTCATCCTCGCCCGGCGCCTTGTAGCGCAGACGCAGATAGCCCAGCTCGCCCGTGTCATCGGCCACCGGCGCCGCATCCCCCGCGGCATAGCGCAGCGGATCGGTCATGCGGGCGGGAGAGCCCACGGGGGTGATCGCGTAAAGGGCCGTCACCTGGTGCCCGGCGCCGATTTCACCCGCGTCCACCTTGTCATTGTTGAAATCCTCGCGGCGAAGCGCGCGGGTCTCGTAGCCGATCAGGCGGTATTCGGCGACCAGCGCCGGGTTCCACTCGACCTGGATCTTGACGTCATCGGCGATGGGCACCAGCGCGCCGGTCAACTGGTCCACCAGCACCTTTTGCGCCTCGGCCAGCGTGTCGATGTAGCTGGCAATGCCGTTGCCGGTCTGCGCCAGCGCCTGCATCGTCGCATCGTCCAGGTTACCCCGGCCAAAGCCCAGCACCGACAGGTATGTGCCCTCGTCCCGTTTGTCGGCGATGAAGTCCTTGAGGTCATCGGGACCGCTGATGCCGACGTTGAAATCGCCATCGGTGGCCAGGATCACCCGGCTGACCGCATCCTCGTCACCGTCCTTCGCCATCTGCGCGGCGGTGGCATAGGCCTGTTGCAGCCCCGCCTGCCCTGCGGTCGAGCCGCCCGCGTGCATTTGGTCCAGCGCGGCCAGGATCGTCTCACGCTCCGTCGCCTTGGTGGGTTCCAGCGCGAGGCCTGCGCTGCCCGCGTAGGTGACGATGGCAATGGTGTCATTCTCGCCCAGCTGGCCCAGCATCAGGCGAAAGCTCTGCTTGAGCAGCGGCAGCTTGTCGGCGCTGTTCATCGACCCGGACGTGTCCACCAGGAACACCAGGTTCATCGGCGGGCGCTCATCCGGCAGCATGCCCTGCAACCCGATGTGGACGATTTGTGTACCTTCGACCCAGGGGCTGTCGCTGACGCCGACATGGGTGGCAAAGGGCGCATCCCCCTCAGGTGCCGGGTAATCGTAGGAGAAATAGTTGACCATCTCCTCGATCCGAACCGAGTCCTTCGGCGGCAGTTGCCCGCGGTTCAACGCATTGCGGATGTAGGACCAAGAGGCCGTATCCACGTCGATCGAAAAGGTCGAGACCGGCGAATCCGCCGTGACCTTGATCGGGTTGTCCTCGGCCTCGGGGAAGGCCTCGGTATTGTCGTCGGGCGCGACGATCACAGGATCGGGCAGCGGCGCCGGTGCGCTGTGCTTGAGGTTGAGCACACCGGTTTCAAGGCTGATCCCGCCGCCCGCGCCCGGCGAGGCGGGCGCGATGGTCCGGTTGCGCAGGGCGCCACTGGGCGGCGTCGGGGGTTGCGGCGACGGGTCGGCCATCGGGCGCCCTGTCGTCACCGGCCCGGCCTGACGCGCCGAGGGATCGAACTTCTTGCTGGTCGAGACGACCGGCGCATCGCGGGTCAGGACATCCGCGGGGTCCGGCGCCTCCTCGACCACAAGGGACGGGTCGGCCACCGGACCGCCTTCGAGCACGGTCCGCGCGTCCTCGCCCGGGATCAGGATTTCCGGTTGCGGCGGCTGGCTGTCGCGCAGGACCGGGATCAGGGCCACCATCGCGACGGCGGCAATGGCGGTGGTGGCGGTCAAAAATCCACGGTTCGAAATATTGGCAAGCATCTGTCTGGCTCCTCTGAAAACGCCCCCCTCTCGGGTGGGTTCAGAGGTCTGACGCGCCAGCGCATCGCTTTCTTGGACACGGTCGAAGTTTTTCATCGCCAGGGCAATCGCCTCGGCACGCGTGTCGGGGTCGGGCCCGGGTAGGCCCGCGTCGAATGCGCGTTTCAGATCGTCCAGATCGTCGCTCATGCCTCGGCCTCCTGCATCGCCTTCAGTTTTTTCTTGGCCTCCGAGATCCGCCAGCTGACGGTGCCCTCGGAGACCTCGAGGATCTGCGCCGCCTCCTTGTGGGTGACCCCGTCAAGGACCAGCGCGAGGGTTTCGCGCAGATCGACACCAAGGCCCGACATGGCCTGCATCAACCAATTCACGCGTTCCGCCGCCTCGGCGATCTCGGCCTGGCGCGCCAGCTCCCAGTCCCCCCAGCCATCGGCGGCGCGGGCACGGGTGGCGGCGCGCCGGAACCTGTCCCGGGCGGCGTTCACGGTGATGCGATAAAGCCATGTGGTCAGCTTGGCCTCGCCCCGAAAGCTCTGCAGCTTGGCGGGCAGAGCGGCACAGAGATCCTGCGCCAGGTCCTCGGCCTCGGTCCGGCTGCCGGTGAGCTTGACCGCGTAGCCGTAGACCCGGTCGTAGACCCGTTCCACCAGCAGCGCAAAGGCCTGCCGGTCACCATCTGCTGCCGCTCGGGCAAGGGATTCGTCGCTGACATCCATGCGCATCACATGAGTGAGACGCGGGGCAGCACGCAATCCTTGGAAACCTTACCAGATTTTTTCGCTGCTGGCCGGAGACCCCAACATGGGGGCGCTGCCCCCTCGGCCTTCGGCCTCACCCCCGGAGTATTTTCGGAGAGAAGAAACCGCAGGCGCGCGCTTTTGGCTTCTTCTCTCCCAAAATACTCCAAAGCCAACATTTCGGCTGGCACTACCGGTCGAGCAGCTTTGCCACCATTCGGCTTTCGGGATCTGCCAGCCCGTCGATGACGTCGAAATGGTGTTTGCCCTCATCCACCACCAGCCCGCAGTCCCAGACCTCGGAAAGCTTGCGCGCCTGGGCGAGGAAGGCGGGGCGCTCGTCTCCGCCGACCCAGACCGTCACCGGCGAGGGCGGCGGCGGGGCGTAAATCGGGCTTTCGGCGCGCGCCTCGCCTGCGTCGATGCGCAGGTCCGCGTTCATCGAGGTCTGCATCAGCGGCCGCAGGTCCGCGACCGGCGAGATCGGCAGAATATGCGCCACGCGCGCCAGCAACTCCGGCTCCAGCACCGCCCCCATGCGCGCCACGAGATGCCCGCCGGCGGAATGCCCCGTCAACCGGATCGGCCCCGGCACCTCGGCGGCGGCCACGGCCACGGCCTGCGCCACCTGCCGAGTGATGTCGGAGATCCGCACCCTTGGGCAAAGATCGTAGGAGGGCATGGCCACCGCCCATCCCTGCGCCCGCGCGCCCTCGGCCAGATGAGACCAGTCGGAGCGGTCGAAGCGCAGCCAGTAGCCGCCGTGGACAAAGACCACCAGCCCCCGAGGCGGCGTATCGGGCAGGAACAGATCCAGTGCCTGACGCGTTCCATGACCGTACATCAGGCCCAGCCGCGCCTTGCCCGTCACCCCGAGACGCTTGCGATAGGCTTCGGCCTCGGCGGCCCAACGCGGCGGATACGCCTCGGCCCCGGGGATATGAGTGGCATTGGCATAAGCGTCGTCGAGGTCCATGTCTTTCTCCATTTTGGCCCTATACTTCACGGGCACGGGATGGTCAGCCTGTGCCAAACCTGAACGGAGGATACTGACAATGCGCGACGATGCCACCAATCTGAAGAGCCTTCTGTCCGATCCCGGCCTTCTGGAGGCCCGCGCCTATGTGAACGGCAGCTGGATCGAGGGCGAGGCCAGTTTCGACGTCACCAACCCGGCGCGCGGCGACGTGATCGCCGAGGTCGCCGACCTGACCCGTGCGCAGGTGGGAGAGGCCATCGACGCCGCTTTTGCCGCGCAGAAGGACTGGGCGAAATGGACTGGCAAGGAACGCGCCGTCGTCCTGCGCAAGTGGTTCGACCTGTTGATGGAGAACCAGCACGATCTTGGCCTGATCATGACCGCCGAACAGGGCAAGCCCTTGGCCGAGGCCAAGGGCGAGGTGGCCTATGGCGCGGGCTTCATCGAGTTCTTTGGCGAAGAGGCCAAGCGCATCTACGGCGAAACCATCCCCGGCCACCAGCGCGACAAGCGCATCACCGTGCTGAAACAGCCCATCGGCGTCGCCGCCTCGATCACGCCTTGGAATTTCCCCATCGCCATGATCACCCGCAAGGCCGCGCCGGCGCTGGCCGCCGGCTGCGCCTTTGTCGGGCGTCCCGCCGCCGAGACACCCCTGTCAGCCACCGCGCTGGCGGTGCTGGCGGAACGGGCGGGCATCCCGGCGGGGGTCTTCAACATCGTCACCTCCTCGCGGTCCTCGGACGTGGGCAAGGAGTTCTGCGAGAACCCCAAGGTGCGCAAGCTGACCTTTACCGGGTCGACCGAGGTGGGCCGCATCCTGTTGAAACAGGCCGCCGACCAGGTTCTGAAATGCTCGATGGAGCTGGGCGGCAACGCGCCCTTCATCGTCTTCGACGATGCCGATCTGGACGCGGCGGTCGAGGGCGCGATCCTCTGCAAGTTCCGCAACAACGGCCAGACCTGCGTCTGCGCCAACCGCATCTACGTGCAGGACGGCGTCTATGACGCTTTTGCCCAGAAACTGGCGGCAGCGGTTGCGAAACTGAAGGTGGGTGACGGGCTGGAGGAGGGCACCGATCTTGGCCCGCTCATCAACCAGTCCGCCGTCGACAAGGTGCGCGAACATATCGCCGATGTCACCAGCCACGGCGGCACCTTGCTGCAGGGCGGCGAGGTGCAGGAGGGCAGCTTCATGACGCCCGCGATCCTGACCGGCGTCACCCAGGACATGAAGGTCGCCCGGGAAGAAACATTCGGTCCGATGGCGCCGCTGTTCCGGTTCAAGGACGAGGACGAGGTGATCGAGATGGCCAATGACACGATCTTTGGCCTGGCCTCGTATTTCTACGCGCGGGATCTCAGCCGGGTCTACAAGGTGGCCGAGGCTCTGGAATATGGCATCGTCGGCGTGAACACGGGCATCATTTCGACCGAGGTCGCCCCCTTTGGCGGCGTCAAGCAATCGGGCCTGGGCCGCGAGGGCAGCCACCACGGAATCGAGGATTACCTCGAGATGAAATACATCTGCATGAGCGTGTGAGACGCGCGGCCAATATCGCGCTTGCCGCGGTCACGGTGCTGGCGCTGGCGGGCGGGGGCTGATGCTGTTTGCCCCGCAGGTTCCCGCGCTGTGGCATGAGGGCTTTCCCCCGCCGGTCTGGACCGGCGAGGGGCGTTTTGCGCTGGTGGAGGGCCCGGACCTGCCCCTGTCCAAAGGCGCGCCCCTGCCCGCACCAGCGGTGCAGCGGTTCGAGGCAAGTGAGGGCCGGGCCCTGCTGGTGATGCGCGACGGGCACCTATTGCATGAGGTTTATGGCCCCGGCATCGGACCCGGGACACGGCTGAATTCCTATTCGCTGGTCAAGTCTCTGGTGGGGGTGATGGTGCTGCGCGCCGTTGCAGATGGCCGCATCAAAGGCCTCGGCACCCCCTTGCGCGACCTGATCGGACCGGAGGCGCCCGCCGTCACACTGCGTGAGGTGCTGGACATGACCTCGGGCTTGTCGCTGGGCTATGAACCGCCCAAGGACGACAAGGACGCGCCGCTGGACGACGCCGATTTTTCACCCTTCGGGCCAGTGGCGCGGCTGCATGCCTTCGGGATCGAGCACCTCTTGCCGCGGCTGAGTCCGGACGCCACGCTGCGCGGCGACTTTCACTACCAGAGCGCCAACACCGCGCTTTTGGGTCTGGTGCTGAAACAGGTTTACAATGCGCCCTTGCCACAGGTGCTGAGCGACCAGATCTGGCATCCCGCCGGCGCTGCCCCGGCAGAGTGGCGCAAGAACCGCAACAGCGGACGCGTTTCTGCCTATTGCTGTCTTTTTGCCACCCCGCGCGACTGGGCGAAGGTGGGGGACGACCTGCTGCGCAACGGGACAGCGGCGGACCCCGTCCTGCCCGACGGGCTGTGGCGCAACTGGATTCTGCCGGACCTCACCCCGGATGCGCGCCGCGCCGGGGCCTATGGCTGGCACCTGCGCCACGACGTGCTGGACCGCGCGGGCGAAGCCCTGCAGGGCCCCTTTGCCTACATGGCAGGCCACGGCGGGCAGGTGGTCTATCTTTTGCCAGCCACGAACACCGTGGTGGTGCGCTTCGGCGCCCGCCCGCAACTGTTGCATTCCACCCTCTACGAGTTGTTTCCCGAATGATCGGACCGCGTGATCCCCGGGTCTTTGCCCCCGATTTCCTCTCTCCGTCCGGCGGCCCCTCGGAGGCAGAGTTGAAAACCTGGCGCCGGGCCGCGCAATCGGGCAAGGGCACGCCCTGGCTGGACGCTGGCCGCGCCGATGCTCTGGCGCGCTACGCGCTGAAATTCGGCGAAGGCGTGCAGATGATGGAGGCCGTGGCGACCCGGTTCCGCGAACCGGTGCGCGACGTCGGCTGGGAGATCATCGGCGCCGATGCCGAGGGAGAGAACTGGGAAGACCATCGCGACCCCCAACGCGCCTATGCGCTGATGCGGGCCAAGCTGCGGGCGGCCCGCAACGCGGGCGCCGTGCTGGAATACAAGCTGTGGCTGACGCGCGCGGGAACCTGACCCCGCCTTCCCTGTTTCCAATACGACAGATACCGGGCACTCTCTGCCCGGAAACTCCGGGAGGACAGAGCATGACCGACAGACCCACACCCCCGTTCCGCGCCGATCACGTCGGCAGCCTCTTGCGCCCGCAGGCGGTCGCAGAGGCCCGTGCAAAGGGCGTCACCGGGGCCGAGTTGACCGCCATCGAGGACGCGGAAATCCCCGCACTGATCGCCATGCAGGAAGAGGTCGGCCTGAAGGCCGTCACCGACGGCGAGGCGCGGCGCGCCTTCTGGCACTACGATTTCATGGGGATGCTGACCAACTACGAGATCGAGGAAGACGAGGGCGAAGGCTTCAACTTCCAGGGTGTCACATCGCCCGGCGTCTTTCCGGCAATCAACGGCCCGCTGGATTTCCCCGAGGATCACCCGATGCTGGATCATTTCCGCTTTGTCGCGGAGCACAGCACCGTTTGCCCCAAGATCTCGATCCCCGGGCCCTCCTGCCTGCATTTCCGGCTGGACCCGGCGCGCGTGCGGCACAAACCCTACGAGGATCTCGAGGTGCTGTTTGCCGACATTACCCGCACCTATCAGAAGGCGGTCGCCGCCTTTCACGCGGCGGGCTGCCGCTACCTGCAGATGGACGACATCTTTTTCGCCTATCTCTGCGACCCGAAGCACCGGGCGCAAAAGGCCGAGGCCGGGCTGGACCCGGACTGGCTGATCGGGAAATACGCCGAGATGATGCGCAATGCGATCGCCGACCGGCCCACCGACATGGTGATCGGGATGCACATGTGCCGGGGCAACTTCCAGTCCACCCATGCGGCAAGCGGCGCCTATGACCTCGCCGCCGAGGCGATCTTTTCCACCGGCGTCGACATCTTCTTCATGGAGTATGACACCGACCGCGCCGGCGGGCTGGAACCACTGCGCCTGCTGCCCAGGGGCACACAGCGCGTCATGCCGGGCTTCATCACGACGAAATCCGCGGAACTGGAAACCGTGGACTGGGTAAAGTCGAAGATCGAGGAAGCCTCGAAATACGCCGATATCGACCAGCTGGGGATTGCCCCGCAATGCGGCTTTGCCTCGACCGAACATGGCAACGCGATCACGCCTGACGACCAGCGCCGCAAGCTGGAACTGGTGGTGCGCTGCGCCGAGGAGATCTGGGGCGGGGTCTGACCCTGCCCCCCCAGCCCCGGCCCAGCGTAGGGCGGGGTTTACCCCGCCGCCGCCTCCACCCGGTGCAGCTGCGCCGCAACGATCGCTGCGCAGTCCTCGGGATGCGTCGAGATCAGGAAATGGTCGGCCCCCTCCACCACCTTCAGGCGGCTGTCCGGGATCGCCGCGACCAGGGCCGCACTGACGTCCACGATGGCGGGATTGGCCAGGCTCCCCCGACAGATCGTGCAGGGCGTGCGCACATCCGCAAAATCCCCGAACTCCGGCGTAAAGGTCTGCGCCGCCTTCCAGTCCAGCAGGTTGGTCGCCGCCCCCGCCGCACAGAAGGCCCGCACCTGCCCGGGCAGCGCCGCGAAGGTGCCCGGGCGGCTCCAGTAGTCGATGATCAGCGCCGGGGCCTCGGGATCGCCCGCCGCGACCGCGCGGGAGAACCGCGCCAGCATCTCGGCGGTCTCGGCCCTCCAGGGGAAATCCGCCTCCGCTTGGCGCCCATAGATCGGGTTGCCCTCGAAACTCACGAGGCTGAGCAGCGGCAACTCTCCGGCCAGTGCCGCC
Organism: Mameliella sp. CS4; assembly: GCF_019392335.1. Classification (GTDB taxonomy): domain Bacteria; phylum Pseudomonadota; class Alphaproteobacteria; order Rhodobacterales; family Rhodobacteraceae; genus Antarctobacter. The sequence continues at coordinate 251,281 of NZ_JAHXRQ010000001.1, forward strand.
GCCAGCGCGATCTGCCCGCCAAAGGAATGCCCGACAAGGTGAAAGGGCGTGCCGATCCTGTCCGCCACCTCGCCCAGCCAATCCAGCATTTCCGCCATCGTCCCGCCGTCTGGCCCGCGCCTCTCTGGCGTCGCGCCATAGCCGGGCAGGCTGACCGAGATCCGCCGCCGCCCCTCCAGCCGCTCCATCACCCCGGCCCAGGCGCGCGCCGTGCTGTAAGAGCCGGGCAGGAACAGGACCGGCGCCCCCGCGCCCGGTATCTCGACCTCGAATGACATGCGCCCCTTCCTTTCGCGGGGAGTTAGGCACGCCGCCAGCAACCGGATCAACCCGCCCTCGTGTTTCTTCTCTCCGAAAATACTCCCGGGGAGCGCGAGGGGCTGGCCCCTCGCTCCCGAACGCGACACTTGGACGCCGCAAACAGGCTTGCGCCCACCGCCGCAACGCAGCATTTTGACAGTGGGCAGGCGATGGCGTCGCCACTATTCAGCCCCTCAACCGTCCTGAACGCCGGGACCTTGCTTTGCCAGCGCGGCAGAGGAAGGCCCCGCCGCGCCTCAGGAGGGTTTCATGGAACGTCCCCAACACTATCGGTTTCACCAGGGTCAGAAGTGCCTGCCGTTCGCGCCGGAAGAATACGAGACCCGGCTTGCCGGTCTGCGCGCAGCGATGGGTGAGGCCGGGCTTGATGCCGTGGTCTTCACCTCGATGCACAACATCGCCTACTACTCGGGCTTTCTCTATTGCAGCTTCGGGCGTCCCTACGGCCTTGTCGTGACGCCTACCGAAAGCGTGACAATCAGCGCCGGGATCGACGCCGCCCAGCCCTGGCGGCGCAGCCACGGCGACAACATCACCTACACCGACTGGGAGAGGAACAACTACTGGCGCGCCATCGCCTCGGTCACCGGCACCGGCAAGGCGCTGGGATATGAAGGTGATCACATGACGCTGGCGCAAAAGGCGCTGATGGACAGCTTTCTGTCTCCCACCAGCACCAGCGACATCGCCCCCGCCACCATGCGCCAGCGCATGCACAAGTCCGAGGCCGAGATCGCGTTGATCCGCCACGGCGCGCAGGTGGCCGACGTGGGCGGCTACGCGATCCGGGACGCCATCACGGAAGGCACCCGCGAGATCGACGTGGCAATGGCAGGCCGCGACGCGATGGAACTGGAGATCGCCAGGCGTTTCCCCGAAGCCGAGTATCGCGACACCTGGGTCTGGTTCCAGTCCGGCATCAACACCGATGGCGCCCACAACCCGGTCACGGGCCGGATGCTGGAGCGCGGCGATATCCTGTCGCTCAACACCTTCCCGATGATCTCCGGCTATTACACCGCGCTGGAACGCACGCTGTTCGTGGGGGATGTCGACGCCCACAGCCTGAAGATCTGGGAGGCCAATGTCGGCGCACATGAATACGGCATGTCGCTGCTCAGGCCCGGCGTGTCCTGTGCCGAGGTTACCCACAAGATCAACGCCTTCTTCGCCGAACGCGATCTGCTGCAATACCGGACCTTCGGCTACGGACACTCCTTCGGCGTGCTGTCGCATTACTACGGACGTGAGGCGGGACTGGAACTGCGCGAGGATATCGACACGGTGCTGGAACCGGGCATGGTGATCTCGATGGAGCCGATGCTGACCATCCCCGACGGCCAGCCCGGCGCCGGCGGATACCGCGAACACGACATCCTGGTCATCACAGAGCAGGGGGCCGAGAACATCACCGGCTACCCCTATGGGCCTGACTTCAACGTGGTGGGCTGAGCTGCGAGCGCAGGCGACGCCGTCCCGGGCTTGACCCGGGACCTCTCCCTGCCAAACAGCTTTTCAAGTCATGGGGGAGGCAGACAAGCGGCCTGCCTCCCCGGTTCCCGGATCACATCCCGAACCGGGACATCTCGCCGAAATCCATCTTGTCCAGCAGCGGACGCGTCTTGTCCGGGTCGCCATCGGTCTGGACCAGGATGCGATTGGCGATCAGCGCCATCATCTGCCGGTCCTGGATGGCGAATTTCTGGCGCTGGATGCGCTCTGTCTTCATTCCCATCATCGCGGCATTGGCAATCATGCCCGACATGCTCATCACCATCGGGTTGTCGGCCATCAGCGTGATCTTGATCCGCGCGCCATCGGGATCGGTATAGGTCGCCTCGGAACCCACGCCGCCGCCCATCATGGCCAGCCCCTGGCTCATCTCGGTGTTGATCTCGCGGGTCCAGCCATCGGGCGCCTCGGGCAGGAAGCTGCCCAGGCTGGCGGTCTTCATCTCCAAGAGCTTGGCGCGCGCCATGTCCAGCTCGTCGAGGGCATACTGAATATCGCCATCCTCGTAGGCCTTCAGAGCCGAGTCCATCAGGTCCGAAACATCGTCGGCCTCTGCGGGCAGGGCAAAGGCGGTCAGCATCAATACGGCAAAGGTGCGGGTCACGGTAATTCTCCCTGTCAATTCCTGGCCACACCCTGACGCCGGGCGCAGGGTCAGACAAGGTCGGGAATAACCTGCCCGTTGAATGCGCGGCACTCCGCCCCCATCCTTATCCTTATGATCCTGCAACTTCTCCTGCCCGTGCTGGCCCTCATGCTTGTCGCCGCGCTTGTCACCCGCGGGGTCGAGGCGCTTGTGCCCGAGAGCCTTGGCGGCCTGGCCGCCACGACGGTGATCTCGGCCCTGCTGGTCTGGCTGCTGACCGCGGCGGGCTTTGCCGCGCTCTACACCATCAAGGACGCGAAGGTCTGGGAACTGCTGGGACAGGCACCCAGGGCCTCTCTGGGGTATTTCCTGCGGCTGGGCGCCAGCGCGGTCCTGATCTGGGGGCCTGTCCTTCTGCTGGTCGTCAGCACCGCGCCCCGGCGCTGGAAAACGGCGGTCTGGTAACAGCCCGGGCCTTTTCCCTTGGTGACACCGCGTTTCGCCGCATTCACCGTTGATTTTTGACGCCACCCGTATCACCTCAATTCCAGGAGGTTGGGTATGTTCGCACTGGCGCGGTTCCTGATCATGGCGGCAGTCGTGCTCACGGTGGTCTACGGGTCGCTGTGGTTTTACCTGCGCGCCCGCCGTCGCGAGCTTCTGGAAACCGACTGGGCCGCCGACCCTGCCGAGACCCGCTCGCAAGAGGACTATGTGCGCGAGGCGCTGGAGGAATTCGACCGCAGGCGCCATCGGACCCTTGTGCTTCTGGTCTATGCCGTGCCTCTTTGCCTCGTGACCCTGATCGTGTATCTGACGAATTTCCACTGAAAGGCGCCGCGCGCATGAAATATGTGAAATGGACCCTGATCGTTCTGTTCTGGCTGCTCGTGGCGGGTTTCCTGCACTACACGCTGCCCCAGCATGACGTGGCGCGGATCACCGACACCTACGAAAAGCGCGAGAACCCCAGCGACAACCCCTGGTTCTGGTCCCAGGCCAACACGGGCAGCGCGCCCGGCGGGCCGCGCGACGTGTTCTTTATCCAGACGAGGCGGGCCAACAACGACATCATGGTCTACCGCAACGAGGACACCGGCTGGGGCTGGCCGCCCTATTTCAAGTTCGATACCTCGAACCTGCAGGCCGAGGCCGCTGACCTGCGGTCGACCGCCGAGAACCCCACCTGGGTGGCGATCCGGCATTACGGCTGGCGCAACGAGTTCATCTCGATCTTTCCCAATGCCGTCTCGATCCGCGAGGTCGAAGGCCCCGACGTGACCATCATCCCCTGGCTGAACATCATCATCCTGGTGACGCTGGCCGCGCTGTTCTGGGCGTTGCGCGTGCGCTGGCTTCGGTTCTGGCGCAACCGGGTGGACCCGGTTCTGGACGCTGCGGGCGATAAGCTGGACCAAGGCGGCGACCGGGTAAAAGGCCTCTTCGGACGGTCGAAGTAGACCCCGCCTCAGCGTTTGCCGTAGTAGAGGCCGACAACATGCTCGGCCTCGGCAAAGAACAGCCAGCGCGAGACAAGTACGCCCGCCACATGGGACAGCACCGCAATAAGCGCCAGCCAGTGCCCGAAGGGCAACAGCAGCAGAAGCGCGGGCAGGACCGCCATCAACCCCAGCGCGATCAGGCGCAGTTTCCGCGCGTGCTTTCGCGCGACCACAAAGACCATTTCGCGCAGCAGGTAGTTGCTGCCGGTATGCGGCGGCTCGAAGGCGCGGACCTTGCCGATGTGGCCAAGTCCGGTGGCGGTTTCGATCGACGTGCCGGAGGCCGCCAGCCGCTGGTCGCCCGCCAGCCACCAGCCCGCCTGGGCCAGGGCCGCCAGCCCGATCAGCACCAGCCCCGTCGTCACACGGCCCGACAGCAGCGCCCCGCCGCCCAACGCGTAAAGCTGGAACAGAACCGGCGTCGACCAGTGATGCCAGCGCGGCACTGTTTTCAGCTGGGTGTAGATCATCGAGGTGGTAAAGACCGTGCCAAGGCACAAGAGCGCGCCCAGCCAGCCGAGGACGTGCACCTGCACCCCGAAAAACACCAACAGCGCCGCGTAAACGCCCATGACGACCAGCGCCGCGCAGGCGGTCCATGCCTCACGTGAGAGCCAGCTTGACCGCCATTGCGTGAAGGCCTTGAGCGCCCGCTCCGGCCGGCCGAGGTGCAGGGCCGAGGCCATGAGCCCGCCAACCGCCAGCAGGTAGCCGATCAGGAAAAAGGCAAAGGCACTCCAGCCGGTCGGCGGATCCGGATCGACCCCCAGCCAGAACAGCAGGCCTAGGCCCAGCCCGGAAAACGTGGTGAAGGCGATGATCGAAGGCGCCGGGTGCATTCACAGTTTCTCCAGCGTCTTGTCAATCCAGGCGAGGAAGCCGCGCGGCTCTTCGGCGACCGGTTCGAGGAAGGGCGCCAGCACATCGACCTCTCCCTGCCAGCCGTCCTTAGGCCGTGGCGGCAGGTACTTGTTGACGGGCTTCGTGCCCTGTTCCGGCATCAGGTCGATGCCGCCGCGCTCGGCCACCAAACGCGAGACATCGCTATCGGGATCCGAAAGGTCCCCGAAATGCCGGGCGCCCGCCGGGCAGGTCCGGACACAGGCGGGGGTGCGGTCCTCCTCTGGGAGGTTTTCATTGTAGATGCGGTCGACGCAGAGCGTGCATTTCTTCATCACCCCCTCGGCCAGGTCCAGTTCGCGCGCACCATAGGGGCAGGCCCAGGCACAGAGCCCGCAGCCGATGCAGTCACTTTCATTGACCAGCACGATGCCGTCCTCGACCCGCTTGTAACTGGCGCCCGTGGGGCAGACGGTGACGCAGGGCGCGTCCTCGCAGTGCAGGCAGGACTTTGGGAAATGCACCAGTTGCGCCGGTCCGGTCTCGGGTTGGACCTCATAGCTGTGCACGCGATTGAGGAAAGTGCCGGAGGGATCGGCCCCGTAGGGGTCCTGATCGCTGAGCGGCGCGCCGTAATTCTCGGTGTTCCAGCCTTTGCAGGAGATCACGCAGGCATGGCAGCCGACGCAGGTGTCGAGGTCGATGACCAGCCCGAGGCTGCGGGTGGTCTTTTCCGGAAGGGTCGTCATGTGTGGCCCCCGTGATCCAGCGGCGCCGCTGACGCGGCACAGGTTGGTTGTGCGGGGGTTCCACCCCCGGTCTCCCTGCGGTCGACTCCCCCGGGAGTATTTTTACAGAGAAGAAACATCAGGGTTTGGTCTTCCATGCCAGTTGCTCCGGCCCCTGCCCGACGGGGGAGGCGATTTCGCCGAAGGCCGGTTGGCTTTCCGCGGGCGGAGGGACCTTTTCGATGCGCGCGCGCAGGTCGAACCAGGCGGCCTGGCCGGTGACCGGGTCGGAGTTGGACCAACGCAGGCCGTCGCCTTTGGGCGGCAAGAGCTCGTGGATCAGGTGGTTGAGCAGGAACCCCTTGCTGGCCTCGGGCGCGTCGGGTTTCAGCGCCCAGGCGCCCTTGCGCTTGCCGATGGCGTTCCATGTCCAGATCGTGTTCGGATTGAGTGCGGCCATTTCCATCACTGGCACGGTGATCGCGCCGTGAGGCGAGGTGATGCGCGCCCAGTCGCCGTCTTGCAGGCCGTGTTCGCGCATCAGGCGGGTCGGCAGGTACATCGGGTTGTGCCCGTGCAACTGCCGCAGCCAGGCGTTCTGTGTGCCCCAGCTGTGGTACATGGCCATCGGGCGCTGTGTCAGGGCGTGGACCGGGTATGTGTCCGGATCGCCCGCATCGGGCGCATACCAAAGGGGCAGCGGATCGAGTTTTTCTTGAATCTGCTGTCTCAGGTGGTCGGGCGGCTGGTGGTCTCCGTGTCCCTCGGCGGCGCGTTGGAAACGGCGCAGGGGTTCGACGTAGAGCTGAAAGAGATAGGGGGCGGGCGCGTCGCAAAGCCCCGTCGTGACCGCCCAGTCCTGGTAGGCGCTGTTCCAGGGTTTGAAATACTGCGCCTCTTCCGGGATGTGCAGCGTGCAGAAGCCGCCGTTGGCGATATAGCTGTCGATCTGCGCCGCGTTGGGGGCGCCACGCCCGTGGGTGAGGCCGGTGTCGGACATGCGCCAACCTGCCAGTGGGCCGACGCCCGGGCGACGTTCGTGGCTCTGGATGTAGTCCGCGTAGTCGGCATATTTCGGCGCGCCGTCCTCGTCGACCATGCCCGGCAGGCCCAGCCGCGCGCCAAGGTCCAGCAGCACCGATTGAAAGCCGCGCACGTCCCGGTCCGGCTGTACCACCGGCCAGCGGATCGCATCCGCCGCCGCGTCCGGTTCAGAGATCGGGCGGTCGAGCAAGGAGATGCAGTCGTGCCGTTCAAGGTAGGTCGTGTCAGGCAGGATCAGGTCCGCGTAGGCAACCATCTCGGACGAATAGGCATCCGAGTAGATGATGCGCGGGATCTTGTAGTCGCCACACTCGTCCGTGTCGGTCAGCATCTCCATGACGCCGGAGGTGTTCATCGAGGAATTCCACGCCATGTTCGCCATGTAGAGGAACAGCGTGTCGATCCGGTAGGGATCGCCCGCGTGCGCGTTGGAGATGACCATGTGCATCAGGCCGTGGGCGGACAGCGGGTTTTCCCAGGTAAAGGCCTTGTCGATGCGGAGCGGCTCGCCCCCGTCCGACAGGGCCAGGTCCTCGGGGCCCTGCGGATAGCCGAGATGGGGGCCGGGGAGCGGCTGGCCGGGCGTGGACTGCGCATGAGGGCGCGGGTGCCCATGCGCCGGTTTCGGGTAAGGTGGTTTGAACCGCATGCCGCCGGGCGTTTCAACCGCGCCCAGAAGGATCTGCAGGATGTGCAGGGCGCGGCAGGTCTGGAACCCGTTGGCATGGGCCGAGATGCCGCGCATGGCATGGATCGCCACCGGGCGGCCCACCATGCGGTCGTGCCGGTCGCCGCGGAAATCGGTCCAGGGGCGGTCGATCACCATCGGGTCGTCAAAGGCCGCGCGGGCCAGCTCGCCCGCCAGGGCGCGAATGCGTTCGGACGTCAGGCCACAGCGGTCTGCCACGGACTCTGGCGCGTATTGCGGATCGAGATAGCGCTCTGCGAGCAGGTGCATGACCGAGGTATGGGTGACACCGGCGCGCCGGACATGACCGGTCAGGTCCGGCGTGATGCCGGGCCTGTCCCAGGCCACCTGCTTGCCCGTGACGCGGTCGATCACTTGCGGCTTGTCGTCCTCATCGCGCAGGAACAACCCGTGGTCCGGCGATTTCGGATCGCAGTTCAGCAGCACCGGCGCATTGGTGAACCGCGCGAGATAGTCGAGGTCAATCCGCCCGGCCTTCAGCAGGCAATGGATCAGCGAGAGGATCAACAGCCCGTCGGTCCCCGGCGTGATCCCGATCCAGTCATCCGCAACGGCGTTGTAGCCAGAGCGGATCGGATTGACACCGATGACCTTGGCGCCGCGCTCTTTCAGCCGCCCGATCCCCATCTTGATCGGGTTGCTGTCGTGATCCTCTGCCACGCCGAAGAGCAGGAACAGTTTCGCATGCTCCCAATCGGGCGCGCCGAACTCCCAGAAGGCGCCGCCCATCGTGTAGATGCCCGCCGTCGCCATATTGACGGAACAGAACCCGCCATGCGCGGCGAAATTCGGTGTGCCATAGGCCTGTGCCCACCAGCCGGTAAAGCTCTGGCTCTGGTCGCGCCCGGTGAAAAAGGCCAGTTTCTCGGGCGCCGTTTCGCGCAGGGGTTTCAGCCAGTTGACGGCGGTTTCCAGCGCCTCGTCCCAGCTGATTTCCTCGAACTCGCCAGACCCACGCGGGCCGACACGTTTCAGCGGCGCGCGCAGGCGGGAGGGCGCGTTGTGCTGCATGATCCCCGCGCTGCCCTTGGCGCAAAGCACGCCCTTGTTGACCGGGTGATCACGGTTGCCCTCGATATAGGCGACCTTGCCGTCCTTCATGTGCACGTTGATGCCACAGCGGCAGGCGCACATGTAGCAGGTGGTCTTGCGGACTTCGTCCGAGACCCTGGGCGATGTCTCAACCCGAGGCTGTGCCATGTCCCCTCCCTCTGGCGCCGTCTGACGGGCGTGCAAGTTGATGCATCATTCGTATATCAATTCTGCCGCCCTGCAAGCCCGGGCAATCAGGGTCCGCTTTTCCGTTCCATTTGGGATGATTTTCCCGGAATGCGCCTCTTGGCAAGACCGGCTTTCCCGGCGCGGTGCGTTGATCTTTGCCCCCGCCCCGCGCCAAACTCACCTGCATAAACGGGTGGAGGACAGCCGGCATGACATTCCTGGAGCGGGCCTTTGACCGGGCACGGGCGCGGCGGGCGCGCGTCGTCTTTCCCGAGATCGCAGAGCCGCGCGTGGCGGCAGCCTGTGACAGGCTGCGCAGAGACCGGCTGGCAGAGCCTGTCGGCCTGATCCCGACGACGGACGCCCTGATCGCCACCTTGGTCGAGGCGCGCGGCATGAAGGAAGGCCTGGCGCGCCGGATGCTGGACCGCCCGCTGTACCGCGCCGCCGCGATGGTGGCCGCCGGAGAGGCGGAGGCGATGGTGGCGGGCGCCGATGCGCCGACGCGGCGGGTGATCGAGGCGGCCTCGATCGCCATCGGGCTGGCCGAGGGGGTCAGCCTGCCGTCTTCCTGTTTTGCCATGCTGATGCCGGACGGGCGCACCCTGATCTTTGCCGATTGCGCGGTGAACCTGGCACCGGATGCCGAGGGGCTGGCCGCTATCGCACGCGCGTCCGAGCGCACTGCACAGTCCTTGCTGGGCGAGGCGCGCGTGGCGCTTTTGTCCTTTTCCACCGGGACCAGCGGTGCGGGCGACAGCGTGGACCGCGTGCGGCGGGCCGCCGAAATGACGGGCTTTGCCGGGCCGGTGCAGGCAGATGCGGCACTGAACCCGGCAATCGCCGCGAAAAAGGGGCTTGGGACGGGGGATGCCAATGTGCTGGTCTTTCCCGATCTCGATTCCGGCAACATCGGGTACAAGCTGGTGCAGGAACTGGCCGGGGCACAGGCGCTGGGGCCGATCCTGCAGGGGTTTCGCAAGCCGGTCTGCGACCTGTCGCGCGGCGCCACGGTCGATGACATCGTGGCGGCGACGGCGGTCACGCTGGCGTTGGATTGACCCGTCATGCCTGCACCAGGTCCAGCGCCGCGCGGGCGATGACCCGTTCCTCTTCAGCGGGAATGACCCAGGCCGTGACACTGGCATCGTCGCCGTGCAGACGCGGGGCATTGCGGGCGTTCCTGTCAGCCTCGAAACTGACCCCGGCCCAGCGCAGCCCGTCCAGGATCGCCGCCCGGACACGGGCAGAATTCTCACCGATGCCGCCGGTAAAGACGACGGCCTCCAGCCCCTCCATCGCTGAGATCAGGCTGCCCGCGTGGCGCCCTGCCCAATAGGTGAAGTGGTCGATGGCAAACACGGCTTCGGGACATGCGCTCTCCTCCAGCGCGCGCATGTCCGAGATCCCGCCCGACAAGCCCGCCAGCCCGGCGCGGTTGTTCAGCAGGTCGCGCGCGCCCTCCACCCCGCGTTCCTCGGCCAACCGCAGGACCGCGTTCGGGTCGATGCTGCCGCACCGCGTGCCCATCGTCAGCCCGTCGGTGGGGGAATAGCCCATCGTCGTCGCCACGCTCTGTCCGCGCAGGATCGCACAGGCCGAGGCGCCATTGCCCAGGTGAAAGGCCAGGACCCGGTCCAGCAGGCCCCCTGCCAGGCTTTCCAGCCGCGCGACAAGCCCCGCGTAGCTGAGCCCGTGGAAGCCGAAGCGCCGGATGCCCGCCTCGGCGCAGTCGGGTGGCAGGGCATAGCGTTGCGCGACCTCTGGAATGCTCGCGTGAAAGCCGGTGTCGAAACAGGCGACCTGCGGCAGGTCGGGCGTCAGGCGGGCCAGCGCCTCCATCGCCGCCAGGTTATGCGGGTTGTGCAGGGGCGCCAGAGGCGCGCACCGGGCGATCTCGGCCCGCACCGCGGGCGTGACGCGCGCGGGCGCGGCAAGGTTGGGCCCGCCATGCACAACGCGGTGTCCGGCCACCCGCAGAGAGGTCATCGCGATGCCCTGCGCCTCCAACGCCTTCAGCAGGGCAGAGAGCGCGGCGCCGTGATCCGGGGCTGTCACTGGCTGGCGCAGGGCGCCCATGCGCAACGCTGCATGATGGCCGATCCCGTCGACCCCGCCGCGCAGCACCTCGTGCAGCGCGGCGTCGAAGACCACGCATTTGATCGAGGAGGACCCGACGTTCAGGACAAGAACGTCCCCTCCCGCCGGGTCACCCATCATTCCGCCGCTTTGGCCGGGGTCTGGGGGCGCATGTCGGAGGGGTCGATCCCCGCCACAACGACCGGTTTCTTCATCGCATCGCGGCGGAAGGGTTCGCCCAGCTCCTGGTTGATCATCGCCTCGATCAGCGTGGTCACGCCGTTTTCCATCTGGTCGGTGATCGCCTGCGTCAGGGCGGCGGTCAGCTCATCCATCGTGCGGGCCACCACCCCCTTCAACCCGCAGGCCGAGGCGATTCCGGCATAGCTGACGCTCTCACCCAGTTCCGTGCCGACGAAATTGTCATCGTACCACAGGGTCGAGTTCCGCTTTTCCGCGCCCCACTGGTAGTTGCGGAAAACGATCTGGGTGATCGCGGGCCACTCACCACGCCCGATGGCTGTCAGTTCCGTGACCGAGATGCCAAAGGCGCCGTCCCCGGCAAAGCCCACGACCGGCACGTCCGGACAGCCGATCTTGGCCCCGATGATCGAGGGCAGGCCATAACCACAAGGGCCGAACAGGCCGGGCGCCAGGTATTTCCGCCCCTCGTCAAAGGACGGATAGGCGTTGCCGATGGCGCAGTTGTTGCCGATGTCCGACGAGATGATCGCCTCGCGCGGCAGCGCGCTCTGGATCGCGCGCCATGCCATGCGCGGGCTCATCCAGTCGGGCTTGTCATCGCGGGCACGCTGATTCCAGCTGGTGCCCGGATCATCGTCCTCGTGGGTCATCCCGGTCAGTTGCTGCGCCCAGCGCGATTTCGTCTCGGCGATCCTGGCGCGGCGTTCCGCGCGCCCCTCGTCGCCCGCCGTATCGGCCAGCTTGTCGAGAATGCCGCGCGCGACCTTGGCCGCGTCGCCGATGATGCCCACGCTGACCTTCTTGGTCAGGCCGATGCGGTCGGGGTTGATGTCGACCTGGATCACCTTGGCGTCGTTTGGCCAGTACTCCATGCCATAGCCAGGCAGGGTCGAGAACGGGTTGAGCCGCGTGCCCAGGGCCAGCACCACGTCGGCGTCGCGGATCAGTTCCATCCCCGCCTTGGAGCCGTTGTAGCCCAGCGGCCCGGCGAACAGCGGGTGCCCGCCCGGGAAAGCGTCATTGTGCTGGTATCCGACGCAAACCGGCGCCTCCAGCCGTTCGGCCAGCGCCATGCTGGCGGCGATCCCGCCTTCGGACAGGACCACGCCGGCCCCGTTCAGGATCACCGGGGTCTTTGCCTCCGACAGCAGCGCGGCGGCGGCGGCGACCGAGTTCTCACCACCCGAGGAGCGCTCGAACAGGATCGGCTCGGGGATCTCGATGTCGACGACCTGAGTCCAGTAGTCGCGCGGCACGTTGATCTGCGCGGGCGCGCTGGCCAGCTTGGCCTTGGCGATTACGCGGGTCAGCACCTCGGCGATGCGGGAGGGGTCGCGGACCTCTTCCTGGTAGGCGACCATGTCCTCGAACAGTTTCATCTGTTCGACTTCCTGGAACCCGCCTTGCCCGATGGTCTTGTTCGCGGCCTGCGGCGTGACCAGCAACAGCGGCGTGTGGTTCCAATAGGCGGTTTTCACGGCGGTGACGAAATTGGTGATGCCCGGCCCGTTCTGGGCGATCATCATGCTCATCTTGCCCGAGGCACGGGTATAGCCATCGGCCATGAACCCGCCCGAGCCTTCGTGCGCGCAATCCCAGAACATGACGCCCGCCTTGGGGAACAGGTCCGAGATCGGCATGAAGGCCGAGCCGATGATCCCGAAGGCATGTTCGATCCCGTGACGCTGAAGCACCTTCACGAAGGCTTCTTCGGTGGTCATTTTCATTGGCCGCGCTCCCAAGGCAAAGGCGCCGGCAGAAGGTGCCGGCGTTTGCCGGGCAATCTACTGGCGGGACGGAGCACCGGATAGGGCCAGTTAGATGGGCGGATTAAGGCCAGAACGCTCTGACTGTTGGGGAGATGATACGAGGTCCGTGATACATGTGCCGGCAACGACCGACTTGCGGACGAAGGTGACGTAGGAGTTTTGGCAGATTAACATCTGCTTCCGTCGGCCTGACAAACTGCTAAGTCGGCTACATATATAGAGAGAGGTCTGTTAACCCGTGTCGTCAAGCAACACTCCTGCTCGAAGGGCAAAACTGGAAGATTTGGCAGCAATGTCCCGCCTGCCGAAACGTCCGGGCCGTACCCCAATCGGGTCGAGGTCACTGGTCTTTTGTCATCCTGACCACAGCAAGGAGAAGCTTGAAGCCTACTACTCGACCTTCCCGCAAGGTATTTTCATAAGCGAACTTGACGGTGACATCATCGGTTTCGCTTGCGCAATTCGCATCTCAGAAAAGGTCATCGAAGAACCCATTCCTTGGTCCGACGGTACAGAAAATGAGACAGTTCTAAGTCACCAAAAGCAGGGAAGTTGGCTATATGTCAGCCGGATGGCATACACCGCTGGTCCTGGACACGCGCATCTCAGTCAAGAAATTGGTACACTGCTTGTTGCGTTCCAAAACCTGGCGGTCAAACAAAACTTGGCTGGGATCGCTGTCGCCACGCCGTTCCCCGGTTATAGAGAACGGTCCGGAACGTCTCCTTTCCAACGCTCCTGCATCGATGATCCCCGCAATCAAGTGCGTTCTGGAATGCATCCGATTGGCGTTGCTCACCATGCAGGCTTTCGACATTGCTTGGCGTTGCCCAACTATCTTGGCGATGCACGCCACTTCGCTTTGATGGTTTGGAACAGGACTTCCTACCAATAAGCCGTTGCCGGAACCTTGGAAGCCGAAGTTGGTGCAACCTGCAGCATCTGGGAAACTGGGCTCGATGCGGACTTCACGGCACCTTCCCTTACAACCGCGACAGCAACTCCGCCTTCTTCGCGGCAAATTCATCCTCGCTGAGGATGCCCATGTCCCGCAGGCTGCCCAGCTTTTCAAGCGCGGCAAAGATCTGATCGGAATTGCCGCCCTGCTGGACCGGCGCGGGGGCCGGATCGGGCTGGGAAACAGGCTCTGGCTGGTAGACCGGTTCGGGCTGCATCGGGGCCGGCTCTGGCTGGACAAAGGACGGCTCGGGCGCGGAGCCCGCCCCCGAAACCACCGGCAGCTGGTTGAGGTAGACCGTCCCGTACTGGCTGGTGAAGGTCCAACTGGCATCGCCTGACTGCTGCTGCCCGACGCCGCCGATCAGGTGATCGCCCGTGTCATAGACCGTCACCTGCCCGTTCAGGTTCACCGCCAGCCGCCGCGACTGCGGGAAGATCGCGTAGCTGAGGTTGTTCTGCGAGCCCTGCGACGAGGGCTGGCCCAGATCCGACGGCCACCATGAGCCGAAACTGCCGCCCGAGAATGTCATCGAGGCCCCACCCTGCTGCTGTCCCTGCCAGCTGCCCTGCGGCTGCGGTGCGGGCTGGTAGAAGGCTCCCTGATAGTAGGCATTCGAAATTTCGCCGCAGAGGTTGTTTACCGTATTCTTGAGCCCGTTATTGAACATGTCCCCGACCATCGTCATGCCGCCGGACTGCCATTGACCCATGCCGCCCAGTTCCGGCACGTTGAACTGCGCCTGCATACCGCCGCCCCGGCTGACGGCGTCCATCATCGACAGGACGGCATCGGGGCTCAGCCCATAGGCCTGGCTGAGGCGGGATTGCACGGCCAAGCCGTGATCTGTGAGGGGGGACATGATGTGCTCCGGCCGCAATCGGCTTTGGGGAAAGACTCAGCCCTTCGGGTAGCACATGCCGCGTCGCAGCACCAGCCACGGCCCGGCGTGTCAGGCCGCGCGGCTCTCGCGTTTACGCGCCACCGCCTCGCGCAGGAGCGAGGCGGTCCTCTGCCCCCAGGCATCCCAGTTGAGCCGCGCCTCGTACTCGGCCCGCGCCGCACGGCTAAGCCGGGCATAGCTGGCGGGGTCGTCGAGATAGGCCAGGATGTTGCGCGCGAAATCCGCCGCCTCTGACCCGGGCGGCAAGGCATGGCCGGTGATCTCGTCGCGGACCGGCACGCCGCCCACCCGCAGGCAAAGGGACGGCAAACCGTGAGCCGCGGCCTCGCAAAAGGCAAACCCATAGGATTCAAAGGACGGCATGACCATGAAATGCGCCTGGGCCAGCGCGGCGTCAAAGATCGCCTGTTCCTCGGGCACCGCCTTGTTCAGTTCCGGGTGCACGGTGACAAACTGGTTGGAATTCTCCTCCGGCGGCACGCAGCCGATCACGGTCAACCGCGCGTCCACGCCCGCATCACGCAGGGCCATCATCGTGTCGAAGGCCACCGGCCCGCCCTTGGCCGACCAGTCGCGCCCGATCACAAGCAGGCGCAGCGGCTCTGCCCGGCTCAGGCTGCGCGGCCCGGGTGGCGGCGGGTCGGCGATATTGGCCCCCCAGGGGACCAGGCGGCTGCGGTCAGGCGCGATGCCATAGCGGCTTTCCACGGCGGTCTGCAGCCATTCCGACGGCCAGAGCAGAAGGTCCGCCCGCGCCAGCGCCGCGCGTTCCTGCCGTTCGGCCCAATCGTCCAGAAAACGGCCCAGTTTGAACACCCGTTCATGCGCCTGCCCAACCTCGGACTCGCGGTAGACTGTCTGCGTCGCGTCCGAGGTGAAGGCCGTGACCACGCCCGGAGGCACCCGCAGCCCGGCCAGCGTGTGCAGAGCATAAGCCCCGAACAGCACATCGTAGCCCCCCTGCCGCAACTCCGCCTCGATTGGGCGCGCAATCACCCGGCGCAACGCATAGTGTGCCCTCCACCGCGCGCGCAGGTTCACCCGTTCCGGCATGGCATGGATCAGGCGGCGCAGGGGCTCTGCCCCGCCCCAAGCCTGCGGCAGCACCGTGACCTCGCCGGCGTGAGTCCGAAGGGCGTCGAAAATCCGCGCATTTCCGCCGGAATACAGGTTCCGGTCCAATGGGGACATATCGCACAGGTAGGCGATGCGGAGTGTGTCGCGGGCCATGATCTCCTTCCGGGCGCAGGGTTTGTCGTGGATGTTTTCCATGCAATGATAAAAGAAACGGGCGTTTTTACGACCGTTCCGCGCCAATTTGGGTACGGTGCCCGAAATGTAGCGGATTTCACTGTTTTGCTGCATTGCAGCCGCGACTTTGCCCCAGCCGGTTGCTAGGTCACACTGGAACCGGCGCATCCCGCGCCCAAACGCAAAGCGACCATGCCCAACCAGATCGCCTTCCTCGCACTGGCGGCAAGCCCGATCTTCGTGGCCGTGATGATGTCGCGGCTGCCGCTGGACCGTGCGATCATCTGGTCGCTGATGCTGTGCTACCTGTTCCTGCCGGAACCGCCCGCAGTCTTTGACTTTCCGATGATGCCGCCGCTGGACAAGCACAACATTCCCGCGCTGATGGCCTTTGCCCTGACGCTGTGGCGCAAGGACACGGGCGGCCCGCTGCTGCCCCGGTCGCGGTTTGGCAAGGTTCTTTTTCTGACCTTCGTTTTCTCACCGGTGATGACGGTCCTCACCAACGGCGAACCGGTCTATTTCGGCATCGTCGGCCTGCCCGCGCTGGGGCTCAAGGATGCGGCGGCTCTGGTGCTGGAACAGTTCCTGATGGTGCTGCCCTTCCTTCTGGCCCGACAGCACCTCGCCTCTGGCGGAGCGATGCGGGAACTGTTGCGCGCGCTGGTCGTCGGCGGGCTGATCTACACGCCGCTGATGCTGCTGGAAATGCGTGTCTCACCCCAGCTCAACAGCTGGGTCTATGGCTATTTCCAGCATTTCTTCGCCCAGACCATCCGCTTTGGCGGCTATCGCCCCATCGTCTTTCTGTACCACGGCATCTGGGTCGCCTTCTTCCTGATGACATCCGTGGTCTCGGCATGGGCGCTCTGGCGCTGGGACAAGGGCCCGGGCCGGACCAGGGCGCTGGCTGTCGCCGGCTACCTGACGCTGGTCCTGGTCATGGCGAAATCGCTGGGGGCGCAGATCTTCATGGTCCTGCTTGTGCCGCTGGTTGTGCTGCTGAAGCCCCGGGCACAACTGCGCATCGCGCTGTTCATCGGGGCGGTGGCCCTGGCCTACCCGATCCTAAAGGGCGCCGACCTTGTCCCGCAGGACCAGATGCTGGCGCAGGCCGAAAAGATCGACCCGGACCGGGCCGGATCGCTGCGCTTTCGGTTCCAGAACGAGGACACGTTGCTGGAACGGGCCTATATCAAACCGGTCTTCGGCTGGGGCAGCTAGGGGCGCAATCACATCCTGGACCCGTTCAGCGGCGCCATCCTGACCGTGACCGACGGGCTGTGGATCATCGCCATCGGCACATATGGCTGGGTCGGGTTCCTGGCGCAATTCGGGTTGTTGCTCTGGCCGCTGGTGCTGATATGGCGGGCGACGCCCACGCAACGCCCCGATACCGTTTCCCCCTTTGTCGGGCCGCTTTCGCTGATGCTGGCGATCAACGTGGCCGACATGATCCCCAACGCCACGCTCACGCCGCTCACCTGGCTGATCGCGGGCGCATTGGCCGGTTACGCCGAGCGCCTGCAAGAGATCACACCCAAGGCGCGGCAGGCGGCCAGTGCCGCGCCCCTGCGGCGCCGCACGGCGATGTAGAAAGGTCCCAGATGTCCCAAAGACCCCGCGTCCTTCTGGTCGCCGACGAATGCAACCCGGAATGGCCCTCGCTGCCCATCGTTGGCTACAAGTACGCGCTGGAAATCGGCAAGCTGGCGGATGTGACCGTCGCCACCCATGTCCGCAACCGCGAGAACATCGAGAAGGATGGGCCATCCGTGCCGGTGGTCTACATCGACAACGAATGGATCGCCTCGCCCATGTACCGGCTGGCCAGACTGATCCGGGGCGGTGAGGAGGTCGGCTGGTCGACCTCGATGATCTTCAACTACCTGCCCTACCTCGCCTTCGAACAGGGAGTCTGGCGCCACTTTCGCGATGACCTGCGGGCCGGGCAATTCGACATCGTGCATCGCATCACGCCCATGTCGCCCACCCTGCCCAGCTGGCTGGCGCACAAGGTGCGCCAGCCCTTCGTGATCGGGCCGCTGAACGGCAATCTCGACTGGCCGCGCGCCTTTGCCGCCGAACAGGCGCGCGAAAAGGAGGGTCTGCGCAAGTTGCGGAATGTCTACAAGTACCTGCCCTACGCGCGCAGCACCTATGACGATGCCGCCGCCGTGCTCTGCGCCTTTTCGCACACCCGGGCCGACCTGCCGCGGGTCGAGGATGCGCGCATCGTCTCCTTCCCCGAGATCGGCTTTGATCCCGCGATCTTCCATGCCGAGGGCGCCGCACCCGCGGGCCGCCGCGGCGACGGGCGGCTGGACTTCCTCTACGCGGGCCGCCTTGTCCCCTACAAACTGCCCGAACTGCCGATCCGCGCCTTCGCCGCCTCTGACATCCTGCGCCGCCATCACCTGCACGTGGTCGGCGACGGGCCGGAGCGGGCCCGGATGGAGGCGCTGATTGCCGAACACGGGCTACAGGACTGCATCACGATGCACGGACGCAAATCCCAGGGCGAGGTGGCCGGGATGATGCGCCACTCGGACGCCTTCGTCTTCCCCTCGATCCGCGAGCTGGGCGCCGGCGTGGTGATCGAGGCGATGGCCTGCGGCTGCCAGGTGATCGTGGCGAATTACGGCGCCCCCGGCGACCTCGCCGATCACGGCCGGGGCGCGCGGGTCGAGATGGGCAGCTTTGACCGCATGGTCGATGGTTTCCGCCTTGAAATGGAGGCCTGCGCCGAGGCCCCCGCCAACATGGCCGAGACCGCAGCCCGCGCCAAATCCTATGCCGACGGCTATTTCCCCTGGGCGAAGAAGGGCGAAAAGACAATCGACGTCTACCGCGCCCTGCTCGACGGGCAATCACTCGACGGGCTAGGCTATTGACCGGCTTCACCACCAGCCGGCTCCGCGTCACGCCCTGGGCGGCGGCGCTCGACGATCCGGCTACCCGCCCGGCGCTTGAACATCGCCTCGCGCGGATCCTTACGCCGCCCGTCCTGCGCCCCCTGCCGCCTTCGGTGCAACTGGACGGCACACCCAGCCAAATCACAAACTGGATCGCCGCGCGCCACACCGCATCCAACGTCTGGCTCGTCGAGACAGGCGAGACCCTGGTCGGCCTGCTCATGCTCTTCTCCGACCCGGAGCGCGTCAGCGACTGCGCGCATCTCGGCTATCTCTTTGCCGAAGAGGCCTGGGGCAAAGGCTATGCCACCGAACTGGTCCAGGGCCTTGCGGCACATCTGGACGAAACCGCGCCCATGACCCTTCTCGCCGGGGTGGACCGCACGAATCCTGCCTCCGCCCGTGTGCTGGAAAAATCGGGCTTCTTGCCCGATCCGGAGACGCCGACCGCCGACACCCTGCGCTTTCGGCGCCCGCCCCCCTGACCGACCCGGCATAGCCGGGCCCAAGTGCCTGTTCCCCGGAGCCATCTCTCGCTTGATGCCGAAAAGAGCTGGGCCGCCAGCCAATGCAAGGGGGCGCAGCCCCGCGCCTCGCGCGGCTTGCCCTTGCATTGGCTGGCGGGCTGGCTCAGGCAGCAAGACAGCGAGAGATGGCTCCGGGGAACAGGCACGGGCTTGTTTCCTGGTGAATCCCGAAGCGAAAAACGCGCCGCAAGGCGCGATACCCGAGGGGTGGCGGGCGGGCGATGGCACCTGAAAGGGGCCGAGTCCCGACCGGCCCCCGGTTTATTCAGATCGCGCGATCACCTTCGCGGGCACCCCGGCCACGGTCGCCCCGGCGGGTACGTCGCGTGTCACCACGGCGTTGGCGCCGATCACCGCGTGATCGCCCACTTTCAGCGGCCCAATCAGCTTGGCGCCCGCGCCCACGTCGACGTGACCGCCCAGAACCACCGGGCCCGCCAGCGTCACTTGGTGAAAGATCATGCAGTTCACGCCGATCCTGGCCTCCGGGTGCACGATAATCCCCGTCGGATGGGTCAGGCGCAGCCCGCCGCCGATCTCGGTCGTCAGATGCAACTCGCTCTGGCAGATCAGCGACCAGAACCAGTGGTTCAGCACCCAGTATCGCGCCACGACACGGCCCAGAAGACCCCGGTCGCGCCAGGCCTGGTAACGACGGACTGCGCGGATCATCTTCTTGCCCGGTTCCCAGAACCGTTCGATCCGCTCGCGCGACCAGTCCGGCACCTCGGCCGAGATCAGATTTTCCGCCATTCCGGTATCCATCGCCCGCGATCCGCCATAATCCTGCCCTGAAATGCGGTATCCTAAGGGTTATGGCAACACTCTGACCGCAGAGTGCGCGTAACCCGGAGAATCCGGAAGGACGAAAATGACGCTCCCGCCCCTTGGCCGAGGACACCCGCAGCCATGAGCGCAGCAGCGCATATGCCTCTCCCTTATCGGGGGGATATCGACGGGCTGCGCGCGCTCGCCGTGCTTGCCGTGGTGCTCTACCACTTCGGCCTGCCGCTCTCAGGCGGCTTCGTCGGCGTCGACATCTTCTTTGTCATCTCAGGGTTCCTGATCGGCGGCATCCTCTGGCGCGAATACGATTCGACGGGCCGCATCAGCCTGCCGAGTTTCTACATCCGCCGCTTCCGCCGCCTCGCCCCCGCCTTTTTCGCCATGTTGCTGGTGACGACCGCCCTGGGCTGGATCCTGCTCTTGCCGTTCGAGTTCCGGGAATACGGCAAGGCGGTGATCGCCTCCACGGTCTACCTGTCGAACGTCCTGTTCTTCAGACAGGCGGGCTATTTCGACACAGCGTCAGAGGACAAGCCGCTTCTGCACACATGGTCGCTCGCGGTCGAGGAACAGTTCTACATCTTCCTGCCACTGGCGATTGTCCTGCTGGCGCGCTGGCGCTGGGGGGTGATCGGTGTGCTTATCGCCTGCTGGGCACTGTCGCTGGCCGCCTGCGTGCTGGTCACGCCGCTGTCGCACACGGCCACCTTCTACCTCTTCCCCTTCCGCGCGTGGGAGCTGCTTTCCGGCGTGCTGCTGGCGATCTGGGGGCACGAAACCCGCGCGACATGGCGGGGCCACCCCGCGCTCTCCTCGGTCGGGCTGGTCATGGTGCTGGCCTCGATCTGGTTCATCCCGGCAGGGCCGCTGTTCCCCGGGCTGCTGGCGATCCCGCCAGTGCTGGGGACGGTGCTGCTCTTGTCCTCGGGCACAGGGGTCTGTGCGGTCAACCGGCTGCTGACGCATCCCTGGATGCGCATGGTGGGGCTGATTTCCTACTCTCTCTACCTCTGGCACTGGCCGGTCTACACGCTGGCCACATCGCTGCGGGGGGACATGGGCCTGCCGGAATCCTTTGTCTGGATGGCGTTGTCGTTCGGTCTGGCCTGGCTGTCGTGGCGGTTCGTCGAACAGCCCGTCCGGCACGCACGCGCCCTGACGGGCCGCGCTGTCTTTGCCGGGATGGCGCTGGCCTCCACCGCCGCGCTGGCCTTGGGCGCGGTTCTGTTCAAGGGGGACGGTCTGCCCGCCCGGTTCGGCCCCGAGGCGCGGGTGCATATCGCCGCCTCCGGCGACTTCCTCCAGGACTGGAGCCGCTGCTACACGCCCGATGATGGCCCGCTCGACGGGCTTGAGGTCTGCCCGATCGGACCCGAGGGCGCGCCGCGCCTCCTGGTCTGGGGCGACAGCCATGTCCGCGCCATGAAAGAGGGGCTGGATGTCGCCGCCCATGAGGCCGAGGTGCCGGGTATCATTCTCTGGCGTGCCGGCTGCCCGCCCCTGTTTGGCCTGCGCAAGGTCGAAAGCGCCGCCACCGCCGCGCAGGACATGACCTGCACACAGGCCAACACCCAGATCCGCCAGGCCCTGCCCGCCCTCGACAGTCTTGAATCCGTCCTGCTCATCGGGCGGTGGAGCTATTATGCCACCGGTCAGGGTGTCGGCCTGAACGCGCATGACCGGATTGCGCTGCACCCCACCGACCGCCCCGAGTCGACCCAGGTGACCCAGCCGCAGCTGTTGGCAGAGGCCGCGCGCGACACGGTGGCAGAGCTGCGCCGCCATGTGCCCCGTGTCCATGTCCTGCGCCAACCTCCGGAAATCCCGCTCTACGACAGCCGGATCGCGGCGCGCGAGGCGGCGTATGCGGGCCTGCCCTTGGCCGCGCCCGCACGGACAGAGACCAGCGTGCCCGCCGATGCCATCGTCTTGCGCGCCACCCTGTCCGATGCGCCCTGGCTGCCCCTGGAAGAGGAGGGCAGGATCACCTTCCTGGACAGCTGGCCGCAGTTCTGCTCGCAAGACACCTGTTCCGCCGTGCAAGCTGGGCAGGGACAGTATTTCGACAACAACCACCTGACCAACTCTGCGGCGATCCGGATCCGCGAGGTGTTCCGCCCGGTCTTTGCGCCGCTGATCCCGGAGGTGTCGATGCAAGGGGCCTCGGACCGATGACCTCTCCATTCGACACGGAATGGGATGCCATCGTCATCGGCGCGGGCATGGGTGGCGGCACGCTGGGCCGCGCCCTGGCAGAGGCCGGGCAAAAGGTGCTGTTCGTCGAGAAGGGCGCAGAGGGTCTGCGCAGCGAACGCAACGGGCTGACCGAGGTCTTTGTCCCCGAGGCCCGGGCCGCGCGCGGCCTCTGGCCGGACCCGCTGCACGTTTCGCTGGACGGGGTCGAAACGCAGTTCTTTGCCCCCCTTGGCAGCGGCCCGGGCGGCAGTTCGGTCTTTTACGCCGCGACGCTGGAACGGCCAGAACGGCACGATCTGGACGACCTGCCCGGTCAACCCCATCCCACCGGCGGCTGGCCGGTGGGCTATGACGCAATGGCCCCTTGGTACGACCGCGCCGCGCGGCAATTCCGGGTTCACGGCACGCCTGACCCGCTCTCGCCCGAGGCGCCGATGCCCCTGGGCATGCCCCCCCCCCTGCACCAGGCCGAGGCCGCCCTGACCGACAGCCTGCGCGCCGCGGGCCTGCACCCCTATCGCACCCATACCGGCATCGCCAACATAGAGGGCTGTGAGAATTGCCTAGGCCGGAAATGCCCCAAGGTCTGCAAGATGGACGGCCGGTCCGCCGGTGTGGAACCGGCGCTGGCCACGGGCAATGCACAGCTTGCGTCCGGGTTGGCGGTCACGCGCCTGTTGAGTGATGGCACAAGGATCACCGGCGCCGAGGTCCGCGCCGATGGTGAAACCCGGCAGTTGCGCGGCAAACGCTATATCCTTGCCGCCGGCGCCCTGCATTCGCCCCGCTTGCTGCTGGCCTCCACCTCCGAGGCCGCACCGAAAGGCCTTGCCAATTCCTCCGGCCTCGTCGGCTGTAACCTGATGCTGCATGTCGACGAACGCTTTGCGCTCTGGCCGAAACGCGGTGTGCCGGACAGTGGCGCGACCAAGGCGATTTCGTTCCGTGATTTCTATCACCGCGAGGATATGAGGCTGGGCGCGGTGCAGGCGATGGGCATTCGCGCCTCTTATGGCGAGATGGTGCATTTCCTCAACCGCATGTTCGACCTGCGCGGCCAGCCACGCCTGCGCACCCTGTCGCGTCCCCTGGCCGCCGTCGCAAAAACCCTGCTGGGTCATGCCCATCTGTTCGTGGGGCTGATGGAGGATTTCCCTTACGCCCAAAACCGTGTGCTCTACGATCCGGCGACGCCCGAAAAACTGGCCGTGACCTACACGCTGTCAGACGAGTTGCGCGCGCGGCGGCGTGCCTTTCGCAAGGCGCTGCGCAAGGGGTTGCGCGGACATCGGCACCTGTTCCTGTCGATGACGCCGGAACTGAACTGGGGCCATCCCTGCGGCACATTGAAGTTCGGACATGACCCGGCGCATTCCGTCACCCGCGCCGATGGCCGGGCGCATGATCTGGAAAACCTCTGGGTTGCGGATGCCAGTTTCATGCCCACCTCGATGGGGGTGAACCCCAGCCTGACCATCGCCGCCAACGCGCTGCGCGTGGCCAATCACATCCTGGAGGATCAGAGATGACCCGGATCACGCCGGAAGACGGGATTGCGATTGTCACCGGCGCCGGGTCCGGCCTGGGCCGCGCGCTTGCCCGCCAGTTGTGCGACGCCGGGTTCACCGTGGTCGGCACCGGTCGCCGGGCCGAGGCGCTGGAGGAAACCGGCGCCCTCTGCGCGGGCCGGTTCCAACCGATGCCGATGGACGTGTCGGATTTCGCGGCGGTCGAGCGCGGCTTTGCCGAGGGTATCGCCCGCCACGGGGCGCTGGCCCTGCTGGTCAACAACGCCGCCGTCTACCCGAAACGGGACGTCTTCGACGAAACGCCAGAGCTGTTCTGGCAGAGCATGGCGATCAACCTGGGCGGGGTCTACGCCTGTTCATGGGCCGCACTGCAGGACATGGGGCCGCGCGGCGCGGGGCGCATCCTGAACGTCTCCAGTTATGCTGACATCGCGCCCCTGCCCGCCTCCGCCGCCTATTCCGTGTCCAAGGGGGCCCAAAGGGTGCTGACGCGTGCCCTGATCGCGGATCTCTTTGACCGCTTCCCGGACATTGTCATCACCGACTGGCTGCCCGGCGCCCTGGCCACCGACATGGGCATTCCGGATGGGCTGCCGCCCGAAACCGCGGCGCAATGGGGGGTGAAACTGGCGCTTATGCGGGATCAGTCCCTCAACGGCACCATCTTTGAGCGGGACATGGAACTGCTGCCGCCGCGCGGGCTGAAGGCGAAACTGAAAGACGCGCTGATGATGCGGCGCCCCCGGCCCCGCAGGCTATGACGCCATTGGGTGAATGCCCCGCTCAGGCCTTGCGGTCGCGAAACCGCAGCAGCATCGCC
Source organism: Mameliella sp. CS4 (assembly GCF_019392335.1). Taxonomy (GTDB): domain Bacteria; phylum Pseudomonadota; class Alphaproteobacteria; order Rhodobacterales; family Rhodobacteraceae; genus Antarctobacter. The sequence continues at coordinate 275,682 of NZ_JAHXRQ010000001.1, forward strand.
CGCACCGCCAGCCCCGGCAGCGCCAAGGCGCATTTCGCATAGCGTCCGGCCAGCCGCCCCGGGTTCAGCAACATGCGCCACAGCCATTCCATCGCGATCCGGCGCACCCAGGCCGGGGCCCGCTGCTGGGTGCCGGCAAAGAAATCCAGCCCTGCCCCGATCGAGGCAAAGCCGACCTCGGGCGCCACCCGCCGCCCGGTCGCGGCAAAGGTTTCCTGCTTGGGCGCGCCCAGCGCGACAAAGCACAGCCGCGCACCGGTCCCGGCGATCTGCCGGAGCATGTCCTCGGCCTGCGGTCCGGCGGGATCGAACCCCATTGGCGGCGCGATCTGGCAGACCACCTGAAGGTCGCGCACCTCGCGTTCGAGGTATTCCGCCGCCGCCGCCAGCACAGGTTCTGACGAGCCGAACAGCGCCACGGTCACGCCTTGCGCCGCCGCGATCTGCGCCAGCGGCAGGATCGCCTCTGACCCCGGGATCAGCGACACGGGCCGCCCCGCCAGCTGCGACAGCCAGACAATCGGATAGCCATCGGCCACGACGAAATCCTGCGCCGCATAGACGGTGCGGAAACTGTCCGAGCCGCGCAGCTTGACGATGTGATCGAGGTTGATCGTGGCCAGCGCAAAACCGGCGCGGCGGGCGAACCGTTCGCGCACCCGTGCCTCCAGCACGGCCCATGTCGGCACGTTCACGACAACCGTGTCATCGCCAAATCGGAATTCCATTACGGCACCCTGTTCCCCCGTCCGCAGCAATAGCCTTTTCTCCGGACATCCGCAGTGACCTTTCCACAATACATTCGCTTTTTTCGACGTCACTGGTGCCGCACTGCCGCAATTTCCCTCTGCACGTCGAAATGTGGCCATGTTTAGGTGTTTTATCCTCGCACAAACGCAGGCGGGCCAAGGGTGGCACAGTTGAAGTCGAGCAGGGCAGAGTCGGGCGCCGGTCAGGGCGCGCAGGCCGGGCAGGTTGTGCTGCTGGGCTGTGGCTTTGTCGCGGATCTCTACATGCGGTCTCTGGCCGTCATGCCGGGGATCACCGTTGCCGGGGTCTGGGACCATGACGCCGACCGGCTGCGCGCCTTCTGCGCGTTCTGGGACCTGACCGCCTGTGACAGCCTGTCGGACCTTCTGGAGCGGGCGCCCGGCGCGCTGGTTCTGAACCTCACCAACCCTGCCGCCCATTTCGAAACCTCTCGCGCCTGCCTGCAGGCGGGCCGCCACGTCTATTCCGAGAAACCTCTGGCCATGACGCTGGACCAGGCGAGCGAGCTGCACGCGCTGGCCGAGTCCGGGGGGCTGGTGCTGGCCTCGGCCCCCTGTTCCGCGCTGAGCGAAGCGGCGCAGACCCTGGGCCACGCCCTGCGTGACAATATCGCAGGCACGCCCCGCGCGATCTATGCCGAGCTTGACGACGGCTTTGTCCCGCAGGCCGCCTATCGCAAGTGGCTGTCGGACTCCGGCGCCCCCTGGCCCTACGAGGATGAATTCCGGGTTGGCTGCACGCTGGAACACGCGGGCTATTACCTGACCTGGCTGATCTCCTGGTTCGGGCCAGTGCGCACCGTAGTGGCTGCCTCTGCCGAGACGATCCCTGACAAGGAGGGCCAGGGCCCCTATGCGCCGGACCTGTCGGTGGCGGTGCTGTTCTTTGACAACGGGCCGGTGACGCGGTTGACCTGTTCGATCACCGCGCCGCACGATCACGGCATCCGCATCGTCGGCGACAAGGGCGTGCTGTCCTGCGACGCCGCCTGGGACAACGCGGCCAAGGTGAAATTCGCCCGCCGTCTGACGCTGCGGCGGCGGCTGATGGAACATCCCTTTCCCCGCACCCTGCGCCTGCCGCAACCGACGCATCCCAAGGTCAAACGCTGGGGGGCGGCGGCGATGAACTTTATGCTGGGACCGGCAGAGGTGCTGGAGGCCCTGCGCGAGGGGCGCCCCTGCCGCATGTCGAACGATTTTGCCCTGCACCTGACAGAGGTCACGCTGGCGATCCAGAACGCCGGAGAGACGAGCGGTGCCCAGTCCATGACAACCACCTGCACAGCGATGGAGCCGATGCCTTGGGCCAGATGACGATTGCCATCACCGGGGCGGGCGGCTTTCTGGGCCGCGCCTGCGTGGCCGAGGCCCGGCGCCGGGGCCTGCCGGTCCTTGCGCTCTATCGCAACAGCCTTCCGGCGGACTGGGCCGGGGACGTGGGCATCACGCCGCTGCAACTGGACCTGACCGCCCCCGACGCCGCAGACCGCTTGCGCGCCGCCTTGTCGGCGGACTGCGCGATCATCCACGCGGCGGCCCATCTGGGCGACGATCCCGCCTCGGTCGCCCGCGACACGCTGAGCGCCACCCGCACCCTGCGCGAGGCATGGCGCGGCAGCGGCGCACGGCTGGTGCTGATCTCATCCCTTGCCGTCTATGATACCGACAGCCTGTCGCCCGGCGATGCGCTGGACGAATCCAGCCCGCTGATCCCCCTGCCCGACACGCCGGAACAGGCCCGCGACGCCTACGCCGGGTCCAAGCGCCTGCAAGAGGCGCTGTTCCTAGACGACCTTCAGGACGGCTGGATTCTGCGCCCCGGCGCGCTTTGGGGACCGGGGCGCACATGGCATGCGTTGCAGGGGTTTTGGGCGTCCAAGCTCTTTGTCACCATAGGGTCGAAAGGCGAACTGCCGCTGGCGCACGTAGACCTGTGCGCGCAAATCGCCATTGAGGCCGCGCGCACGCCCACCACCGGCCCGGGCATCGTGAACGTCTTTGACGACGACCGGCCCACCCGGGCGCGGTTCCTGCGCGCGCACCGCCGCTGCTTTGGCTGGCCACGCCTGAACGTGACCGTTCCCTATGGTGCCTGGCTGGCCTTGGCCCGCCTGTTGAAACCCATCTCAGGCAACCTGCCCGGCCTCTTTCGCGAAAACATCCTGCGGGCGCGTCTCATGCCGCTCCGCTTTCCCAACACGCGGATGCGCAGCGCCTTTCCGGGCGAAGACACCGACACCTTCGAGGGTTTGATGGCCCGCGCGGCGGAGGAGCGCGCATGAGACTGCCGAAACTGGCCTACCTGACCGGCGAATACCCCCGCGCCTCGGACACCTTCATCCAGCGTGAGGTCGCCGCCCTGCGCACCCTTGGGCATGAGGTGACAACCTGCTCGATCCGCACCACGGGGGCCGAACACCTCGTCGGTCCCGAACAACGAGAGGAACACGCCCGCACCTACAAGGTACTGGTGGCGGCGAAGAACCCGCTGACCCTGTTGCGGGCACACCTGCGCTGGATGCGGCAGCCGGGCCGGTATCTGCGCGCGCTGAAACTGGCCTGGCAGACGGCGCCCAGAGGGGTAAAGGGCCGGTTCTACAACCTGATCTATTTCCTCGAGGCCGGGGTGCTGGCCGCGCATCTGGCCAAACAGGGCGTCGATCACCTGCACAACCATATCGCCAAGGCCTCTTGCACGGTGGCCATGCTGGCGTCGGACCTGTCCGGCATCCCCTACAGTTTCACCATCCACGGGCCGGACATCTTCTTTGAGCCGCACCATTGGCGTATCGACGAAAAGGCGGCCCGCGCCACATTCGTCGCCTGCATCTCGGAATACTGCCGGTCGCAACTGATGTGCTTTGCCGATCAGGCCCATTGGGACCGCTTTCACATCGTGCATTGCGGTGTCGACCCCGACCGCTACACCCCCGCCCCGCACAGGGGCGAGGATACGCATCTGCTCTTCGTCGGGCGGCTGGCCGGGGTCAAGGGCGTGCCGATCCTGATCGAGGCGCTGCGCGGGCTTGCCCCCGACACACCCAACCTGCGCCTGACGATCATCGGCGACGGCCCCGACCGCGCCGCGCTGGAGTCGCAGGCGCAGGGGTTGCCCATCACCTTTACCGGCTACCAATCGCAATCCGAGGTCGCAGAGACCCTGGCGACGGCGGATCTTTTTGTCCTGCCCAGTTTCGCCGAAGGCGTGCCCGTGGTCCTGATGGAGGCGATGGCCTCTTATGTTCCGGTCATCACCACCCGGATCGCCGGGGTGCCGGAACTGGTGGCCCAAGGCACCTCGGGCCTGCTGGTGGCGCCGGGCGACGCATCCGGCCTGCGGGACGCGATCAAGGCCCTGGCCGACGACCCCGCGCGGCGCCTGCGCATGGGCGCGGAGGGCCGGGCCAAGGTCGAGACCGAATTCAACATCACCCGCGAGGCGGGCTGGCTGTCGGCGCTGTTCCGCGACTACGCCGCAGGGCGCAAACCGCCGGGGAAACGCCCATGACCCCGGTCGATGTCGTCCTGATCGGCCGCAACGAGGGCATGCGGCTGGTCGCAGCGCTGGCCTCTGTCCAAGGGCAGGCGCGCGAGATCGTCTATGTCGATTCAGGCTCCACCGACGACAGCCTGGCCGAGGCACGCGCCGCCGGTGCCAAGGTCGTCGAACTGGACATGTCCACACCCTTTACCGCCGCCCGCGCCCGCAACGCCGGGTTCGACGCCCTGAAAGCACCGCGCATCGTCATGTTCATCGACGGCGATTGCGCCCTGCACCCCGGTTTCCTCGACGCCGCCCGCGCCCATCTGGAGGCGCACCCGCAATTGGGCCTCGTCACCGGCTGGCGGTCCGAAATCCATCCCGATGCCTCGGTCTACAACGCGATCTGCGACTGGGAATGGCACCGTCCCGCCGGACCGATCCAGGCCTGCGGCGGCGACATGATGGTGCGGGCAGAGGCCTGGGCGGCCGTGGGCGGCATGAACGCCTCCGTGATCGCCGCCGAGGATGACGAGTTCTGCACCCGGTTGCGCAAGGCCGGCTGGCAGCTGGAACGCCTGCCGCTGGAGATGACGCGCCACGATGCGGCCATGTCGACCTTTGGCCAATGGTGGCGCCGCGCCATCCGCACCGGCCACGGTTTTGCACAGGTGGGTCACCTGCACCCGGAGTACTTCCGGACAGAACGGCGCCGCGTCCTGACCTTTGCGCTAATCCTGCCGCTGCTGTTCCTGGCCGGTTTTTTCACCACGTCCTGGATCAGCGCGCTTGTCTTGTTGCTTTTTGGCTACAGCCATTTCCGGTCGATCCGGGGGTTGCGCGCCGACGGGCTGGACCCCGGCCGGGCGCACCGTCTGGCCATGCTGCTGACCCTGTCGAAATTTCCGAACCTGATCGGCATGGCCCGGTTTCACGCGCGGCGGCTCTCTGGTGCCGATATGCGGATTATTGAATAAAAATGAGGATTTAGCCCATGTCCACCCCCATCCGCGTCGGCCTGATCGGGGCCGGTTACATCGCAGACTGGCACGCCGACGCCCTGCGCGCGACCCCGGGTGTCGAGGTCACGGCGGTCTGCGACATGCGCGAAAGCGCCGCCCGCGCCCTGGCCGATCCACTGGGCGCGCGGGTGTTCACAACTGTCGCCGAGCTGATCGATTCGAAGGCCTGCGACGCCGTCCATATCTTGACGCCGCCAAATATACATAAGGATATCGCGACTCAGTGCCTCACGGGCGGGTTACACGTGCTTGTGGAAAAACCTGTGGCTGAATCCGGCGACGAGACCGACTCGATCCAAAAAACCGCGCTCGAAGCGAACCGCAAATTCCACCCCGGTCACAACTTCCTTGGCCTGCCCTCTTACCTCCGCATGAAAGAGGCGATGACCGGCGGAGACTATGGCCGCGTCTCTTCGGCAGAGATCACCTGGGCACTGCCGCTGGCGCCGCTGCGGTCGGGGCCGTTCAACCTGTGGCTGCTGCGGCAGCCGAAAAACCTGCTGCTGGAACTGGGGCCGCACCTGGTGGCCTTTGCGCAGGATCTGTTCGGCGACATGGAGATCCTGCACGCCCATGCGACCCATCCGGTGATGCTGCCGGGCGAGGACCCGCGCCCGCAGGGGTTCCGCATCCTGGCCCGCGCCGGACAGGTCGAGATCACCTTTACGCTGGCGATGGTGGAAACCGTCGACGACCGTTCCGTCACCCTGCGCGGCTCCTCGGCTCGGGCACGGCTGGACTTTGCGCAGGACGTACTGGTGGTGGAACGCGAAAACGCCGCCGACCTGGTCGCCAACCCGCTGAAGAAACAGATGGAGCTGTCGCGCCAGCACCGGCGCGAGGGGCTGTCGAACGCCTGGACCCAGTTCCGGTCGCTGAACACCCGCAATCCCTACGGCCTGTCGTTCCGGGGCATGAACGCCGCAATCTACGGCGCGTTGGCCGAGGGCAAGCCGCAGGATGCGCGCTTTTCCGGGGAAAGCGCGGTCAAGGTCATGCGCACCATCGACGCCATGATCGCGAAACTGCCGCCCAAGGTTCTGAAGACCGCCGCGCCCGCCGTGCAGACCCGAAGCCCGAAACCCACGGCGATGGTGATCGGCGGGACCGGGTTCATCGGTCGCGCCCTGACCCGCCGGCTGGTGGCGGACGGGCGCGACGTCCGCGTGCTATCGCGCGGGAAATCCGGCCCTTTCCCCGACTTGCCTGACTCTGTCGAAACCGTTTCGGCCAGCTTGCACGATCTCGACGCGCTGACAGAGGCGATGCAGGGGATCGAGGTGGTCTTCAACCTGGCCAAGTCGCTGGACGACACCTGGGCCGACTGCCTGAAAAACGATGTCGGCGTGGCGCTGCGGGTCGCGATGGCCAGTGAAAAGGCCGGGGTGAAACGGCTGATCTACACCGGCACCATCGCCAGCTACGACATGTCCGACCCCAACCGCCAGATCACCGAGGACACCGGATTTGCCGAGGACATGAGTGATCGCAACCTCTATGCCCGGTCCAAGGCGGAATGCGAGCGCAAGCTGATGGAGCTGCACCGGGAACGGGGCCTGCCGCTGGTCATCGCACGCCCCGGCATCGTGGTCGGCCACGGCGGCCCGCTGCAACACTGGGGCATCGGGCGCTGGCACGGTGCGGGGGCTGTGCGGATCTGGGGCCACGGGCGCAACATCCTGCCCTTTGTGCTGATCGACGATGTCGTCGACGGGCTGGTGCGGATGATCGACGCGCCCGTCGAAGGGCAAAGCTTTAACCTGATCGGAGAGCCGATGCTCTCGGCCCGAGGCTATTTCAACGCCATCCACGACACGCTGGGCGCAAAAATCCGCGTGGTGCCGGGCAACTTGAACGCCTTTTACGCCTCGGACGCAGTGAAATACCTGCTCAAGAAATATGCCCTGCGGCGGCAGGGCGTCATCCGCGCCTCGCTGGCCGACTGGAAGAGCCGCGCGCATTTCTCACCCTTCGTGAACACGCGCCCAAAGGACGTGTTGGGCTGGCAACCCGAGGCCGACAAGGCCCGTTTTGTCGAAGAGGCGATCACCAGGGCCAACCTCTTTGGCTTTTGAACCGGGGGCCTGTGGTCTGGTCGGGACGGTCAACAATCCCTGCGTTTCCACCTTATTCTGGCCAGATTTGGCTGGTTTAACGATAATCGACCGGGTGTCCCTCTGGCGACCCCGAACACGGAAAACTGAATCGCGCCCCGCGCGTTTGCGGGGCACAAGGGTCTCAAAGGCTGCGCGAGCGACACGCGCCGCCCGAAATGCTGCGGAGCAAGGGGCATGAACATGATGGACAGCCCAAAATTCCGGCGCAAACGCACATCCGGCACGGGATCGGCACGTCCCGTGTCAGACCCGCCTGAGCCTGTGCGCCCGCTGGACGAGACCGCGCGAGAAGCCGCCCGGAAACGCGATGTGGCCGCCGACCAAGCCCGGGCCGAGGCAGAGGCCCAGCGCATCGCCGAGGCTGCGGACAAGGCAAAGGCCCGCGACAAGGCCCAGGAAAAGGCCCGCCGCCGCGCCGAACTCGAAGAAATGGCCCGCGCAGAGGCGCTGCGCCGGGTCAAGGCCGCCCGCGCCCGGCGCGAAGCGGAGGCCCGCGAAGCTGCGGAACGCGCAGAGGCTGAGGCGGCTCTAAAAGCCCAGAAGGACGACGAAGACCGCCGCATCGAGGCGCAACGCGCCGCCGAGGCCCGGCGCGAAGCCGAGAAAGAGCAAGCCGAGGCCGCACACCGTGCCGAACAGGACCGCCTTGCCGAAGAGGAAAGACTGGCCGAGCAGGACCGCTTGGCCGAAGAAAAGCGCCTGGCAGACGCCCGGGCCGCCGAAGAAGCCGCGCGCCGCGCCGAGCAAGAACGCCTCGCGCAGGAGCACCTGGAAGACGAAGAGCCACCGGAGGACGTGCCCCCGCTGGCGCTGACGGACATGGTCCCTGTCACGAAACAGCCCGAAAGCACGCCCGCCTCTGCGCGGTCACCACAAGAGCCGGACACGGTAGAGGCCGCCTGGGCCGGACTGTCGGAAATGACCGTCGACAAGGGACATCTCGACCGGAACCGCATCATCACTGCCAGCCGCGATGACCCCGCCCACGCGGCCTTTGACGTGCTGCGCACCCGCCTCTTGCAGGCGCTTCACGAGAACGGCTGGCGCCGGGTGGCCATCACCTCGCCGGGCAAGGAATGCGGCAAGACCTTTACCGCTGCCAACCTCGCCATCAGCCTGTCACGGCAAGAGAACTGCCGGACGCTGCTGCTGGATTTCGACATGCGCCGGCCCAACATGCACAAGATCCTGGGCATCAACGATCCCGGTTCGCTTGGCGACATGCTGCGCGGCGTGACCGCGCCGGGCGATCATCTGCTCCGCATGGGCCGCAACCCCGTCAACGCCGGGCGCAACATTGCCTTTGGCCTCAACAGCCGGCCCGAGGCCTATGCGGCGGAACTGCTGCAGGACCCGCGCGCCGAAGAATGCCTGCGCCGGATCGAGGACGACTTCGCCCCCGACGTGGTGCTGATCGACCTGCCCCCGGCCCTGTCCTATGACGACGTGATCGCAGCGCGGCCCCTGTTCGATGGTGTTCTGCTGGTGATCGGCGGCGGAATGACGACGGAAAAGGAAATCGCCGAGGTTGAACGCCGCCTGGGCGACAGCACCCCGATCCTGGGGATGATCCTGAACAAGGCCGAAGGCACCGAACTCGATCGCTACAGCTATTGAGGCCGGGCGCCCCTGTGCCCGGCCCACAGGCGCGCCCTCCAGCTGCAAGGAAAGCGCGCCCGCACCTCTTTGACGGGTTTCGCGCCTAGCCCCGGACCGTCCGAGGCAGGAAGCGTTCCATGAACCCGGCCAGCACCGGAGAGCGGTCCCAGAGCAGCTTCAGCCCCAGACCCAGGATCGCGAAGATCGCCAGCAATTTGCCCAGCAGTTTCAGCCCGCCGCTGCGCCGGTCGCGCCGGGTCTTTACCACCGGGATCGCCACCACGGGCTGGACACCCAGCGCTCGCTCCATCTGGGCGGCGCTGCGGATCACCGGGTTCATGGTCTCGATCAGGAAAGCCAGGCCAAGCGCCCCCAGCAGGCTGGCCATACCGCCCATGATCGCCAGTTTCTTGCGGCTGCGCGACACCGGAAATTCGGGCACAAGCGCGGTTTCCAAAACCTCGAAGCGGTCGGTCGCCTTGCGATCCTCCAGCAGCTGACCCAGCTCGGCCTCGGCCTTGCGCCGGGTGACCACCCCGTATTGTTCCTGCAGGCGGGTCATCTCGCGGTCCAGCCGGTTCAGCTCGCGCTCGACCTCGGGCGCGCCCTCGATCTGGGCCTGGATCTGGGTGATCCGCGCGGCGATCAGGGCCTTCTGTTCTTGCAGGGCGGCAATCTGGCGTTCCCGCACCTCGTCCCGGGTCCGGTCGCTGGAGGTTTGCATCGTCAGGATCTGCTGATCCAGGTCCAGGTCCGTGTCCCGCAGGCTGCCCAGCTGCGACCGCAGGTCAGCCACGCCCGAGGGCAGCTGCTCGGCGTTCCGGCGCTTGAACTCGGCGATCTGCGCCTCCAACACGTCGATCTCGGCCCCAACACGCGCCTCTTCGGCGACAAAGAAATCCAGCGTGTCGCGGGCGCGGCTTGCGCTGCGGTCGCGCGACTGCTCGATCACCGATTGCATCAGCTCGTTCGCCACGTCCGCCGCCTTTTGCGCATCGTCCATCTGGACAGAGATCATCAGGCCGGAGGGGGCGTTGCCGCCGGGTGCATAGCTTTGCGCCTGGCCGACAAGCTGTTGAATACGCACCGAATCCCGCAACCGGCCGACACGTTCGCTGATTGTCATGGTGGGGTCGGCGTCGAACAGCGCGTGTTTTTCCATGATCCGCACCAGGTTGTCCCGCGCCATCAGGCGCTGTTCGATCAGGCGTACCCGGCGGGCGGCATCATTGGTCGCCGCCAATGCCCCGACCAGTTGGTCGGGCACCTGCGCGTCCTCGATCTGGACAACGGCCGTCGCCTCAAAGACCTTGGTCTGCCCCATCGCGTAATACAGCGAGGCAAGGCAACCGAGGAACGTGACCAAGAGGATCAACAGGGCGCGACGCTTGAGGGCGGCGAAAACTTCACCGACGGACTGGAACTGACTCATTTCAAAACTCCCGCAAAACCGCCCCCGGTGCGGAGACACCGCTAAGGGGGTTTGCCCCGATCGCGCCATCTTCAGGTCCCAATCTAGCAAATCTGCCTAAATTTCGCCATGACTTGGCTCGGGAAAAGCCGGAAACAATGCGTGTCCGTTGTGCGAACCGGCGCCATGTTTCCGCCCTATTTCCAGCGAGATGCAGGTATTCAACGGGCAATTGTGGCAGTTTTGTGGCTATTGGGCTGTGATGTCCGCCGGAATCGCGCAGAGCGACAGGATCACCCCGCCTCCGAAGACTTGGCGAATGGGCAGATCCGCCCGCGATTCGGGCGGAATTGAGGCAACTTCGGGATGATCGGTAAACCGGGCACGGCCTTGCGCGAGGTCCACCTGCAGCCCGTGAAAGCCAAAGACCTGACCGGCCAGGGGATAATGCGCCTTGTAGACGGCTTCCTTGGCCGAAAACTGGCGCTTGGCCTCGGTGGCACGGATGGCTTTGGGCAAAAGTGCAATCTCTTCGGGCCGACAAATCTCGGGGATCAGGTCCTCGGCCAGGGGGCCATCCCCCTCGATGTCGATGCCAAGGCTGCGATAATCCTTGGCCCCCGCGACCACGGCCAGGCAAAGCCCCTCGGCATGGCTGATACTGCCGACCAGCCCCTTGGGCCAAACGGGCGCACGATCGGCCCCCATCGGGATCGCGGCGGTTGGCACATCCAGCTGCGCCATCGCGCGGCGGGCCGCAAGGCGCCCCGCGGCAAACTCGGCGCGGCGCGCCGGGCGGGCGCGGGCAACGGCCGCCGCCTCTGCCGGAAAGAGGTCCCCCTCGCCGGGAACCGCGACGCCCCAGCCCAGACCGCGCAAGGGGCCGATCTGGCGAACCAGGCGTTCCAGCTGGGCCGCCGTCACAAATTCAGGCCCGGCGCCGGGCGCGCATCTCGCGCCGCCGCGCGATTGCCTCGCTGCGTGACTGGGCCCGGTCCGGCGCGGCCACAACGGGCGCCGGTTCGGGTTTCGGAGCAACGGGCGCCGCCGGCGCGCGCACCGCTCCATCGGCCAACCCGGCCACCCGCGCGGCAAGATCCGCCAGAACCGGAAAGCGGAAGATGTCGGTGATCGACAGTTTCGCGGCCCCCAGTTCCTCGCGGATCGCCCGGTGCGCCTGCACCGCCAGCAAGGAATGCCCGCCAAGGTCAAAGAAGTTATCCCGCCCCGAAGCCGCAACCCCCAGCGTGCGCTGCCAGATCGCGGCAATCGCCGCCTCGACCTGTGCCGCATCGTCCCCCGCCGAGGGGACCACCGGAGCGACGGGCGCGGGCGCCGGTTTTGCCACCACCGCCTGCGGGACGGGCAGCGATTTGCGGTCGACCTTCTTGTTCGGGGTCAGTGGGAAGGCATCCAGGTGCACGAAACGCCCGGGCACCATGATGGCGGGCAGGTCGCGGGCCATTGCGGCCTTCACCGCGGCCTCGTCCTTGGCCGCGCCGGTGTAATATCCCACCAGACGCACATCGCCCGGCACGTCCTCTCGCGCCATGACCACGCCCTGCGTGATCCCGGCGATTGCCTCCAGACAGGCCTCGATCTCGCCCAGTTCGATCCGATGACCGCGCAGTTTGACCTGGTGATCGACACGACCGACAAAGTCGATCCGCCCGTCGGCGCGCCGCCGCACGAGGTCACCGGTGCGGTACATGCGTCCGCCGTGAAACGGGTTGTCGACAAACCTCTCTGCGGTCAGGTCTTGCCGGTTCCAGTACCCGCGCGTCACCCCCTCACCGCCGATCCACAACTCGCCCTCCTGCCCCACGCCCACCGGCGCGCGGTCCTCGTCGAGGACGTAAAGCTGCTGGTTGGCCAGCGGCAGGCCGATGTTGACCACCGCCTCCCCCGGATCGGCGCGCGTGCAAGAGGACCAGATCGTCGTTTCCGTCGGCCCGTACATGTTGGTGACCGTGGCCTGCGTGATCTGGGAGAATTCCTTGACCAGCGCGCCGGGCAGCGGCTCTCCTCCAAGGTATACATGTTGTACACCCTTGAGGGCATAGCGCGCCTCGTCGTTCATCGCGATCATCCGCGCCATCGAGGGCGTGCATTGCAGATGCGTCACGCCGTGGCGCACGATCTGCGCCGCGATCGAGAAATCGTCCGCCGCCAGTTCCGTCGCGCCGCCGGTTTGCGCGACGACCTGCGCCAGTGGCTTCAGCCCTTCCAAGACGGTCTCGCGGTCGATGCCATAGTCGATCAGGCAGGCGATTTCCGTGACGCCGATGGCCTGCACCTCTTCGGTGCGCTTCAACGCGTCCTCGACCGTGCCGAACAGACCGCTGTCGTTGAAGTACCGCTCAAAGGCAAAGTCCAGGATCGCGTCCAGTTCCTCGGGCTCCAGCCCGTCAAGCTGCAGGTCGAATGCGTTTGCCACGCCCTCGGGCCGCTTGAAGGCCGGGAAGGCCCAGGCGTATTGCTTGATGAGACCGGCGGCAGAGCGCAGGTAATCCTTCATCGGCTCGCGCGCGACCTCCCGGGCATGGTCGCGGCTGTCGCTGAGAAAGCTGTGCAGCATCAGCGTGACCTTGAAATCCGCCGGATCGTGACCCGCCTCGCGCAGGGCCGCGTGGTACAGCTTGATCTTTTCACCGACCTCTTCGACCGACTGGCCCAACAGGTGGGTCAGCACGTTACAGCCCGCCGCCCCGGCCTCTTGCCAGGTTTTCGGGTTGCCGGCGGTCGTCACCCAGACCGGCAGTTCGCGAGATACCGGACGCGGCTGCGTCACCACTTCGTGGATCGAGCCGTCCTTGCGCGGGAACCCCACCGCCTCGCCACGCCACAGCTTTCGCACCGTCTCAAGGTCGCGCATCATGGCGGGCTTGTTTTCGGGCGGGGTATTCTCGGGGCGCAGCACAAAATCGTCGGGCTGCCAGCCAGAGGCAATCGCCATACCCGCACGCCCGTTGGTGAGATTGTCAATCACCGCCCATTCCTCGGCGATCCGCGCCGGGTGGTGCAGGGGCGCGACGACCGATCCGGCGCGCACGCCGATGTTCTTCGTCACGCCGGCCACGGCGGCACCGGTCACGCTGGGGTTCGGGTAGGGACCACCGAAGGCATGGAAATGCCGTTCCGGCGTCCAGACGGCGACAAAGCCGTTTTCATCGGCGAATTTCGCCCCTTCCAGCAGCAGGGCATATTTGTCCCGACCGGCGCCATCGTCGTTGCCCCAGTAGTACAGCGAGAATTCCATACCCTTGCCGCGCGGCATCGGGCCCTTGGAGATCAACGCCCGATCCTCGTCCCCCGTCAGAACAACGGTCAGGCCGCGCGTGGTGGTCCAGAACAGCTCCAGCACGGATATGTCGAAGGACAGCGAGGTGACAGCCAGCCAGGTTCCGTGATCGTGCGGAATATGGGCATCCATGCCTGTATAAAAGTTGCATACATTGCGATGCTCGACCATGACGCCCTTGGGCTTGCCCGTCGAACCGCTGGTGTAGATCAGGTAGGCAAGGTCCTCTGGCCCGCTGGTGTCGGGCAGGTTGTCTGCGGGTTGCGCGGCAAGGCGCGGCTCGGCATCCAGCACCAGAAGCTGTGCCTCATGGCGCGGCAGCATCGGGTCCACCGCGGCCTGCGTGACGAGCACCTGCGCACCGCTGTCCTGAACGAAATGTTGCAGGCGGTCCGCCGGGTAGGACGGGTCCATCGGCAGGTAGGCGCCCCCGGCCTTGAGGATCGCCAGCGCGCCCACCATCAGGTCGATCGACCGGCGGCAACACAGGCCGACGACCTGGCCGGGCGCCACGCCCATCTCGCGCAGCAGATGCGCGGCGCGGTTGGCGCGGGCGTTCAGTTCGGCATAGGTCAGTTTCTGGTCTTCGAAGATCAGCGCCAGGGCATCGGGCGTCTTCGCCACCTGCGCCTCAAAGGCGCGGTGCATGGTCAGGCTGCGGTCATGATCGGTTGCCGTGGCATTCCACCGGGTCAGCACCATGTCGCGCTCTGCCTCGGGCAGGCCCGTGCCGGAGAATTCCAGCCGTGCGGCCAAAAGTTCCGCCTGCGCGGGCGGCAGGCGCCCGCTGTCAAAGGACAGCACCGGCGCCGCGCCCAGAATCACGGTCATCACCGTGCCCGGCACATGGCCCGCGCCATCGACCGCGACCCCGATCTGCGGCACCTCGGGCCAGCTCAGCTCTGGCGCGCGGGCAGGCAAGTCCGTGGCCCAGGGTTTCGGTTTGGCCACCGACCCACAGCGCAACGGCGCCCAGGGCGCGACCAGTCCGCTGATGGCCAGCGCCTCGAGCGCGCCGTCGGCCCAGGCCAGATCCACGGCCGCGCCCCCGCAGAGCGCCTGTGCCCAGCGCATGACCTGCGCCAATGCATCCTCTGGGGGCAGCGTCAGGGCACGGGTTTCCAGCACGCTTTCGCCCTCGGTCAGCCCGCCCGGCTCGGCCGGTTGTAGCTCACTCAGACCGCGGCGCATCACCCCGTCAAACCGAGCGACCGGGGCCATGTCGACCGCTGGCGCAGGGGTCAGCACATCGCCGGTGCTTGCGATCTCTGCCAAGTCGACCGGCGCGCCGCAGATCCGCGTCAGCCCGGAGAGCAGCAGCGCATGTTCGCCACAGGCCACCGTCAGACGGTCGTCAGAGACGTCCAGCACCGTGCCCGGCGCCCCGTGCCCCTCTGTCAGCCGCGCATGACCAACCAGCCAGAGCACCCCGCGCGCCCGGATCTTGGCCGCGCAGAGCGGGTTCCAGTAGGGTCCGTGATCCAGCGCCCGCACCAGCCGGTCCAGCGCTACCGCCGGTCGGCTAAAATCCAGCACGCCGTACCCCTCGGGCCGGTCCGCCAGCGCGTGATAGCTGCGCTGCGTCAGGTCCTGAGCGACGCGGGTCAGCGCGCCGCTTTCCAGCTGGTCCAGCAGCGCCGGGAAAGACCCCATCGCCGCCTCGTAAGCCTTGGTGTTCAGGGTCAGCGCCGTGTCCTGCGCCGTCACGTCGAACCCCGCCTGCACCAGGATGTCGCCCTCGTCCACGCCGCCCTCGATCAGGTGCCAGGTGACGCCGTGGCGCGTCTCTCCCTCGATCAGGGCCCAGACCGGCGCGTTCAGCCCGGCATGGCGCGGCAGCGGGCCGTCATGGAAATTGACCGCGCCCCGGGCAGGCAGGGCCAGCACATCCGCCGGGATGATCGAGAGGTTGGCGATGGAGAGGAGCCAGTCGAACCCGCCGCCCAGCCGCGTGGCAAGCTCCGCGCCCGGCGCCTCGACCCGCAGGCCAAGCCCCTCGGCCCAGCCGCGCACATCCGCGCTATCGGTCACGACCGCCGTGATGGTGTTGCCCCGGTCCAGCGCCATACCGGCACATTGCACCAAAAGCGATTCATTACCCCAAAGGACGCAGGTCATAGCCATCTCGGTCACTCCGCTTGTGCTTTGGCCGCAACCCCGACAGGGGGCCGCGCGGCCTCGCGCCGTTCCGGCAGGGGCCGGACCAACGCCTTGGTGTCATGCAGGATCAGGTCGCGCAGGAAATGCGCGGGATCGGCGGGCGGCTTGCGCTGCACCAGCACGCGCAGCCGCCAAAACAGCCCGCCCAGCGCGTGCATCAGCGTCGCCAGCGCCGCGTATCCACGTCCGTGGTTCTTGGAGAAATAATGCCAGCGGCTGTCCAGCCAGAACCCCGGGATACGCTGCCATTTCTTCATGCCGGTCGAGACGGAGCCGATATGCGCCACCTCGCTGTCGCGGACGTAATGCGTTTCATACCCGGCGCGCGCGGCCCTCAGACACAGGTCGGTTTCCTCGAAATAGAGGAAAAAGGTCTCGTCAAAGAGCCCGATTTCGTCCAGCACGCTCTGCCGCATCATGATCGAGGCGCCCGCCAGCCAGTCCACGCGCTGCGTGGCCCCCGGCACGCCGATGGGCACGGATTTGTGCCGCAAGGCCCGTGACACCGGGCCAAAGCGCATCGCGCCTTCCAGTTCCGACCAGGCCGAGGGAAAGCGGAAGGCGGTCACATGCGGCGCGCCGTCCTCTCCGTGGATATAGCTGCCTGCGAACCCGGCCTTGGGGTGCGTTTCCAGGTGATCGTAGAGGCGCCGGATCGCGTCCGGCGCGGGAAAGGCGTCAGAGTTCAGCAAATAGACGTAGTCCGGCGCGCTGCCATCGCTCATCCCGGTGCGAATCCCTGCGTTGTTGCCCGCACCGAACCCGCCGTTCACGCCCGACTGGACCAGCCGGATGGGCGCGCCCTGCGCCCAGTCCTCGGTCTTCAGCGCCTGCGCGATCCGCTCAAACGATCCGTCGCCGGAATCGTTGTCCACGATGACCAGTTCCGCATCCATCCCCTGAATCGCCCGCAGGGCCGCGCGGACGGACCGCAGGGTCATCTCTGCCGTGCGATAGTTCAGCGATACCACCAGGACCCGCGCCATGCCGCTCACTCCGCCGCGTGGCCGGGAAAGGCCACCACTTCGCCATGGCCAAAGCTCTCTGCCTCGGCGCTTTCGATGGCCTCGCGCATCAGCCCGGCCAGCACCCGCACGTTGGGTTCCAGCACCATGCTGTCGTGATCGCCCGGCACCTCGTGCACCTCGACCCCCGGCACCATCAGGCCCCAGTCGTTGTCAGGCGTCACATAGGTGCGCTCGCTGTTGACCAGCGCCCCGCCCGAAACCGTCCACTTGCCCGAGAGCGGCGGGCGATACAGCACCACGCGCCCGTCCCAGGGCCGCATCTGGTAGGCCGCGATGGCCCGGTAAAAGGCCCCTTCGATCTCGGCATTGTGGAAGGCGTGTTCGGCGCCTGTTTCATGCGCCTGACGGCGCTTGGCAAACTCCCAGGCGATGCGGTTCTTCGCCCAGATAAACGGGTAGAGCGGCCCCTTTTCGCGCGCCTGCTGCCACTGGATCATCAGCCGGTCCCGGCGCGACAGGGCGCGCCGTTGCGGCAGGGGCGTATCCAGCATCACCACCAGCGACACCTCTTCACCTGCAACTTCCAGTTGGCGGGCGACCTCATAGGCGCTGATCCCGCCGCCGGAAAAGCCGCCGACCATGTAGGGCCCCTGCGGCTGCACCTGCCGCATTTCGGCGATGTAGTCGCGCGCCGCCTCTTCGATGCTGTCATGCGGCGCCTCACCGCCATATAGCCCGCGCGCCTGCACGCCATAGAAGGGCCGGTCGCTGCCCAGCAGGTGGGCCAGGTGGCGCAGGTTCAGCACGTTGCCGAACATGCCCGCGATCAGGAAGAAGGGCTGCCGCGCCCCGCCGTCGCCGTCATGCATGGGCACAAGATGCGTGAACCTGCGCTGCGGTGCTTTCGGCGCGGCCTCGGGGTCGCCCTCGACCGGGCCGATCTGCGCCTCGATCAGCGCGGCACAGGCGCGGATCGTCGGCGCCTCGAACAGGATGGAAATCGGGAAATCGACGCGGAAGGCCTTTTTGACCATCGCGAAGAGACGCACGGCGATCAGGGAATGCCCGCCCAGGTCAAAGAAACTGTCCTCGACGCCCACGTCGGACACGCCCAGCAGATCCTGCCAGAAGCCGGCCAGCCGGGTTTCGATCTCGCCCTCGGGGGCGACATAATCGCTTTCCAGTTGCGGGCGTTCAAAGGTCTGGCCCGACGCCGCCTCGACGACCGAGGCCGCCGTCTGCGCGGTCAGCGCGTCCAGATCCATCGAAGAGACCACGACCTGTCGCGCGCCCAGCGCCAGCGCACGGTGGAACGCCTCGACCCCCTCGGCGGGCAGGATGCCCTGGCTGAGGTTGTGCGCCAGCCGTTCCTCAGCGGGCGACAGGGGCTGCGTGGCGTCGCCGTCCTCCACCTCAAGCTCTGCCGCCGTCAGGCGCGGCGCGCTCTTCAGCATGTCGGCATCGGCCAGCTTGCGAATGGTAAAGCCAGAGATTTCCACCAGCACCGCGCCCGAGCGATCGCACAGCGTTATGTCAAAGCTGGCCGTTTCCCCATCGGCCCGGTTGTCGGCGGCATTGCGCACCCAGCTGACCACCTGTGCCCCCAGCGGCGCATGGACCTTTACCCGGCCATAGCGCACCGGCACCCAAAGATGCGTCGGCTGATACCCTTCGATCAGTTCCATCGCCCAGCCGGTCGCAATGTCCATCAGCGCCGGGTGCAGCGGCATGTCCGGCGCCGCGGCGCCTGCGGGCAAAGACAGCTCTGCGATCCCCTCGCCCTTGCCCAGCGCCCGGGCATCCAGCACCTTCCAGCTTGGGCCAAAGGCCAGGTGCACCTCCTGCGCCGAGGTCAGCTTGGCACCGTTGCCATCCACCCGCGCCGGGCAGCGCGCCCGGATCGCGTCCAGGTCCAGCGGCGCGGGCCGTGCCAGGGGCATCAGCGACAGCGCGCCCTGCGCGGTCAGCGCAAATCCCTGCCGCCCGTTCAGCGTGGCGTCGGCCAGAACGTCGAACCCATAGCCATCGTCGGCGCGCGTCAGGCGCAGACGCAGATCGCGCGCGCCCCCCTGGGCCACCCGCAGGGGCCGCAGGAAGGTCAGGTCGCGGATCTCGAACCCGCCGCTCTCGCCATGCGCCTGCAGCGCCTGCGCCGCCAGCGACAGGTAGCCGGTGCCGGGCAGCAGGGCGTCCCCGGCCCTCGTCCGGTGTTGGTCGATGAACCAGTCCGTTTCCGCATAGTGCGCGATGAAAAGCCGGTTGCCGTGGCTGTCGAATGTCGCCTCGGACAGCATCTCTTGCGCGACGGGCGTGACCGGCGGTTTCGGCAGGTCCCCGGTCCGGGCGGCAACCGCCTCGGCCGCCATGCCGACCTCGTTCCAGATTCCCCAGTTGATCGCCACCACGCGCGTCTTGCCGCTGCGCGCCTTGGCAAAGGCATTGAGGAACTCGTTGGCCGCGACATAGTCCACCTGTCCGGCGGGCGCCGTGACGGTCGAAGAGGACGAAAACAGCACCATCCAGTCAAGGCTGCCGTCCGGAAATACCTCTCCCAGCACTTCTGTGCCATGGATCTTGGGCGTGAACACATCCTCGACGCTGGACGGCGATTTGGCCAGAAGGGGCGCATCGTCGATCACCCCCGCACCGTGGATCACACCGGTGATGGGGCCAAAGCGCTCTTCGACCGCGCGCCGGGCCGCCTGCACCTGGCCCAGGTTGCAGACATCCGCCGCCACCACCATGACCTCGGCGCCCGCCTCTTCCAGCGCGGCGACGGCCCGGATGCGCCGGGCCACAGGGTCCTGCGGCGCGTGGCGGCGCAGGTAGTCGTCCCACTCCGCCCGGTCGGGCAGGGATTTGCGCGCCATCAGCGCCAGTTTCGCCCCGCGAGACGCGAAATCCCGCGCCAGCGACAGGCCGATCCCGCCAAAACCGCCAGTGATCAGGTAGGTGCCGTCCTCTGCCCCCTCGGGGGCCTCGGCCAGCGCAACCGGCTTCATCGCGCATTCGAACCGGCGATCCCCGCGCAGCGCCGCGATCCGGTCTCCGGGCTCGCTCACAAGGTCCTCCAGCACGCGGGCCGTCAGCGCCTCCATCGCGCTCTCATGCGCGGCCAGCGCTCTGGCCCGGCCCCAGAAATGCGCCTCCAGCGGCGCGGGCAATGCGACATCCAGCGTTGCCACGCTCATGCCCGGCAGTTCGCGCGGGATCACTCGCGCGGGCCCGGCAACGGTCGCCTTTTCGGGGTAAGGCAGCGCCTCGTCCCGCAGTTGCGCGGCCCCGTTGGTCACCACGGTGATCTGCCGGGGACGCGGCAGGCCCTCGCCCTCGATCGCCTGCGCCAGGAACATCAGTGCATAGAATCCCTGTTCCTGCACCCGGTGGAAAAAGCTCGACCCGGGGCGATGGCTCTCACCCTCTGTCAGCAGCCAGAAATGCCCGATCCGCGTCGGGATCAGCCCGCGCGCCGCCAGGTCCTGCACCAGCAGGTCATACCCCTCGCGCCCGCGTTCGGGCGCCAGCACATAGCCCTCGCCCACCCGGGCAAAGGCATCGCCGGGGCGCACCTCGACAATGCTGTGTCCCGCCCTGCGCAGCCGGTCTGCCGCCCGCCCGGCAATGCCGGCCTCGTCCATGAACATCAGCCAGACCTGCGGCGCGGCATCGGACAGACCTTCGATCACGTCGACCTCGACCGGGGCAGAGCGTGGCCGCCAGACCGGCTGCCAACCCCACTCCGCGATCTCGTCGCTGCGCATCAGGAAGCTGGGCGCCTTCTCGGCCACCTCTCCCGGTTCGATGAAATAGCGGCTGCGCTGGAAGGCATAGCTGGGCAGGACCACGCGATTGCGCCGCGCCTCGCCCCAGACCTGGGTCCAGTCGATGTCGACGCCCAGCGCCGCCAGCCGGCCCAGCACCTCGAACATGTGCTTGTCGTCGGCAATCGCCTCCTCGGGATGCCGCAGCGAGGACAGCACCCGGTTGCCCCCCGCCTGCTGTCGCGCCAGAGAGGTCAGCGCCTTGCCCGGCCCGACCTCCAGGAAGACACGGTTGTCTTTGTCCAGCGTGCCGATGCAATCGGCGAACAGCACCGTCCCGCGCAGATGTGCGACCCAGTAGTCAGGGTCGGTGGCCTGCTCCGCTGTCATCACCGCGCCGGTCCGGTTCGAGGTCAGGGGCAGCTCGGGCGCGCGCAACTCTATCCCCCGCAGGTAGGCGCCGAAGTCCTGCAGGATCGGCTCCAGCATCCGGCTGTGCGCGGCGATGTCGATGCCGATCCGCGAACACTGCACCTCTCGCCGTTCCAGGTCCGCCTGCAACACGTCCAGGGCCGCCTGCGGCCCCGAGGCCACCGACAGGTCCGGCCCGTTCACCGCGCCAAGATCCAGCTCCTCGCCCAGCAGGGGCCGCAACTCCTCGGCCGGCAGGCTCACGGACAACATGCCCCCCGCCGGCACCGTGTCAAAGAGCCGCCCGCGCAAATGCACCAGACCGATACAATCCTCAAAGCCCATGACACCCGCGACGCAGGCGGCGGTGTTCTCGCCCATCGAATGGCCGGTCAGGGCGGCAGGCGTCACGCCCCAGCTCATCCAGAGCTGCGCCAGCGCGTATTCCGTGATCATGATCAGCGGCAGTTGCAGCGAAGGCTTCAACAGCGCCTTGTCCGCCTCACCCTCCGCCCCGCGCGCGGGCAGCCACAGCGCGCGCACCCCGGGCTTCTTCTCTCCAGAAATACTCCCCGCGCCCTCGCTGCCCGCGATCCGGTCGAGGTGAGCGAGCCCCCGGTCCATCCACTCGGCAAAGACCGGCTCGGTTTCGTAGAGGTCGCGCGCCATGCCCGCGTATTGCGCCCCGCCACCGGGGAACATGAACACCACCTCGGGCCGGTCCAGCGCGTCATGGGTAAAGACCCGGCGCGCATCATCGCCTTTCAACAGGCGCGCCGCCTCCTCGTGGCTGTCTGCCACCACCACGCGGCGTTTTTCAAAAGCCCGGCGGCCCTCCTTCAGGGTAAAGGCCACATCGGCCAGGTTCTGTTCGGGATGGGCGCGCAGATGCGCGGCCAGCCGCGCGGCATTCTCCTCCAGCGCCGCTTTGCTCCGCCCTGAGACGGTCAGGATCTGGAACGGCCAGTCGCTCTCGTCGCTCGGGGTGCGCTCGGGGGCCTCCTGCAGCACCACATGGGCGTTGGTCCCGCCCACGCCCAGCGAGTTCACGCCCGCCCGGCGCGGATGCCCCGCGCGCGGCCAATCGGTCAGCCGGTCGTTCACGCGGAACGGCGAGTGTTCGAAATCAATGGCAGGGTTCGGCGCCTCGTAGCCCAGAGAGGGCGGCATCTGCCGGTTGTGCAGCGCCAGAGAGGCCTTGATGAGCGACGCCACCCCGGCAGCCGTGTCCAGGTGGCCGATGTTGGTCTTGACCGACCCGATGCGGCAGTGGCCCACGGCACTCGACGTCTCGGCAAAGGCCTCGGTCAGGGCGGCAACCTCGATGGGATCGCCCAGGTAGGTGCCGGTGCCGTGGCATTCGACATAGTCCACGGTATCGGCGCTGATCCCGGCAAAGGCCTGCGCCTCGGCCACGGCGCTTGCCTGCCCCTCGACGCTGGGCGCCAGGTACCCGGCCTTTTGCGCGCCGTCGTTGTTGACCGCCGATCCCTTGATGACCGCATAGACGTGGTCTCCATCGGCCAGGGCATCCGCCAGCCGCCGCAGCACCACGACCCCGGCGCCAGAGCCAAAGACCGTCCCCTTGGCGCGGTGGTCAAAGGCGTGGCACGCGCCGTCTGGCGAGAGGATCTCGTTCTCCTTGTAGAGATAGCCCCGCCCCTGCGGCAGTTCGATGGTCACGCCTCCGGCGAGGGCCATGTCGCATTCGTCGTTCAAGAGCGCCTGCACCGCGTAATGCGTCGCCACCAGCGACGTCGAACAGGCGGTCTGCAGGTTGATCGACGGGCCGTGCAGGTCCAGCACGTGGCTGAGCCGCGTGGTCATGAAATCCTTGTCGTTCCCGGTATGGCGCAACAGGAACATCCCGGTGTTTTCCACCAGGTCCGGGTTGGAACAGACGTTGAAATAGAAATAAGAGCCCATGCCACAGCCGGCAAAGACCCCCACCTGCCCGTCAAAGCTGTCGGGCACATGGCCCGCGTTTTCCAGCGCCTCCCAGGCGCATTCCAGGAACTGACGGTGCTGGGGATCCATGACCGCCGCTTCCTTCGGGCTGAACCCAAAGAACTCGGCGTCGAAATGGGCGAAATCCTCCAGCGGGGCGGCGAAAGGTACGTAATCGCGGTGACGCATCAACCCGGGGTCTTCACCCGCCTCGCGCAGCTCGTCCTCTGTCAGGCGCCGGATCGAGGAGACACCGTCGCGCAGGTTGCGCCAATATTCGGCAATATCGGTGGCGCCCGGCAGATGGGCTGCCATGCCCACGATGGCAATGTCGGTCTCACCGTATTGCTGCGCCGTTTCACCCGTCATACCGGACCTCGAAAACACCTGCGCCGCCACCCGCCGTCACAGGTGACGCGGAATTGCGGCGATTTTTAGGAAAACGCGCCCACGACCGCCTGAATCCGGGCCGGGCTTGCGGATAGCCTGAATTGAGTTTGAACAATGAACCTATCCTTTCGAAATTGTCGCCTTTCGGGACACCGGCCTCATCCCCCCTGCTGTGACAGGTGCAGAATCGGACCCCAGTTCAACCAAATGGCGAGCCCTGCCAAAAACAGCCCGGCACAGGCAAAAACAACGTCGTGCAGCGCGTCCCAGGCGCCCATTCGGCGCGCCAGCCAGACCACCACCGGGTAGGCCAGCGTAAAGGCCGCGGCCTGCCCCACAAGCGCCCCGATAAGCCCTGCGGTCTGCAACCCGATCAGGATACAGCCCACCATCAGCACCGCACGGGCCAGCGCCAGGTAGAAGTACCGCCGCGAGTCCCCCGCCGCGAGCGCCGCCTGATCGTAGGTCATGACGATCAGCATCGGGATCTGCGCACAGGCCAGAACCACCGCCACCGCCCCCGCAGCGGCGTAACGCGCATCATACAGTGTTTGTACCAGCCAAACGCCCGTCAGCGCAAAGATTCCGACAAAGCCGATCAGCCCGAAGGAAACGGCAAAGCGCATCTTGCGCAGTTTCAGGAAATTCTCGCGGCTCTCGGTCGGCGGAGTTTCCCGGTAAACGGGAATCAGGATCTTGTGGGTCAGCAGGTTGCCCAGCATCAGCGGGAAGGAGGCCCAGAAATAGCCGATGTTGTAGACACCGAAATCGTCCAGCGCGATGAACTTGCCGATCAGCATCTTGTCGGCCTGGGTAAAGAAAAAGCCGCAGACCGTGGCCAGGAACACCCATTTGCCAAAGGAAATCAGCTCTCGCGCGGCGGGGCCTTCCCAGCGCAGGCGGTTGGCCGGACCGGGCAGGTAACGCCAGTTCAGCACCACCTCGATCAGCGCGCCGATCACGCCCGAGATCACCAGCGCCCAGACCGATCCCCACCACCAGGCCAGCGCGACCGCCACAGCCACGCCCGCCAGCTGCGTGGCCATGTCCAGGATCGTGACCCGCCCCAACAACAGGTGCCTGTTCGCCGTGGTCATCCGCGTCGGCCTGAACCCGGTGATCAGCAAGGTCAGCGCCGAAACCGGCAGGACATAAATCAGCAGGGGCTGGTCGTAGACCCAGGCCATCGGCCAGGCCAACCCGCAGGCCAACAGCCACAGGCCAATGCCCCGCGCCACCTGGATCGTCCAGGCCGTGTCCAGGAAATCCTGATCGTCGCCGCGTTTCGACTGCATGATCGCGGGTGTCACGCCGACGTCCGAAAACTGGCCCAGCCCCATGAGAAAGACCATGACCAGCGCCATCAGGCCAAAGGCCTCGGGGAACAGCAGCCGGGTCAGGATCAGGTTCGATCCCAGGCGCACCACCTGCCCGAAACCAAAGCTGCCCAGCGTGAACAGGGACGATCGCATCGCCCGCGCGGTGACGGACCCGCTGCGGAAGGCGTCCATCACGCTCATCGGCCACGGCTCCAGTCCTGCCTGGTCCGGGGGGTCAGCTTGACCGCAAGCGCAACTCCCGCGTAGACCACGAACCCCAGCGGGTCGCGCAGCGCGAGGCCCAGTTTTTCCGGCAGCGGAAAGCGCGGCTTGTCGTCGTTTCGTGTCAGCGCGGGGTAACGCGCGGCGATCTCGTCCACGCCGGCGTTCTGCCGTCTGCGCACCTTGACCAGGTTGCGCCAGCCCTCGGCGATGGGCCAGCGATACGGGGCCGGCACGCCCTGCCGCTCGCCCGGGCGGAATTGAAGCCGGACATAGATGTCGTCCGAAATGATCTCGGGGAAGGTGTCCCAGCGGGCCCGGCCCGCCGCGTTCACCGCAAAGAGGCCGCAGCCCGGAACCACGTCCCGCATGAAGGGCACCCGTCGCCAGATCCGCGCATAGGCTCGGCTGATCGCCCCCTCGGCGGCGATTTCGACCCGGCCGCTGGCGTATCGCGGGGCATCCACGTCCAGCGCCGTGACCAGCTGGTTCAGCAGCCCCGGCGTGACGGTCACATCCGCGTCCAGGTAGACGCGAACCGCCCCGCTGGCCGCCGCGTCCCCGGCGTTCAGCGCGCCGGGCTTGCCGCCCGCCTGGCGCTCGATCACCTCCAGCCGCCAGCCCTGCGCCGCCATCTGCGCCGCGTATCCACGGGCGATTTCGGCCGTGTCGTCCCGGCAACCGTTGGCCACGACGATCACCTCGACCGGGCGATCCGCGGGGCCGTCAGAGGCCAGCAACGCCTCAAGGCAGCCGCCGATCAGCGCTGCCTCGTTGCTTGCCGGAAGTATGACCGAAACGCCCGCGTTCCGCCTCTGCATGGTTGCATCCATATCCCGCACTCACACCCGTACCACTGGGGCCACACATGAAAAAAATACACCTCGCCTTGCTCTGGAAACTGCTGCGGAACTGTGGCCAAAGCATGGAATCGATTAGGTTTGATAACGACGAACGCCCCACAAGAGGCGCGGCTGCCATCCATAGGATTATCAGGTGACGCAAGGCTTGCGTATAGGGTACATCGTCCCGCAATTCCCGGGACAGACGCACATCTTTTTCTGGCGCGAAATCCGCGCGCTGGAGGCGATGGGCCATGAGGTCCATGTCTTCTCGACCCGCAAGCCGCCACGCCGTCTCATTTCGCACGACTGGTCCGATCGGGCCATCGCGCGCACCACCTACCTGGGCCGTGTCGATCCGCTGCCCGCCGCTGTCGCGCTGGCCAAGCTAAGCGCCAAGGGCCTGCCGCTGTGGATGTTGCGACAGGGACCGGGCTTCGCCCGCGACGCGCTGATCACGATGGCCGCCGCCGAGCGGCTGCGGCGCGAGGCGGCGGCGCGCGGGCTGGATCACATCCACGCCCATTCCTGCGGCCGCGTCGCGCTGATCGCCTGTTTCGCGCATCTGATGGGCGGCCCGCGCTATTCGCTGACGCTGCACGGGCCACTGTCGGACTATGGCCCCGGCCAGCGGGTGAAATGGCGGCACGCCAGTTTCGCCACCATCATCACCCGCAAGATCCTGGCCGAGATCGAGGAGACGCTGGCCGGATCGCTGCCGGACAGGCGCGTCATCCGCCCGATGGGCGTCGACACCGACAAGCTGCAGCGCCGCACCCCCTACCAGCCGCCCGAACATGGCCGTCCGATCCGTATCTTCACCTGCGGGCGCCTGAACGTGGTCAAGGGCCACCAGGACCTGATGGCCGCCACACGCCAGCTGCTTGACCAGGGCGTCGACGTGCGGGTCGAGATCGCCGGAGAGGACGACGACGGCGGCACCGGCTATCGGATCGAACTGGAAGAGACGCTGAAGCGGCTGCGCCTTCAGGATCACGTCAAGCTCTTGGGCGCCATCGACGCGGGCGAGGTCAAGGACAAGCTGGAAGAGGCGCATTTGTTCGTCCTGGCCAGTTGGCATGAACCGCTGGGCGTCGCCTACATGGAGGCGATGTCGATGGGCGTGCCGACCATCGGCACGGATGCGGGCGGCGTGGCGGAGCTGATCACCGACGGATCCACCGGTTACCTGGTGGAACCCAAGAACCCCGGGATGCTGGCCCGCACGATCCGCAGCCTTGTCGGCGATCCCGACGCGCTCATGCGCCTGTCAGAGGCCGGGCGCCAGCATATCGTCGAGAACTTCCGGGCCTCGCTGGGCGCAGAAGTGCTGGTCGAAGAAATCGAGCGCCTGCGAAACTCCGACCCCGGCCGCGAGGCGTAGGGCGGGGTTCACCCCGCCGCCCTCTGGCCCCTCACACCTCTGGCAACTGACCCCGCGACGAGAACGGCGCCAGCCCGCCCGGTCTGGCCGCGCAGGTGGTCATGGACGGGCTGCCCAGATCAGGCACGGGTCAGACAATGACCTCGTCCGCCGGGATCGGATGAATCGCGACAAGGGACATCATTCCTCCGGGTCGTTCGTGCCATCGTCATTTGACCCCGCGGTTTTCCCGGTGAACAGGATCCCACCCGGTCAAACCGCCATGCCGCCCCCCCTGTTTCGGAAAGGCCTGTCGCGGGCATGTCCGGCGGCCTGTGACCGCAAGCTTGTGCGGCGCGCGCCTTAGGGCAACAGGTCGACCATCGGGACCACGGTCTCTGGCGCCGCGTCAAAGACCACTTCCTCGATCCCGGCCAGGCGCAGCACGCCGTTTTCAGCGCGGGCCAGGACAATGCCGTTTTCCCGGGTCATTTCATAACTCTCCCGCGATCCGACAAGGATCGCGCGGTCCAGCCCCGGCCCGCCGTGCAGCACGTCCGCCCCGCCGCCGGAGACCAGAACATCATCCCCCGGCCCGGCGGTCAGGTAGTCTTCCTGCGGTGTCCCCTCGATCCGGCCCTCACCGCCCAGGACCCGGGTTCCGTTCAGGAAAACGCGATCGTCGCGGGGCTCCCAGCCATTCGGGCCTGAAGCATTGTAGGCCATCAGCATGTCCCAGCGCGGGTTCTCGTCCTCCAGGTAGCGCAGCGCGCCCCAGCTGCCCCACATCGACGCGGGCGCCACATCCACGAACGCGTTGAACAGCACCCCGCCCGCGTCGACCCAGCCGGCCAGGAGAAGTTCATACAGGCGGGCCATTTCGGGGGTATAGCTGAATTCCTCGAAAAAGGCGGTGAGCCTTTCATCGTTGACCCGCGCCCCGTGCCCGACAAGATGCGTGCCGCCCTCATACATGATCAGCCGCAACCCGTGTTTGCGGGCCACCCCGGCCTGATAGGGAAAGATCTCTTCGACCAGTTGCCGCAGCGAGCCTTTCTCAAGCGCCTCGGCCACGGGGGCGATGGCGGCCTCGAACTGGCGGTCCTTGACGAATTCCCGCAGGGCGACCCGTTGCAGGCCCTCGGCCTCACCCGCGTCCCGGGCAAGGTCGGCGGCGGCGTCCAGCCAGCCGTCCATGCGCTGCGCCATTTCCTCGCCGCCCATTTCGTAGCCGAAATAGCCGGTCACCGCGTAGGCGTCGAAACTCTCGACCGGCATGCGCCCCAGCCGCAGAAAGGCCAAGGGTGCCTGCAGGATCTCCTGTTCCAGACCGGGCCAGCCCGTATGCGTCGCCATCACCCGCACCAGGCGATCAGTCTCTTCGCCGAAAACCTCGGTCCAGATGTCCATGACCTGCGCCGCGCGCAGACCGTAGAACTGGGCCCAGCCCTGGTCCGTCGCGCCCCAGAGCGCCTCTGCCTGCCCGCGTGCCCAGGCCGCCTGCGGGAAACCGGGGTTCCACACCTCGTTTGACAGTTCGACATAGGCTTTCAAGCGCGGGTCGAGGTCGCGTTTCACAACCTCGGCAAAGCTCCGGACGTAGTCGTCGTCGGCCAGGTGGGGCATGTTGAACCAGGGATCGGCCCCGGTCACATTGGCCAGCCGCACCATGACCTCGACCGGCACCCCCCATTCCGACCAGCTGGCCGTGGCCATCGTCGGCCGCGTGTCCCAGCCCGTCACCGGAGAGCCGTTGGTGATCATCCAGTCCATGAAGCGCAGCACGCGGACGTCCTCGATCCGGGACAGGAAATCGGGGTTGAACAGCGCCCCGGCGCGATACAGCGCCTCGTGCTCTTCTCGCAGGATGACGATGTTGCGGATCGGATCGTCGGGGTCGATCGCCGTGATCGAAAGCGCCACCAGGCCCTCGCCCGGCTCGTAGCTGAAGGTCATGCGGCCCGGCTCGGTCCGGACCCGCCGGGCGCGGCCCACCAGTTTGAACTCGGCCTTGCCCTCATAGGTCAGCACATAATCACCGCGCAGCGAGTCGGCGCCTTTGGGCTGGTTCGTCAGGATCACCGTCTCGATGGCGTCCACGCCCTCGGGCATCCGCAACGGCCAGTCGTTTACGTCCAGGTGGCCGCCGGCGCGCAGTTCTTCTGTGCTGACGGCTCCCCATCGGTCACCGATATTGCCGACCCAACCGCGCGAGGATTTCATCAGGTCCAGAAAGGGATGCTGCGTCGACCAGTCGGAAATGCCGTTCAGGCCTAGCCCCAGCGCCGGGGCACCCTGCGGCCTGACCCCGCGCGGCGGCAGCGAGATCGGCTGCCGTTCAGGCAGGTCGGGCGCACGGGCCTCTTCGGTTGGCGGATCGGCGGGCGCGGGGGCCGCGGCCTCTCGCTGCGGCACCTGCTCCCAGATCGCCTCGGCCAGCTTGGCGTAATTGGCCACGACATCCGGGTGCAGCGTCGCGGGGGGCGAAAACCCGTCCGGCGGAGGGGCATCGTAGACCCAGGCATAAGTGACCATCGCCGCCAACATGTAGAGCGTCGGCGTCCCGTGCGGCGCATTGTCGGTATACAGCGCCTCTGCCGGCAGCCCCTCCAGCAGGCCGCCTCGCTGAAAGAACCCGGCCAGGATCGACGCCACCGGGATCACCTCGACCTGCGTGTCCGGTCGGGTGACGGACAGCACATTCAGCAGGTCGCGATACCACTGGTGATATTCGCCCGCGTTGAAATCGTGGTAGCGGCGCAACTGCCGGTTCGAAGGCGGGAAACCGCGCGAGAAACTGGCCATGTCCGACCAGCCCTCGTAGATGAAAAGCCGCGTGTCCGGGCTGTTGATCTCGACCCAGTCGAACAGGCGCTGCAGCGCACCCAGCGGGCTTTCACCGTCGGGATTGTCGCCGTCATAGGGCACGTCCGGCAGCTGGTACTGGATGAAGTTCGCGGGCGTCGCGATCACCGCGTCGTATTTCCCGTCGCGGAACGGCCCCTGCCCCGGCGACCAGGCACCCTGTACCCCCGGAAAGGACCAGTTCGCCGTCGGCGGCAGGCTGTCGGCGAAATTCCTGAGGAACCCCCATTGCCCATCCAGCGCCAGCCCCCGGCCATCGGCCTTGGCCATCTGGTTCAACCAGTGGGGCACGTTGGTATGGTCCGACGTCTCGCTCTCGTGATGGACCAGCGAATTGCCAAAGACGTAGACGCGCGCCTCATCCCGGCCCTGCGCCAATGCGGCCCCTGCATACAGCACCAGCAGTGCCGCCAGAATTCTTTTCATGGCTCTGCCCCGATTGTCTTGCCTCGGGGCAAGTATGCCTGATGTGCCTCACAAGGCAAACGCAGCTTTGCAGGCCAACGGGGCGCCCGAAGGCGCCCCGACGATCTGTGCCTAGCCCCTTGGCATCACTCTGCCGATGCGTCCTCGTAGGTGCAGACGGTGCAGAGTTCGTTTGCGCAGTACCCCGGGATGCAGGCCGGTCCCGCAAAATCCGCGGGCGCATCGCCGACACAGAGGTATTCCGCCGTGAAGGTCGCCCCGTCACAGGTCCCGGATTCCAGGCAGGTTTCCCCGGTCCCGGTCGAGAATTGCCAGAGCGCGCGGCTGGAATACTCACCGCTGGGATCGCAGGTGGCGGTGTAATTCTGCGTCACCGATTTCGACAGCGCCGAGGTAAAGGCGAAAGAGGCCGCGTAGGACTGCGAGATCGAAGCCGACGCCTTGACCCCGGTGCCCAGGATGGTCAGCCCCGCTTCCATCGATTCCGTGACCGTGATCCCCCATTGCTGGGTCGTGGTCCAGCTGTTGGTCTTGGTCGTTCCGACGGAAATCTCGTGGGTAATCGGACAGTTCTTGCCATCGCAGGAAATCACCTTTTCCCAGCGCCCGACCGTGTTCACCGACAGCGGTTTCTGCGCCTGGTAATAGCAACGCTTGCCGGTGTGGATCGGGTCGACCCCGAAAAAGTTGTTCTCGCAGGGGAAGGCATTGCCGGTGTGGTGGATGAACCGGATGTCATAGCGATCCTTTGCCCCGTAGCGGACCATGACGACATCGCCCACGTTCATCTGGCATTCGCGACCTTCGGTGGCGCATTCGATGACATCGCCATAGCCCAGGGTATAGGCATCACCCATCTGGCAGACCTTGTCGGTGCCCTTGACCGGGTCGAACCCGAAATAGTCATTGGTGCAGGCGATCTTCTGGCTGTCGGACCCGCCGATCAGTGTGTAGACCCACTTGCTCCCGCTGCCGTAGCGGACCCAGCGGAATTCACCGTTCGGGTTTTTGAAATCCTTGCCCTCGCTTGCGACCTTGGAAAAGGTTTCATCCGGCGGCACCCCAAACAGGTTTTCGCGAATGTAAGCGCATTCCTTGTCTGTTCCGCGCGACGGGTCGCCCCAGAAGTTCTTGCAGGGCACCTTGCCCAGGCCCTTTGTGATGAAGAAAGTGAAATCTTCGCTGATGCCGTAGCGGGTGATGACCAGGTCGTTCGTGCCGGGTTCGCAGTCCTTCCCCTCCTTCGCACAATTCACCCATTGCTGGGACTGGACGCTGGCGTATTGCGTCACCCCATCGCTGTAGATCGGTTGCGCCACCGCCGGTGACGATAGGCATAAAGCTGACAACAAAAGAAAAATTCGTTTCATGGTGAGGGTCCTCCAAACCCGTGGAATCAATTTCCGAGAGCATATTGTTCAGCAAATTCTCCTTCAGGTGAATTCTTGACTTCTATCTAAAATAGCGAAATTTGCGATAGAATCGTCTATAGGTTGTTTTGGGCCATGTCGATTTTTCCCGACGAAAACGGGTTTTCATTTGGAATTTGCTCCGTATAGTGGCCGCCATGATCAGGACCCGCCATAACGCCCTTCAGACCCGCCTTTCGGCGGTCTTTGCGCTTGGCGCCGGTCTACTGCTAACTCGCCTCTGAGCGTGGCCCCCTCGGCGCGCGTGCTCAGAGGAGATGTGTGACGCGCCGGGACCTGCACGCACACGAGTTGGGACCTTTCCGATGACAGACACATCAGGCCAGATCAGGGGCCGTCATCCCTCCGCCTTTGCGGAACCCTCGCGCGTGTCAGCAGGTCATCCCCCCAAGACAATCCGGAACGCCAAGGCGTTCCGCCCGCATAGCTGAGGAAAGACCATGAGCACCGAAAAAGACCGCGTCGTCATCTTCGACACCACTCTCCGCGACGGCGAACAATCGCCCGGCGCCACCATGACCCATGACGAAAAGCTCGAGATCGCCGAGCTGCTCGACGACATGGGCGTCGACATCATCGAGGCCGGCTTCCCGATCGCCTCCGAGGGCGATTTCCGCGCCGTGTCCGAAATCGCCCAACGGTCCAAACAGGCCGTGATCTGTGGCCTTGCCCGCGCGCAGCTGCCCGACATCGACCGCTGCTGGGAGGCCGTGAAACAGTCCGAGCGTCCGCGCATCCACACCTTTATCGGCACCTCGCCCCTGCACCGCGCCATTCCGAACCTCACCCAGGACGAAATGGCCGAGCGAATCCACGAGACCGTGTCCCACGCCCGCAACCTTTGCGACAACGTCCAATGGTCGCCGATGGACGCGACGCGGACAGAGTGGGATTACCTCTGCCGCGTGGTCGAGATCGCAATCAAGGCGGGCGCCACCACGATCAACATCCCCGACACCGTGGGTTATACCGCGCCGGTGGAAAGCGCCGACCTGATCCGGCGCCTGATCGAAACCGTGCCCGGCGGCGACGAGGTGGTCTTTGCCACCCATTGCCACAACGACCTTGGCATGGCGACGGCTAACTCGCTGGCCGCTGTCGCCGGCGGCGCGCGCCAGATCGAATGCACGATCAACGGGCTTGGCGAACGCGCGGGCAACACCGCCCTCGAAGAGGTGGTCATGGCGCTCAAGGTGCGGGGTGATATCATGCCCTACTACACCGAGATCGACACCAGGAAGATCATGCATATCTCGCGCCGCGTCTCGACCGTTTCGGGTTTCCCGGTGCAGTTCAACAAGGCCATCGTCGGCAAGAACGCCTTTGCCCACGAAAGCGGCATCCACCAGGACGGGATGCTGAAGAACGCCGAGACCTTCGAGATCATGCGCCCCGAGGACGTCGGGCTGGCGGGCACCTCCTTGCCGCTTGGCAAGCATTCCGGTCGTGCCGCGCTGCGCGCGAAGCTCAAGGAGCTTGGCGTCGAGGTGGGGGACAACCAGCTCAAGGACATCTTCGTGCGGTTCAAGGATCTTGCCGACCGCAAGAAAGAGGTCTTTGACGACGACATTCTCGCCCTTGTCACGGCAACGACGGATGGCGACGCCAACCGCCTTGAACTGGTGAACCTGCGGGTGGTCTGCGGCACCGGCGGCCCCGCCGAGGCGCAGCTTGAGATGGAAGTCGACGGGCAGGACCAGAGCGCGACATGCCAGGGTGATGGCCCGGTCGATGCCTGTTTCAAGGCGGTACGAGAGCTGCACCCCAACAAGGCGCTGCTGCAACTCTACCAGGTGCACGCCGTGACCGAGGGCACCGACGCCCAGGCCACCGTTTCGGTGCGGCTTGAAGAGGATGGCATCATCGCCACCGGCCAGTCGGCGGACACCGATACGGTTGTCGCCTCGGTGCGGGCCTATATCCAGGCGCTGAACCGGCTCATGGTGCGCCGGTCCAAGATGGGGCCGGGTGCCGATACGCGCGAGATTTCCTACAAGGAACTGGGCTAGGCCCGGACCAATGCTCCGCCGGCGGTCCTGTCGGCGGAGCCCCCCGGAAAGGGTGAGTTGACAACTCCGTGAGACCCTGCACGGTGGCAAAAGGTTTACGTCATATTAACCTTTTTGAGGTTCTGTTAACCTAGTTTATCCATTTTCTGGAAGCCCCAATGGCCCCGACGCCCCCGAAGCCCGACATTGACGATCTGAACCCGAAGGGATTCTTCGCGGATATTGTCGGAGCCTTGTCCGGCACCCTTCAGGAAGTCGTGGGCATGGACGAGGCTTCGGCCTTCGTGGCGCGCGTCGGGGACGACATGGGGCGCAACATCGCCGACCTGTACCGGGACGATGCAGGCGTGCTGCCCGGCAAACCGACCGAGATCGGCCGCATCCTCTGCGATCTCAAGCAAAGGATCGGCGGGCATTTCGAACTGGTCGAGGCGGGAGCGGACAAGCTGGTCTTTACCGCCTCCACCTGTCCTTTCGGAGCGCGAGTCGAGGGAAGGCCCTCGCTTTGCATGATGACCACCAATGTCTTTGGCCGCATTGCCGCTCAGGCCAATGGCTATGCTTCGGTCCAGATCGACGAGGCGCTGTCCCTGGGGCATTCCCGCTGCCATGTCACGGTCCACCTCACCCGTAGTGAGGATGGCGACATCTACGAGTTCTTCGCATGAACGCCCCCTTGCATGCCACCATCCGGGCCCCGCGTCCGTCCTGGGACAGGTCGCCGGGATGACCGGGTCCGACGCCGCGCTGGACGTGGCCCTGACAGTGATCGGCCAGGCGGTCGAACGGGCCCCGCGCGCGATGATGCTGCTGGACGATCAGTGGAACGTCCTGTTGGCCAACCGCCACGCACGCGGCCTTCCCGGGCTGGAGATCGGTATGCAACTGGCCAGCCTGGCGCGTGAAGACGCCGAAACCCTGCAAAAGGGGCTGAAACAGGCCATTTCCACCTCTCGCGGCATTCCGCTGCGCCTGACCTTTGCCGAGGATCCTATGACCTTCCAGGCTTGGCGGATCGACCCGTTGCCCGGCACGGACACGGCGCTGGTGATGCTGCAATCCGACCCTTCCAACCTTTTCGCCGCTCGACTCACCTCGCTGGAACGCAAGCAGGACAGCACCCGCCGCCGGTTGAACCAGACCGAAGAGGAACGCGACCGGCTGCGGCACACGGCCCGCAGGCTGTCCAGCCTCGCCATGACCGATCCGCTGACCGGCCTGATGAATGCCCGCAGTTTCCGCCAGAAAGGTCAGTTTCTGCTGGACAATCCGCAGGGCACGGTCGGCCTGATCTACATCGACCTCAACGGGTTCAAGCCGATCAACGACCAGTACGGCCATTCCGTCGGCGACGAGGTGCTGAGCAGGGTCGCCCGACGGCTGCGCGAAACCCTGCCAAAGGGTGTCGGCGCCGCGCGCCTGGGCGGCGATGAATTCGGCATCTGGCGCCCGGACACCGACCAGAGGGCCTTGCTGGCCTGCGTCAATGAGTTGCGCGCGGCACTGGCCCGACCGATGACCCTGGAACGGTCCGGCGCTGCCGACATCGTGCTGCCCCGCATCGATGCCGCCTTTGGCCGGGCCACGGCCCCGCGTGACGGCAACGACGTGGACATGCTGCTGAAAAAGGCGGATGCGCGGATGTACGCAGACAAGTCCCGCCATAGCGGGGCTTGCCTGCGCCTGTCCGGCTGAACCGTGTCACTCGCCCAGCGCGATCCCCTCG
Source organism: Mameliella sp. CS4 (assembly GCF_019392335.1). Classification (GTDB taxonomy): domain Bacteria; phylum Pseudomonadota; class Alphaproteobacteria; order Rhodobacterales; family Rhodobacteraceae; genus Antarctobacter. The sequence goes on from NZ_JAHXRQ010000001.1 coordinate 311,225, forward strand.
CGGCGCGGATCGGCACCGCCCTGCAAACCGTCCGCCCCGATGGCGATGGCATGCAGGCCGGAATTCAGGTCACGCACATCGGTGTTGAACCCCATCTCGGCCAAGGCTGCCGCCATGTCGGCCATTGACGTCCCGGCCTCAAGGTCGAAGGTGCCGAACCGGTTGACGCCATGCGGCATGGCCACCGCCTGCTGCACATCCATCCCCCAGTCCACATGCGCGATGATCGCCTGCGCGACATAGCCGATGATCCGAGACCCGCCGGGCGATCCGATCACTAGCACCGGCTTGCCCTCTTCGCGCACGATGGTCGGCGACATGGACGACCGCGGCCGCTTGCCCGGTGCCACCGCGTTGGCAATGGGCACCCCGTCCTGATGCGACCGGAAAGAGAAATCCGTCAGCTCGTTGTTCAGGAGGAACCCGTTGGTCATCAGGCGCGAGCCAAAGCCGTTCTCGATGGTCGTCGTCATCGACAGCGCGTTCCCGTACTGGTCAACGATCGAGATATGCGAGGTCGAGGGGAACTCGATACTCTCGTCATCGGCCAAGAGCATCGCGTGGTCCCAGGCCGGCATCCCCGGCGCCACCTCTGGCAAGGCATCGTCGCCGTCCAGCAGGCGGGCGCGTTCATCCAGGTAGGCCGGGTCGACCAGCCCGTCGGTCGGCATCGGGACAAAATCGCTGTCGGCCATGTAGCGGCCCCGGTCGGCAAAGGCGAGGCGCGAGGCATCGCCGATCCGGCGCCAGGTCTGCGGATCATCCGCGGCGCCAGGCTCGGAGGCATCCAGCATTCCCAGGATCTGCCCCACGGTCAGCGCGCCCGAGGAGGGCGGGCCCATGCCGCAGACCTCCAGACCCCGGAACGGGGCGCAAACCGCCGGACGTTCCTTGACCTCATAGGCGGCCAGGTCGGCCAGGCTCATGACACCGGGATTTGGATCGAATCCGCGCACCGTTTCGACGATGTCCTGCGCGATCTCGCCCTGATAGATCACCTGCGCGCCTTCGCTCGCCATGCGCCGCATGACATTGGCATAATCCGGGTTCTTCAGCACCGTCCCGGCCACGGGCGGCATCCCGTCCGGCAGGAAATAATTGGCCGAAGGTTCATAGCGTGTCAGCGCGGGGACATTGGCCAGGACCAGCTGGCTGAGGCGGGGCGAAACCTCGAACCCCTCGTCCGCCAGCCGCGTGGCCGCATCGAACAGCCCCGCCCAATCGGATTTGCCCCACTTGTCATGCGCCGCCTGCATCAGCGCGGGCGTGCCCGGCACGCCGACAGACCGGCCCCCGATCACCGCGTCCCAAAAGCCCATCGGCTCGCCATCGTCAGTCTGGAACAGGGTCGGCGTGGCCGCGAAAGGCGCGGTTTCGCGCCCGTCCAGCGTGGTGATCTCGCCCGTTTCGCCATCGTGCCAGACCAGGAAGGCGCCGCCGCCGATGCCCGAGCTTTGCGGCTCGACCAGCCCCAGAACCGTCTGCACGGCGATCATGGCATCCGCGGCCGAGCCGCCGGCGCGCAGCACCTCGGCCCCGGCCTGAACCGCGTGCGGGTTGGCCGCCGCCACCATCCATGTCTGGGCCTTGACCGGCTGCCCGGCCTCCTTGGCCTCCAGCGCCGCGGCGACCTCTGGCGACAGCGCGGCAAAGCCGCCGCCATCCACCGTGGCCGCCTCGGGGGCGACTGTATCCGTGCTTTGCTGGGCCCACCCCGCGCCCGCCGTCAACATCAACAGCGTGGCTATTCGCGCAATCCTCATCATACACACTCCCTGGTTGCGTCTACTGATTGACAGTCAATCAGTAGAACCGAGTCGGGGATAGACCTGATATGCGCTTGGGCGGCCCTAGGCCTTTTTGACGAACTTCGTCAGGATCACGATCCGCTGTCCTTCGACCCGGCCCGAGATATGGTCTGCGTTGTCCGGCTCCAGAGAGATCTTGCGCACGGCGGTGCCCTGCTTGGCGGTGAACCCGGCGCCCTTAACCGGCAGCGCCTTGATCAGCGTCACCGTGTCCCCGTCCGACAGGATGGCGCCGTTGCAGTCGCGGTGAACGACGGTCTCGCCGGGTGCATCCTCGGCCTTTGCCCAGTCCAGCACCTCGGGTTCCAGATAGGCGATGTCCAGCAGGTCACGCGCCCAGGCCGCGTTCAGCCGGTTCAGCAACCGCCAGGCCAGGACCTGTTCGGCGGGTTCGGTGCTCCAGATCGCCTCGTTCAGGCATTGCCAGTGAGGGCCATCCTCGGGCCCGTTTTCCACACCCGCGCGGCAGGTCGCGCAAAGGGCCACCTCATCGGGGTGCGGAGCCACGGCATAGGGCGTCGCCTCTTCGGCCTTGCAAAGCGCGCATTGGGTCATATCCGGTCTCCTGTCTGGTAGACCGATTCAGACACCCGCGCGCCGCCTCTGTCCATGCGTCGTATCGCTCGGGTCGCGGGCCTACCCTCGGCCAAAACTCTCCAGCGTGCCGCCACCCACCAGGTGATCCAGCATCGCGCGCCGGGTCGCCCGATCCGCCGATTCCAGCACGCGGATTTCCTGCGGTGTCAGATCACGCCGGACAAAGCCGCGCTGCTCAAGGCATCGGTCCATGCCCGAGACTTCGCCATTGTATCGCAGGTTGGGCGCATTCGACGCCACGACAATCGGCCCGACGATCACACCGCCCCAAAGCACGCTGCCGACGTAATGACCGGCCAAGGTGCTTTGCCCACTCTTCGCAGCCGCCCCGGTGCAGGCATCAAAGGCGCCACGCGCCGCGTCGAGGTTCGCCCCCGCACGGAACGGCACCGAAGGCCCGGGCACCTGCGCGGCACATCCTGCCACGGCGGCGATGCACAAGAGCGCCCCCAAGGCGCGATTCGAAATGATGTCTTTCATACCAACAGTGTCTAGGACCGACCGGACAGGGTCACAAGCCCCTGACAACAGGACATGAATCGAAATTCCTCTTGTCCCCTGCCCAGAGGGTCACAGCATCGCGGGCACAACCTGATCCGGCGGGCGGTGGCCGTCGTCAAAGGTCTTTATGTTGATGATCACCTTTTCGCCCATCTCGATCCGGCCCTCTTCGGTGGCCGATCCCATGTGCGGCAGCATCATCACGTTGGGCATGTTGCGTAGCTCGGGGTTGCCCTGAATGCCATGTTCGTAGACATCCAGGCCCGCGCCGGCCAGCTGCCCGGTCTTGAGCATCCGGGTCAGGGCGTTCTCGTCGATCACCTCCCCGCGCGAGGTGTTCACGATCACCGCGCTGGGTTTCATCAGCTGCAGACGGCGGGCGTTCAGCAGGTGGTAGGTGCTGGGCGTCGAGGGGCAGTTGACGCTGATCATGTCCATCCGTGCGACCATCTGGTCGAGGCTTTCCCAGTAGGTGGCCTCCAGCGCCTCTTCGATCTCGGGGCGCAGCCGGTGACGGTTGTGGTAATGCACCTGCATCCCGAAGGCCGCGGCGCGGCGCGCGACCGCCTGCCCGATCCGGCCCATACCGAGAATGCCCAACCGGCGCCCGCCCAGCCGTTGCCCCAACAGGGCGGTGGGCGCCCAGCCGGCCCAGTCGCCGCCCTGCATGACGGCCAGTCCCTCCTGGATGCGACGGGTCACGCCCAGCATCAAGGCCATGACCATGTCGGCGGTATCCTCTGTCACCACGCCGGGCGTGTTCGACACCAGAATCCCGCGCGATCGCGCTGTAGAGACGTCGATGTGATCGAATCCCGCGCCGAAATTGGCGATCAGTTTCAGCCGCTCACTGGCCTGACCGATCAGCCCGGCGTCGATCCGGTCCGTCAGCGTCGGCACCAGAACGTCGGCCTCCTGCACCGCGTCGATCAGCTCGCCGCGAGTCATCGGCGTGTCGTCGGCACGCAGCTTCGCGTTGAACAGCTCGGTGAGCCGCGTCTCGACCACTTCGGGCAAGCGTCGCGTCACGACAACACTCAGACGTTTTGATGGCATTCAGCCTCTCCCCAAACTTCCCCTGCGGGTCCCTTGGGCGGTAGACTGCGTCAGGAAAGGACGGGGCACAAGAACCCCGCCGGAAAAACTGAGCAGGACTTGAAAACCATGTTCAAACAAGCGATCGCCGCGGCGATGACGCTGCTGTTTCTGGCTGGTCCGGGACCGGCGGGACAGGACCGGGGGCCGGTGACGAACCTGCCCCTGCCGCGCTACGTCTCGCTCAAGGCCTCGGAGGGCAACGTCCGCCGGGGGCCGTCGCTGACGCATCGGATCGACTGGGTCTACAAACGGCGCGGGATGCCGCTGGAGATCACGGCCGAACACGGCCACTGGCGCCGGGTCCGCGACCGCGACGGGGCCGGCGGCTGGGTGCATTACTCGCTCTTGTCAGGCGCCCGCACGGTGATCGTGGAGCAGGACATGCTGAGCCTGTACCGGCGTCCCGACCCGGACAGCGTGGTGGTGGCCCGGCTGGAACTGGGGGTGATCGCGCGACTGGGCGATTGCGGGCCGGACTGGTGCCGCCTGACCGCCGATGGTTATCGGGGCTGGGTCGACAAGACCGCGCTCTGGGGCGTGGGACTGGACGAAATCCGCGACTGACCGCTGCGCGCCGGACCGTCCGGCCCATAGGTGGCAAGAGGTCCCGGGGCAGGCCCGGGACAGCGTCGCGCAGGCCGTCTCAGGCCGCCTCGTGCATCAGGATCGCCGCCTCCGAGGCCGACAGGTTGCGCCGCGCATAGGCACCATAGCCCTGCGGGTTCGAGGCCACGCCCGGCAGGGTCTGCAACAGGCGCTTGCGGTCCTCGTCATCCAGCGAGGAAAGCGCCGTGTTCGCCGGGTGAAAGCTCTCGGTCTCGACCCCATCGGCAAAGAGCACCTCGTGCCGGGGCAAGAGCAGGTGAACATAGGTCACCTCCTTGGCCGTGCTGTCCTGCACCACACCCTTGCCATCGACAAGGTCGCGCGCCGTGACCAGAACCTCGGGCGTGTTGAACAGCGCCTGTGCAGGTGCACCGCGCACCACCATGCGGTGATCCGGCGACACGAGGATGTCGCTGTTGGGCTGGCCCAGTCCCAGCGCCCCGGCCCGCAGCCGGATCGGGCGCAGGGCGGGCATGGCGAACAGGCGGGCGCCGGACATCCGGCGGCTGCCGATCCAGCAGATCGGCTGGGCGCCGCTGTCCTTGGTCTGCACCAGGTCGCCTTCGCGCAGAAGGCCGACCGGCACCGGCCCGCGCGGCGTCAGGATGCGTGTCCTGGGCGTAAAACAGATCACGCCGCCCGGATCCGCCTGGGCAGACATTGTCTGCGCCGACCGGACATGGTGCACCACCCAGAGGTCGACACCGGCGGGCGGCAGTTCATCCAGGCACATCAACAGCGGCGGCACATGCGGCCCCACCGGAAGCAGCGTCACGGTATAGCCCTTGCGTCCGTCGGTGACGACAAAGGTCGAGTCACCGCTTGGCACATCTTGCCCAGCCGCGCGCAGGTCGGCGCCCCGTGGGCGTTCCGCCGCCAATGCTGCGCCCACCAGCCGACGCACCATGCGCGCCGCCCGGGGCCTGATGTCTTCGCCCTGGTCCGCCCTCTCGCCCAACGGAAGGAGGGACGCCGGACCGTCCACCCGCACCGGCTCTCCGAACCAGGACCAGGCGGCCCCGACCTGCAATGCCGGTTCGGGCGCATCCTGCACCCCGTCGATTTCCGTCTGCGCCCAGGAGATGACGAACGTGCCGCGATAGCCCGTTCCCATGCCTGCTCTGCCTCTTGTCGTTTTTCGGAAAGCGTAGTCGACAGCACGGGTTACGCAAAGCCATGCGCCGCGTCAGAACGGCCCTGCGACCCGTCTTAGGCCCATGCCTGTGGTGCACGGGCAACAAGTATCGAGTGCAAGACAACCCTGACGTGCAAGGCAAAACGCCGCCCCGGAGAGGAGCGGCGTTCCCGGATCAATCCCTGACGAAAGGCTCAGCTGCCATAGCCGGCACGGCCGATGCTTTCGTAGCCGGTGAATCCGGCGGCCTCGGCATCGGCGAGGGCGTAGATGTTGCGCAGATCGGCCATGCGGGCCTGCGCCATGCTGCCTGCGATACGCGTCAGATCCAGCGCGCGGAACTCATTCCATTCGGTCAGGATCACCAGCAGGTCGGCGCCTTCGGCAGCGGCATATGGGTCTTCCATCCAGCTGACGCCGGGCAACAGGTGCTCACCCTCGCGTTTGCCCTGCGGATCGACCACGCGGACATTGGCACCACCGCCCACAAGGGCGGGCACGATGGTCAGCGAGGGCGCGTCGCGCATGTCGTCCGTATTGGGTTTGAAGGTCACGCCCAGCACGGCCACCGTCTTGCCGTTGAAACCGCCATCACAGAGGTCGCTCAGCTTGTCGATCATGCGGCGCTTGACGTCCTCATTGACCTTGATGACCGTTTCCACGATCGAAATCGGGCTGGCGTGTTCCTGACCGATTCGGGCAAGCGCCTTGGTATCCTTGGGGAAACAGCTGCCGCCATAGCCGGGACCGGCGTGCAGGAACTTGTTGCCGATGCGGCCGTCCATGCCCATGCCCTTGGACACCGATTTGACGTCGGCGCCCACCTTTTCGCAAAGCGCCGCGATCTCGTTGATGAAGGTGATCTTGGTCGCAAGGAACGCGTTGGCCGCGTATTTGATCATCTCCGCCGACTCCAGGTCGGTGGTAACGATGGGGAAATCACGCAGGTAGAGCGGGCGATAAATCTCGGACATCACTGCGGCGGCCCGGTCGGTTTCCACGCCCACGACCACGCGGTCGGGTTTCATGAAATCGTCGATGGCGGCGCCTTCGCGCAGGAATTCGGGGTTCGAGGCGACGTCGAAATCCAGCGCCGGGTTGGCGGCGGCGACCACGTCCTTGACCTTGCGGTTGGTGCCGACCGGAACGGTCGACTTGGTCACGATCACCACATAGTCCTTGGCGGCCTTCGCGATTTCCTCGGCCGCGGCCATGACGTAGGTCAGATCGGCGTGGCCATCGCCCCGGCGCGTCGGTGTGCCCACCGCGATAAAGACCGCGTCGGCGCCATCGATCGCGCTGGCCAGATCCAGGGTAAAGCTCAGGCGCCCCGCCTCGACGTTCTTGTGCATCAGCACGTCCAGCCCCGGCTCGTAGATCGGGACCTCTCCACGCTCCAGCATCTCGATCTTGCGGGGGTCCTTGTCGACGCAAACTACTTCGTGACCGAAATCGGAAAAACAAACTCCGGAGACGAGGCCGACGTAGCCCGTTCCGATCATGGCAATCTTCATTTTGGCGATCCCTAGCCTGGTATCCAATGCCGCCGTCATGCGGGCGAGTCCGGGGAAATGTCAACGCGGGCCACCCTGAGAGCGGCAATCTGTTGCGCGATTGGACAAGCTTTGGCAGAGCCGCTAATGCAGGCGGCACAATGTTACCCGAGCAGAGCCGCATGACAGACAGCCCTTCCGCGGTCGCCCGCACCGTCCTTGCCACTGAAAGCGCGGCGCTGGCGCGCCTGGGCGACGAACTGCCAGAGAGTTTCGATGCCGTCGTGGCCCGTCTTTTGCAGGTGCAGGGGCGCGTGATCGTCTCCGGCATGGGCAAGTCCGGCCACGTCGCCAACAAGATCGCCGCCACCTTTGCCTCGACCGGAACCCCGGCGCAGGGGGTACACCCGGGCGAGGCGAGCCACGGCGACCTGGGCATGATCACGCCGGCTGACGCTGTGATCCTGATCTCCAACTCCGGCGAAACCAGGGAACTGGCCGACATGATCGCCCATTGCGCGCGATTCTCTGTGCCGCTGGTGGCCATGACAAAGGGCCCCGACAGCACGCTGGCCCGCGCCGCCGATTTCACCCTGCTGATGCCCGACGCGCCCGAGGCCTGCGCCATCGGCATGGCGCCCACCACGTCGACCACGATGGCGATGGCCCTGGGCGATGCGCTGGCCGTGGCAATGATGCAGCACCGCGGGTTCGATCGGGCGAGCTTTGCCGCCTTTCACCCGGGCGGCACGCTGGGGGCGCAATTGCTGCGGGTCTCCGCCGTCATGCACCGGGGCGAGGAACTGCCCGTAGTCGGTGCCGATACCCCGATGTCCGAAGCCCTGCTGGTGATGAGCCAGAAGGGGTTCGGCGTCGCCGCGCTGGTCGAAGACGGGCGCCTGACCGGCATCATCACCGACGGCGACCTGCGCCGCAACATGTCGGGGTTGATGGAGCGCAGCGCCGGAGAGGTCGCCACGCGCGGACCGCTGGTCACCGCCCCCGACACGCTCTTGATCGAGGCTTTGGGCATCATGAACACGACGAAACGCACCGTCCTGCTAGTCACCGAAGGCGAGGCGCTTGTCGGCCTGCTGCACATCCACGACGCGCTGCGGGCAGGCGTGGCATGAGCGCGGTCATCTTCATCCCCGCCCGCTATGCCTCGACCCGCTATCCGGGCAAGCCGCTGGTGGACCTCAAGGGCGCCACGGGCGAGGCGAAATCCCTGATCCGGCGCAGCTGGGAGGCGGCAAAATCGGTCCAGGGGGCCGATGAGGTCTATGTCCTGACCGATGACGCCCGCATCGCCGAGGCTGCGCGCAGTTTCGGTGCCGAGGTTCTGATGACCTCCGAGACAGCCCGCAATGGCACAGAACGCTGCGCCGAGGGCGTGACACAATTGCCGCAGGCGCCCGGCTGCGTGGTCAACCTGCAAGGCGACGCGCCGCTGACCCCGCCCTGGTTCGTCGAGGCGCTGATCGCGCGCATGGACGACCCTACGGTCCAGATGGCCACGCCAATCCTGCGCTGCGATGCCGAGACCCTGGCCAATTTCGTGACCGACCGCCAGAACGGACGCGTCGGCGGCACCACTGCCGTGGCCCGTGCCGATGGCACCGCGCTCTACTTCTCGAAAGAGGTGCTGCCCTTTGTCGGCTCGCTGGAGCGCCCGCCAGAGGTCTGGCACCACGTCGGCGTCTACGCCTATCGCCCGGCGGCGCTGAGCGCCTACATGGGCTGGGACGAGGGGCCGCTTGAAAAGGCCGAAGGGCTGGAACAGCTGAGGTTTCTCGAAAACGGCATGCCCGTGACCTGCGTCCCGGTCGAAGCGCGAGGCCGGGTGTTCTGGGAACTCAATAACCCCGTGGACGTAGCCCGGATCGAGGGCGTCCTTGCAAAGGAAGGCATGACATGACGGATGTCACCATCGGCAACTACACGGTCTCCAACGCCGCCCCCTTCACCCTGATCGCGGGTCCCTGCCAGATCGAAAGCCTGGATCACGCCCGGATGTTGGCGGAGCGGATCGCCGAGGCGGCCTCGGCGGCGGGCGTGAACTGGATCTTCAAGGCGAGCTACGACAAGGCGAACCGGTCGTCCCTCTCGGGCAAGCGCGGGATCGGCATGGAAGAGGGGCTGAGCGTCCTGTCCACCATCCGCAAGGAATTCGGTGTTCCGGTGCTGACTGACGTACACGGGCCAGAGCAATGCTCGGTCGTGGCCTCCGCGGTGGACGTGCTGCAGATCCCCGCCTTCCTGTCGCGCCAGACCGACCTCTTGCTGGCAGCGGGGGAAACCGGCGCCGCAATCAACGTCAAGAAAGGGCAGTTCCTCGCGCCCTGGGACATGGCAAATGTTGCCGCCAAGATCGCCTCGACCGGAAACGAAAAGATCCTGCTCTGCGAGCGTGGCGCCTCCTTCGGCTACAACATGCTGGTCTCGGACATGCGCGCGTTGCCGATCATGGCCGAAACCGGCTACCCGGTGGTCTTCGACGCGACCCATTCGGTGCAGCTGCCCGGCGGACAGGGCACTTCCTCGGGCGGGCAGCGCCAGTTCGTCGAACCGCTAGCCCGCGCCGCCGTCGCCGTGGGCTGCGCCGCGGTCTTCATCGAGACGCATGAGGACCCCGACACCGCCCCCAGCGACGGGCCGAACATGGTTCCGGTCACAGACCTCGCCCGGCTGCTCAAGGGGCTGGCTGCGGTGGACGCGCTGACCAAGGGCGCCTGAGCCCCAAGCCTGTCAGGGGCGGCAAGCCGGATTGGGTATTTGACACCAAGAAGAAGCACGACTTTGCGTTTCTTCTTGGTCTAAATATCCCCCACGACAGTCCGGCCGGGCGCACCGCTCAGGCGGACAGTGTCTCGCCCAGTTTCGCCAGGTAGCTCTCTACCAGCGCGGTTGCGGTCTCGCGCGTCCCGGCCTCCGCGTAGCAGCGGAATTCCGGCGCGTTCCCCGAGGGGCGCAGGTGGACCACATCGCCACTGGAAAAGGTGACACGCAACCCGTCGGTTTCGTCCAGTTCCGTGATGGCCCCGCTGTCGGCAAAGAAGGCGGCGCGCGCGCCGGCATCGCCGGAAAGCTCCGCGATGAAGGCCTTGGAGGTCGCGCTCTCGATCCCCTGGATCCGGTCCGCGGCGGTAAAGCGCGGCGGCAGCGCGTCCAGCAACTGCGACAGCGGTTTGCCCTCGGCGCGCGCGGCGCTGAGCGGGGCGAGGATCGGCAGCAGGCAGTCACGGGTCATCAGCGGCGCCATCTTGCCGGCAGGGCCATCGGCCTCGAACCCCAGCAGGAAGCCGCCGTTGGCCTCGTAGCCGACAACGCGGGCAGCAGGGTCGTCCCGAAGCGTCTCTTCCATCGCGGCGATGACGAAGGGCGAGCCGATTTTCGTACGGTGGATCGTGGCGAAATCAAAACCGCCCTCGGCCTCGATCATGGTGTTCGAGGAGACCGGGGTACAGACCACCCGGGCACCCAGCGCCCGCGCCGTCACGGCACCCAGCACGTCCCCGGGCACCACCTGTTGCGCATCGTCGACCAGCATCGGGCGGTCGGCGTCGCCATCGGTGGAGATCAGCACATCCAGTTGGTGATCGGAGAACCACCCGGCGAAGAGTTGCTTGGTCTCCGGGTCCAGCGCCTCGGTGTCGACGGGGATGAAGGTGTCAGAGCGGGCGATGGGCAGCGCGGTGGCGCCCAGCGCCTCGACCACCTCGACCATGATGTCACGCGCGACCGAACTGTGCTGGTAGACGCCGACACGCAGCCCCTTGAGCGCCCCTGCGCCAAAGGCCCCTGTGTAGCGGGCGACATAGGCGGCGCGGGCATCGGCGGTGACCAAGGCGCCGGTCGCCCCGGTCGGGGCCTGTCCCAGGGCGCTATTGATGCGGGCCTCGTCCTCTTTCGAGATTTCACCGGTGGGCACATAGAATTTCAGCCCGTTGCGGTCGGCGGGGATATGGCTGCCGGTCACCATGACGGCGCCGGCCCCTGCCTCCAGCGACGATAGGGCAAGGGCGGGTGTCGGCACCACGCCGCAATCGACCGCATCGACGCCCGCGTCGCGCACGGCGGCGATGACCCAGTCCGCGATCTGCGGAGAGGAGGGGCGCAGGTCGCGGCCCACATGCACTGCGGTCCCATGCGGGCAGGCCGAGAGAAAGGCGGTAACGTAATCGCGCACCAGGTCCTCTGTCAGCTCCACCACCAGGCCGCGCAGGCCGCTTGTGCCGAATTTGGGGGCCATCTCGTCTATCCTTGCCTTGTCAAATGCCTGTGTGCGCCGGGGCGCGCGGGTGTTTTCCCGTCTCGCGGCGCGGATGGCAAGGGCGGGTTTCGCAGCGGCGGCAGCCGGCCTATCCTGCGACCATGAAACGCCTGTTTTTCCTGCTGACCCTTCTGTGCGCGGCGCCGCTGGCCGCCGCGCCCTACACCGAGCATCAGGCCCGCCGGCCCGAGCTGTTCGACCCCGAGACGGGCTATCGCATCGGTCGGCAACGGGCACCGACGCCCGACGACATTCCCGCCCCGGCGGTTCTGGTCTCTCCGGCCGAAGCGCGCGGACTGCTGGCCGAGGGCGCCGTGGCGCTGGATGTCTTTGCCGCGCAGCAATCGCGGTTCGACGAGCTGGAGGGCACTTGGCTGGTGTCGGAACAGCGTTTGTCGCTGCCGGGGGCGGTCTGGCTGCCCGAGGTGGGGCGCGGACGGCTGTCCGACATCATGCAGCGCTACCTTGAGGATAACCTGACCCGGGTCACGGCGGGCAACAGGGATCGGGCCCTGCTGGTCTATTGCGTGGCGGATTGCTGGATGAGCTGGAACGCGGCCCAGCGGATCGCCGGTCTTGGCTATTCCCGCGTCTACTGGTTCCGGCTGGGCACGGATGGCTGGCTGGACATCGGAGAGACATTGGCCCCGGTGGACCCGGTGCCGGTAGACGTGGACTAAGGCGGGCGGACCCGCACCTTTCAGTTTCCGCGCGGCAGCTCCTCGCGCTCGATCCCCGGGAACAGGTGCGCGACGGAGCGCTGGTATTCCTGCGGCTGGGCGCCCATCCCGGCAAAACGGTCTGGCAAGGGCGTTTCCATCAGCTCCACCATGTCCAACCCGCTGCGGGCGCCTGCGCGCAGGGTTCCGTCCAGCCAGCCGAGATAGTCACGGGTCTGGGTGATCGACGCTCCGGTCGGGTCCGCCGGGCCGTGGCCGGGGATGACCAGTGCCGGTTTCTCGGCCTGCAGAGCCTCCAGCGCCTGTTGCCAGCGCGGGATGTCGGCGCTGGGGGTGGTGGGCGCGCGGTTGTAAAAGACAAGGTCCCCCGCCACCAGCGTGCCGGTGCGACGGTCCATCAGGGCCAGGTCCGCGCCTGTGTGCCCGCCCAGGGGAAGGGCCAGGAAATCGCGCCCGTCCAGTGCCAGCTCTCCGCCCGCGATCACGTCGCTGGGCGGCACCACCTCTGTCCCGCGCATCCAGTCGCCCAGCAGGCGGTACATGTTGTCGGCGAATGCCTCACCTTCGTCCAGCGCCGCCTGCCGGGTGCCGCCCAGCGCGTGAATGGGCCGGTCGGCAAAGATCTGGTTGCCAAAGAAATGGTCCGGGTGGTGATGGGTATTCACCACCGCCGAGATGCCGCGGATGTCCAGGCTGCGGGCAAGGCTGGCCAGCGCCTCTCCATAGCGGCGGGACGACCCGGTATCGAAAAGGATCAGCCCGCTGTCGCCTTTCATCAGGGTGACGTTGACGATGGCACCACCGTTTTCCATCGAGAAATACTCGGTCGCGCCTTCGACCATCCAGATGCCATCGGCCAGCGGTTTGGCGGTCAGATCGTAGCTGAGGCGCGCCTGGGCAAAGGCGCGGGGAGCCAGCGGCAGGCTTGCCAGCAGGCCAAGGGTCGTGCGGCGGGTCAGCATCAGTTCAGTTCGCCCTCGCTGAGGACACCGCGAATGCGGTTTCCGTTGTTGTCGCGACCCATGACCTTGACCGAAGCGGGCAAGGCGCCCGCATCGAAATAGAAGGTAAAGGCCGGGTCCTCGTTCACTGGTTCGTGCAGTTCCAGCCGCGCCAGCGGGGTGCCGTCCTCTGTCTGCAGGGACAGATCCTGAATGATGAAGACGGGGATGCCATCGGCAAGTCCGGTGTCCATCGGGTGATCCACCACCAGCCGCGCGCGCCCCGAGGCGGACCAGAGCCGCCCGTGAACCTCTCCCAGCTTTTCTTCCCAGTCGTCAGAGGCATAGGCATTGGCGGGCGCGGTACAGCCGCCGCCCGCCGCGTCGATATAGGTCGAGCCGATATGCCAGCTGCCCGACTGCGTCTCGACACTGGCGCGGATGGCGGTGGCCTGGTCGATCTTGAACCGCAGGGCCAGTTTCGGTTCCGCCTGTTCGGGATAATAGGTCAGGATATGCGGGATCGGGCCGTAATCGGCGCTGATGACGATGCGTTTCACGTCGGGGATCGCGGTGGCATCCACCAGCAGGGGCACGTTCAGGCTGTCCTCGGCAGAGTCCGGCGCGCGCAGCACCACCCGGTCGTCAAAGCGGATGTCGGCGGGATCGCCCAGCAGCCCCTTCTGGTGGTAATTCCACATGCCGGACCCCATCGGATCCTGCAGAACGGTCTGCGGATCGTCGAGAGCGACGGCGGCGCTGCCTGCAACGGCAATCAGCGCGGCAAACACGGTGCGGATGAACATGGCGGACCCTCCCTGTCGTACCATGCCGCAAAGGCTAGCATGGCGGGCGTGGGCGGATCACTTCGCCTAAGGTCGTAGATCAATCACCTTTGCGTCAGGCCACCCCAATCCGACCAAGGTCGCATAGGGGCGCGTTTCGGGCGGGCCTAGGGTCGCGGCCATGCGCGTGATCCTCACCTTTCTGACCTGTCTCTGCCTGCTGACCGGCACCGCCCGGGCCGACCTGATGAGCCGAGAGGCGCTGGCCGAACGGGTCATTCCGCCTTTCCTGCTGGGGGACCCCGTCAACGATAAAGGTGTCTGGACACTGGAGAATGCGGGCGGACAGACCGCGGGCTATGTGTTCGAGACCGAACCCCTGGCCCCCCTGCCCGGCTTTTCCGGCGCGCCGATCAACGTGCTGGTCATGCTGGACCTCGAAGGACAGTTCATCGACGTCCAGCTGATCGGCCATAATGAGCCGATTTTTGTCTCGGGCCTTGGGCAGGCCGCCTTTGAACAGTTCTTTACCCAGTACCGGGGGCAGTCGATCTCTGCCCCGCTGGTCGTCGGCACACCCTATGGCGAGACGCAGGGCAGCAGCGCACTGGTCTATCTGGACGGGGTGACAAAGGCGACGGCCAGCGTGCGGATCGCACATGAATCCATCCTGGCCGCAACGCTGCAGGTGGCCCGGGAAAAGATGCAGGGCGTGTCCAGCGGCCCGCCCGCCTTTCCAGATCCCGCAGTGGATGAGGACCTGACCTGGCAAGATCTGGTGGAACAGGGGCTTGCGACACGGCACCTGGTCAGCAATGCCGAGGTGAACAAGGCCTTTGCCGGCACGCTCTGGGAAGATGACGATCCCGGCGCAGAGGCCGACCCCGACGGTGCCTACCTGGATCTCTGGATCGTAGATATCGGCCCGCCCTCGATCGCACGGGCGGTTCTGGACGCGGAGTCGCTGGCCGAGCTGCAGGCCTTCTTGACGATCTCGGACCATGCAGAGCCGATCTTGCTGGTCGAAACCGGGCGACACGGGCTGATCACCGAAGAGTTCGTGCGCAACACCGCGCCCGATCTCGTCAGCGCGGAGCAGTTCGGCCTGCCGGTGGCCCTGCGCGACAGCGACCTCTTGTTTTCGCTGCGCGACGACCTGCCGGAGGCCCTGCAAGACGGCACGGCGATGATCCTGCGCACCGACCGGCGGCTGGGCTTTGACCCGACAGAACCCTGGACATTGCATGTCGAGGCGGTGCGCGCGCACGGCTCCTTCATGCCGCAGGTCGGCAGCGTGACGCTGTCCTCGACCCAGTCGACCGACGCGCGGTTCTTTGCCCGGGCCAAGGCGCCACGGTCGCTGCCGCCCTGGCGGGCGGCGCTGCGCGAGCGGCAGGCGGACATGATCGCCCTGGCGCTGGGGCTAACGGTGCTTTTGCCGGTCCTGTTCTGGCGGCAGTCGGCCTTGGCGGGGCTGGCAGGGTTCACGCCGGTCCGTCTGGGCATCCTTGCGGTCATGACCGGCTTTGTCGGCTGGTGGGGACAGGGACAACTGTCCATCGTGACGGTGATCGGGGTGATCCGCACCGCCTGGGAGGGGGGCAGCTATGCCTTCCTGCTTTACGATCCCTTCTCACTGCTGGTCTGGGGCGCGGCGATCCTTGGGTTTGTCCTCTGGGGGCGCGCCCTGTTCTGCGGCTGGCTGTGTCCCTTTGGAGCGATGCAGGAATTTGCCCATCACGTTGGCCGGTTGCTGCGCCTGCCAGAGGTGACGGTTCCCGCGCGTTGGGACACGCGGCTGAAACGGCTCAAATACCTGGTGCTGGCCGGTCTGGTGGCGCTGATCTTCGTGGCCCCGGGCGCGCTGGACACGGCGGTGGAGGTCGAACCCTTCAAGACCGCGGTCACCACCTATTTCCTCCGCGAGTGGTACTACGTCGCCTATGCGGTGGGGCTGCTGGTGCTGTCTGCGGTCGTCTTCAAGGGGTTCTGCCGCTACCTTTGCCCGCTGGGCGCGCTGATGGCGTTGGGTGGATTGCTGCGCGGGCGCGACTGGATCGCGCGGCGCGCGGAATGCGGCAGCCCCTGCCAGCTGTGCGCGGTCCGGTGCAAGTACCAGGCGATCCCCAGATCGGGCCGGGTCGACTATGCCGAGTGCTTTGGCTGCCTCGACTGCGTGAAGATCCACGATGATCCCGCGCAATGCGTGCCACTGGTGCTGAAGGCACGCGACAGGAAGAGGGCGGCATGAAACGGCGGCGATTTCTGACAATCAGCGCGGCGATGGCGCTTGTTCCCGAGGGGCTGGCCGCCGAAGAGCGCCGCTGGACAGGGCAGGCGCTGGGTGCCGAAGTGTCGATTGCGCTGTTTGGCCCGGCAGAGCGGACTGTGGCGGCGCTGAAAGACTGTACCGCCCTGCTGCAAGAGATCGAGGCAGAATTCAGCCTGTACGATCCCGCGTCGGCCCTGTCGCAACTGAACCGCGACGGCATTCTGCCACGGCCTTCGCCGAACATGCACTTTCTCCTCGGGCTGGTGGGCGAGCTGAACCGAATGACCCTCGGCCGCTTTGACCCGACGGTGCAACCGTTGTGGCTGGCTCTGGCCAATGGCGGGGATGTCGCGGCGGCGCGACAGTCCATCGGGTGGCGCCGTGTCCGGACCTCCGTGGCCCGAATCGAACTGGCGCCGGGACAGGCCCTGACACTGAACGGGATCGTACAGGGCTTTGCCACCGACCTCGTGACCGGGGTGCTGGAGGCGCACGGCTTTGAACGCGCGCTGGTACAGGTCGGAGAGATGCGCGGCTTGGGCGGGCCCTGGACCGTTGGCATTTCCGATCCTGTGGCGGGCCTTGTCACGACACGGGATCTGACCAGCCGGGCCATTGCGACCTCAAGCCCCTCTGCCCTGATGCTGGGCGACAATGGCCATATCCTGGACCCGATTGAAGAAAGCGCGCCGCGCTGGTCGACCGTCAGCGTCGAAGCCGGGTCCGCAGCGCTGGCGGACGGGTTGTCCACGGCGCTTGTTTTTGCCGACCTGGCCGAGGTGAAACGGATCAAGGCAGAGGCGCCCGGGGATATCCGTGTCCTGCTGGTTGATGCCGAGGGCAATCTGCGGACGGTGTAGAGGGGGCGCTGCCCCCGTCTCCCTGCGGTCGACTCCCCCGGAGATATTTTTGGCCCAAAGAAACACTTGGCATGAAAAACCCCCGGCTTGGGACCGGGGGTTCGAAGTTCTTGAAGCTGGCTTAGCTGGCCGCAGCAACCGCGCGCTTGGTCATCACGCCGACAAGGTGGGCGCGATAGGCGCCGGTGCCGTGCAGGTCCGAGATCATGCCATCGGCGGGCACCGAAAGACCGGCCACCGCGTCGGGCGAGAAGTTGGACGACAGCGCCTGTTCCGCCTCGGTCCAGCGGAAGACGCCGTTTTCAGAGGCCCCCGTCACCGCGACCCGCACGCCGTCGGCGTATTTCGCCACGAAGACAGCGGTCAGCGCAAAACGCGAGGCGGGCTGTTCGAACTTCGCGTAGCCCGCCGCCTCCGGCACCGGGAAACGGACCGAGGTGATGATCTCACCCTCTTCCAGCGCGGTGGTGAACATGCCCTGGAAATAGTCGTCCGCCGCGATCTCGCGATTGTTGGTCACGATGGTCGCGCCCGAGCCCAGCGCCGCCGCCGGGTAGCAGGCGGACGGGTCGTTGTTGGCAAGGCTGCCGCCGATGGTGCCGCGATTGCGGACCGCCGGATCGCCGATGCCGCCGGCCAGCTTGGCCAGTCCCGGGTAATGCGCCGCCGCCTCTGCCGCGACGGTGGCGTGGGTGGTGCCGCCGCCGATGGTCAGGTCGCCGTTGTCCTCGCGGCAGACGCCCTTCATCTCTTCGATGCCGGACAGGCTGACCAGCACCGACGGCATCGCCAGGCGCTGTTTCAGTGTCGGGATCAGGGTCTGGCCGCCGCTGAGGGCCTGCGCCTCGTCCTGGCCCAGGGCCGAAACCGCATCGGCCACGCTGCTGGGCCGTACCATGTCGAAAGAATACATCTCTTATCCTCCTGTTGATCTCCCCCGGCCCTATTATCCAGGGCCGGGGGCGGGGATTATCCGTTCATCGCCGCCCAGACGCGCGAGGGCGACACGGGCATATCGATGTGCTCGACCTTGTGACCGCCGGACTGCAGCGCGTCGATCACCGCGTTGACGACCGTCGGCGGCGAGCCGATGGCTCCGGCCTCGCCACAGCCCTTCACACCCAGCGGGTTATGCGTGCAAGGCGTCTGGCAGGAGTGGTCCACGGTATAGTTCGCCATGTGCGGCAAGTTGTCGGCGCGCGGCATCGCGTAGTCCATGTAGGACGCGCTCAGCAGCTGGCCGTTCTCGTCGTAGGCGCAGTTTTCCAGCAGCGCCTGGCCGATGCCCTGGGCGATGCCGCCGTGCACCTGGCCTTCGACGATCATCGGGTTGATGACGTTGCCGAAATCATCCGCCGAAACGAACTTCTCGATGGTCACTTCGCCGGTCTCGGGGTCAAGCTCGACCTCGCAGGCATAGGCGCCCGCCGGGTAGGTGAAGTTCGAGGGATCGTAGAAGGCGGTTTCCTCCAGCCCCGGTTCGATGTCCTCGAGCGGGTAGTTGTGCGGCACGTAAGCGGCGAGCGTCACATCCCCCCAAGCCACGGATTTATCCGTGCCCGCGACCGAAAACTGACCGTCCTTCAGCTCGATGTCCGTTTCCGCGGCTTCGAGCAGGTGGGCGGCAATCTTCTTGGCCTTGTTGATGATCTTCTCTGTCGCGCGGACCATGGCCGAGCCGCAGACCGCGATCGAGCGCGAGCCATAGGTGCCCATGCCGAAGGGGATCTTGCTGGTATCGCCATGCACGATGTCGATCATCGATTCGTCGATGCCCAGCATTTCTGCAACCACCTGCGGGAAGGCGGTTTCATGACCTTGGCCGTGGCTGTGTGCGCCGACCATGACGCTGATCGAGCCGGTGGCGTTCACCCGCACGGTCGCCGCGTCATACAGACCCGCACGCGCGCCCAGCTGACCCACGAGGTTCGACGGCGCGATGCCGCAGGCCTCGATGAAGCAGTTGACGCCCAGGCCCCGCAGCATGCCCTTGGCCTCGCTTTCGGCGCGGCGGGCGGCAAAGCCCGGGATGTCCATCAGCTCTTCCATCTTGTCCATCGTGGCACCGTAATCGCCGGTGTCATAGGCCACGGCGACGGGTGTCTCGTAGGGGAACTCGGTGATGAAGTTCTGGCGGCGCAGCGCGATGGGATCGGCCCCCAGCTCGCGCGCGGCCTTGTCGATCACCCGCTCCAGCTGGAAAGTCGCCTCGGGGCGGCCGGCGCCGCGATAGGCATCGACCGGAACCGTGGTGGTAAAGACCGCCTTGACGTTCACCTGTACAGCGGGCGTCTTGTAATTGCCGGCCATCAGAGTGCCGTGCAGCCAGGTCGGCACCGACGACGAGAAGGTCGACAGGTAGGCACCCATGTTGGCGTAGGTGTCGGTGCGCACGGCAGTAAAGTTGTTGTCCGCGTCCAGCGCCAGTTCGATCTTGGTCACGTGGTCACGGCCATGCGCGTCCGACATGAAAGCCTCGGACCGGCTGGCCGTCCATTTCACCGGGCGGTTGATCTGCCGCGCCGCGAAGGTGCAAAAAGCCTCTTCGGCATAGTGGAAGATCTTGGTGCCGAAACCGCCGCCCACGTCGGGCGCCACGACGCGCAGCTTGTGTTCCGGGATGCCGAGGACAAAGGCGCCCATCAGCAGACGGATCACATGCGGGTTCTGCGAGGTGGTGTAGAGCGTGGATTCATCGTTGGCGCGGGAATAGTCGCCCACGGCCACGCGCGGCTCCATCGGGTTGGCCACGAGGCGGTTGTTGACCAGCTCCAGCGTGGTCACATGCGCCGCTTCGGCAAAGGCCTTGTCGGTGGTTTCCGTGTCGGTGCCGAACTGCCAGTCATAGCAGAGGTTGTCCGACAGATCGTCGTGCACCTTGGTGGCGCCATCGGTCAGCGCGGCCTTCATGTCGACGACGGCGGGCAGTTCCTCGATGTCCAGCTCGATGGCCTCGGCGGCGGTGCGCGCCTCTTCGAGGCTCTCGGCCACAACGGCGGCAACCGGGTCACCGACGTGACGGACCTTGCCCTGGGCAAGGACCGGGTGGGCCGGTTCCTTCATCGGGTCGCCGTTCTTGTCAGTCACCTGCCAGCCGCAGGGCAGACCGCCGACGCCTTCGAAATCGGCGCCGGTAAAGATGCGCACGACGCCGGGCATCTGGGACGCCTCTTCGGTATCGACCTTGTTGATCTTGCCATGCGCCATATCCGAGCGCAGGAAGTAGACATAGGCCTGTCCGTGCAGGTTGATGTCGTCGGTGTAATTGCCGGCGCCGGTCAGAAAGCGGACGTCTTCGCGCCGCTTCGGGCTTGCGCCAATGCCATGATCCTTCGGCATGGTATTCCTCCCTAGGGGTGACGGACCGAGGTCCGATAACTCATTTCTTGCGATCCCGGGCCCTCAGCCAACGCCCCGCAGCGTATGCGAAGACGAAAAGCAGAATCGGGCCCGGCAGCTCGACGAGATTCAGCCAATGGGGCGCAGGGTCGATCCAGTCGACGACACGATCCCAACCGAAGGAGATCGCCAAGAAGATCCCGCCGATCAGACCGAGTTCGACAACAAATCGCACGCGCCCGCCTCACCTCACTCGGCCGCGATGCCCGAGACGTCCTGTCCGGACGCGGCCAGGATCGCCTTGACGATGTTGTGGTAGCCGGTGCAGCGGCAGATGTTGCCTTCGAGGTAGTCACGCACCTCGGCCTCGGTCGGCTTGGGGTTTTCCTTGAGCAGCGAGGCCGCCGCCATGACCATGCCCGGGGTGCAGAATCCGCATTGCAGCCCGTGATGATCCTGGAAGGCCTGCTGGATCACGTTCAGCGCCCCGTCGGCATTGGCCTGACCCTCGATGGTCGAGACCTCGGCGCCGTCCGCTTCGCCCGCGAACATGGTGCAGGCTTTCACGAGGTTGCCGTTGACGTGGATGTTGCAGGCGCCGCACTGCGAAGTATCACAGCCCACGTGGGTGCCGGTCAGCCGCAGTTCGTCGCGCAGGAAATCGGTCATCAGCGTGTTGCCCTTGACCGACTTGGTGACGGATTTCCCGTTCACCGTCATGGTTACTTCTGCCATCGCTATCCTCCCTGGATAAAATGTCTTGTCTGGGTATCTGGATACTGCCGGTTCAGCCCTTCACGAGCCGTTTGAACCAGCCTTTCTTGTGGTTTTCATCGCCATCCGCGCCGGGCTCCGCCGCGTCCGGATCTGCCGGGCCCTCGACCGCGTCCTGGAAGTTCTGAAAGAACTGGTCCGCCATCTTCTTGGCAAAGCCGTCGATGATCCGGCTGCCCAGCTGCGCCAGCTTGCCACCAACCTTGGCCTCGACCTCGTAGGTCAGCAGGGTGCCGCCATCGGCGGTCTCTGCCAGGTCGACCTTGGCCCCGCCTTTGGCGAAACCGGCAGCCCCACCCTTGCCCTCGCCGTTCAGCGTGACCGAGTTCGGCTTGTCCACGTCGGCCAGTGTGACCTGGCCCTTGAAGGTCGCCTTCACCGGGCCGACTTTCTGCACCACGGTCGCCTCGAAGCCTTCTTCGGCCGATCCGGTCATCTCGGTGCAGCCCGGCACGCAGGCCTTGAGCACCTCGGGATCGAGGATCGCCTGCCACACCACGTCGCGCGAGGCCGCGATCTCGCGGCTGTCACTCATCTGCATCTCTCAACCCTCTTCCTTGTGACGGGTGCCGCAAGGCAGCCCCGTTCTCCTGTCTCCCTACGGATTACTCAACGCTCAGGTGGCGTGAAACTCAACCCGTAGCTTTCGAAAATCGCCGCGATACGCCCGTCGTCAAGCGCGGCATAGATCGCATCGTCCACGGCATAACCTAGCGGACGATAACGGAAATTCACACCCAATCCGATGGTCCACTTGCCCACCGAGAAGCCGGGCAAGGGCGGCTGGTGCACGGCCAGGTTTTCGGTCAGGCCGTATTCCAGCTGTGCCAGCGGCCCCATCGCCGCCTTCACCTCGCCCTCTGCCAGCGCCGCCATCGCCTGCGCGGTGGTCGGGAATCGCCGGATATTGGCGTTCAACTGCCCCCCCGCCAGCGATGTCAGGTAGAAATCGGCAATCGAGTCGTTTTCCACCGCGACGGTATCAAAGCGGAAATAGGCCGGAACCGGTTTTTCCTCTGGGTAGGCCGCCTTGTCATAGGCAATGGCGATCCCCTCGGTCTGATACTGGCCGGTAAAGGCCACCTGTTCGACCCGGCAGGTAAAGGCGCTGTCGTAGGGCACGCGCAGCATCACGTTGGACACGGCACCGCCCACCAAGGGCCCTTTCCACAGGTAGTTGCGCAGGTCGGCGTCCAGATTCTCGCCCGCCGCCACGAACTTGAAGCGCGGCGCGACCCCCAGATCCTCGGCGATCAGGCGCCCGATCTCGATGTCGACGCCGCGCGCTTTGCCATTTTCTTCGAAGGAATAGGGCGGGTAATCCTCGTAGACGGCAAATTCGATCCAGCCGCGCTCCATGATCTGGTCGATGTCCTGACCGACGATGTCGCGGCTGGCGTTTTGGGGTTTCGGCTGTGGCACCCAGTCTTCGCAGCGCGCCTGGACGGCGCCCGCGATACCGGCCCAGAGGCCGGCCAACAGGCACAGTTTCAGCAAGGGGCGCGCCGCGATCATGTCAGTGCGCCGCCGACAGGCCGATGGTCAGCGCCTCGGCCGCGTGACGATACCCCTCGGAGGTGCCGTCGATCAGCGCAGACGCGCGGTAGGCCGCGCTGTCGGCCACGGGCGCGCCGCTGAGCGTCTCGATGCCCGCTGCGATCTCGTCCAGCTTGGCCTTCATGCCATCGGGATCCGCGCCAGAGGCATCCTCGGACCAGGCGGCCAGCTGGTCGCGCAGCACCTTCAGCTCGGGCGTCAGTTCGGCCACCTGTTCATCGTCCGGGCGCGCCTCGATATAGGTGCGGATCGCCCAGGCCGCCTTCTGGCCCAGCAGCTCGCCGAAGGCGGGCATCTTGGTAGTGCCGTTCTGGGTATAGCCGTGGCGGAACCGCTCGACGTACCATTCGTCGCCGTATTCCTCGGCCTCCAAGAACCGCAGGTCGGGCGCCAGCCCGCCCGAGATCACCTGGAGCCCGTGGCAGCGCGCGCAGTTCTGGTTGTAACCGGAAGAGCCGATCTCGACAGCGGTCCAGTAGACTTCGTCTCCGTGGTCCCGGTAGGGGTTTTCGGTCAGCCATTCGTCGCCCACCTCTGGCAGGGCGTCGGTATTGACGGGCTGCGGGGCAACGTCCCCATGCGACAGCGCAATCGTGGCGCCGAACATCAAGGCCAGGCTCAGTGCAATGGTCTTGCGGGTCATGTGCGTGTTTCCTCCTCGGTGCGATTGCCCTTTTCTTAGGGGGCCGTCTCGCACCGAAGCTATTGGACCTAAGTCCCAAGCCACGCGGAACCACGACCAAGGTCCTATTCCGCTCGCAGGTGCGGTGCATACTTTCGTGCCAAGGGAGGACTTCACCAATGTTTCTGCGCCTGGCCACGGCCCTGTGCCTGAGCGCATCGGCGGCCGTTGCCGATGTCTCTGTAACGATTCACTACCTCCGGCAAGAGGTCGAACAGCCCCCCGTCCTGTCCAACCTCGACCCGATTCCCGGGGACCTTGGCCTGAAAGGCGCCGAACTGGGCCTGGCCGACAATGCCACGACGGGTCGGTTTCTGGGCCAGACCTGGGCGCTGGAGGTGACAGAGGTGCCCGTCGGCGGCGATCTCGCGGCGGCAGCACGGGCGGCACTGGCGACCACCGACCTGATCGTGCTGGACGCCCCCGCCGATGCGGCCCTGGCCCTGGCCGACCTGCCCGAGGCGGCGGGCGCCCTGATTTTCAACAGTGCCGCACCCGATGACCGCCTGCGCGGCGCGGACTGCCGCGCCAACCTGCTGCACACTCTGCCCAGCAATGCCATGCGCACCGATGCCCTGGCCCAGTTCCTGCTGAACCGCCGCTGGGACGACCTGGCCATGATCACCGGCACGCACCCGGACGATACCGCCTTTGCCGAAGCGTTGCGCAACAGCCTGACCAAGTTCGGCATGCGGCTGAAGTCGGAAAAGACATGGGCCTTCGACGCCGACATGCGGCGCACCGCCAGCCAGGAAGTGCCGCTCTTCACCCAGGACCTGAAGGATCACGATGTCCTGCTGATCGCGGACGAGATCCATGATTTCGGCCGCTACATCGCCTACAACACCTGGACGCCCCGCCCCGTTGCCGGCTCCGAAGGGCTGGTGCCCGTGGCCTGGGCGCAGGTGGTGGAACAATGGGGCGCGGCACAGCTGCAGTCCCGCTTCACCGACCTGGCCGCGCGCCCGATGCGGTCGCGCGACTATGCCGCCTGGGCCGCCGTGCGTGCAATCGGAGAGGCCGTCACCCGCACCGGCGCCGCCGACACCGCGACCCTGCGCGCCTACCTGCTGGGCCCGGATTTCGAACTGGCCGGCTTCAAGGGGCGCCCGCTGTCGTTCCGCGACTGGAACGGCCAGCTGCGCCAGCCGATTCCGCTGGTCACACGCCGCGCCGTGGTGGCGCAGGCCCCGCTTGAGGGCTTCCTCCACCAGGTCAACGAACTCGACACATTGGGCCGCGACGCCCCCGAATCCGATTGCCCGGCATTCGGAAAGTGAGGACCGACATGATGTTTCTTCTTGGCAAAAACACCCACAAGACCCTCACCGCTTGCCTTGCCGCCTGCCTGCTGGGCGCGCCTGTCGCCGCCGAGGAAATCTGGGTCACCAACGAAAAGGACGACACGATCAGCGTGATCGACGTCGCCACGCTCGAGGTGGTGCGCACCATTCCCACGGGGGATCGCCCGCGTGGCATCACCTTCAGCCACGATCACAGCGTGGTCTACATCTGCGCCTCGGACAGCGACACGGTTCAGGTCATGGACCCGGACACCGGCGAGGTCCTGTTCGACCTGCCCTCGGGCGAAGACCCGGAACAATTTGTCCTGCATCCGGACAACCGGCACCTCTACATCGCCAATGAGGATGACGCGATCACCACCGTCGTCGACGTGGTCAGCCGCACCGTCGTCGCCCAGATCGACGTGGGCATCGAACCCGAGGGCATGGCCGTCTCGCCCGATGGCAAGCTGGCAATCACCACGTCGGAAACCACCAACATGGCACATTGGATCGACACCGAGACCCGCGAACTGGTCGCCAATACATTGGTCGATTCGCGCCCCCGCCACGCGGAATTCGCCGCCGGGGGGACGCAGCTCTGGGTGTCTGCGGAAATCGGCGGCACGGTCAGCGTCTTCGACGTCGAAACCAAGGCAGAGCTGGCCAAGATCGACTTTGCCGTCAAGGGCGTCCACCCCGACCGCGTGCAACCCGTGGGCTTCGAATTCGACGGCGAGGAAAAGACCGCCTTTGTCGCGCTGGGACCGTCCAACCACGTTGCTGTGGTCAACGCCGAGACCTTCGAGGTCGAACAATACATCCTCGTCGGGCGCCGCGTCTGGCACATGGCCTTCAACAGCGACAAGTCGCTGCTGTTCACCACAAATGGTATCTCGGGAGACGTGACGGTGATCGACGTGGCCAAGCGCGAGGCGATCAAGACCATCAAGGTTGGGCGCTTCCCCTGGGGCGCCGCGCTGCGCCCCTGATCGCCCTGCACGGGGTCGGGTGATGGTCACTGCGGCCCGACACGCTAAGTTACACTGTATCGCGGCGGCAAACCGCGCCGTGAGCCGCGAAAGGAGGATGCGATGCGCATGACGACGCTGGCGATCTGCGCCACACTCGCCACCGCCGCCTGGGCCGAGGAGGACCTGGGCACTCTCAACCCGCCCGAAATGGGCATGGACCGGGTGATCGACAACATCCGGCGTGGTCAGACCGACATGACCACCTGCGCCTCGGGTTATCACTTCACCAAGAAGGGCGACCACGCCGATGCGCGCGAGATCTTTCGGCTCTGCGCCGAACAGGGCGGCTACACGGCAGCGATGACCTGGATGGGCCAGTTGCAGAACAACGGCCTGGGTGGTGACTATGACCCCGATGCCGCCGCCGAATGGGACCGCCGCGCCGCCGAGGCGGGCGATCCGGTCGGCCAGTTCAACTATGGGCTGGCGCTGATCCGGGGGCATGGCGTCGCCCGGGACGAGGCTGCGGGCCGCGCGATGGTAGACCGCGCCGCAAAGGCGGGCCTGCCGGTCGCCCGGCGCCTGCAGGGCGCGGGATATGACCTCGACGAGGTAACACCCGACGCGGACAACTGGAAATACGCGCCGCTCTTCTAGTCGGACACCCCGCCGCGGGGGCAAAGAGACCGGCGCAGAGGATGGGTCTGCGCCGGCCACCCCGCAAGGCCCTGGATAAGGGACCCTTGCCGCCGCGGGCAACGATCCCTCGGGGAGTCCGGGCGCCTTGCCGGGACTCTGCGGGTGGACAGGGCCGGTCCGCGTGCGGACAAACACAGCCGGGTACACCGTCCATGATCATGATCAATCGCCCGGCGCGCAGGAATACGACCAAAGCAGTGGATGGCTTTTGCCCGTGAACGGCAGAGGATCGCGCCAGGACCAGGGAATCGCGCACCTCACTGGAGATCTGACATGAAGACCGCCCTTATTCTCGCCGCCGCCCTCATCGCCGGGCCGGCCTGCGCCGATACTTTCGAGGAGATCAAGATTTCCGCCGGCAAGGCCCTGTTCGACAGCGAATGCCGCCGCTGCCACGCGGTCGACGCCGACCATGCCTCTTACGGGCCGCCGCTGGAAAACGTCATCGGCCGCGCCGCGGGCAGCTATCCCGACTACGACTATTCCATCGCGCTCGAGGCCTCTGGCATCGTCTGGACGCCCGCCGCCCTGCGCGCCTGGATGGAAGACAACGACGGGTTCATGCCCGGCACCAAGATGCGTCACGTGGGTATCGAAGACCGCACTGTGCAGGATTTCATCCTGTCCTACCTGGTCAGCATCACCACCCAGGACAACGGCGCGATTTCCGACTGATCGCCCCCGGTACCGCAACGCAAAGGGCAGCCCCCGGGCTGCCCTTTTTTTCGTTGTGACCGCGCCGCGCTCTCCCCTGGTTCGAGTCACGCGCGCGTCATGCCCGACACCGCTTGTCAAGCGCGCGGCAGTCTTACGACCATTGTGCAATACCTCGCCACGCGGCTTCCCTGAATACTGTCTCCAGCGCCCGGGAGAGGGGCGCGTGTATCCACGTCGCCTGGGCGATGAAGGGAGGAAATCTCATGAACCGATTCATTCTGGCAGCCGCTGCCAGCATCCTGCTGACCGGCACAGCTGCCACGGCACAAGTAACCGAGGCCGATCTGGCCGACGACCAGACCATCACGACACAGGTCGTGACCAACGGCATGGGCCGCCATCTGCAGCGGTACAGCCCGCTGGACACGCTGAACAAGGACAATATCAAGTATCTTCAGGCCGCCTGGGCCTTCAGCTTTGGCGGTGAAAAGCAACGCGGGCAGGAAGCCCAGCCGATCATTTATGACGGCGTGATGTATGTCACCGGCTCCTACTCGCGGCTCTACGCCATCGACCTGAAAACCGGCAAGGAACTGTGGCAGTACGACGCCCGCCTGCCCGAAGGTATCCTGCCCTGCTGTGACGTGGTCAACCGCGGCGCCGCGATCTACGGCGACAAGATCATCTTCGGCACGCTGGACGCGCGCATCGTTGCGCTGAACAAGGACACCGGCGATGTCGTCTGGCGCGACAAGATCGCGGACTACAAGGCCGGCTATTCCTATACCGCCGCGCCGCTGATCGTCGACGGGCTGGTCATCACCGGCAACTCAGGCGGTGAATTCGGCATCGTCGGCACCGTGCAGGCCCGCAACATCGAAAACGGCGACCTGGTCTGGGAACGCCCGGTGATCGAAGGTCACATGGGCATGCTGAACGGCGAACCCTCGACCATGACCGGCACGCTGAACGCGACCTGGCCGGGCGACATGTGGAAGACCGGCGGCGGCGCCACCTGGCTGGGCGGCTCTTACGACGAACGCACCGACACGCTGATCTTTGGCGCGGGCAACCCGGCGCCCTGGAACAGCTGGCTGCGCGATGCGGGGCAAAAGAACGACGGCACCGGCGACAACCTCTATGCTGCCAGCCGCATCGGCATCGACCCCAAGACCGGCGAGATCAAGTGGCACTTCCAGACCACCCCGCGCGAGGGCTGGGACTATGACGGCGTGAACGAAGTGGTCGCCTACAACGACCGCGACGGCAACATGCGCCTGGCCACCGCCGACCGGAACGGCTTTTTCTACGTGCTCGACGCAGAGGATGGCGGGTTCATCTCGGCCACGCCCTTCGTCAAGGACATCACCTGGGCCGACGGCATTGATGAAAACGGCCGCCCGATCTTCAACGAGGACAACCGCCCCGGCGATCCCACCGCGGCCGCCGATGGCAAGAAGGGTGACGTGATCTTTGCCTCGCCCTCCTTCCTGGGTGGCAAGAACTGGATGCCGATGGCCTTCAGCCAGAAGACCGGCAATTTCTACGTGCCCTCGAACGAATGGGGCATGGATATCTGGAACGAGCCGATCACCTACAAGAAGGGCGCCGCCTATCTGGGGGCCGGGTTCACCATCAAGCCGAACTACGAGGACCACATCGGGTCGCTCAAGGCGATCGACCCCGACACCGGTGACCTGGTCTGGGAATACAAGAACGACGCACCGCTCTGGGGTGGCGTGATGACCACCGGTGGCGGCCTCGTCTTCACCGGCACGCCCGAGGGCAAGTTCATCGCTCTGGACGACGAGACCGGCGAGATTCTCTGGGAGTTCCAGACCGGCTCGGGCATCGTGGGTCAGCCCGTCACCTGGGAAATGGACGGCGAGCAGTATGTCACGATCGTCTCCGGCTGGGGCGGCGCGGTTCCGCTCTGGGGTGGCGAGGTTGCCAAGAAGGTGAACTACCTCAACCAGGGTGGCACCGTCTGGACCTTCAAGCTGCCCAAGGAACTGGCCAGCCTGCAGTAAGCCAGCACAAGGCATGAGGAAAAGGGCGTCCCGCGGGGCGCCCTTTTTTCGTCAGCACGAGAACCTGAACCTCGGGCAGGTTCCGAACACCTACATGGGACTGCTGGACGACAGAGGAATGTCCAGAACATCTGCGATCCAGGCAAGCAGCAAGAGCAGACCCGGCACCACGAAGACCATCAAGACCAGGCCGAGTGTCAGAACGGCCCAAACCACAAAGGAATGTCCTTTTGCCGGATCATATCCGCACCGGGGGCAGGCAGATCAAGTGAAGGGCCAATAGAAACCGCATTGCGGGCATTTCGAAATTGGGCGCAGAAGATAAGCATACCAAGCGCGTTTACGGGGAGCTGGACTCTCGATTCCTCCTGTCAAAGAGACTTGGCCAACCACATCGCCAGTCCCCCCGATGGTCTTGCAAGACCGTAAGGATGTCCGGACTGGACTGGGCGCGCACCACCAGTCTAGCCTTCGGGGGATTCCCTTTGCCCATACCTGAAAGGCAGTTTGAAATGCGGTGTCATGAAGTTGACTACGAGATTTTTGGCGATGACATGCAGATCGTCGAGGTGGAACTCGACCCTTCCGAGGTCGTGATCGCCGAGGCCGGGGCCATGAACTACATGGACGACGGGATCGGCTTTGAAACCCGTCTG
The DNA here is from genome assembly GCF_019392335.1 of Mameliella sp. CS4. GTDB lineage: Bacteria > Pseudomonadota > Alphaproteobacteria > Rhodobacterales > Rhodobacteraceae > Antarctobacter. The sequence continues at coordinate 340,925 of NZ_JAHXRQ010000001.1, forward strand.
GGCGATGGCGGACGCCCGTCCGCCGGGTTCATGGATTCCCTGTTGAACGTCGGCAAGCGCGTGCTGACCGGCGAATCGATCTTCATGACCCATTTCACCAACAACGGGCAGGGCAAAAAGCGCGTCGCCTTTGCCGCGCCCTATCCGGGCAAGATCATTCCCGTGAACATGGCCGAGATGGGCGAAGAACTGATCTGCCAGAAAGACGCCTTTCTCTGCGCCGCCTTCGGCACGACCACCGACATCGCCTTTCAGCGCAAGCTGGGGGCCGGGTTCTTTGGCGGCGAAGGGTTCATCCTGCAGCGTCTGAACGGCGACGGCATGGCCTTTATCCATATCGGCGGCACCGTCATCCGGCGCCAATTGCAGGCGGGCGAGGTTCTGCGCGTCGATACCGGCTGTCTGGCGGCGATGACCAGCGGCGTGCACTATGACATCGAACGGGCCGGCAACCTCAAGAGCATGGTGTTCGGCGGCGAGGGGATCTTTCTGGCCACGCTGCGCGGCCCGGGAACCGTCTTTCTGCAAAGCCTGCCCTTCTCGCGGCTGGCCGACCGCGTGCTGCGCGCCGCGGGTCCGGGCGGCAGCAAGGGCGAAGGGTCCGTGCTGGGCGGACTGGGGGACATGTTCGGCGACAGGTGATCCACGGTCACGGCCCGGCACCGCGTCACGCGGAACCGCTCAGCCGTGGATTCCCCACCAGCGCAGCGTTTGCAGGAAATGGAGGTCGATCGCCTCCATCACCGCCGGTTCGTCCCCGGCCTCGATGGCTGAAATAATGGCCAGGTGCTCTTCCATCGCCGAGGCAACGCGATCGGCGAGGAAGGGCCGCGTGTTCTGGATGATGGCGATGCGGGTGCGGTTCTCTTCGTAGCAGCGCCGCAGCAGCGGATTGTCCAGCTCTTCGGCGAGCGCGTCATGCAGGCTGAGATCCACGTCGATGGCATCGACAGCCTCTGCGGCGCCGATCCCGGCCTGCGCGCGGGCCAGAAGGGCCTCATGCGCCGCGCGCAACCCGGACCAGTCACGCCCCTTGCCGCGTGCCAGCAGGCGGCGCGCGCCTTCCTTGTCCAGCGTCGCGCGCATATCCATGCAGTTCCGCGTCGAGTCGAGGTCCGCAGACATCACTTGGATGCCGCGTTTTGGCAGGATCTCGACCAGGCCCTGGGCCTCGGCCCGCTTGACCGCCTCGCGAATCGACGAGATCGGAAATCCCAGGACGCTCACCAGTTGCTGCATCGAGTGAAAGCTGCTCGACGGCAACTCTCCACCTCTCAGCGCGTCGATGAGGGCGCCAAAGGCGCGCCTGCTCTGCGCTTCACCTCCTGCCTCTGTCATGTTTCCCTCCGGTTTTCTTTATATTTCCCACCACTTTCAAAAATATGCAAACAGACCCTTCTGAAAGCAATTATGGCATATCAATAAATATTTTAACTAACATGTCAGATATTGCAACATCAGACGATCTTCGCGCCCCGTTGCGCAGCAAGGTCGAGGGAGGACCAGACAATGACCGCCGAGAACACCGACGTGGACGAGACAGAGGCACCCGGATTCCGGATGCCGCATATCTACGTCATCCTTTTCGTCTTTACGGCCATTGCCGCCGCATTGACCCACGTCATTCCGGCAGGTCTGTATGATCGGGTGACGCTGGCGAATGGCCGCAGCGCCATCGACCCGGCCAGCTACCGCGAGGTTCCGGCCACGCCCGTGGGACTGGAACAGTTCATGCTAGCGGTCCCGAACGGGCTGGTGGATGCCGCGACCGTCGTCTTTTTCACCTTCATCATCGGCGGCACCTTCATGGTGGTCCGCCGGACCGGCCTGATCGACGTGGCGGTGGACAAACTCGCACGGCGCTTTTCCTCGCGCAGCCTGCTGATGTTTCCGGTGCTGATGACCTTCTTTGCCGTCGTGGCCTCCTTGATCGGGACCCAGGAACTGGCCCTGGTCTACGTGCCCGTGATCCTGCCGCTGATGATTGCGCTGGGCTACGACTCGATCACCGCCGCGGCAACCGCGCTTTTGGCGACAACGGCCGGGTTCACGGCGGGTGTGCTGAACCCGATCAATACCGGGCTGGGTCAGACAATCGCCGAATTGCCGCTGTATTCCGGTGCCGGTCTGCGCGCCACGCTCTTTGTCGTGCTGCTGGTTGTGGCCGTGCTGCACACGATCCGCTATGCCCGCCGCGTCCGCGCCAACCCCGATGACAGCCTGATGGTCGGGGATTCCCGCGAAGAGACGAAGCGCGGCACCTACCGCCACGATTTCTCGGCCGAGCCGATGCGCTTTAGCCAGCGCCAGGCCTGGGCCGGGCTGGTCACGCTGGGCTTTTTCGCGATCATGGTCTGGGGCGTGTTGACCCGCGGCTGGTTCATGCTGGAAATGGCGGGCCTCTTCGTCTTGATGGGCGTTGTTGTCGGGCTGGTCGCCGGGCTGAACACCGCGCGCATCTGCGACGCCTTCAACGAGGGCTTTCGCGACGTTCTGATGGGCGCGATCATCGTCGGACTGGCCCGGGCGGTTGCGGTGATGTTCGAACAAGGCCAAGTGATGGATACGCTGGTGCACGGGCTTGGCGGCCTCGTCGGCAGCTTTCCCGACACGCTTTCGGCGGTGGGCATGTTCCTGTCGCAGCTTGGCTTCAACTTCGTCATTCCGTCGGGCAGCGGCCAGGCGCTTGTGACGATGCCGATCATGGCGCCGCTTTCGGACCTGATCGGGGTGACACGGCAGAACGCGGTGCTGGCCTACCAGCTGGGTGACGGGCTCTCGAATATCTTCTACCCGACCTCCGGCTACTTCATGGCGACATTGGCGTTGGCCGGCGTGGGATGGGACCGCTGGATCCGCTTTTTCCTGCCGCTCTTCGTCACCTGGATCGGGATCGCCATCGCCTTCCTGATCTTTGCCCAGGCGACCAACTGGACCGGCTGACCCAAAGCCAAAGGTCCGACAGGCGGCGTGACCCGGTCACGCCGTTTGCATGTCCGCCGGCACGCCCCCTCCTCCTAAGACCTTAGCACAGGTGCCGTGGCTCTGGCGCTTTGCTAGGATCGTAAGGTATACCAAGAAACCGGCGTTCAAAGGGGGAGGAGAACGTTGCCCGAAACGGACCATCAACGGCATTTCGCCTCTGCGCTGATCGTGGACGATCACCCGCTGTTTTGCGATGCGCTGGCCATGACGCTCAAGACCGTGGCCGGGATCGAGGAGATCGAGACCGCCAGCCTGCTCGAGGATGCGCTGGACGCCCTGGATGAAGGCGCCGAACCGGATGTCATCGTGCTGGATCTCAACCTGCCGGACGTGAACGGGCTGGACGGGCTGATCCGGCTCAAGACCGCCGCCGGGGCAATTCCCGTGGTCGTCGTCTCTTCGATGGCGGACAACCGCATGGTGACGTCGGTGATGCGCGCGGGCGCCAAGGGTTTTGTCCCCAAGCACAGCCAGCGCGGCGTCTTTCGCCAGGCCTTCGATGCGCTGGCGCGCGACGAGGTCTTTGTCCCCGAAGGGTTCGTCGACGTGGGCGATGCCGGGCAGCCGGCGGATGCGGGCGACGACGCGGTCTCGCGCCTGTCGACGCTGACCAACCAGCAGGCACGCATCCTGCAACTGATCTGCGAGGGCAAGCTGAACAAGCAGATCGCCTATGACCTCTCTATCGCGGAAACCACCGTCAAGGCCCATGTGACCGCCATCATGCGCAAGCTGGGCGTCCAGAGCCGCACGCAAGCCGTCCTGATCGCGGGCGAGGCCAGCTTTTCGAACCTCTTGCCAAAGCAGCCGGACACTCCGTAGTCTGTTCCGAATAAAAACAGAACACCTGGGGAGGAGAACCGATGGACGGAGGAGCCTCTCCGTCCGAGGGGGGTGTCGATAACGACGCCGTTCTGCGGACAGCCCGCGCCGATTGCGACGCACCCGACCTGATCAACCGGCTTGCCGAAGGGCTGGGGGATGGCCCCTTTGCCGTCGTGATGATATTTTGCAGCCCCTCGACGCCTTTCCAGACGCTGGTGACGGGCCTGCAGTCGCGGTTGGGCGATGCCCCGGTCATGGCCTGCACCACCGCCGGAGAGATCGCGATGGGCGCCGGCTATGTCGAGGAACAGGTGGTGGCGATGGCGCTGCCGCAACGCTGTTTCGAAGCCGAGGTCCTGCTGTACGAGGACCTGGAAAACCTGCCCAGCAACGAGATGACCCAGCGCACGATCCGTGCCCGCGCCGAGCTGGGCGCCCGCGCCCCCGAGATGACCGAGGAATTCGCCTTTCTCATGGTCGATGGCCTGTCGATGCAGGAGGACAGGCTGGCCTCGTCCCTCACCGCCGGGCTGGGACCGACACAGCTGTTCGGCGGCTCTGCCGGGGACGGGGTGCGGTTCGAACATACCTTCGTCGCGCTGAACGGGGTCTGCCACGAAAAGGCCGCCGTCATGGCCCTGGTGCGCAGCACCTGCCGGCTGCGGGTGTTCAGCGTCAACCATTTCACCCCCACCGACCTGCGCATGGTGGTGACCCGCGCGGATCCTTCGCGCCGCCTGGTGCACGAGATCAACGCCGAACCGGCGGCGCGCGAACTGGGGCGCCTCCTGGGCAAGGATCCGAACCAGATCGACACCTTCACCTTTGCCGACAGCCCGATGGTGGTGCGCCTGGGCGGCAGCCACCATGTCCGCGCCATCAAGCGCGTGACAGAGGACGGCGCGCTTGAATTCTTTTCGGCCATCGACGAGGGACTGGTGCTGACGCTGGCCGAAGCGGCCCATATCGTCGACCACCTGGACCAGCAGTTGAGCGAGCTGTCGCGGGGTGAAAAACCCCAGGCGATCCTGGCCTGCGATTGCGTTCTGCGCCGGATAGAGGCAGAAAAACGCCAGTTGAAACGGCCCCTTGACGATGTGCTGACGCGGCACAGGGTCACCGGGTTTTCCACCTATGGCGAGCAGGTCAACGGGATGCATGTCAACCAGACCATGACCGGAGTCGCGATCTATGCCCCGGAGGGTCCATGCAGGGAGACATGACGCATTTCCTGATCAACCCCAACGACCCTCTGGAACGTCAGAACGAAAAACTGCTGCGGATCAGCGAGGCGCTGATGCGCCGGGTCGAACAGGACACAGACCAGTCCGGCGCCGCCTATGCCCAGTTCGAACGCGCCGCCATGCTGGAAGACCAGGTGCGCCAGCGCACCCGCGACCTGGAATACACGCTGGACCTGCTGAACCAGTCAAACGCCGCCCTGGCCCGCGCCAAGCACGAGGCCGAACACGCCCGCAAGAACCTGGCCAACGCGATCGAGGCGGTGCAGGAGGGGTTTGGCCTTTTCGACAGCGCCGACAAGCTGGTGATGTGGAACAGCCGGTTCAGCCTGCCGCTGCACGACGTGCAGCCGCGCCTGGCAGAGGGACTGCCCTTTGCCGATTACGTTCAGGCGGTCAGCGAAAGCCGGTTCCTGCAACTGCCGGAGGTCGTCAGCCCCGCGCAATGGGCGGAACAGCGGCTGAAACGGCACAAGGACCGGCACGCGATCTTCAACGTGCGCCTGATCTGGGACCGCTGGTTGCAGGTCAGCGAACACCGCACGCCGGACGGCGGCACCGTGGTGCTGCAGACCGACGTGACCGACATCATGCGGCTGGAACGGCAGGAACGCGGCAAGCTGCTGGACAGCCAGGCGCGGATGCTGCGGGCGACGCTGGATCACCTCAACCAGGGGGTCTGCATCTTTGACCGCGACGCGCGGCTGGTGGGCTGGAACGACAAGATCGGCGAGATGCTGTCCCTGCCCATCGCCACGCTGCGGCTGGGCGTGGATTTCGATCGGCTGATAGAACAGCTGGAAACCCGCTTTGACGCCGATGTCATGACCGCCGAGGACCTGCGCGCCTGGGCCCACCAGGACCGCGGGCGCCAGGCCCTGCGGTTCGAGATCCGGGCCGAGAGCGATATCACCCTGGACGTCTTTGCGCAGGAAATGCCCGACCGGGGGTTCGTGATCTCCTTTACCGACGTTTCCGTCGAACGCCAGGCGGCGCGGGCACTCGAAGAGGCCAATGAACTGCTGGAACGGCGGGTGATGGAACGCACGCTGGAACTGGAGGATGCGCTGGTCACGGCGGAACGGGCCAATGCCTCCAAGTCGCGCTTTGTCGCGGCGGCCAGCCACGACCTTTTGCAACCGCTGTCGGCGGCAAAGCTCTATATCTCGGGGATCGCCGAGGGCGACGGGGATGACATCACGCGGCAACATGCCACCAAGGCGCTGAGCGCGATGGACAGCGTCGAAAAGATCATCGACGCGCTGCTGGACATCTCGAAACTCGATTCCGGTGCCGCCAGCCTCGACATCACCTCCGTTTCGGTGAACCAGCTCCTGCAGCGGCTGCAAGACGAATTCGCCCCCCTCGCCGCGCTCAAGGGGCTGGACCTGCGGGTGGTTCCGGCCTCGGGCAGCGTGGCCAGCGACCCGGGGTTCCTGCGCCGCATCCTGCAAAACCTGATCGCCAACGCGGTGCGCTATACCGAAAAAGGCCGTGTGCTGGTGGGTGCCCGGCGACAGGGCAACACGATCCGGTTCGAGGTCTGGGACACCGGGCCCGGCATCGCCGAGGCCGACCAGGAACGGATCTTCCGCGAGTTCGAGCGGCTGGACAGCAAGAGCAGCGTGAACGAGGGGCTGGGCCTTGGCCTGGCGATCGTGGAACGCGCCTGCGCGCAGCTGCGCCATCCGCTTGGCGTGAGTTCGGAGCTGGGGCGCGGCACGCGGTTCTTTTTCAGCGCGCAACGGGTGAGCGGCCCGAACGAGATGCCCGTCCCCCGCAAGAGCCCGGCAGCCCGGCAGCGTCTGCGTGACAGCGGGCTGATCGTGCTGCTGGTCGAAAACGACGAGGAATTGCGCCGCGCGCTGGGTCTGCTCATCGAACGCTGGGGCGGCAGCGTGCTGGACGCGGGCAGCGTCGAGGAGGCGCGCGCCCTGCTGCATGACATCGGCATCCTGCCGGATGCGCTCTTGGCGGATTATCACCTGGGCGAAGGTCAGGACGGGTTGGCCCTGGTCCGGCAGTTGCGGGCACGCGATCCGGCCCTGCCCGCGCGCCTGATGTCGGCCAACCGCTCGACCGAGTTGCGCCAGATGTGCGACGCGGCACAGACGGTGCTGATGACCAAGCCAATCAACACCGAGGATCTCGAGGATTTCCTTTATTCCGCGACCATGCGGGGCACGCTGACCCCGCCCTGACCGGGCGGGATCACCGCAAAAGGATCAACGCAGCGCCACCGTCTGCCCCTCGCCCAGTCCGGCAAGGGCATCGCTGACGATCAGCCGCCCGGCCCCGCCGGGAATGCGCGCAATGGTTTCACGCGGTCCGGTCTTGAGGATCTCGACCGCGACTTCCTGCAACGTCACCCCCTCTTCGTCCACAAGAAAGACCGTGTCCCCATTGGTCAGCGCGTCGGTGGGAATCTCGAAGGTATCGTCACTGGAGTCCAGCATCGCCTCGACCTCGACCGCCTCGTTCAGGAACAGATCGGGGGCGCAGGTCTCGTCAACCTCGATGGTGGCCTTGACGAACTGGTTTTCCAGGTCCGCCTCGGTGTCGAAACGGGTGATCGTCCCGGCGCAGACCTGGCCATTCACGCGGGTGATGCGCACGGCAGACCCATCGGAAATCCCCGCCGGACCGCTTGCGGACAGGCGGCTGATAAGGATGAAGACATCCACGGATTTCTCGCTGGGCGCATAGATCTGTGCGGCGCGCTCCCCGGCCGAGACGCAATCGCCCACGTTGGTTTCAAAGCCCACCAGCACCCCGTCGATGGGCGCGGTCAGCACCAGTTGTTCGTGGTTGAGCTGCGCGGTCTGCAGATCCAGTTGCCCGATCTCATGGGCAATCTCGGCGCGGCGCTTGGCGGCGCGGGCGGTGGCGATGGCCTCTTGCGCGCGGTCGGCTGCAAACTGCGCCTCCATGAAACGGCGCTCGACCCCTTCCATCGTGGTCTCGTTGATCAGGCCACGGCCCAGCATGGTGCTGTTGCGTTCGTATTCGGCGGTGGTCAGGTCCAGTTCCTGCTGACGGCGCTTGTCATCGGCAATGGCGGACTGAATGTCCAACTCGCGCTCTTCGATGGTGGCGGCCAGTTCGGCAACCCGCGACTCTGCGGTGCGCAGCGCCAGCATGGACCGCTTGTCATCCAGCCGCACCAGCACCTGCCCGGCAGAGGCGACACGCGCGCGCTTGGCCTTGTCCGAGACCTCGACCACGCAGCCGCCCGCCTCGTAGGACAGGCCCAGCATGTCGCTGGCCTGAACCGTGCCAAAGAAGGTATCCATCGTGACCGGCTGTTCCGACGTCAGGCGCATCGTATCGACCTGGATCGGTGCGGCATCCTGGGCAAACCCAGCCACCGGCAGCATCAGCGCCAGCGCACAGGCCCCGGCCCAAACACGCCAGGACCGCTTGAACTGGATGTCTGTTGTCATCCTGAAACCTCTTTCCCTGTTGAACACCGCATTCCGTCTTGTCGTGCGGACAGCGGCCTGAACCCGCCAAGAACCATAGCGCATCCGCCGCGATTGTCGCGGTTTCGGCACGGAATACCAGCGCCGTGTCACGGCAAAGTGTCAGTCCGGGCCGATTTGACGGACAAGGTCGGTCACGCTGCCGTCTCGGTATTCGCTGATGGCGACCACCCGCCCGTCGACCCGGGGCGGAACCGGCTGGCGCGCGGCGGCGGCGGCCTCGCGCGCTAGGTCCTCGATCGGACGCACGGCCAGGCCCGCCCGGCGCAGCCGGTCCGCCAGCTCGTCCCGCGCCGGGTTCACCGCCAGCCCCGCCTCAGTCACCACCACGTCGATGGTCTGGCCCGGCGTGGTCAGCGTGCCCACCTGCGGCACGATCTTGGCAAAACCGGCGGCGGTCAGGCGAGTCGTGACGATGGAAAGCCGCGCGCCCGCAGCCGTATCCGCATGCCCGCCGGACCCGCCGATCAGAATGCCGCCCGCCCGCGTGGTCACGTTGACGTTGAAATCCAGATCGACCTCGGCCGCGCCCAGCACCACCGCGTCGACCCGGTCGACCACCGCCCCGCCAATATGGGACGCCGCATAGGTGGCTGCCGACATGGCCTGGTGCCGGGGATCGTCGCGGTAGGACCGCACCGCGTCGAGGTCGAAACACTGCACGTCCATCAAACCGCGAAAGAGCCCCGCACGCAGCATCTCGACGTGAAAGCCGGTGATCCCCCCGGAACAGAAACTGCCCGCGACGCCAAGCTCCGCCATCTGCCGGCCAACCGCGGCAGCGGTCGCCAGCGAGGCGCCCCCGGCCCCGGTCTGAAAGGAAAACCCCTCGGCCAGCAGCCCGCTGGCGGTGATGGTACGCGCGGCGCTGTCGGCAATGGAGAGGCTGACGGGGTCTTCTGCCGGGCGCGTCGTGCCAGAGGCGATGCCGCCGGGATCGCCGATGCGCGGCACCTGTACCACGTGATCCACCTGCCCTTGCGGGATGTCGATGGCGGGCGCCGGGTAGGGGACCAGCGTGTCGGTGATGGCCACGGTGCGGCGCGCGACCGCAACATCGGTCATGGGATAGCCCATCGTGCCACAGGCGGTCGGTCCCGTGCTGCCAGAGACATTGCCCATCTCGTCCGCGGCCGGCGCAGCGACAAAAGCCGCGTCTATCACGATCTCCCCCGCATCCAGCGCCCGCGCCCGTCCGCCATGTGTCATCAGGACCGCCGGGTTCGGCAGCACACCGGTCGAGATCGCCTCTCCTACCGGGCCCGAGATGAAGGCGGCAGAGACGCGTGAGACAGTGCCGTTGCGGATGTGATCGACAAGGGGCGCATGCACCGGAAAGATCGAACTGGCCGCGACGTGCAGATCCTTCAGCCCCCGGCGTGACAGCGCTGCCATCACCATGTTCAGCACATCGTCACCGTTGCGCAGGTGGTGGTGAAACGACACCGTGGCCCCGTCGCGCAGGTCACAGGCGGAAATCGCCGCATCCAGGTCTCGCAAAAGCTTGGTCATGCGCGGGCCACGCGCGGCAGGAGCGAAGGCGCGCAGCGCGCCATAGCCGGGAAGATCGGGCAGCAGGTCGGGCATCGTCTCTCTCGTCAACTTGGGCGCTTTACCGTCGGCCCGGAGAGACTACTTTGGGTCAGGCCGTACCGACCTGCAACAGGAGCCCGGACATGACCCCGCAGCGCGTCCCCGAAACCGTCTTTCACACCCGCCAACGCAACGAGGCCCCGGGCGGCGACAATCCCTATGAATGGCGGGACGTGACCAGCGCCCAACTGTTCGACCGTCAACGCGTGGTGCTTTTCGCGCTGCCCGGGGCCTTTACCCCCGCTTGTTCCGAAACCCATCTGCCCGGCTACGAAGGCCACTACGACGCCTTTCGCGAGCATGGGATCGACCGCGTGATCTGCCTGTCGGTCAACGATGCCTTCGTCATGTTTCAATGGGCGCGCGCACAGGGGATCGAAAAAGTCATGATGCTGCCCGATGGAAATGGCGATTTCACCCGGCAGATGGGCATGCTGGTCGACCGGTCGGCACAAGGCATGGGCCTGCGCAGCTGGCGCTATTCCATGCTGGTCGAGGACGGCGAGATCACCGCGCTCTTTTCCGAACCGGGACTGAGGGACAATCCACCGGGCGTGCCAGTACAGGTTTCCGGTGCCGAAACCATGCTGGCCCATTTGCGCGCCGGGTGATACGCGGCTATCCCCTCTCCTGCGTGCTGCGCGGCATCAGGTGCTTTCGCGCCTCCTCGTCCCACTTGCCCTGCGGCTTGCCCAGGTCCTTGCCCAGGTCATAGCCGCGCCGCAGCCCCGGGCGGGTCTTCATCAGGTCATACCAGCGGCGGACATTGGGAAACTGGTCCAGGTCGATTTCCTGTTTGCGATAGGTGACGACCCAGGGCCAAGTCGCGAAATCGGCAATCGAACAGGCGTCGCAGATGTAGTCACGCCCTTCCAGCCGCCGGTCCAGCACGCCGTAGAGACGCAGCGCCTCTGTCGTGTAGCGTTCCAGACCGTAGGGGTTCGGCTCCGGCGCGTAGAACTTGAAATGGCCCGCCTGCCCGAACATCGGCCCGACCCCGGCGGCCTGCCACATCAGCCATTCCAGCACCTCGGTCCGCCCGCGCAGGTCGGCGGGCAGGAACTGGCCCGTCTTCTCGGCCAGGTAGATCAGGATCGCGGCCCCCTCAAACACGGATATCGGCGCGCCGCCGCCTTCGGGCGCATGGTCCACGATGGCGGGCATCCTGTTGTTCGGGCTGATCTTCAGGAACTCCGGGTCGAACTGTTCGCCGCGCAGGATGTTGACCGGCACCACGCGATAGTCGAGCCCCATTTCCTCCAGCGCGATGGAGATTTTCCACCCGTTGGGCGTGGGCCAGAAATGGGCGTCGATCATGGGCGGTACCTGCCGGTTGACTGTCCTGCCCCAACCGCTACCCAATAACGCGCAAACCGGCAAGACGACCGTCCGGCCCGGACATCACCAAAGGGGACCCGCGCGCCCCATCAACCGGAGACCCTGATGAAACTCTATTTCGCTCCCGACACCCGCGCCGTGCGGACCGCCTGGCTGATGTACGAACTGGGGCTGGATTTCGAATTGCACCGCTTCGAGAAACTGGGCGATCCGGCCATGCGCGCGCCCGAGTTCCTGGAAATCAGCCCCAACGGCCGTATCCCGGTGCTGGAGGACGGCGACGTGCGGATCTTTGAATCCCCCGCCATCGCCGAGTACCTGGTGGCGCGCCACGGGCACGGCAAGCTGGTGCCGCCGGTCGAGTCCCCGGCCTTTCCTCAGTACCTGCAATGGTTGCACTACGGCGAAGGCATGATCATGGGACCGATGAACAACTACGTCGTGGAAACCATCATCCTGAAACCCGAACGCCGGTCCGAGGAACACGCCAAGCGGGCGCTGAAACTGATGACGCGCATGGTGCAGACGGTGGATGCCCACATGGCCGACCGTGACTACCTGGCCGGAGAGTTCACCGCCGCCGACACGATCACCGGACATGCCTGCATCATGTGCGAGAGATTTGGCGTCGATTATTCCGGGATGCCCAACCTCAGGGCCTATGTAGATCGCCTTCTGGCCCGGCCCGCGGCACAAAAGGCCTTTGCCCTGTAGCGTTCCGCGCCGTCGCTGCATCACGCAGGGCGCAAAACCCGCCCGAGGTCTGGCACATCCGGCGCGCCGGGGCTATGGCCTTGGGCGATGCTGCTGGGAACTTCGGGTGGGATAACCATGACAAAGCGTTTCGCAATGATGCTGGTGGCGCTGGCCATGCTGGCCGTCGGTGGCTGCACCACCGTCAGCCCGGAATTCGGGCAGCGGGACATCGACGCTCTGGCGGCGGAAATCCGGGGGCTCGGCCCCAACGTCGACCCGCGAGAGGCCGACCGCGCCGCGCGGATCGCCTATACCTATTCCCGCCAGTTGACGCAGGACTACGGCATCACCGACCCGCCGTTGATCCATAACGCCAAGGTCCACAGCGGCGAGCGCGAACGCGGGCTGTGCAACCACTGGGCCGAGGACATGCACCGCCGCCTCAGCCAAGAGAACTTTCGCACCCTGTCGGCGCTGCGCGCGATCTCGCCCCGCTCACCCTTCCGGATCATCCATCACACGGCGGTCATCAGCCCGCGCGGCGGCACGATCTATGACGGCGTGGTGCTGGACCCCTGGCGCAACGGCGGCGCCCTGCATTGGCAAAAGACCCGGGCGGACGACCGCTATGACTGGCGCCCCCGTCCCGAGGTCCTGAAAGAGATGCTGTCCGCCAAGCGGGCCCGCAAGGCGGCCCGGGCGCGCTGACCGCTTATTGGCGCACGCCGCGCTGCATGTTGCTCAGCTTGACCCGCGCGCGCGCCGCAAAGGCGCCGTCGGGGTACTGGCCAAGATAGGCGCGCAACCCCTGTTGCCCCCGCGCCATGTTCCAGGTTGCGGCCTCCTGCGCCGAGACGACGTTGCGCGCCCGCCGGGGCCGGGGCGCTGAGCGCGCAGGCGCCTGCCCCGCCTCCTTTGCCAACCGCGCAACCTGCGCCGCATCCAGATAGCCGGTCGGAGCGGCCCCGATCTGCCGTTGCCACGCGGTGATCGCGCCGCGCGTGCCGGGGCCAAAGATCCCGTCGATGCCGCGTGTCCTATGCCCCAGCCGCGCCAGGTTGCGCTGGATTGCCCTGCGCGCACCGGCGTCCAACGCCAGGGCCGTCTCTGCCTGGGCCGGGCTGACCGCGGGTTCGCCGTCACGCCTTTGCAGGGCCGCCTCGGCGTGAATGCCCTCAGGATAGCTGTCCAGATAGGCCTGGAACGCCCCGCGTTCGACGGCGCGCTGCCAGGCTGCCTCGTCCAGCCGGGCGATCCGGTCCCGGGCGGCAGCCTGTTCCGCCTCGCTCGGCGGTCGCACCTCGGTATGGGTCAGGATCGTCAGGTCTTCGCTGACATGGCCGGACAGCGCCAAGTCGTACCAGTCGGCGGATTTCTCCAGCGGCAAGGCCGGTTGCGCCATTTCACGGGCGGCAAACTCTGCCACCTTGGCGGCGGGACCACGGATCACGGTCACGCCCTCGGGGATCTTCAGCGCCTCAAGGCCCGCCCCCTCACCGGCCTCGCCCAGCACGAGAAAGGCCCGGCGCGGGCTTTGGGCCAGCACCTCCAGCACCGCCGCAAGCGACAGACCCGCAGCCTCGGACGCCTCGCGGCCCGCCGGGCGCAGAACTGGCCCGCCGTCGTCCAAGGCGAACAGGCCCGACAGCACCACGATCAGCGGCGTCTCGCCCTCGTCGATCGCGGCCACGAAACCGTCCAGGGCCTGCCGCATCGCGTCAGCACCGCCATTGGCCAACTGTTCGACCTCTTGCCCGCGCAGGCGCAGCGCCCTGGCCACCGCCCGCACCGCATCGGGGCCAAAGGCCGTCACGGTCTCGCCATAGCGCGCGTTCCCGATCACCAGCGCATCGCCGGTGGTGAACTCGGCCCAGGCCGGCGCCGCCGACAGAAATCCCGCCAGTGCCAGTCCCGCTGTTCTCATCGTCTCTGTCCCCTTGCCGTTGCCCCGACTCGGGCCGCACGCCCCGGCCCTGATCCAAGCCTAGCGAAGCGATTCCGATCCGTCGACGCCCGAGCGGGCGGCGTCACAGGAGCGAGGACAGGCCGGTCCAGATCAGCCGGATCGAGATCAGGATCAGCACCACGTCCAGCACCCGGCGAAATCCGTGATCGCTGAGCCGGTCAAGGATCAGGCGCCCGCCCAGCGTGCCCAGGAACCCGGCCAGGATCATCGCCGCGAGGAACCCCAGCCAGGGACCGAAGGCAAACCCCAGCAGGCCAAAGGCCAGCACCTTGGCCAGGTGTTGCGCCGTCATGAAGGCCGCGTGGCTGGCGACATGCGCCTGTCGGGGCAGGTTCAGGGACTTGGTGAAATTGGCGACAAAAACCCCGGTGGCGCCAAAGAACATGGTCAGGAAACTGGAAATCAGCCCGGTCACGACCGGCAGGCGCGACAACCATGCGGGCGGGCGGCTGAGCACCGACCAGATCACGAAACCGCCGACCCCAATCAGAATCGCCCCCGGCGGCAGGTTGACCACCAGCGCCCCGCCCAGCGCCACCCCGATCACCGTGCCGATCAGGAAGGTCAGCACCGGCGGCCAATGCACGTGGCGAAACAGCACCGCCAAACGCAGCGCGTTCGATCCCACCTGGATCACCCCGTGCACCGGGATCAGCGCCGCCGGAGGCATGACGCTTGCCATGACCGCCAACAGCAGGGCGCCCCCGCCGATGCCCAGCGCGACGGTGATGAAGGAGGACACGAAACTGACCGCGACAAGCACCCAAAACGTCCCCGGTTCAAGCCCGGCGTAAAGAAGCTCTGTCACTCCGCGCCCCGGGCGTCGGGGTTGATCATGTGGATCGGCGCGCCCTCGGCATAGGCGTTGATCTGGTCGTAGATATCCGCGAACTGCATATCCAGCTCATCCTCGGTGACGTAGCCGATATGCGGGGTCGCGATGACCGAGGGATGATTGACCAGCGGATCATTGGCATCGGTCAGCGGTTCCGTGTCGAAAACGTCCAGCCCCAGACGCCCGGGGCGCCCCACCTCCAGCGCCTTTTCCAGCGCGCCCGGCGCGACAAGGCCCGACCGCGAGGTGTTGATGAAACTGGCCGAGGGTTTCATGGCCAGCAGATCCTCGGCGGTGATGATCCCGCGCGTAGCGGGTTTCAGGCGCACATGCAGGCTGACAAAGTCGCTGTCAGCGAAGAAACTGGCGCGGTCGGGGGCCAGCTCTGCGCCATCGGCCCGGACCCGGGCACGCCCCTCGTCCGATCCCCACCACCAGACCTTCATCCCGAAGGCCTGTGCATAGACGGCGACCTGTTTGGCGATCCGCCCATAGCCATAAAGGCCCAGCCGCCGCCCGGCGAGCGTCTGGCCCACCCCCATCTGCCACTGGCCCGCGCGCAGGCTGGCCATCTGCTGCGGGATCTGCCGGGCCGAGGCCAGCATCAGTGCGAATGTCAGTTCCGACGCCGCGATCGAGGGCGTGTCGGAATGCATGTTGGAGCAGAGCAGCACGCCGTTTTCGGTACAGGCCGGGACATCCACATGGGGATAGACGCTGCGCTGCGAGATCAGCTTCAAGCCCGGCAGCCGTTCCAGCAGGGCGGCGGTGACCGGGGTCCGCTCTCGGAACAGGACCAGCGCCTCTGCCTCTTGCAGGCGGTCGGCCAGGATGTCGATGTCTTCGGTGTGGTCGGTCCAGACCGTGACGTCATGGCCCTGCAGCCGGTCAAAGCTCGGCAGGGTGCGCAAGGTGTCGAACCAGTCGTCGAGGATATGAACCTTCACCGGCTTTCCACCCTCTGGCCGGGGGCCATGACACGCGGTGTCGGCACAAAGGGGGCAGAGGCGAGCGCGGCCAGCGTGTCGGCGATGCGGCTCCTGTCGCTCAAAAGGCGGGTGAACTGGGCGTCACAGCCGGAAATCGGCGTGGGATAGGTGGCGATTTCGCGGGCAAGCTCTTGGCGCGCAGCCTCCAGCGCGGTTCGGGCACTGGCCAGGTGAGTCTCGTACGACATGGGATCCTCCACTTTTGTATGCCACGGTATACCGAATTTCCCGAGCCGCCAAGTCATTTGATCCCGTGTGAACGCCTTATCACCGGAGACACCACCTGATCGCTCACGGGAAAGTCCAGGACCGTCGGCCGGGGATCGGCGCCAAATGCCGCGACAAGCTCGGGCAGGTCGGCAAGATCCGTGACGCGGGTGCCCGCCGCGCCAAACCCGCGTGCGATGGCGGCCAGGTCGGTCTGGCCAAAGACGGCGCCCGCATCCGACAGCCCCTCGGCCCGCAGCTTGTGGATCTCCGAGCCATAGGCGCCGTCGTTCAGGACCACGGTCAGGATCGGCAAGCGGTGGCGAACATAGGTTTCCAGCTCTTGCATATGCATCAACAGGCTGCCGTCCCCGTCGAACAGGACAACCGGCGTTCCGCGGCACGCGGCGGCGACCCCCATCGCGAAACTGGTGCCATTTCCGATGGCGCCATATTCGCGGATCGTCAGGAACTGGTCATAGGGCCGGTTCATCTGGGCGAAGTAATAGGAACAGTGCCCCGAAGAATTGACCATCTGCCAGCCCTGCGGCAGCGCGGACTCCAGCGCCGCGACCACGTCGCGGGGATCGTGCTGGCCCGG
Organism: Mameliella sp. CS4; assembly: GCF_019392335.1. GTDB lineage: Bacteria > Pseudomonadota > Alphaproteobacteria > Rhodobacterales > Rhodobacteraceae > Antarctobacter. The sequence continues at coordinate 357,683 of NZ_JAHXRQ010000001.1, forward strand.
GGCGATGTCGAATCTGGCGCTGTCGGCGGGTTCGGTCGCGATGCGCCGGGCAAGTGTCTGCCCCCTTTGGCGGGTCTGGCGAGCGGGCACGGCCTCCACCAGCGCCTCGGCCCCAAGGCGCGCATCGGCGCGCAGGTGCAGGTCGGCAGCCAAGCGCCCCTGGCTTTGGCTGACCGGGTCGATGTCCACCTGCAGCACCCGCGCCCGGGGCCAGAGCTTGCCCGCGTCGGCATTGTGCCGCGCCAGTGAACACCCAATGGCGATGATCAAGTCGGCCTCACCCAGCACCTCGCGCGCGATTTCCGGGGAAAAGCCCCCCGCCACGCCCAGGCAACAGGGATCCTCATGCAAAAGCCCGCGCGCGGGCAAGGTGGTCGCCGTGGGCGCGTCCAGATGCTGGGCCAGCGCATGGACGGACTCACCCGCCCCGGACTCGACCGCACCCATGCCGGCCATGACGACGATCTTGCCTGCCTGTGCCACCACGGGGGCGACGCGGGACAGGTCATCGGGATTGGGCGGGATCGGGCCTGCGGCGGGGATCAGGCTGGCCGAGGGCGCGGGCAGGTCGCCGGGACCGTCCCAGGGCAATTCCTGCAGGTCAAAGGGCAGCCCCACGACAACCGGACGCAGTTCCCGACGCGCCTGGGCAAAGGCATCGCGGATCACGACGGGCATCCGCGCGGGCCAATGCGCGGCGACATAGGCCGCACCGCAAGCCGTGACAAAGGGCGCCTGATCGATGGCCTGATTGTACCAACCCGCCTTCAAGGGCGCCTCTCCGGCAAGAACCACCAGGGGCAGATGCGCCCGCACGGCTGCGGGCAGCGCCGTCATCAACTGGGTGACACCCGGCCCGCAGGTGACGGTCGCCAGTCCGACGCCGCCGGTCTTACGGGCATGGGCCATTGCCGCGGCCACCGCGCAATGTTCGTGCCGGACATAGATGAACCCGCAGCCCTCTTCGGCCAGGCGCGTCGCCAGCGCCATGTTGGCGTCCCCCAACAAGGCAAAGCAGGTGCCGGGATCCTCTTGCGCGATGGTGCGGGCAAGGATGTCGTAGGTGTGGATCATAGGCCGCCCCAGACCGATGCCGGCACCATGACCTCTCCGCGCGCGATCAGACGGGCGGTGCGCGTCACCCCGGCAGAGCGGAAATTGAACCCACCGTCATGGTCATAACGCACGCGGACATCCATCACGCCCATCGGGTGTTCGATCCGCACGGTCACGGGGCTGTCCACAAAGGGCCGGGTCAGACCCTCGGCCACAGTGCCAGGTGCCAACGCGCAGGCGGCCAGACACTGCGAGCCGGTCACCGCCAGCGTCGGGTGGCTAGTCCAGGGCATGAAATAGCGGGCGCAGAAATGCCCCTCGCCCTGCGGGGCGGCCAAAAGGCCGATCTTGGGTGTCACGGATTTCGACACGTCGCCAAAGCCCATGCGCCGGCCTGCTTCCAGCCGGACCGCCTCCATGCGCGCGAACAGGTCCGGCATGGCGTCAAGTTCGTCCTGGGTCTCATAGCCGGTGATGCCGAAATCGGCGGCGCGGGCGATCATCATCGGCATCGCCACATCGACGAGGCTGACCTCGACGCCGTCAATCTCTTCGCGCGCCTTGCCGGTCGGGAACAGCGCGCCGGTGCGCGATCCCACCACGTCGAGAAAGTTCAGCGCCACCGGGGCGGCCGTACCCGGCACGCCGTCGATGGCGGTGTCCCCGTCATAGTTGACCACGCCACCGGGGGTCTGCACCTCTGCCTCGACCAGTGCGCCGGTGTTGACGGCCCGGATGCGCACCGGCGTCACCCCGTCCTGCGCCGGAACCATCCCCATCTCGATCGCTGCGGGGCCGACACCCACCAGGATGTTGCCGCAGGTGGGCGCATAATCCACCAGTTCCTCGTCCACCGCGACCTGGGCAAAGAAATAGTCCACGTCCGCCTTGGGATCGTCCGAGGGCGACAGCATCGCAACCTTGGTCGTCACCGCGTTGCCCCCGCCGATCCCGTCGATGTTGCGTGGATTGCCCGCGCCCACGACAGAGATCAGGACCCGGGACAACTGATCACGATCCCGGGGTAAGTCAGCCGCATTGAAATAGGGCCCGCGCGATGTGCCGCCGCGGATAAAGAGATAGGGAATGGCGGTCTGTTTCATGTCTCGGCGTCCTCGATCAGGCGAGTCAGGGTTTCGGTAAAGGCGGCGGTGCCCAGCGCGCCGCCCAGGTCGGCGGTGCGCGTCCCCGGCGCGGCCAGCGCGGTGTCCAGGGCGTTGCGGATCAGACCCGCCGCGCCGGGCTGGCCAAGGCGATCCAGCAGCATGGCGGCCGATCCGATCAGCGCGCCGGGATTGGCGCGATCCTGTCCTGCGATGTCTGGCGCCGATCCGTGCTGTGCCTGCGCCACCGCATGCGTGGCGCCGTGGTTGAGCGAGGCGCCCAGCCCCAGACCGCCCGCCAGTTCGGCGGCAAGATCGCTGAGGATATCACCGTACATGTTCGTCGCCAGCACCACGTCGAACCGCGCCGGGTCGCGCACAAAATGCGCGGCGGCGGCGTCGATCAGGATCTCCTCGACCTCGATCTCGGGATGATCGGCGGCAACGGCACGGGCCTCTTCCAGGAACAGCCCGTCCGAAACCCGCAGCACGTTGGCCTTATGGATGACGGCAACACGGCCTCCGCGCCGGGTGGCAAGCTCAAAGGCGGACCGCGCAATCTGGCGCGAATTCTCTCTGGTGATGCGCCGGATCGCCAGCGCCACATCCGGGGTCGGCATGAACTCTCCCGGGCCCATGTGCATGTTGCGATCGGCGTAGAACCCTTCGAGGTTCTCGCGCACAACCACCATGTCGACCTCGGCCGCCACCGGACGCGGCACCGCCGGGTGAGACCGCGCGGGCCGGATGTTGGCATAAAGCTCCAGCGCCCGGCGCAGCACACCAGAGGGGTTGCGCCCGCCCTCGGCCACCGGCGGATAGGCATTGTGCGACACCGGGCCAAGGAGGACGCCATCGGCGGCACGGGACCGGTCGATCACGGCCTCGGGGATGGTCGTCCCCTCATGGGCCAGTGCGGCAAAGCCGATCTCTGCCTCCGGCAGGTCCACCGGGACCCCCGCCCGGGCGCAGGCCGCCCGGACGACAGCCTGCGTCGATGCCACGATCTCGGGGCCGATGCCGTCACCCGGAAGACACAGCAGGGTCAACGTCATGTCAGTGGCCACGGCAGATTGACGTAGTTCTGCAGCAGGCCCGGCGGGAAGTCACGGTTCAACATGCCCGCGAGGAAGCAGATGAAGGCGATGCCCGCCGCCGTCAGACCCAGGCTCCAGACCCAGTTCAGCCCGGCGCGCAGCCGGAAGAAGGCGACCATGAACAGCGCCAGCGCCAACACGAAGCCCAGAACCGAGGTCAGCAGCAGCAGCGCCCCGAACCAGGCCAGCGTCCCCCAGAGCGAGTGCGGTGCCTCCGCATCCTCGCCCGAGGCCTCGCGGTCGGCAAAGATCTCATCGCCTTCGCCGGCCATCATCATCCGCACCAGCAGCGCGACCAGCGCCAGCAGGCCGACGCTTGCCACCGCCAGCGGAAAGATCTTGTCCGAAATCATGTTGATGGAAAAGGCGTTGACCCAGGCGGTCGCGACATAGGCCAGAATCGCCAGCAGGAAGATCAGCGGCGCGCGCTTGGCACCGGTGGCGACGTCGCCCTCGGACCGGATCTGCTTGGACTGGCGGATGCCGAAGTAGATAGAGACCACGGTCAGCAGCACGATCACGATCACGATGGGCGTGGCGACATAGCCCAGCCCCTCGGCCCAGCCCTGCTTGAACTTGAACCCGGCGATCTGGTTGGCATTGGCCGAGAAGTTCTCGGCCTGCGTCGAGAGGACAAAGCCGATCAGAAAGGCCGGGCGCGACCAGTCGAACCGGCGCAGGAAGATCCCCAGCAGGCCGACAGCAAAGAGCGCCACCAGATCCCCCAGCGACTGCCGCGACTGGAAGGCCGCAAAGGCGATCATCATGAAGAGGAACGGCGCCAGCAGGGTAAAGCGGATCGTGGTCAGCCGCGCGATGGGGCCCGACAGGCCGATGCACAGGCCCGCGCCCAGCACGTTGGCCAGCGCCAGCGACCAGACCACCGTATAGGTGATGTCGAGGTTGTTCTGCACCAGCTGCGGCCCGGCCTCGTAGCCGAGCAGCGCAAGCCCGCCGATGAAGACGGCCATCGAGCCGGAGCCGGGGATGCCGAAGATCAGGGTGGGGACGAGGCCGCCGCCCTCCTTGGCGTTGTTCGAGCTTTCCGGCCCGATCACGCCGCGAATATCACCCGACCCGAACTTCGACCGGTCCTTGGCGGTCTGCACCGTGTGGCCATAGGCGATCCAGTCGACGACCGACCCGCCGAGGCCGGGAATGACCCCGACGATCACCCCGATCGCGGAACAGCGCACCGACAACCAGATATTGGCCCACCAGTCACGCAGGCCCTGCGCCCAACCGGCCCCAAGCTGCGCGCCGCGTGCAATGGCCTGGTTCTGCCGCAGCAGGCTGATGATCTCGGGGATGGCAAAGATGCCAAGGCCCACGATCACCAGCTTGATGCCGTCGGCGAGGTATTGATAGCTCTCGAAGGTGGTCGAACCGGTGGCCGCGAACATCCAGGACTCGGGCACCATCCGCAGCGACCCGCCGTGCCCCGCCTCGCCAATGGTGCCGACCAGCAGACCAAGGCAGGCCGCCGCGACCCCTTTGAGCGCGATGCGCCCGGCCAGGATCGCCACCATCGCCAGACCCAGCAGCGTGACCGCCAGCATCTCGGGCAGCGCAAAGGCCAGAACCAGTGGCCGGGCGATCAGGATGAAGAAGGTCAGGATCGTCGCGCCCAGCAATCCACCGAAAAGCGACGAGATGAAGGCCGCGGCCAGCGCACGCGCGGCCTCGCCCTTGCGGGCCAGCGGGAAGCCGTCCAGCACCGTCGCCTGACTGGCCGAGGAACCGGGTATCCCCATCAGGACAGAGGCAAAGGTATCAGAGGTTGGCACAACCGCGACCAACCCAACCATCAGTGCCAAGCCCGAGACCGGGTCCATGCCAAAAATGAAAGGCAGCACAAGGCTGAGGCCCGCGATCCCGCCAAGGCCGGGAAAGACCCCGACGGACAATCCCAGAAGGACACCAAACGTGAGGTAGAGCAACTGTTCCGGCTGTAGGATGAGCGCAAAGGCCTCCTGCAGCGCCGGAAGCGCCGTAGCAATAAGGTCCATCATGTTCTCCGTGAGGTCGTGACGCGCCGCCTCTCAGTGAGGCGCGGGTCGGCAGATCAGAAAGGCGGCGGCCACGCTTCGGGTAGCCGCCGCCAATTGGGTTATTTCAGCGTGACGCCATAGTCTTCTTGCAGCCAGTCGACGACAAATGCCTTGGCCTCTGCCGGCACCCGTGTGCCCAGCTTGAGCGTGTTCTTGGCGCCCTTGCCGGTCATCTGCGGGTAGACGCCCAGGCGTGCCTCGGAGATCTCGGCGAAATCGTCACGCGCCAGCACCTTGTTCAGCGCTTCGGTATAGGCATCCACGGCCCAGTCCGGCGATCCCTTGGGCAGGAAGATCATCTTCTGTGCCGGGAAACCCGCGATCATGAAGGCCTTCCAGGCGTCCCAGGCCTCGCCCGAGGTTTTACAGCCCTCGGTTGCCTCGCAGACTTCCTTGAAGGTCGGGATGTCGGGGAAGGTCGGGTCGCGCACGATGTCGCCGTTGTCGTCCAGCGCACCCCAGGTCATCCACGGCACAGCGCTGCCGTTTTCCACCAGCGGCGTGACGTTGGCCAGGTAGGCAGAAGAGGTCTGGTAGTCGACGTTGGCTTCGCCGCGCTCGAACATCAGGCGGCCGTCGCCGCGGCCCTTGATGCCAAAGACCGGCTCGACGTTCATGCCCAGCATCTTCCATGCCAGCAGCGGCACCAGGTCAAGACGCGTGGCGCCCTGGCTGCCCCAGATGAAATCCTCGCCCGCCAGGCCGGAGGCATCCAGCCCATCCAGTTTCTCGGCCATCGCGGGGGGCAGGTAGGCGACACCGCCGGTGCCGGAGGCCAGAACGACGTTCCAGTCGCTGTATTCATACCGCACGCGCGGATCGCCCAGCAGGTAGGGGAACTGGGTCGACCCCGAGGTGCCGAAGATCACGGTGCCTTCGGTGTCTTCCCAGGTCTGGGCCTGGAACCAGTTGGCGCCCTTGGTGGACCCCGCGCCCGGCATGTATTTCACCACGACGGTCGGATTGCCCGGCAGCGCCTCGGAGATCAGCGGGGCGTAGAAGTTGGCCCATTTGGCCGAACCACCGGATTCCGAGAACGGGATCACGTAATCCACGGTCTTGCCCGACAGGTCGAGATCCTGTGCGGCGCCCAGGGTTGCAGTCACGGCAAAGCCGGCCGCGACGATGGCGGTCTTGATCGTCATATTGGTATCCTCCCATGTCGGCGCCCTTGGCCGGGCGCCCTTTCCATCCAGCGATGATTCGTCGCTTGATGATGAATATTTATGCTGCGAAGCTTGCGTGAAGCTGACGGACCGGGAAAAATGCGGATCGCGATTGTCGACGACAACGAGGCACTGGCCAAGGGAATCGCCTGGCGGTTGCAGGATCGGGGCCATGCCACCGACCTTCTGCATGACGGCAATGCCGCCGCCGATTTCCTGCGCGATGACGCCAATGACATCGTGATCCTCGACATCAACCTGCCCGGGATCAACGGGTTGGAGATCCTGCGAGAGATGCGAAACCGGGGCGATCAGCGCCCTGTTCTGCTGCTGACCGCCCGCGATACAACGGCGGAACGGGTGCAGGGGCTGGACGCGGGCGCCGACGATTACCTCGTCAAACCTTTCGAGATGGAAGAGCTGGAGGCCCGGGTGCGCGCGCTGTCCCGTCGCCTTGGTCAGACCGCCCAGACCGAACTGTCGATCGGCCCCCTGCGCTTCATGCTGGAAACACGGCAGGTCGAGATCGACGGCACGCCGCTGCCCCTGCCCCGGCGCGAGGTCTCGGTGCTTGAGGCGCTGCTGCGCGCGCGTGGCGGGGTGGTGTCCAAGTCGGACCTGCTGGAACATGTCTATGGCACCGGGGCCGATGTCGGTGAATCCTCGGTCGAAGCGCATGTCTCGCGGCTGCGCAAGAAACTGGTCCCGGCGGCTCTGGACATCCGGGTCAGCCGCGGCCTGGGCTACAGTCTGCAGGAACGGGCGTGAGGCGGTCTCTCCGGCTTCGCCTGCTGCTCATCATCCTGACGCCGCTGGTGGCGCTGGGTATCGTCGCGGGCACCTGGCGGGTCGAGGCGGCACGGCGCACGGCGGCAGAGTTCTTTGACCGCAACCTGATGTTCACCGCCCTTGCCGTGTCGCGGGACGTGGCGCTGCTGGACGGCGACGCGATTTCTCCGGAAACCGAGAAACTGCTGGGCGACACCGCGGGCGGTCCGGTGCGCTATCACGTCTACGCGCCGGACGGGGTGCTGGTGGTGGGCTATGCCGTGCCGCCGATCCCCGTCACCCGGCGCCTGCCGCAGGACGTGGCCTTTCTGTACACCGACGCCCTGTACAAGGGCACACCGGTGCGGGTTCTGCGGCTCAAGACAGAGGCGACCATCGGGGCGATTTCCGGCACCTTCACCACGACGGTCTGGCAAAGCATGGCGGCCCGCAACCGCTTTGCCCTGCAACTGGCGTTGCGCGCGGGGGTGGTCATCGCCTCGCTGATCCTGGCGGTGGCCCTGCTGGTCTGGTTCGGGGTCCGGCACGGGCTGAAACCGCTGACCGATCTCGAAGAGGCGATCTCGCGCCGCTCGCCAGAGGATCTCAGCCCGATCCGCCGCACCGTTCCCGTCGAGACGCAGGGCCTGGTCGGGCGCCTAAACACCCTGTTCACCCAGTTCGGCGCCACAATGGAGGCGCAGTCGAATTTCGTCTCGGACGCCGCGCATCAGCTGCGCAACCCGATTGCGGGCCTGCAGGCGCTGTCGGCGGCGATCCTGACCGCGCCCACGCTTGAGGCGGCACATCAACGGGCCGCCGACATGGCCAAGGCGGCGAATAATGCCGGACAACTGGCCAATCGCCTGCTGACACTGGAACGCGCCCGGGCCGAAAGCGGAACAGGCGGGTTTGAGCAGTTGGACCTTCAAGAGCTCGCCACAGCCGCCGCCGACGCCTTTGCCCCCCGCGCCCAGGCGCGGGGGCTGCGGTTCGACACGGATCTGCCACCCGGTCCGGTGCTGTTGCTGGGCGACCGGGTGATGCTGGGCGAGGCGCTGGCCAACCTGCTGGACAACACGCTGGTCCACGGCGGCGAGGACCTGACCCGCGTCACCCTGAGCCTTCGGGCGGACAAGGATATCACGCTGTCGGTGCGGGACGACGGGCGCGGCGTGGCCGCCAGCGACGTGCCCAAGATCCTGTCGCGCTTCGGTCAGGCCCGCTCCGGCCCCGGCAGCGGCCTGGGCCTGTCGATTGCCGAGGCGGTGGCCCTGCGGCACGGCGGAACGCTGACCGTGGAACCGTCAGACGACGGGTTCGGCGTCGTCCTCACCCTGCCGCTGCTGCGCTGAGAGCCAGCGGGGTCAGCGCCCCGCCGCGTAGGCCTGCATCAACCGTGGCGTCGCCGCCGCCTTCAGCAGGCCCTCGGGGCTGCGGCTGGTCGCGGTCAGGCGCCCGATGGACCAGGGCGCGGCCTCTGTCAGCAGGTGCCCGCGGGCGCGCAGCGCCTCCAGCGTGGTTCGCGGAAAATTCGGCTCGATCATCAGGACGCCGGGCTTGCACCCGCGGGGATAAAAGCTCGCCTGCAGGTGCTGGCTGTGGAACAGCGGCCCGTCGATGGCTTCCTGCAGGTTCATTTGCTGGTGGACCAGGCGCAGCAGGAAGATCAGCTGCCACTGGTCCTGCTGATCGCCGCCCGGCGTGCCAAAGGCCAGCCGCGTGCCGTCGGGCCGCAGCGCCATCGAGGGGGTCAGCGTGGTACGCGGGCGGCGCCCCGGCGCCAGCGAGGTCGGCAAGCCATCCTCCAGCCAGAACATCTGTGCGCGGCTGTTCAGCGGCACGCCCAGACCCGGCACCACCGGGTTCGACTGCAGCCAGCCGCCCGAAGGCGTCGCCGAGATCATGTTGCCCCAGCGGTCGATGACGTCGATATGCACGGTATCGCCTTCGTCCGGCCCCTTGGGCGCCTCCGGCGAGGGGGCCAGATGCGAGAAGGTGGGCTCTCCCCCCCCGATCCCGGCATCGGTTGCCCGCATCCGCGCCGCGCGCGCGATGAATGCCTCTGCCTGCCCGTCCATCCCGTCGATCCTCCCCGGGCGCTGGTCGAGGCTGGCCATGCTGCCGATCAGCCCGGCCCGGACGCGCGCATAGTCGGCGGACAGCAGCGTTTCCAGCGGCACGGCGCTGTGGTCGGGATCGCCGTAATAGGCCTCGCGGTCGGCCATCGAGAGTTTCAGCACCTCGGTGATGCGGTGCACGGCAACGTCCGAAAAGGGATCTTCGTTGCCAAAGTCCAGCGCGTCGAGCAGGCGCAGGGATTGCAGCAGCGACGGCCCCTGCGACCAGGCCCCCGCCTTCCAGACCTGCCAGCCGTGGTAGTCGACGGAAACGGCCGGTTCGGTGGTGGCGCGCCATCCAGCCATGTCCTGCCCCGTCAGCACGCCCTTGCGGGCGGTCCCGGTTCCGTCGATCACGCAGGCGTCCCGCAGGTAGTCGTCGATGGCCTCGGCAACGAAGCCTTCGTAGAAGGCTGTGCGCGCCGCTTCGATCTGGGCCTCGCGGCCCTCTGCCGTCTCGGCCTCGTCCAGAAGGCGGCGCCAGAACGCGGCAAGTTCCGGGTTGCGGAACATTGCACCGGGGGCGGGCGCCTCTCCTCCCGGCAGCCATGTCTCGGCAGAGGTCGGCCAATGGTCGCGGAACAGATCGGCATTCTGGCCGATCATCGCCGAAACGCTGGCCAGCACCGGGTGGCCCTTTTCGGCATAATGGATCGCCGGTTCCAGCACCTCGCGCAGGGTCATTGTGCCGTGGTCGCGCAGCATGACCATCCAGGCGTCGAAGGCGCCCGGTATCACGGTCGCCAGCAGGCCAGAGCCGGGGATCAGCTCCAGCCCCTCGTCCCGGTAGTGCTCCAGCGTCGCCCCGGCGGGCGCCGTGCCCTGCCCGCAGATCACCTGCGGCGCCTCGGCCCCTGCGGGCCAGACCAGCGCGGGCATGTCGCCCAGCGGGCCGTTCAGGTGTGGCTCGACCACGTTGAGGGCAAAGCCCATCGCCACCCCGGCGTCAAAGGCGTTTCCGCCCGCTTCCAGCATACGCATCCCGACCGCCGTGGCGATCCAGTGGGTCGAGGCACAGACACCAAAGGTGCCCTGCAGTTCGGGGCGGGTGGTGAAGCTCATGGACGATCCTTTCGGGGTTTCATCAGGAACCGGGCCGCCAGCGGCGCGCCGGTGATCACGAGGAAGACGCGGGTCAGATGATGCACGATGACAAAGCCAAGGTCAGCCCCCGCGACGATGGCCAGCACGGTCATTTCCGCCTGCCCGCCCGGAGCGAAGGCCAGGAACCCTTCGACCGGCGGCGCAAGGCCAAGCAAAACAACGATTTCCGAGAAGATCGCCGCCAGAACGGCGAGGATCAGCACGAACAAAACACCCGCCAGAACCACCCGGCGCAGCTCCCCCAGGGTGATCCCGACATAGCCGACGCCAATGCCGACGCCGATAAAGAACTGGGCCGCCAGGATCGCCTCTGCCGGGGGACGCGCATGGATGAAGCCGGTGAGGCTGAGCACCGCCGTCACGATCATCGGCCCCAGGATCGAGGCCCCGAACAGGCCGATCCGCTCGCCGCCTTTCCAGCCGATCAACGCGGCGGCGGCCATCAGGAACAGCTCGCGCAGCGGGATTTCGGTGGCGGGGGCGCCGATGTCGTTGGTCAGCGCCGAACCGAAACCGAAGGTCAGGATCATCGGCGCCACGGTGACGATGATCATCACGCGGGTGGCATGGATCAGCGACAACGCCCGGGGGTCGCCGCCCGCCTCGGTGCCAAAGATGATCATGTCCTGAAGCCCCCCGGGCATGGCCGCATACCAGGCAGTGACACGGTCGAACCCGTGGACCCGGTGGAAATAGGGAACACCGATCAGCCCGATGACAAGGATATACAGCGGGATGAAGGCCAGCGAGGCGGCCATGCTGGGCAGGGCCGCCACGACGTCCGGCGTCAGCGAAGCCCCCACCGCAACGCCCAGGATGGTGCGGAACCCCTTTGAAACCTGCCCGAATCCCTTCAGGGGCCGCTGGGCCAGTGCCGCCAGCAGACAGGCGGCCAGCGGGCCAAAGAGAAACGGCAACGGCAGACCAAGGAGCGTGAAGAGCGCGACCCCCACCGCGGCGGTCAACGCGGTTTCGATCCGGCGGGAGGTGGCGGTACGGGGACGCTCGGGCATGATGCACTCCTGTCTTGCATCCTTGTGTATACACGGGTATTCAATTCATGCAAGGAGCGCCGCATGACCGACGAGAAACCGCTGGAGCTTTCACAGGGGCAAGAGGCTTATCGCCGGATCCTGGACGAGATCCGCGCCGGTCACCTGATGCCGGGAGACCGGCTGATGGAGGTCGAGCTTGCCAAACGGCTGGGTTTTTCCCGGACCCCCGTGCGCGAGGCGATCCGCCAGTTGGAAAGCGACGGTGTCGTGACCCATGTGCCGCGCGTCGGCGCGGCGATCCGCAGGCTGGACCATGCGGAAATCTCGGAACTCTACGACATGCGCACGGTGCTGGAAGGCACGGCGGCGCGCTTTGCCGCTCGCGCCGCGTCAGAGGTGGAATTGGCGGAACTGGCCGATATACACGCCGCGATGGCAGCCGGGGACGGCGATCCATTTGTGCTCAACCGGCAATTCCACGCCGCGCTTCTGGACGCCGCGCGCAACCGCTTCCTGATGAAGGCGGTCGCCTCGATCCATACCACGCTGCTGATCCTTGGCCCGACCACCCTGCGCGAGGAAGACCGCGCCGAGGACGCCCTGCGCGAACACGCGGCGATCCTTGAGGGCCTGCAGGCGCGCGACCAAGACGCGGCGGAACAGGCGATGCGGGCCCATATCGCCGCCGCCCACCGCGCCCGGCTGCGCCAGCTGCGTCGGGTCTGAACGACGACAGGCCCGCTTTGGGGACCTCGCGGCTTGTCTCGCGCCGGGACTTCTGACAGGAACCTGGGTATTCATCCTGGCTGGAAGACTTGAGCATGACAGGCGTCCAACTGCGCGCGGGGCTGGCAAATGCCGATCTGATCGCCGTCCTCGTGGCCGTGACGGACAACGAACCGCGCGTGATGACCCTGCGCGCGGGTGAGGCCCTGCCCTCCGGCCCCTTCGAGTCGCAGCACCGCAGCCTGCAAAGCGGGCTGCGTGACTGGATCGAAAGCCAGACAGGACATCCGGTCGGCTACCTCGAACAGCTCTACACCTTTGCCGACCGCGACCGCGAGGCCCCGACCGAGGCGGGCGGGGTCCGGCGGATCTCTATCGGCTACCTCGGGTTGGTGCGGGAACAGGTCACACCGGGCACCGGCCAGCCGCAGTGGCATGGCTGGTACGAGTATTTCCCCTGGGAGGACCACCGCGACCGCCGCCCCTTGGTGCTGGACAGCATCACGGACCGGCTGGACAGCTGGGCCGGGGCAGACGCCCTGCGCCGCGAGCGTGTCGATTTCCTGTTCGGGCAAAATGGCTTGCCCTGGAACGAGGATCTCGCCCTGCAACGCTATGAACTGATGTACGAGGCCGGGTTGGCCGAAAGCCCCTCGCGCCCCGCGATCGAGAGGTTCGGGCGCCCCATGACCGGGGATCATCGGCGCATCCTGGCCACCGGGATCGCGCGGCTGCGCGCCAAGATCAAATATCACCCGGTGGTCTTCGAACTGATGCCGGACAGTTTCACGCTGCTGCACCTGCAACGCACGGTCGAGGCGCTGTCGGGTCTGCGCCTGCACAAGCCGAACTTTCGCCGCCAGATCGACCAGCAGGAACTGGTCGAGGAAACCGGCGAGATGTCCAGCGGAACAGGGGGGCGTCCGGCCAAGCTGTACAGGTACCGGCCGACGGTCCTGCAGGCCCAGGCATTGGCCGGTCCCAGACTGCCCGTGTCACGGCATTGACATAAACTCTAGTTGAGAATATCAAGCGGCTCCAGATGTACTCATCCAGAGTATAAGGAGCCGTCATGACCTACCTTCGCCTTCCCGACCTCTATGAGCGGGTCAGCAAGATCGTCCCGGAACCGGACTGGATCCGCTACGAGGACGACATTGCCGCCATCCTTGACCTGAAACGGGAAAAGAACGCGGTGATCCTGGCGCACAACTACCAGACGCCGGAAATCTTTCACGGCGTCGCCGATATCGTGGGCGACAGCCTGGCGCTGGCGCGCAAGGCGATCGAGGTCGAGGCCGACGTGATCGTCCTGGCGGGCGTGCATTTCATGGCCGAAACGGCCAAGCTGCTGAACCCGGAAAAGACCGTGCTGATCCCCGACATGGACGCCGGCTGTTCGCTGGCCGATTCGATCACGCCCGAGGACATCGCCCTGCTGCGGCAGGCGCATCCAGGCGTGCCGGTCATCACCTATGTGAACACCTCCGCCGCGGTAAAGGCGGCTTCGGACATCTGCTGCACCTCCGGCAATGCCAAGGAAGTGGTCGAGTCGCTGGGCGTGCCCAAGGTCCTGATGATCCCGGACGAATACCTGGCGCAGAACGTCGCCCGCGAAACGGACGTCGAGATCATCGCCTGGAACGGCCATTGCGAGGTGCACGAACTGTTCACCGCGGATGACGTGCGCGGCATGCGCGAGGCCTATCCCGGCGTGACCATCCTGGCGCACCCGGAATGCCCGCCCGACGTGGTGGCAGAGGCGGATTTCTCCGGCTCGACCGCCGTCATGTCCGGGTATGTCGGTGAGAAAAAGCCGGGCCGCGTGGTCCTGCTGACCGAATGTTCGATGAGCGACAACGTGGCGGTGGATCACCCGGACGTGGAATTCGTGCGCCCCTGCAACCTGTGCCCGCACATGAAACGCATCAGCCTGGGCAACATCCGCGAGGCGCTGGAACAGAACCACCACGAGGTCACGGTGGATGCCTCCATCGCTGCGGATGCCCGGCGGGCCGTTGAACGGATGCTTGCGGTCAAATGACCCGTCCTGGCCAGTGCGGCGACCGGATCACGGTTGTCGGCGGCGGCATCGCCGGGATGGTCTGCGCGCTGGACCTGGCGCCTCGGCCCGTGGTGCTGATATCGCGCGCCGGGCTGGGGCAGGAAAGCTCCAGCCAGTGGGCGCAGGGCGGCATCGCCGCCTGTCTTGGCGCCGATGACAGCGTGGCACTGCACCTGGCCGACACATTGGCCGCAGGCGCAGGTCTTTGCGACCCCGAGGTGGCAGAGACGATCCTGAGCGGCGCGCCCGAGGCAATCGCCGCGCTGGAGGCCTATGGCGTCCGCTTCGACCGCACCCCGGACGGCGACTTCGCCCGTGGGCTGGAGGCGGCGCATTCCCGCAAGCGCATCCTGCATGTCGATGGCGACGGCACCGGGGCGGCGCTCATCCGTGCCCTGGCCGAGGCTGTTACCCGCTGCCCCTCGATCACCGTGCTGACCGGGGCGGAAGCTGTCCGGCTGGTCCAGCGCGACGGGCAGATGCGCGGTGTTCTGCTGAATGACGGTCGCCTGCTGTCCAGCTCGCAAGTCGTGATGGCCACCGGCGGGTTGGGCGGGCTGTATGATGCCAGCACCAACCCGGTGGGCAACTATGGCCAAGGCGTGATGCTGGCCGCCCGTGCCGGGGCGCAGCTGTCGGACATGGAATTCGTGCAGTTCCATCCCACCGCGCTGAATGCGCGGGGCAGGCCGCTGGGCCTGGTCAGCGAGGCGGTCCGGGGCGAAGGCGCGGTGCTGGTCAACGAACACGGTGAGCGGTTCATGGAGGGCACCCCGGGCGCCGAGCTCGCCCCGCGCGACGTGGTGGCCCGCGCCATCGCAACCCAGATCGCGCGCGGCCACCGCGTCTTCCTGGACGCGCGTCCGGCGCTGGGTGCAGGTTTTGCCAATCGCTTTCCCGGCATCGCACGGCTGTGTCAGGCCGCCGGGATCGACCCGGCGCAACAGCCCATCCCGGTGCGCCCGGCCGCGCATTACCACATGGGCGGCATCCATACGGATAGTCACGCCCGGACCAGTCTTTCCGGCCTCTGGGCCATCGGCGAATGCGCCGCGACGGGCCTGCACGGGGCGAACCGGCTGGCCAGCAACTCGCTGCTAGAGGCGGTTGTCATGGCGCAACGCGCCGCGCGGGACATCGCTGGCCACGCGGCGACGGGGCCACGCGGGAAACGCCCTGTGCCCACACCGCTTCCGCCCGTGGCAGAGACCGCCGCCGTCCGCCGGATCGTATCGGACAGGCTGGGTCTGCGTCGCGATGACCACGGGCTACGCAGCGCGGTGGCCGATCTGGCGCCACTGGCCCAGGGCCACGGGCCATCCGCCGACCCGGCGATCATCGGCCTGGCCATTGCGGTCTTTGCCCTGCTGCGCGAGGAATCGCGCGGCGCCCATGCGCGGAGCGATTGTCCCGCGCCCCGGACCGGCAGCGCCTCACGCCGGATGACCCTTGACGACATCATGGCCGTTGCGGAACAGCAGACGGCCCAATCCCTGCCCCGGAGTGCCTGACATGACGCTTGTCCCCCTGCCCCGCCCGGTGATCGAACCCGCCCTGCGCACCGCGCTGGAAGAGGATCTTGGCCTTGCCGGGGACATCACCTCGGCGGTGGTCATCCCTGCCGGGCACCGCTCGGTCGTCACCGCCGTCGCCCGCAAGCCCGGCGTGATCGCCGGGCTGGACTGCGCCGAGCTGGCCTGTGCGCTGGTCGATCCGGCCATCGTGGTCACGCGCCACCTGCAGGACGGTGCGCCCGTCACGCCCGGCACCCGCATCGCGACATTTGAAGGCCCCTCCCGCAGCCTGCTGACCGCCGAACGCACGGCGCTCAACTTCATGGGGCACCTTTCAGGGATCGCGAGTGTCACGGCGGGCCTGGTTCAGGCGGTCGCAGGCACAGGGGCAAACATTGTCTGCACCCGCAAGACCACGCCGGGCCTGCGCGCTCTGGAAAAATACGCCGTCCGCGCGGGCGGCGGCATGAACCATCGTTATTCGCTGGCCGATGCGGTGCTGATCAAGGACAATCACATCGCCATCGCGGGCGGCATCCGCCCGGCGCTGGAGGCGGCGCGCGCCGCGACCGGCCACATGGTCAAGATCGAGATCGAGGTCGATACGCTGGACCAGCTGCGCGAGGTTCTGGAGATCGGCGCCGACGCGGTTCTGCTGGACAACATGGACCCAAAGACGCTGCGCGAGGCCGTGGACATGGTCGCGGGCCGCGCCATCACCGAAGCCTCTGGCGGCATCACCCCCGACACCGCCGCTGCGGTCGCAGCCAGCGGCGTCGACCTGATCTCTCTCGGCTGGATCACGCACAGCGCGCCGACACTGGATATCGGGCTGGATTTCGTATCAGCGGCGGAAGGATAGGAACCGGATCTACGCCCGATCGGGGGGAAGCTGCTGGTGAGTGGGTCATGAAGGACGAAGGATCGGGAAACCGTCCAGGCCCTTGATGCAGGGCAGCATGAGAGCAGGGCAAGGCTCCAACCCTTCCCTGGGATCACGCGGCGCAACCTCAACGGCATTGTCAGGCTGTTTTCAGCCAGTCCACCACCTGCCGGCCCATCGGAGCGGCGGCAGTGTTCCCGCCGCCAGGGGTGGAGCAGTCGATGGCCGACAGGAACTTGGCCAAGGACCGCGGACACCGGACGCTGTATACCACAATTGGCGCTGTCGCGGGCAGCCGGGGGGAAGGCCGCCCGCCTGTGCGATCAGGGCGCCCTGACGTCCACCTGCATCCGGCGAATGGCCTCTTCGAAAACCCGGTTTCCGGCGGCACCGTCGTCACCCAGCCGGACCGAGGGGTAGATCTCATTCATCTGCACCGACGAACCATCATCCTTGACCACCCGCACATGCCGCCGCCGCATCTGGCGCGGCTCACCCACGCCGACGGAGTGGGCAATCGTCTCGACCTCGCCGACAACCGCCTTGGCATAGGCCGCGACGCGCTTGTCCTTCTCGGACACCACCAGCCCCTTTTGCAAAGAGGGGATATGCGTGGTGATCCCGGTCGGGCAGGTGTTCTTGTTGCACTTCAGGGCCTGGATACAGCCGAGGCTGAACATGAAACCCCGCGCCGAGGTGACGAAATCCGCGCCCAGGCAGATGGCCCAGGCCACGTCGCCGGGATTGACCAGCTTGCCGCTGGCCACGATGCGGATGCGGTCATGCAGCCCGGCAAGATCGCGCAGGTCGACCATGCGGATCAGCGCCTCGCGCAGCGGCAGGCCGACGAGGTCGATCAGCGGAAGCGGTGCCGCCCCGGTGCCGCCCTCGCCCCCGTCCACGGTGATGAAATCCGGCGCGCTTTCCTCCCCCCGCTCCTTGATCTTCTTGAAGAAGGAAAACCACGGATCGGCCGAGCCCATGCAGGTCTTGAACCCCACCGGCTTGCCAGTGACCTCGCGAATGTGGCCGATCAGGTCCAGAAGCCCATCGAAATCATCCACCTCGCGGTGCCGGTTGGGCGAAATCGCGTCCTTGCCCATCGGCACACCGCGAATGGTGGCGACCTCCTCGTCGATCTTGGCCGCCGGCAGGATACCCCCCTTGCCCGGCTTGGCGCCCTGGCTCAGCTTGATCTCGAACATCTTGATGTTCGGATTGGCGGCGATCTCCTTCAGCTTGGCGTCGCTCAGGTTGCCGTCCTGGTCGCGCACGCCGAACTTGGCCGTGCCGATCTGGTAGACGATGTCGCAACCGCCCTCCAGGTGGTAGGGCGACAGCCCCCCTTCCCCGGTGTTCAGCCAGACTCCCGCCTGCTTGGCCCCCCGGCTCAGCGCCTTCACCGCCGGTTTCGAGATCGCGCCGTAGGACATGCCCGAGATGTTGTAGATCGAGGGCGCAAGATACGGTTCGCGGCAGTAGGGCCCGATCATCATCGGCTCTGTCGAGGCATATTGATCGTCCAGCGGAGGAAAGACCGCGTTCATGAAAATCGGCGTCCCCGGCACGTTCAGGTTCCGGGTCGAGCCAAAGGCCACCGTGTTCCCCTTGCTGGAACTGGCATTGTAGATCCAGTTGCGCTGCGCCCGGTTGAACGGCATCTCCTCGCGGTCCATCGCAAAGAAGTATTGGCGAAAGAACTCTCCCAACTCGGTGAACAGGGCACGGAACCTCCCGATCACCGGATAGTTCCTGCGGATCGCATCCCCCGTCTGCGTCTTGTCGATGACGTACATCACGACGACCAGCGCCACCGCCACCCCGATCATGAAGACGAAGAACAGCGCCAGATATTGCAGCGCGGCCATCGCGTATTCCATATTCTACCCCCCGAATGTGTTGATTTGTCTCAAGGTCATGCTGTTATTGAATCGATACTCTGCCACCATCACAGACGAATGGCAGCCCGTCTGCCCATTTCGTGAAAGGGAGAGAGCATGAGACATTTCATCGGCGCCGCCGCGCTTGCGCTCGTGGCAAGCGGGGCAATGGCCCAGGGCATCGTCAGCTACGCCACCGATCAGAGCTTTGACGATGTTGTCTTCGGCCTGGAAAACGCGATCCTCGATCAGGGTCTCGTCATCGACAGTGTCAGCCACACCGGCGAAATGCTGGAACGGACCAAGGGGGACGTTGGGTCTGACGTCACCATCTTTACCAACGCGGACATCTTCAGCTTCTGCTCTGCCAAGATCAGCCGCGAGGTGATGGAAGCGGACCCGATGAACGTGGTCTTCTGCCCCTATGACATCTTCGTCATCGTCCGGCCAGAGACACCCGACACCACCACCATCGGGTTCCGCGAGTTCCCCGAGGGTGAGATGAAAAAGGTCGAGGCGCTGCTGGACGGCATCGCCCGCTCCGCCATCGGCCTGGACTGAGCCGCCACGCGACAACGCAGTCCCGGGCTTGTCCCGGGACCTCTTGGTCTCACGGGAAACGGCAGACCGGCCAGTGTCGTTGGCCGGTGTTTTCTTGCTGTTCATTCACAAAGATGTAATTGGAAAATTTCTTTTCTTCCGGCTTAGTTGCCGGCCCCCGATCGTCAAGCCGCCCGTGCAGAAATTCCGCCTCATCCAGCGCGCTGATCCTCCCGTAGACCTTTACGATGTGACGGACACATCGCAAATGCGAAACCAATGGAGGATTTCCATGATCCGTAGAACTTTCCTCGCCGCCACGACCGCACTCGCCTTCGCCGCTCCGGCCTTTGCCGGCGGTCATTCGATGGACATCGTCGATACCGCCAAGGAGGCGGGCAGCTTTGAAACCCTGCTGGCGGCAGCCACTGCCGCGGGCCTGGTCGACACGCTCAAGGGCGAAGGTCCGCTGACCGTTTTCGCCCCGACCGACGCCGCCTTTGCCGCGCTGCCCGAAGGCACGGTCGAGGACCTGCTGAAGCCTGAAAACAAGGACCAGCTGACCGCGATCCTCACCTATCACGTCGTGGCGGGCAAGGTCATGTCGACCGACCTCAGCGATGGCATGATGGCGAAAACCGTCGAAGGCTCGGAAATCACCATCGACCTCGACAACGGGGTGATGGTCAACGACGCCACCGTCGTGACCGCCGACATCGAAGCCTCGAACGGTGTGATCCACGTCATCGACAAGGTGATCATGCCCGGCATGTGATCGGCAGTCAGCCAATACCAAAGACGGCCCGCACATCGTGCGGGCCGTTCTCCTTTGTCGAGGTGACCCTGGCCGCGTCTAGCCCTGGTGCCTCTTTGCCTGACCCAAAGAATGTCTCCGCAGGTAGCGGCGCTTGCGGCGGGCCAGCGCGTCCTCGTCAAGATCCGACCTGTTCAGCCTCAACAGGGTCTCGATACCATCCCTGGGGCGCACGTTTACCGGAAGTGCCGGCCTCAGTTCCGTGTCAGGAAGCCCCAGCAGGTCGAGTGCCGCCGAAAGCGGTCCGACGGCCCTGTCACGACAGGTCTCGATCCCGGTGCTCACCACCCGCGCACGTTCCCCCAGCCTGGCCCGCACCGCGTCGACCCGATCCTCCAGCGGCAGCGCATCGCTCAGCCGCGCGCGGTAGGTGTCGATATCCTCGGTGATGCGATGCCCGCGGAGATTTTGCCAGTAGATGCTTTTCATCCAGGCCTCTGCCTCGCGCGTGGTGAACCAGATCGTGATTTCGGCGTCCGGATAGCGGGTCTTCAGAGTCGTCCCGACGCAGTGCAAAAGATCGGGCGCATGGCCATAGCCCGTCCCGGGCCTGCGCCCGGGAACCAGCCCGGAAAGATCCTCGGAGGTGATCAGCAAAGGCTTGCCGGGCGGCGGCAGGACCGCATCCAGTTCCGACCGCATCCTTTTCAGCTTTCTCTTTGCCGGTCGGATCTCATAGCTCCGCGCCAGTTGGGCAACTGGGCGCAGATCGCCGGGCAGCAAAAGGTTCAGACGTGGCGAAAGCAGCTCTGCATTGGCGGCTGCGCAGGACTGCAGGCTGCTTGTGCCGGTCTTGTGGAACCCGGCATGTACCAGAATACGCATGGTCTCACCCGTACATTACCCCGGCAGTCTAGAGCGCCCGACCTCGGCCCGCCACGCGGGGCACGAAAATCGAAACCCTTTTGCGGTTTCCGGACGCGCAAGAATGGGATGTATGTCTGAACCACCCGCGATTTGCGCATCAAATCAACCTTTGGGCGCGCCAGGTCACGCTGAAAGGCTTTATGGCACGACTGCCGCCGTGATCGTTTTCAATCTGCCCAAATTCGCGGAGGCGCCCAAGCTTTTACACCTAAGGTAGAAACCGGTTGATCGAACTCTCCCAATGGGGCAGGCTTCCAATTTGCCGCTATTCCGAACATACCTTGATCAGGATTTCCCATGCCCATGTTTGCAGCCCCCCCCGTGCGCGCATCAATCAGCACAATGGTTGCCTCCGTCGAAAATGGTGTGGACCGAGAAACCTATACCATCCAGAAACTGAAGGCCGGGTTCGACGCTCTGGGTGATCCTGCGGCAACCATAGTCGGGGTCGAAGGGGCCTATGTCGACGCCTCAGACGTTCCGCTCAGCTATGAGCATCCGGTGCTGTCGCATTCCGATGACACGATGCTGAAACTGCGCGTGCGCTGCGCGATAGACGAGTTGAACGCCGCCTCTCCGATGCTCCCCGGTGAAACGCTGGTTCATGAACGTTTCGCTTTCCTGTCCGATCCTTGGGAAGTGTTTCCGCCGGGAACGGTCTTTATCGACCGCCAAACGTCGATGGCACGGCTGCTGTATGTGTTCCGGAATGTCGTCGTGGATGCGCAGACCGGGGCATTGCGCTTTGACAGCGCGGCGGCGGCAGAGCCAACTGACGAACTGCTTGGGCTGGACGAGCCGCCCGTGATGGTGCTGGCCGCGGCCTCTCTGCCGCACAGCATCGCCGTGGACGTGGCAAAGAAGCTGGCCGACCAGATGGCCAAGGACGCGCTCAAGGCGATCAGCGGCAACCTGACCCAGATAGCAGGCGGCGTGATCGCCGGGGCCATTGCCGGGGCGATCATCGACACCATTCTCGGGGCGCTGTTCCCGGACGACAAGAAATCGACCCTCGACGCCTATTTCGAGGGGATGCAAAAGCTGATGCAACAAGAGCTGAAGCAACAGACCATCGACGAAATCGCCGGAACCTTCGTTGCGCTGCGCAATGAGTTGACCAACGTCTACGCGCCAGCCCGCCTGCAATCGGACCTTCGGGTTCAGCAGGACCGAAAGAACCTGTTCGACTACCATTTGCACGATTACTCCAACACCTTCTTCATCGGCACGAACGGAATGCTGGGAACGCTGACGGATGAGAACTATCAATTGGCCTGTTTCCCGGTCTTCCTGCTCGGGGCGGGGATGCATCTGTCGATCCTGCAGGAGATCGCCAATGTCGATCCGACCAACAGGGATGAGGATTTCAATCCGCTGAAGTCCAGCTATGGCGTCCCCAAGACCGGCTCGGTCGCAAAATATGCCCAGCAATACGCGGACCATGCCGATGCCGTTTGGAAAAAGATCCGCGAAAAGCGCAAAGGCCGCGTGGTCTACGGCGTCGAACATGGCGTGGTCTTCCGCCATCATTATTCTGTCGGCTACTATGCCGACGAGGCAGTCGACGCCGACAAGCACCTGAACCGGATCAAGTACGAATACACCAACGACAAGGACGGCAAGAACATTCCGGTGCCCGGCAGCAGCAAGGCGGACGTGATGAAAGCCATGGAGGCCTATCAGGACAAGGTCCTGGCCGACCTGGAGGACAGCCTGCCCGACCGCAAGACGATCGTCGCCGGGTGGCGCAAGCTGGTGGACAACCCGCTCAACATGGAAACGTCCTGACGGCGCGACCGCTCTGGCTTTGGCTGTCGGCGGTGCCCCGAAACCGCGTGACCCTGTCTGTGCAGGCCGGTCCCCTGAAACGATGGCCGTGCTGTGCACCCGGGCACGAAAAAAGGCGGGGTTTCCCCCGCCTTTCCTCATCTACGTCGCCAAGGGTCAGTGGACCACGGCATCGTCCGGCTTGGGCCGGTTCGAGGCCCCCACCCGGTCGCCGATGATCAGCCCGTCGGCCCCGGCAGAGACGGTCACAACGTCACCGTCCGCCACGTCGCCCGCCAGCAGCATCTCGGCCAACGGATCCTGCAGCGCGCGCTGGATCACCCGTTTCAGCGGGCGCGCCCCGAACACCGGGTCGTACCCTTCGTCCGCCAGCCAGGTCTTGGCATCGTCGTCCAGCTCCAGCCGGATCTTGCGGGCCGCCAGCCGCTTGAGCAGGCGCGCCATCTGGATGTCCACGATCCCCGACATGTCCTCGCGCTTGAGCCGGTCAAAGATGATGGTCTCATCCAGGCGGTTCAGGAATTCGGGCCGGAAATGGGCGCGCACCGCATCCATCACGTCCCGCCGCGCCTGGCTCGAATCCGCGCCTTCGGGCAGTTGGCTCAGCGCCTGGGACCCAAGGTTCGAGGTCAGCACGATCAGCGTCTGCTTGAAGTCCACGGTCCGACCCTGACCATCGGTCAGCACACCGTCGTCCAGCACCTGCAAGAGCACGTTGAACACGTCCGGATGCGCCTTCTCGACCTCGTCGAACAGCACCACCTGGTAGGGCCGGCGCCGCACGGCTTCGGTCAGCACACCGCCTTCGTCGTAGCCGACATAGCCCGGAGGCGCCCCGATCAGACGGGCAACCGCGTGTTTCTCCATGAATTCAGACATGTCGATGCGCACCATCGCGTTGTCATCGTCAAAGAGATAGTTCGCAACCGCCTTGGTCAGCTCGGTCTTGCCGACGCCGGTCGGGCCAAGGAAGAGGAAAGAGCCCAGCGGGCGGTTCTCGTCGTTCAGACCCGCGCGCGCCCGGCGCACCGCATTGGCCACCGCCGTCACCGCCTGGTTCTGGCCGATGACCCGCCTGTGCAGCTCGTCTTCCATCCGCAACAGCTTTTCGCGTTCGCCTTCCAGCATCTTCGAGGTCGGCACACCGGTCCAGCGCTCGACCACCGCCGCGATCTGCTCGGGGCCGACGGCCTCTTCGACCATCACGTCCGATTCCTCGGTTTCGGCTTCGTTCAGCCTGCGCTCCAGCTCGGGAATGCGCCCGTACTGCAGCTCACCGGCCTTTGCGAAATTGCCGTCACGCTTGGCCGATTCCAGCTCGGCGCGCAGGTGGTCCAGTTCTTCCTTCAGGTCGCGGGCCGAAGCCAGCTTGTCACGCTCAGCCTGCCAGCGCGAGGTCATCTCGGCCGACTTCTGCTGCAGCTCGGACAGGTCCTTTTCCAGCTTGGCCAGCCGGTCCTTGGAGGCCTGGTCATCCTCGTTCCGCAGTGCCTCGACCTCGATCTGCTTTTGCAGGATGTCACGGTCCAGCGCGTCCAGTTCCTCGGGCTTGCTGTCGACCTCCATCCGCAGGCGGCTGGCCGCCTCGTCCATCAGGTCGATGGCCTTGTCCGGAAGGAAGCGGTCGGTGATATAGCGGTGCGACAGCGTCGACGCGGTCACAAGCGCCGAGTCCGAGATCCGCACACCGTGGTGCAGCTCGTACTTTTCCTTGATGCCCCGCAGGATCGAAATCGTATCCTCGACCGTCGGTTCCTCGACCATGACCGGCTGGAACCGCCGGGCAAGGGCCGCGTCCTTCTCGACGTGCTTGCGGTACTCGTCCAGCGTGGTGGCGCCCACACAATGCAGCTCACCCCGCGCAAGCGCAGGTTTCAAGAGGTTCGAGGCATCCATCGCCCCATCCGCCTTGCCCGCACCGACCAGCGTGTGCATCTCGTCGATGAAAAGCACGATCTCGCCAGCGGCCGAGGTCACCTCGGAGAGGATGGATTTCAGCCGCTCCTCGAACTCGCCGCGATACTTGGCCCCGGCGATCAGCGCGCCCATGTCCAGCGCCAGCAGGCGCTTGTTCTTGAGGCTTTCGGGTACGTCGCCATTGATGATCCGCAGGGCCAGACCCTCGGCGATCGCGGTCTTACCCACGCCGGGTTCCCCGATCAGGACCGGGTTGTTCTTGGTCCGGCGGCTGAGAACCTGCATCGTGCGACGGATCTCGTCGTCGCGCCCGATGATCGGGTCGATCTTGCCTTCGCGGGCGCGTTCGGTCAGGTCCAGCGTGTATTTCTTCAGCGCTTCATAGCTGTCCTCGGCGTTGGCGGTATCCGCCGTGCGCCCCTTGCGCACATCGTTGATCGCCTCGTTCAGCTTTTGCGGCGTGACCTTGCCGGCCTCCAGCGCCTCTTTCGCGGGGCTGCTGACCATCGCCAGCGCGGTCAGCATCCGTTCGACGGGCACGTAACTGTCCCCGGCCTTCTTGGCCAGCTTCTCTGCCTCGTCCAGCACCTTGCCGGTGGCGGAATCAAGGTAAACCTGCCCGGCGTCGCCCGACACTTTCGGGATCTTGGCCAGCTTGGTGTCCAGCACCTGCACCACGCGGGCAGCTTCGCCGCCAGAGGCGGTGATCAGGTTCGTGGCCAGCCCCTCTTCATCGTCCAGCAATGCCTTGAGCAGGTGTTCGGGCGCCAGCTTCTGGTGGCTTTCCCGCATCGCAATCGTCTGCGCGGCCTGGATGAATCCGCGCGCACGTTCCGTGAACTTCTCCAAGTTCATATCTGTCTCCTTCCATCAAGCGCCCCCTTCAAATGCATCGCGCCTGGCCTTGCAGCACGCGGGCGTTTCGGGGCCTCGCTTCCAAGATGGTCGCGGGTCGCGATCTGTTCAAGTGAGAGCCGTTGCAAAATAGCAACGCGCGGCATCTTGACCTTGTGCGCAAGGGCTTTCATGTGATCCCGAACCGCAGCGCAGGAGCCCGCCAAATGTCCGATGACCGCCTGATCGTCGCCCTCGACGTCCCCAACGTGATCGAAGGGCTCGACCTCGTCGACCGCCTTGGCGATTCCGTGAACTTCTACAAGATCGGGCTGGGCATGCTCACCGGCGGCGGGCTGGCCTTGGCGAACGAGCTGAAAGGCGAGCACGGCAAGCGCATCTTCCTTGACCTCAAGCTGTTCGACATCGGCGCCACGATCGAGGCCGCGGTGCGCGGCGTGGCCCAGTTCGATCTGGATTTCCTGACCGTCCACGGCGATCCGCATGTGGTGCGCGCCGCCAAGGAAGGCGCGGCTGGGTCGAACACCAAGATCCTCGCCGTCACCATCCTGACCTCGCTCGACCGCAATGATCTGGACGCGGCCATGATTGCCGAGGGGCCGATCCCCGGCCTGGTGCAGACCCGCGCGGGCCGTGCCTTTGAGGCCGGGGCCGACGGGGTGATCTGCTCCCCGAACGAGGCGGCGCTGGTGCGCGCCCTGCCCCAGTCCGAGGGACGGCTGATCGTGACACCGGGCGTGCGGCCCGCGGGCGCCGATGTGGGCGATCAGAAACGCATCGCGACCCCGGCACAGGCCATCCGCGACGGCGCCGACCACATCGTTGTCGGCCGCCCGATCCATCGCGCGCCCGATCCGCGCGCGGCGGCACAGGCGATCCTGTCTGAAATGGCCTCACCCCAGGCGCAGCGCGCGAACTGAACGGGCGCAGCCCGGCCTCAATCCTCGTTGATGTCGCGATCCCAGACCCGCGTCTGACCCTTGCGCACCCCCACCAACCGGCGCATGGCCAGCCAGGCCAGCGCCGACAGCACGGCAAAGGTCAGCAGCGCCAGCGACAGAGAGCCGCCGATGAACAGGCCGCCCGGACCGGCCAGCAGGAACAGCACGCCCATCGCCAATGCGCCCAGCGCAAAGCCAAGAAAGATGAACCCCGGCGCGAACAGTTCCAGGATCGCCAGGACAATCCCCGCGGCGATCCAGATCCACCAGATGTTCCAGCCCCAGGCCATCAGCGCCCGCCTTTCAGCATCTTGAAGGCATCGGCAAAGGCATCCAGCGCATTGGCG
Source organism: Mameliella sp. CS4 (assembly GCF_019392335.1). GTDB lineage: Bacteria > Pseudomonadota > Alphaproteobacteria > Rhodobacterales > Rhodobacteraceae > Antarctobacter. The sequence continues at coordinate 384,280 of NZ_JAHXRQ010000001.1, forward strand.
GGCAGGATGACCGTCTGCTTGCCCTCACCCGCGCCCACCGCCGTCAGCGCATCGACCTGTTTCAGAGCCACCTGGAATTGCGCCGCCTCGATCCCGTTGTCCTGGATCGCCTTGGCGATGACCTGCGTGGCATAGGCTTCGGCATCGGCGGTGATACGGCGGGCCTTGGCGGCCTGTTCGGCGGCGTAAAGCTCGGCATCGGCCTGCAATTCGACGGCGCGGCGCTGGCCCTCTGCCTCTGTCACCTGGGCACGGCGGGCGCGCTCGGCGTTCAGCTGTTGCAGCATGGCCTGGCGGGTGGCCTCGTCCAGGTTGACGTCCAGGATCTCGGCCCGCGTCACCTCGATCCCCCAGTTGTCCACCGCGTCTTCGACGTTGCTCTTTATTTCGCCGATCAGCTCACTGCGGTTCGACTGCACCTCGTCCAGTTCCATCCGCCCGATCGCGGCGCGGACGATCCCGGCCACCGTGGTGGCGATGGCGCCATCGACGTCCCGGATGCGGTAGACGGTCTTTTCCGGCTCCAGGATGCGGTAAAACACGCTGGTTTCCACCTGCACCAGCACGTTGTCCGAGGTGATGGCATCCTGCGTCGCGTCGGGCAGCTGCCGTTCGAGGATCGAGATCCTGTGCCGCACCTTGTCGATGAAGGGCACGATCAGGTTGATCCCCGGCCCCAGCACCGTGCGCAGCCGGCCAAAGCGTTCGACCACGAATTTCTCGGACTGCGGCACGATCCGCACCCCCAGCAGGATGCAGAGAATGACAAAAGCGGCCAGCAGCAGCCAGACGATATTGGCGCCGGCAAAATCCATCGCCACTTGATTGTCCATGATAGGTCTCTCCTGGAAATGCGTTGCGCGCAGCATCGCAGAGCACGGATAGAGAGGGAAGCCCGCTGATGCGGCTCAGGCAAGGACCGCACCGCAGCCTGTATCAACGCATGACCCCGTCCGCCGTTCCCACGCCCTCCGGGCGCCGGCAAACTGATGCCCAAAGCCCCAGAAACAGGCGAAAAACCGCGAGAAACCCCCTGCGACGGGGGTATTCCTGACCTGTCGCCCCGATGAAACGCGGTCATTCTGACCCTACCTCTTGGATGTAAGCCCGAAAAACAGGGCATGAGGTTAGGAGACCGATATGAGCACGTGGACCCCCCGCATCGACCAAGTGCGTTACAACGCCGCCGAACAATGCTTCGAGGCCCTGGTCACCGTCGTCACCCCCCAAGGCCTTCTGCGGGTCGCCAGCCAATACGCGGCGCCCGTCACCACCGATTTCGAAGAGGCCGCGCGCGGGCTCTGGATGCGCGCCCGCCTGTCGCTGGGCACGCCCGAACGGCTGCAACTGCGCCTGCCTGCCGTCGAGATGCCCACCGCCGCCTGATCTGCCCCTTTCCCCTTCCCCAGGGTTCGGCTCTTTACACGCCTGTATGAGCCGCACCGCCGCGCCCCCTTGTCCCTCGGGTGCGGCGGCGTCCTGCCGGGGCCCGCGTTATTCTGCGGGTCCCGGCCTTTTTTCCAGGTAATCTCTCAGGATGTCGCGAAAATGCGGAATAGCCTCGTCCGTGGCGATGAAATCCGCGGGCGGCATCACCAGCCATTCCTCGCCCTCGTCGCCAAAGACAACGTCATCGACGATGTCCCCCGGCAGATGCGCCGCGAAGAACCAGCTGACCTTGCCCGCGTCGTCGCGCAGATGCGCCTTCTTCAGGTCGCTCACCGCCAGCGTCAGGCCCAGTTCCTCACGCGTTTCGCGCAGGGCGCAGGCCTCGGGCGTTTCCCGCCCGTCACGCTCACCGCCCGGAAAATCCAGATACCCCGGCCAGGGAATCGAGGGTTTGCGGTCGCGCCGCAGGACAACCAGGTCCGCCCCCGCGAAAAGCATCAGCTTGGCGCCCGTGAACACCTGTCTCGGATCGCTCATGGCGTCCCTTTCTGCGGCGCATTATACTGGACCCATGCCCAGCCTGTGCCGCGATTGCCTGACCCAGTTCGACACCGGACCCCGCTGCCCGGCCTGCGAGCGGCCGCGGGTCATTTCCCATGCCGAGCTTTGGGATCTCTCCATTGCCCACATGGACTGTGATGCCTTTTATGCAAGCGTTGAAAAGCGCGACAACCCGGAACTGGCCGACAAACCGGTGATCATCGGTGGCGGGCGCCGCGGTGTCGTCTCGACGGCCTGCTATGTTGCCCGGATTCGCGGCGTGCGGTCCGCCATGCCTATGTTCAAGGCGCTGGACCTTTGTCCCGACGCAGTGGTCGTCAAGCCACGGATGGCGGTCTACGCCGAGGTGTCAAAGCAGATTCGCACCATGATGGAGGACCTGACCCCCGCCATCGAACCCCTGTCGCTGGACGAGGCCTTTCTCGACCTGAGCGGTACCGCGCGCCTGCACGGCGCGCCGCCCGCCGTCATGCTGGCCCGGTTGGTGGAACGGATGAAATCGGAACTGGGCGTGACCGGCTCTATCGGCCTCAGCCACAACAAGTTCCTCGCCAAGATCGCCTCGGATCTGGACAAGCCGCGCGGCTTTGCGGTGATCGGTGCGGCAGAGACGCAGGATTTCCTGCGGCCCAAGCCCATCCGCCTGATCTGGGGCGTCGGACAGGCCACGCAGGGCGCGTTGGAAAAGGCCGGAATCCGCACCTTCGAAGACCTGCTGCGCTGGGAACAGCGGGACCTGACCGCCCGTTTCGGGGCGATGGGAGAGCGGCTCTGGCACCTCGCCCGGGGCGAGGACAAACGCCGCGTGACCCGCAACGCGCCGATGAAATCCATCTCGAACGAGACCACCTTCAACGAGGACACCGCCGATGCCGAGATCCTGGACGGGCATCTCTGGCGGATGGCGGAAAAGGTCGCGGACCGCGCCAAGGCCAAGGGCGTGGCCGGCCGGGTGGTAACGCTGAAACTGCGCAAATCGGATTTTCGGATCGTCACCCGCCGCACCGCCCTGCCGGGTGCGACCCAGATCGCCGACCGGATCTATCGCACCGCGCGCGGGCTTTTCGACCAGATGCCGCCCGGACAGCCTTACCGGCTGATCGGGGCGGGAATTTCCGACCTGGTGCCAGAGGCGCAGGCGGATGTCTCGGGCGATTTGCTGGACCCGCAGGCCGAAACCCGCGCCCGCGCCGAACGGGCCACGGATGCAATCCGGGCCCGGTTCGGAGACGGGGCCATCCTCAAGGGGCGCGCGCTGCGGTAAGGGCGGCCAAGCGATTTGGAAATCGCTTGGACAAGGCGCTTCCAAGCGCCTTGCCGCCCAGCCCCATCACGCGCCGCGCCGCATCAGGTCGTCTTCTTCGCCAGTGGCATCGAACCCGAAGGCCTCCAGTCCCGATTCCAGGTTGTCGGCCAAGTGCGGCGTGCCGATCAGGTAATCCGCCGTCGGCGTCGTCGCCTCGGCCCGAGCGGTCTGATAGGCCTCGTCCCAGTCCTCGGCGTCGAAAGCGCCGCGACCGACCCACATGACCGCCACCAGGGCCGCCTGTTCCTCTTCGTCCATCCGGTCGATCAACCCGCGCAATTCACCCTCGGCGCGGCTCAGCTCGCGCGCCATGACGATGACCGCGGCCACCTTCCTTGGGCTGATGTTCTGCATTTCGCGTCTCCTCTTCTGTCATCGACAAGAGATGACGCGAAAAGAGGAGTCAAACCTTGATCTTACGCAAACAGCCGATAGTACAGCCAGTCCGGCAGAAACCGGCTGCCCCGGAACAGCCAGGAAAAGCCGCGCGGAAAGGCGCGCTGGAACCCCCGCCCCGACATGTGCCGGAAACAGATCTCCGCCGCTTTCTCCGGCTCCATGATGAAGGGCATGGTGAAATCGTTCTTCTCGGTCAGGCGCGTCTTGATATAGCCCGGCACCAGCAGTTGCACCTCGACCCCGGTCTTGCGCAGGTCGGCGTAAAGCGATTGCGCCAGCACCATGACCCCCGCCTTGGACGAGACATAGGCCGCCGCTCCCGGCAGGCCCCGATAGCCCGACAGCGATCCGGTCAGCACAAAATGCCCCCGGTCGCGCGCCACGAAGCGCGGCACCACCACGCCCGCCAGCCGCATCGCCCCGGTGAAATTCACGTCCGCCATGATGTTGGCGCGCTCCGCGTCCCAGTCCTGCGCGCCAAAGGGCCAATAGGCGCCCGCCACCTGGATCACCCCGTCGACCTCTCCGATCTTCTCTGCCACCGCCTCCAGCGCCTCGGCATCGGTCACGTCGACGGTTTCAACCTGCGCCGGCGACGGCAGCTTGTCCGCCAGCGCCCGCAGGCTGTCCTCGCTGCGCGCGCTCAGGATCAGCTCGACTCCCGCCTCGCTCAGCCGCTGCGCCAGGGCCGCGCCCAGCCCCTCGCTGGCCCCCACCAGCCAGTAACGTTTGCCGTTCCAGTCCCTCACACAGCCTCCTTGCGCCGCATCGTCGCCACCAGCTCGGCCACGGTGAAGCCGAACTTACGGAACTGCGAGCGGTTCACGATGGTTCCATTCGGCGCCAGGTACATCCAGTCGACCGTATCCAGCACATGCCCGCCCGCGTCCTCGGGCAGACGGATGCGATAGCACAGGCGCACGGTGGCGCCGCTCTGGTGGCCCTCGCCTTCGCCCACGACATCCGGTGCAGTGGCCCGGATGCGCCCATCGTTGCCCAGCGTCAGCTGCCACTGCCGGTGTTGTTCGGCACCGGATTCATACCGGAAATGCTCGTCCATGACGCCTTGGTTGCCGTCCCACCGGGCCTCGAACTCTCCGACAAAGCGCGAGGTGACGCGCCCCGTCGGACCGTAGATGACGCCCTCGCAGATCAGCGGGCCGTTCAGATGGGTGCGCACATCGAACTGCGGGCCCGTGTCATCCGCATAGTCCGCAGGGCTCTGCGCCAGGAAACCGAACCGGCGCTGGCGCAACAGAACCAGCCCCAGAAGGATCGCGGCGCCCAAAAGGGTATAGAGAAATACACTCATCATGATGCCTTTCTGATGGCCTCGGGTGCGGGGCCTGCGCTGACCTCCTGTTCCGGCGGCTTGGGGCGGGTGCGATAGCGCGCGCCCTTCCACCACAGTTTCAGGGCTTGCCAGTGGATCAGCGCCAGCACCCGCCGGGCACCGAACGGCCGCCGCAGGGCCGACCGCAGAATGGCCCCGTCGGTCAGCGGCACGCGCGGTCCGCAGAGCGTGGCAATCACGCCGCCCTTGTCATGGGTAAAGTCGATCCAGACCCCGAGGCGATCCGCGCGGATGTCGAAACGAAAGACATAGCCCCCCTCGATGGGCTGAAACGGCGAGACGTGGAACAGCTTTTTGGCCTCGATCCGGTCGCTGGAGGTGATCGGTGTCCCGTCCGCATGGGCACAAAGGTAGGAATGCCGGTCGCCAAAGGTATTCGTCACCTCGGCGATCACTGCGCGAAGGGCGCCCCCATCGTAGGCCAGCCAGAAAGAGACCGGATTGAACACATGGCCCAAAAGGCGCGGCTGTGCCAATAGCCTCAGCGGCCCGTCAAAAGTGATCCCATGCGCCTCCAGAACCTCGCGCGCCCAGACGGGACCTTGTCCCTGGCCCGGCGGGCCGCCGTGGTCCCGATCCTGCACCGACGTCAGGTTGCCCCGGTTGCGAGAGAACAGACGCGGGCCGTCCACCGGCGCCTCTGCATCCAGCAGAACGTAATCCACCGAATAGCGAAAGGCATTGGCCACATCCCCCTTGCGCCCGTGGTAGGAATGCCCCCGGATTAGGTCGACAGTGCTCATGCCACCTCCTTGACCGGCCCCCGCGCAAGGATGGCATCTGCCACCTCGGCGGCACTGGCCAGCCCGTCCTCGTGAAACCCGTTCTTCATCCAGGCACCGCAGAACCAGGTGCCGCTTTCGCCGTTCATTGCCGCGATCTCGCGCTGTGCCTGCAAGGCGCCCAGATCGAACACCGGGTGCCGCAGCGTGACCTCGTCATGGATCAGCTCGTCGCGCACCAGCCGTGTCGAGTTGAGCGTCACGAACAGAGGATCGTCCTGCGGGATCGGCTGCAGGCAGTTCATCCAATAGGTCAGGTCGATGCAGTTCATCTCTTTCCTGGGCGCCTCGGTATAATTCCAGGACGACCAGCAGGCCCGGCGCCGGGGCATCAGGGAGGTATCGGAATGCAGCACCACGCGGTTGGGCTGATAGGCAACCTTTTCCAAGGCCGCCCGTTCCGCCGGACGCGCATCCGACAACAGCCGCAGCGTGTCGTCCGAATGCGTGGCAAAGACCACCTCGTCAAAACTTTCCCACTCACCGCCCTCAAGCCGCACCTCGACTCCGGCGGCGGTCCGCCTCACGCCGCCAACCGCTGCGCCCAGCCGCAGGTCCACCCCCTGCCGCATCAGCGCCGCGCCCAGCCGGCGGACATATTCCACCGACCCGCCCTGCACCGTGTACCACTGGTGCTGGCCGGTATGGCTCAACAGGGCGTGGTTCTCGAAAAAGCGGATCAGCGCATAGGCCGGGAAATCCAGTATCTTGTCGGTCGGCGTCGACCAGATCGCGCCGGACAGCGGCAGAAGGTAATAGTCCCGGAACCAGTCGCCCGTCCCCATCCCCTCCAGGAAATCCCCCAGCGAGACCGAGGGATCGCGTGCCGCGTCCAGTGCCCGCGAGTTGAACTTCATGATGTCCCGGATCATCGCCAGGAACCGCGGGTTCAGCGCGTTGCGCTTCTGGGCAAAGACAGCCCGCAGGTCGCGCAGCCCGTATTCCATCGCCCCGCCGCGCAGGCTGGCGGAAAAGCTCATGTCCGATTTCGCCACCGGGACCTCCAGCCGGTCGAACAGCGAGGTCAGCAGCGGATAATTGGCATAGTTGAAGACGATGAACCCGGTATCCACGGGCTGGGTGCCATGTTTGCCCGCCAGTTTCGTCCGGGCATGGCCACCCAGCCGCGGTTCTGCCTCGATCAGGGTGACGCGGTGCTGTTCGCCCAGCATGTGGGCCGCGCCCATGCCCGAGATCCCGCCACCGATCACGGCGATCCTGCGTGCGGTGGTGGTGCTGGCTTCGAATGGCATGGTCTGTCCTGTCCCCTGGATTTGCGGTCGTTCAAGGTTGATACGGCCAGGACCCCGGCGCGGATGAAAAACGTCCCGTAAAACTTTTTTCGAACAGGGTGATCCGATCCCGATCCGCCCGCGTAAACTGTATATGTTTGGCGCGACTGAACCTCTCGACACCCGCGACGCTACGCCCATTGCGACGGCGCCGATCACGCGGCATGTGAGGGGCAATGATCGTGACAAGGCAAAACCCGTGACCACAGGGACCGCAGACGAAAACGCCCCGGATTGGGCAGCGGTGCTGATCCGCATCCGCGACGACCGCGACGAGGCCGCCTTTGTCGCGCTGTTCCAGCACTTCGCGCCCCGGGTTAAGGCCTTTCTTATGCGCTCTGGCGCCGATGCCGCGCAGGCAGAGGAATGCGTCCAGGACGTCATGGCCACCGTCTGGCAAAAGGCGGCACAATTCGATCCCACGCGCGCCTCGGCCGCGACATGGATCTTCACCATCGCGCGCAACCGGCGGATCGACGCCCTGCGCAGACAGAAACGGCCCGAGCCCGAGGATCTTCCCTGGGGCCCGGAGGCAGAGCCCCACCAGGAAGACCGGCTGGGCCTGCAACAGGAAACGAAACACCTGGGAGAGGCCCTCGCCTCTCTCCCCGCGAAACAGCGGGACCTGATCGAAAAGGCCTATTTCGGGGATCTCACCCATACCGAGATCGCCGAGGCCACCGGGCTTCCGCTCGGCACGATCAAGTCCCGCATCAGACTGGCGCTTCAGCGCCTCAGACACGCTATGGACAGGAAGTGATGCTTCGATGACGACGATCCGACACCACCTGACCGACGGCCTTATCATAGGGTATTCCGCGGGCACCTTGCCCGAGGCCGTCAATCTCATCATCGCCACCCATGTCTCGCTCTGCGACGACTGCCGCGCGGCGGTCGAGGCGCATGACGCCCTCGGCGGCGCCGTGCTGGATGGGACAGAGGCCGCAAAGCTGGACGAGGGCTGCCTCGACGCGACGCTGGAGATGATCCGGGCGATGGACACCCCCGCGCCCCGCGACATCCAGATGCCGCAGGACCCGGTCGCCCCGGGCCCGCTCTTGGACTATATCGGCGGCTCTCTGGACGCGGTAAAATGGCGCCCCGTGGGCATGGGCGTCAAGCAGGCGATCCTCAAGACCTCCCCCGATGCCACCGCCCGGCTGCTCTACATTCCCGCCGGAACGGCCATGCCCGATCACGGCCACCGCGGGCTGGAACTGACGCTGGTGCTGCAAGGGGCCTTCCAGGACGACGAAGGCTATTTCGCCCGCGGTGATATCGAGATCGCCAATGCGGACCTGCACCATACCCCGGTCGCGGACATCTCACAGGACTGCATCTGCCTGGCCGTCACCGATGCGCCGCTGCGGCTCAAGGGCCTCGCGCGTCTGGCACAGCCTTTCCTGAATATCTGACCTGAATATCCGAACGCTGGCCTCCGCGCCGCTGCCCGCCTAGTCTCGGCCCCAGCAAAGGGGCCGGGACGTGACCAATATCACCGCCGAAGTGGATCTGGACGCCGAAGGCCGGCAGGCAGGCTACCTGCGCGTGCCGCATTCCACCCATGACAGCGCTTATGGCTGGATCGGCGTGCCGATCGTCTGTCTTGCCAATGGCCCCGGGCCGACAGTGCTGATGACCGGCGGCACCCACGGCGACGAATACGAAGGTCAGATTGCGGTCACCCGCCTCGCGCGAGAGCTTGACCCGTCCGACATCCGTGGCCGGCTGATCCTTATCCCGGCACTGAACGCGCCCGCCGCCGAGGCCGGGCGCCGCTGTTCGCCCATCGACGATGGCAATCTCAACCGCAGCTTTCCCGGAAACCCTTCCGGCACCCCGACCGAAATGATTGCCCATTACGTCGAAGAGGTGCTGCTTCCCCGGTCGGATGTCCTGATCGACCTGCATTCCGGCGGCTCCTCGCTGCTCTACCCGCCGACAGTCCTGCACGCCCTCGACATGCTGCCCGACTACAGGCCCGACCCCGCGCAGGGTACAAGAGAGGTGCAGGCCCGGGGTTCGGTCTATGCCTATGACCCGGGCATTTTCGAGCCTTTCAAGCAGATTGCCGACCCGGTCGCCGCAGGAGACCCTCTCGGACAGATCCACGACCCGCTCAGACCCTGGGCAGAACCGATCGAGGTTCTGTCGCCCTTGGCAGGTTTTCTCCTCGCAAAACGCGTTCCGGGCCGGGTCAGCCGTGGCGACGCGGTCGCCCAGATCGCCAGCGACATCTGACACGCCGCGCTCGCGGGCCCCTCCTCCAGGCCCGGGCTCCGCCTTTTCACAGCTCAAGACCTCCACCGGCGGTTTCGCAGCCTTCGGCAGACCCGTGCCCAGCCTATTCCCCGGAGCCCTCCCTCGCTTGAGGCCGATCAGAGCCAGACGGCGCCGAGTCGCAAGGGGGCGCAGCCCCGCGCTCCGCGCGGCTTGCCCTTGCGACTCGGAGACGACCGGCTCAGGCCCGAAAGAGCGAGGGAGGGTGCAGGGAAACAGGCGATGCTTGTTCCTTGGTGACTCCGGAAGCGAAGAAACAGGCGCAGCCTGTCCAAAGGGTCGGCGGGCGGGCGCTTTTGCGGCGTAAGCCGCAAACAGTCCCGTCCCCGCGATCCCCAACAAAAAAGGGGCGGCCAGCGCCGCCCCTTTCCATCAGGCCTATTGGCCCGTCACTTCTTGCGCTTCTTCGGCGGCATCAGATCGGTGATCGTGCCTTCGAACATCTCGGCGGCAAAGTTCACCGTCTCCGATAGCGTCGGGTGCGGGTGGATCGTGTGGCCCAAGTCCACCGCATCCGCGCCCATCTCGATGGCCAGGGCCGCCTCCGAGATCAGGTCGCCCGCGTTAGTGCCCACGATGCAGGCGCCGATCACCCGGTCGTCTTCGGGATCGAAGAGCAGCTTGGTGATGCCCTCGCTGCGCCCGTTGGACAGGGACTTGCCCGAAGCCGCCCAGGGGAACATCCCCTTCTCGTACTTCACACCCTTGGCCTTGGCCTCGGTCTCGGTCAGCCCACACCAGGCAACTTCCGGGTCCGTATAGGCGACGGAGGGGATCAGCTTGGCATCGAAATGCCGCTTTTCCCCGGCGCAGACCTCGGCCGCCACCTTGCCCTCGTGCACCGCCTTGTGCGCCAGCATCGGCTGGCCCACCACGTCACCGATGGCAAAGATGTGGTTCACTCCGGTCCGCTGCTGGCTGTCCACAGCGATAAAGCCCCGGTCGTCGACGGCGACCCCCGCCTTCTCGGCGCCGATCAGCTTGCCATTGGGTTTGCGCCCCACGGCCACCAGCACCTTGTCGAAGGTATCGGAAAAGCTCTCGCCCTTGTCGTCCTCAAAGGTCACTTTCAGACCCTCCTCCGAGGCTTCGACCGCTGTCACCTTGGTCTTGAGAAAGATGTTCTCGTAGCGGCCCTTGATGCGGGTCATCAGCGGCTTGACGATGTCCTTGTCGGCCCCCGGAATGATCTGGTCCATCAGTTCGACAACCGTGATCTTGGATCCCAGCGCGTCGTAGACACAGGCCATCTCCAGCCCGATGATCCCGCCGCCCAGCACCAGCATCCGCTCGGGGATGTCGGCCAGTTCCAGCGCGCCGGTGGAATCGATCACGCGCGGGTCGTCATGCGGGATAAAGGGCAGGGCGACCGGTTCCGATCCGGCGGCAATGATGCACTGGTCAAAGGAAACGGTCTTGGTCCCCTCGTCCCCCTGCACCTCGATCATGTTCGGCCCCGTGAATGTCCCGGTGCCGCGCACGATCTGCACCTTGCGGCCCTTCGACAGCCCGTCAAGCCCGCCGGTCAACTGGCCGACAACACCATCCTTGAAGCCGCGCAGCTCATCTAGGTCGATCTCGGGCTTGGCGAACCTGATCCCGTGCGACCCCATCTCCTCGGCCTCGGTGATGACCTTGGCGACGTGCAAGAGCGCCTTCGACGGGATGCAGCCGACGTTCAGGCAGACCCCGCCCAGCGTCGGGTTGCGCTCGATCATGACCACCTTCTTGCCAAGGTCGGCGGCGCGGAAAGCCGCCGAATAGCCGCCCGGGCCAGAGCCCAGCACAACCACCTCGGCATGCACATCGCCGGGGCCGCTGGCGCTGCCGGTGGCGGTCACGGATTTCGGCGCCTCTGCAGCGGGCGCCTCGTCTTTCGGCGCCTCCTCCTTGGCATCCGCCCCTTCCAACACCAGGATCACCGAGCCTTCGCCGACCTTGTCACCTTCAGAGACCTTGATCTCCACGACCTTGCCCGCAGCGGGTGAGGGCACTTCCATCGTGGCCTTGTCACTTTCCAGTTCGATCAGCGGATCTTCCTCGCTGACCGTGTCGCCCACGCTGACGAGGATGGCGACCACCGGAACTTCCGAAAAGTCACCAATATCGGGTACTTTGACATCCATTTCTTTTCCCCTCACCACATCAACTTGCGCATGTCGCCCAGCAGCGTCTTGAGCGTCACGACAAAGCGCGCGGCCAAGGCACCATCGACGGCACGGTGGTCATAAGACAGCGACAAGGGCTGCATCAGGCGCGGCACGAATTCCTCGCCGTTCCAGACCGGGGCCATCTTGGACCGGGTCAGGCCCAGGATCGCCACCTCGGGCGCGTTCACGATGGGGGTAAAAGAGGTGCCCCCGATCCCGCCCAGCGACGAGATGGTGAAGGTCGCGCCCTGCATGTCCTTGGACTTCAGCTCACCCTCGCGCGCGGCCTTGCTGAGCGACATCAACTCTTTGGAGATGTCGACCAGCCCCTTGCGGTCCGCGTCCTTGATCACCGGCACCATCAGTCCGTTGGGCGTGTCCGCCGCGAAACCGATGTTGTAAAAATCCTTCTTGATCAGCTTGTCACCGTCCGGATGGATGGACGAGTTGAACTCCCAGTGGGTTTTCAGGGCCGAAACCGAGGCCTTGATGACAAAGGACAGCAGGGTCACGCGATAGCCCTCTTCCTTGGCCATCGTGTCCATTTCCTTGCGGTACTTGTCCAGCTCGGTGATATCCGCCTCGTCGTTATGCGTGACATGCGGGATGTTCAGCCAGGACCGGTGCAGCGCGGGGCCGGAGATCTTCTTGATCCGGCTCATCTCCACCTCTTCCACGGGCCCGAACTTGGAGAAGTCCACCGCCGGGATCGGCGGGATGCCCATGCCACCGGAGACGGCGCCGCCAGCGGCAGCCGCCGGAACGGTCTGCGATTTCAGCGCCTTTTCCACGTCCTCGCGCAGGATGCGGCCCTTGCGGCCCGACCCGTTCACCTTGTTCAGGTCCACCTCGACCCGGCGGGCATAGGCCCGAACGGAGGGCGAGGCATGCACCTTGGAGAACCCGGCATCCGTCACCGGTGCGGGCGCAGGCGCCGCCGCCGGGGCCCCCTTGGGCGCCTCGGACTTGGGGGCCTCTGCCTTGGGCTCTTCCTTGGCCGCCGGGGCGCCTTCGCCCTCGACAATCAGGATCACCGCGCCTTCGGACACCTTGTCGCCCTCGGACACCTTGATCTCCTTCACCACGCCCGCGGCAGAGGAGGGCACTTCCATCGTCGCCTTGTCCGACTCCAGTTCGACGATCGGGTCTTCCTCGGCAATCGTGTCTCCCACGCTCACCAGGACCGTCACCACCGGCACATCGTTGAAATCGCCGATATCCGGCACTTTTACTTCTACGGTCATATTTCCTGTCTCCTCGTGCGCCGTATCAGACCAGACGCGGGTTCGGCTTGCCGCCGTCGATGTCGTATTTCTTCAGCGCTGCCTCCAGATCCTTGTCCGAAACAGCCCCCTCGCGCCAAAGGTCCACCATCGCCGCCCCGGCGATATGGCCCGCGTCCACCTCAAAGAAGCGCCGCAGGTTCACGCGGCTGTCCGACCGGCCGAAACCGTCCGTGCCCAGCACCGTGTAGCGCCCCGGCACGCAGGCCCGGATCTGCTCGGCGTAGGTCTTCATATAGTCGGTGGCCACGATGGTCGGCCCGGTGATGTTCGCCAGCGTCTGCGCCGCAAAGGACGTCTTCTGCTCGGCAAAGGGGTTCAGCCGGTTGTGCCGCGCCACGTCCTGGCAATCGCGCGCCAGTTCGTTGAACGAGGTCGCCGACCAGATATCGGACGTCACGCCGAAATCCTCCTGCAGCATCTCGGCGGCCTTGATCGCCTGCACCAGAATCGTGCCCGAGCCCATCAGGTTGACGTGTTTCTTGGCCGGGTTGGCCGTCTTGCGGAAACGGTACAGCCCCTTGATGATGCCCTCTTCGGCGCCCATCGGCATGTCGGGATGCTGATAGTTCTCGTTCATCAGGGTGAGGTAGAAGAACACGTCCTCCTGATCCACGAACATCCGCTGCAGCCCGTGCTGCACGATCACCGCGACCTCGTAAGAGAAGGTCGGATCATAGCTGATGCAGTTGGGGATCGTGCTGGCAAGGATATGGCTGTGGCCGTCCTCGTGCTGCAGGCCCTCGCCGTTCAGCGTGGTCCGCCCCGCGGTGCCGCCCAGCATGAAGCCGCGCGCGCGGCTGTCGCCCGCCGCCCAGGCCAGGTCGCCGATCCGCTGGAAGCCGAACATCGAATAGTAGATGTAAAACGGGATCATCGGAACGCCGTGGTTGCTGTAGGCGGTCGCCGCCGCGATCCAGTCCGCCATTGCACCGGCTTCGTTGATGCCTTCCTGCAGCACCTGCCCGTTCTCGGATTCCTTGTAGTAGGACATCTGCTCCCGGTCTTCGGGCGTGTATTGCTGGCCCTTCGGGTTGTAGATCCCCACCGAGCGGAACAGGCCTTCCATGCCGAAGGTCCGCGATTCATCGGGCACGATCGGCACCACCTGCTTGCCCACCTGCTTGTCGCGCAACAGCGTGGTCAGGATGCGGACAAAGGCCATCGTGGTGGAAATTTCGCGGTCGCCGGTCGATTCCAGCTGTCCCTTGAACTTGTCCAGTCCGGGGATTTCCAGCTTGGGCGCCTCGGTCGAACGTTTCGGGAAGGACCCGCCCAGCTCTTTGCGGCGCTCGGCCAGATAGGCTTTCTGCGCGTTGTTCAGGCTGACAAAGGGAATGTCCTTTTCCAGCTCTTCATCCGTGACCGGGATCTTGAACCGGTCGCGCATGGCCTTGAGCTGATCCAGCTGCATCTTCTTTTGCTGGTGGGTGGTGTTCTGCCCCTCACCGGCGGTGCCCATGCCGTAGCCCTTGACGGTCTTGACCAGCAGGACGGTCGGCTGACCCTCGGCTTCGGTCGCGCGCTTGAAGGCGTTGTAGACCTTTTTCGGATCGTGCCCGCCCCGGCGCAGCGCCCAGATCTGGTCATCGGTCCAGTCCTTCACCAGCTCCGCGGTCTCCGGGTACTTGCCGAAGAAATGCTTGCGGATATAGGCGCCGTCCTTGGACTTGAAGGTCTGGTAGTCGCCGTCGATTGTCTCGTCCATCAGCTGCCGCAGCTTGCCCGAGGTATCCTGTTCCAGCAGTTCGTCCCAGCCCCGGCCCCAGAGCAGCTTGATCACGTCCCAGCCGGAGCCGCGGAAGTTGCCTTCAAGCTCCTGCACGATCTTGGAGTTGCCGCGCACCGGCCCGTCCAGACGCTGCAGGTTGCAGTTGATGACAAAGATCAGGTTGTCCAGCCCCTCGCGCGCGGCCAGGTGGATGGCGCCGATGCTTTCCGGCTCGTCCATCTCGCCATCGCCAAGGAAGGCCCAGACCTTGCGGTCCTGCTTTTCGATCAGCCCGCGATTCTCGAGGTATTTCATGAACCGCGCCTGGTAGATCGCCATCAGCGGGCCAAGGCCCATGCTGACGGTCGGGAACTGCCAGTAGTCCGGCATCAGCCAGGGGTGGGGATAGGACGACAGTCCGCTGCCCGACACTTCGGAGCGGAAATTCTTCATCTGCTCTTCGGACAGGCGGCCTTCCATGAAGCTGCGCGCATAGATGCCGGGGATCACGTGGCCCTGGAAAAACACCAGGTCGCCGCCGTGGATCGCGGATTTCGAGCGCCAGAAGTGGTTCAGGCCGATATCATACAGCGCGGCGGAAGAGGCAAACGACGCGATGTGACCGCCGTATTCGCTCGATTCCTTGTTGCGCTTGACCACCGTCGCCATCGCGTTCCAGCGGTTGATGGTGCGGATACGCCATTCCATCTCGGTGTCGCCGGGGATCTCGATCTCGTCATCCGGCGAGATGGTGTTCTGGTAGGGCGTGGTGGCCGAGAAGGGCAGCTTTGCCCCCGCGGCCCGCGCCCGCTGCACCGCCTTGTCCAGCAAGTAGTGCGCGCGGTCGGCCCCGTCGCGCTCGATCACGTCCTCGATCGCGTCCTGCCATTCCTGGCTTTCGACGGGATCGACGTCCTGGGGGGTATCTTTCATATGCCCTCTTCCCTTTTCTGCGCCCGGCGCGGCGCGATTGGTTTAATCTTGAACAATCAGGTTTGGTCTTGGGGTGCAACCGGCTTTCGCCCCGCCTCTCCCCGTCCTCCCGACGGTCGAAAGGGGTTTACCAGCCCGCGTGCCCTTGCGGCAGGCGCGTAGCCGCATAACATCCATGCATCCAGCGCATGGCACTTTGTTTAATACTAAACAACCTCCCACGCGCATCCGACACCTCGTCCCGCCCCGGTATTGGGGCGGTGCCACGCGGGCGGGATCGCGGCGCGGTGTCTGTCGACCACGTCCGAAATCCTGCGCAACCCCGCGATTCTCTTTGAGTATAACGCGCTGAACCGCATTCGGTTCAACCGGTCTGACCACATTCAAACCGGGCGATGTGAGTGAGACCCCGCGCCCCTAGCGATGCGCGTCCACTATTGCAGCCCCCGGCTCCGCCGGCGCCGGCGTCTCGCGCGTCAGGACAAGCCCCCAGGACAGCACCGTGAGGCCCGCCAGAACCGACAGGAACAGCCATTGCCGCCGCTTCTTTCGGGGCCAATGATCCGTGCTGCGGAAATCGATCATGTCCTTGTCACTCATGCCGCCAGACTAGAGGGCGGAAAGGGCGGGAATTTGGCACCCTTCGGGCAGAACCAAGCCCCGCGCACAAAGATCCCTATTCCGCCGGGTCGCCCAGCCGCAGGACCGGCATGTTCGGCGTCTCGACCTCTTCAAAGTCGAACTGGTCCAGCCGGTGCGCACGCCGGCCCGCCTTGTCGGCGCTGATCTTGATTTCCTCGATGTCCCGCGACGCCTGGCCGAAATGCCGGTCCAGGTTGGCCACGCGGCCCGTCAGCCGCTCGACATCACCATAGAGAAGCGCCAGCTCGCGACGGATCGCGCCCGCCTGCTCCTTCATCCGCGCGTCTTTCAGCACCGCGCGCAGGGTGTTCAGCGTCGCCATGCAGGTGGTGGGCGACACGATCCAGACCCGCGCCTCGAACCCCTCGCGCACCACCTCGGGAAACCGCGCGTGCAACTCGGCGTAGACCGCCTCCGACGGCAGGAACATCAGCGCGCCCTCGGCCGTCTCGCCCTCGATGATGTAGCGAGCGGCGATATCGCGGATATGCTTGCGCACCGACAGGCGAAAGGCCTGCGCCGCGCGCGCCCGCATCTCCTTGCCCTCGGCCTGCATCAGCGCCTCGTAGCCCTCCAGCGGGAACTTGGCGTCCACGACGATGGGCCCCGGCGGCTGCGGCATGTGGATCAGGCAATCGGCCCGCCGCCCGTTCGACAGGGTGGCCTGCAAGGCATAGGCATCCGACGGCAGCGCCTTGCTCACGATCTCGCGCAGCTGGATCTCGCCAAAGGCGCCGCGAGTCTGCTTGTTCGACAAGATGTCCTGCAAGCTCAGCACGTCGCCCGACAGCTTGGTGATATTGGCCTGCGCCTTGTCGATGGCCTGCAAGCGTTCCTGCAATTCGCCCAAAGAGCGCGCCGTGCGCCGGGCCGACCCGTGCAGCGATTCCCCCATGCGCTCCTGCACTTCGGCCAACCGCCGCTCCATCAGCTCCAGCATGGCGGTCTGGCTGCTGGCCTGCGCCTCTGTCACATGATGCAGCCCTCCGGCCAGACGTTCCTGCCCCTCGGACAGGCCCTGTACCCGGTGCGACAGGTGGCTGACATGTTGCAGCACCGGCGCGCTGGCCCGCGCCGCGCGCCCTGCCGCGCGGACCGCCAGCACCAGCAGAAGCAGCATCAGCAGGATGACCGCGCCACCGCCCAGCGCGGCCAGCGTCAAAGGATCGTCCAGGCTGTATTGGACTCCGCCAATCTCGATCATGTGCGCCCGAACAGCCGCTCGATATCCGACAGTTTCAACTCGACGTAGGTGGGCCGCCCGTGGTTGCACTGGCCGGAATGCGGCGTCGCCTCCATCTCGCGCAAGAGGGCGTTCATCTCCTCGGCCCGCATCACGCGGCCAGACCGCACAGACCCATGACAGGCCATGCGCGACAGGATCGCCTCGATCCGTTCCTGCAACAACCCGCTGTCGCCGGTGTCCGACAGTTCGTCCAGAATATCGCGCACCAGCGCCTCGGCGTTGACCTCACCCAGGATCGCCGGGGTTTCGCGCACGGCAATTGCTCCGGCACCAAAAGGTTCGATCCTGAGGCCCATACGCTCCAGGTCATCGGCCCGCGCCAAAAGACGGGCCGCATCGTCGGGGGACAGGTCCACCACCTCGGGGATCAAGAGCCCCTGCGCGGGCACAGCCTTTTCCGCCATCTGGTGCTTGAGCTTTTCATAGACCAGCCGTTCATGCGCCGCATGCTGGTCCACGATCACCACGCCATCCTCGGTCTGGGCGATGATGTAATTCTCATGCACCTGGCCCCGCGCGGCGCCCAGGGGCAAAGAAACCCCGTCCCCCTCGCCGTGTTCCGGGGCGGGAGGCCTCTGCGCAACGCCGTCCCGGACCTGATCCGGGACCTCTTGCCCATAGGAGGCAGGCTCCACCACGCGGCCGGAATAGCCGCCCGAAAAGTCCGAAAACCCCGGCGATTGCGCCGCATAAGACGCCTGCCGCGCCCCCATAGAGGGCCGGTCCATCTGATAGACCCGTGCTCCCGCCGGTTCGGGCCGCATCGCGCCCAGCGTCGCCCCCGCCACGGTGGTCGAGGCCCGGTGCCCCGCCTCGGCCAGCGCGTGCCGCAGGCCCGAGACGATCAGCCCGCGCACCACGCCCGGCTCGCGGAACCGCACCTCGGATTTCGCCGGGTGCACGTTCACGTCCACCCGGTGCGGGTCACAATCGACAAACAGCGCCACCGCCGGGTGCCGGTCACGCGACAGGAAATCCTGGTAGGCCCCGCGCAGGGCGCCGATCAGCATCTTGTCCCGCACCGGGCGGCCGTTGACGAACAGGAACTGCGCCACGGCGGACCCGCGCGAATAGGTGGGCAGCGCCGCGTATCCGGTCAGCCGCACCTCTTCGCGCTCGGCGTCGATGGGCAGGGCGTTCTCGACGAACTCCTGCCCCATGATCCGCGCCAGCCGCCCGCGCAGCGCGTCGAACAGGTCACCGGTTTCCGGGTCGACGCGGAAACTCACCCGCTCCTGCCCCCCGCTCACGTCGCGCAGGGTGAACCCGACCGAGGGTTCCGCCATCGCCAGCCGCTTTACCGTGTCGGAAATGGCCATCGTCTCGGCCCGATCCGACCGCAGGAACTTCAGCCGCGCTGGCGTCGCATAAAAGAGGTCGCGCAGCGAGACGACCGTCCCGGCGTTCAGCGCACAGGGCTTCACAGCACCCGCCACGCCCCCGGATACGCCGATCTCGGCGCCCTCGGCCCCCTGCGCGCGGCTCTGGACCGTGAGACGGCCCACCGCCCCCAGCGAGGGCAGCGCCTCCCCCCGGAAGCCGAAAGAGTGGATGTTGAGCAGATCGCTGCCGTCGATCTTGGAGGTCGCATGCCGAGACAGCGCCAGCGGCAGGTCCTCGGGTGTCATGCCACAGCCGTCATCGCTCACCCGGATCAGCGTCTTGCCCCCGTCGGCGATGTCGACACGCACCCGGCGGGCCCCCGCGTCGATGGCATTTTCGACCAGTTCCTTGACCGCCGACGCAGGCCGTTCCACCACCTCGCCAGCGGCGATGCGGTTGATGGCGGCCTCGTCCAGCTGTCGGATGAGCGGGCGGATATTGCGGTCCTGCGTATTCACCCCACAAGACTTAGCAGGATCTGAGCGATTCTGAAAAGGGGCGTCAGAGGCTTTCCCACTCCGCCGGATCACGAATTACGACGAAGGTCGGTAATAAGTTGAACCCGTTAGCG
Organism: Mameliella sp. CS4; assembly: GCF_019392335.1. Lineage (GTDB taxonomy): Bacteria > Pseudomonadota > Alphaproteobacteria > Rhodobacterales > Rhodobacteraceae > Antarctobacter. The sequence continues at coordinate 403,562 of NZ_JAHXRQ010000001.1, forward strand.
CTTTTCATTGAAATAAAATTGCTTTAGTAATTCTGTCACACAAACCAATGGAGGCAGTCGTGCCAGTTCCCTTGATCACCTTCGAAACCATTTGCGCCCTCTATGGCGAAACCTTCGCCAAGACCTTCTTCCGCCCCGTATCGGCGATCACGAAGGCCGGTTGACCGCAAAAGCCCCGGCGGCGGGCCGGGGCCAGACCGATCCAGACCGCCCGGCGCGGTTCCGGATCCTTTGGACGGCGGCACATGCCCCGCCCTCCATGACGCCGCCCTGCGGCCCCTTCCCCACAGCCTCTCCTGTTGTAACGCGCTGACATTCGACTATCTGAATGTCGAGACCCGGGGCACACACCGCCCGGTAAAGCCACACCAGCCGCCAAGGAGCCAGGAGATGAAGACTGAAACCGTGGGCGACGCGACTTTCGAGACATGGACCGTCGACGAGGTCGCCAAGGGTATTGCCGACCGATCGATTGTCGTGATCGACGTGCGCACCCCCCAGGAATACATGTTCGAACATATCGAAGGCGCGTTGCTGATGCCGCTGGCCTTCTTCAAGCCCGACGCCCTGCCCGGCCAGTCGGACAAGCGTATCGTCTTTCACTGCGGGTCCGGGGTGCGGTCGGAACGCGTGGCGCGCGCGGCCATCGACGCCGGGATCAAGACCATCGCCCACATGGAGGGCGGTTTCGGCGCCTGGAAGACGGCGAAACAGCCCTATGTCGGCACCAACATGGCCACCGGCGCACCGCAGCGCGTCACCGGCTGACCGGCCCGCGCCACGCGTGACCTGCGTCAAGGCGCCGGTCACGCGTGGCCCTAGACTGGCGTCACACCATTCAGGGAGACTGTCATGATCGAGGTAAAGACCACCGGCCACCCGGGTCTCTACGAGGTCCATGTTACCGGCGTCGTGAGCGACAAGGACTATGAACAGACCCTTGTCCCCGCGCTGGAGGCCGCCATCGAGGAACACGACCGGATTCGCGTCCTGGTGATCTTCGGCGCGGATTTCCAGGATTTCACCCTTGGCGCCCTGTTCGACGACGCGCGCATGGGCCTGCGCCACTGGCGCGGATTCGACCGGCTGGCGGTGGTCACGGACAAGCCCTGGATTCGCCGCGCCGTCACCGGCCTGTCGGTCCTGATGCCCTGCCCCGTGCGCGTCTTTCCGACGGACCAGGCCGAGGACGCCCGCCGCTGGATGTCCGAATCGCTGGGCGCGATTCACCAGGTCGATCTTGGCGACGGCGTGTTGCACATCCAGTTGCGCGGCCAGCTCGACAGTTCGATCTACGAGGCCGAGTCCGGAGATCTGGATGCCTTCATCCGCGCCAATGACCGCTTTCGCCTGCTGATCGACGCGCGCGATTTCGACGGCTGGCAAGGGCTGGGCGCGCTGTTTGAACACCTCAAGGTGGTGCGCGACCATTACCGCCTGATCGACCGCGCGGCGATTGTCGGCAAGTCCGCCTGGCAAAGGCTGGGCGAACGGGCGCTGCGCACCCTCAGCGGCGCCGACACCCGGTTCTTCACCGCCGACGAGTTCGAGACGGCAAAGGTCTGGATCAAGAGCTGACCGGGGAACCCCGCGCGCTCTCGCAGGCCAAGCCGACGGACCGGAGCCGCGCCTTGACGGGCCGCGGGTCGGCGATCCCGGCGTTGGAATCCCTCGATTTCTGGCAGCCAAGTCCGAAGGTGCTCAAAGCTGTGGGCCCGGCTTCACCATATCGCCGGGCCGTGCGGGCGGCCCGGCAATGCGCGGCGGCCTACGGCCTTGAGTCCGCGCAAGGGATCTCGTGACCGCCCTTCGCGCATCCCGTAGGGCGGGGTTTACCCCGCCGCCACCGGGCTCCCGGCTCTCCGGGCCTACTCGGCCGCAACCCTCATCAGCCCCTCGGCCTTCAGCTGTGCCAGCGCCTCGTCCAGGCTCTTGCGCGCCCGGTCCACCAGCGTGTCGATCTCGTCCTTCGAGATCACCAGCGGCGGCGAGATCACCATGCGGTCGCCGACGTGCCGCATGATCAGGTTGTTGGCGAAACAGCGTTCCCGGCAGATCAGCCCGGCGGTGCCCGGCTCGGCAAAGGGCGCGCGCGTCGCCTTGTCCGGGGTCAGCGCAAGGCTGCCCATCATGCCGACGATCTTGACCTCGCCCACCAGCGGGTGGTCGGCCAGGCTCTCGAAACGCTCTTTCAGATAGGGCGCGGTCTCGTCCCGCACGCGGTCGACGATGCCCTCTTCTTCGAGGATACGCAGGTTTTCCAGCGCCACGGCACAGGCGACCGGATGGCCGGAATAGGTATAGCCGTGGTTGAACTCGGTGTTCGCGATCACGCCGGCCACCTCATCGGTGACGATCGAGGCACCGATGGGCTGATAGCCCGACGACAGGCCCTTGGCCACGGTCATGATATCGGGCTGGATGTCGTAGGTCTGGCTGGCGAACCAGTTGCCGGTGCGGCCGAAACCACAGATCACCTCGTCCACGATCAGCAGGATGCCGTATTTCTTCGCGATGCGCTGGATCTCGGGCCAGTAGGTCTCGGGCGGGACAATCACGCCACCCGCGCCCTGGATCGGCTCGGCGATGAAGGCAGCAACCTTCTCCGGCCCGATTTCCAGAATCGCGGTTTCCAGCGCCTGCGCCCGTTCCAGGCCAAAGGCCTCGGGCGTGGTATAACCGCCCTCGCTCCACCAGTTCGGCTGGTCGATATGGTGGATGCCGGGGATCGGCATGCCGCCCTGCGCGTGCATCCCCTTCATGCCGCCAAGGCTGCCCGATCCCACGGACGAGCCATGATAGGCATTCCAGCGCGAGATGATGACCTGCCGCTCGGGTTCGCCCTTTTCCTCCCAGTAGGTCCGCACCAGCCGCAGGTTGGTGTCATTCGCCTCGGACCCCGAGGAGGCAAAGAAGACGTGGTTCAGATCGCCCGGCGCCAGCTCCGCCAGCTTGGCGGCCAGGTTCAGCGCCGGCACATGCGAGGTCTGGAAGAAGGTGTTGTAATAGGGCAGTTCCAGCATCTGGCGATGCGCCGCATCGGCCAGTTCGCTGCGGCCATAGCCGATGTTGACGCACCACAGGCCCGCCATCCCGTCCAGGATGCGGTTGCCGTCGCTGTCGGTCAGCCAGCAGCCCTCGGCCCGGGTGACGATCCGCGCGCCCTTCGCGGCCAGCTCATCGCCGTGGGTGAAGGGATGCAGGTGATGCGCGGCGTCCAGCGCCTGCAGGTCCTCGGTGGGCGAATTGGGGGTAAGCAGGGTCATGCGCGGCCTCCGGATATTGGTCGGGCGCAGAATATGATCAAATTTCTGGAAGTCAATCGAATCAGGTCGCGCAAGCCCCGTCTTGCGCGACCGGTGGCCAAGGTTTCCTTGCGCAGCAAGGGCAACCGGCCACCCCCCTCCATGCCAGGCGCGACACCTTCCGCAAGCCCCGTCTTGCGCGACCGTTGGCCAAGGTTTCCTTGCGCAGCAAGGGCAACCGGCCCCCCCCCTCCATGCCAGGCGCAGTCCCCCGGCATGGCAAGGTTAACAATCCCCTACCCGTTTGTACAAAACGCTGAAAACGATGTACGTTTTGTACAAAACGTACAGACTGAACGGTTCAGTTTCTGCCTCCGAGACGCGCCTTGCGGGACGGCGGGCGGGGCGATCTGCGCGCAGCGCAGGAGCGTCCGTCCGGCGTCCCGCTCAGAGGCTTTGCAGGATCATTTCCATCCCCTGCGCCACGTCCTGCTCGATCGCCCGCGCCGCCGCCGCCCCGTCCCGCGCCTCCAGCGCGCGCACCAGGTCCTTGTGGCAATCGGGCAGGTGGCGCGTCCCCATCTGGCCGCAGACCACCCGCAGCGACGGCCCGAACCGCAGCCAGAGCGATTCCGTCAGCGCCTTCATCACAGGGGCCTGCGCAACATCGTTCAGCACGGAATGAAAGGCATGATTCTCGCGCAGGTAGCCTTCGATGTCCCCGCGCAGGATCGCCCGGTCCAGCCGCGTGTCGATCTCTGACAGCCGCACCACGTCCTCCGGTGCCGCCCGCTCCGCGGCCCGCATCGCCAGCCGCGGCTCCAGCGCCAGCCGCGCCTCGGTCAGCTCCTCTATGGCCGCCGCCCCCAGCACCGGCACTTCGATCCGCCGATTCCCCAGAGCCTGCAACGCGCCCTCGGCCGTCAGCCGCCGGATCGCCTCGCGCACGGGTGTCATCCCTGCGCCCAGCCGTTCGACAAGCCCCTGGATCGTCACCGGCTCTCCCGGCGCCAGCGTTCCGAACAGCACCGACTCGCGCAGGCTGCGATACACCTGCTCGTGCGCCGGTATCCCCGCCTGCCTCCGTGCCTCTGCTGCATTTTCCACCATCGCCGTCCCCCCGGGCCACACCGCTTTCGCCATCCCTTGCGCAGGACAGCAGGCCGTGGAAACATCGCCGAAGTTGCACGACAGCGCAACTTATGATCAAAATTTGGGGACGGGGCGCAAAAGACCCCCCGCCACCAACCGGGAGAATAACATGACCAAGACACTCGTGACGATAACAGCGTCCCTTGCGCTGGCCGCCGGCATGGCCGCCGCCGAGGAGGTGCGCGTCTACAACTGGTCTGACTACATCGACGAGAGCCTGCTGGAGAAATTCGAGCAGGAGACCGGCTACGAACTGATCTACGACGTCTTCGACAGCAACGAGGTTCTGGAAACCAAGATGCTGGCAGGCGGATCGGGCTACGACGTGGTGGTGCCCACAGGCACTTTCCTGCAGCGCCAGATCACCGCCGGGGCCTTCCAGAAGCTGGACAAGTCCAAGCTGCCCAACATCGACAACATGTGGGATGTGATCTCGGACCGGACCGCGAAATACGACCCCGGTAACGAATATTCCATCAACTACATGTGGGGCACCACCGGCCTTGGCGTGAACGAGGGCAAGGTCAAGGAGATCCTGGGCGAGGATGCGCCGATCTCCAGCTGGGACCTGATCTTCAAACCAGAGAACGCGGAGAAACTGGCGGATTGCGGCATTCACATGCTGGACGCCCCGGCAGAGATGATCCCGGCCGCGCTGAACTATCTTGGCGAGGACCCCGACAGCCACGATCCCGACGTGATCGCCCGCGCCGAAGAGGTGCTGTTGCCGATCCGCCCCTATATCCAGAAATTCCACAGCTCGGAGTACATCAACGCGCTGGCCAACGGCGACATCTGCGTGGCCGTGGGCTGGTCGGGTGACGTGCTGCAGGCGCGCGACCGCGCCGCCGAGGCCGACAACGGCGTGGTCATCGGCTACTACGCCCCGGACGAGGGCGCGCAGATGTGGTTCGACCAGATGGCCATCCCGGTCGACGCACCGAACCCCGAAGGCGCCCATGCCTTCCTGAACTTCATCATGGATGCGCAGAACATGGCGGCGGCGTCGAACTACGTCTACTACGCCAACGGCAACAAGGCCGCGCAGGAATACCTGGCCGAGGACGTGATTGGCGATCCGGCGATCTACCCGAGTGCCGCCGCGCTGGACAACACCTTCACCACCACGCCCTTCCCGCCGCGCGTTCAGCGTACCGTGACGCGCCTGTGGACCAAGATCAAATCGGGCACCTGAGCCCAAATCCGGGCCGCGTCCCCGGGCGCGGTCCGCCTTCTGCGTGGTGACATATCATGGCCGAATCCGACTTTGCCCCCTGGAACGATCCAGAGGCGAAACCTCTTATCCAGTTCAAGGGGGTGACCAAGCGTTTCGGCGATTTCACCGCCATCGACGACCTCACCCAGGACATTTACGAACGCGAATTCTTTGCCCTGCTGGGGCCCTCGGGCTGCGGCAAGACCACATTGATGCGCATGCTGGCCGGGTTCGAGGAACCGACCGAAGGCCAGATCCTGCTGAACGGCGTCGACATCGGCCATGTCCCCCCGAACAAACGGGCGGTGAACATGATGTTCCAAAGCTACGCGCTGTTCCCGCACCTGTCGGTCTATGACAACATCGCCTTTGGCCTGCGCCGCGAGAAAAAGCCCAAGGACGAGGTCCACGCGCGGGTGAAGGAAATGCTGCGCCTGACGCGGCTGGAGCGCTTTGCGCAACGCAAACCGCACCAGATTTCCGGCGGCCAGCGTCAGCGCGTCGCCCTGGCCCGCAGCCTGGCCAAGGCGCCCAAGCTTCTGCTGCTCGACGAACCTTTGGGCGCGCTCGACAAGAAACTGCGTGAGGAAACGCAGTTCGAGCTGATGGACATCCAGGAAAAGACCGGCACCACCTTCATCATCGTCACCCACGACCAGGAAGAGGCCATGACCGTGGCCAGCCGCGTGGCGGTGATGGACGAGGGCCGCATCGTCCAGGTTGCCACGCCGGACGTGATCTACGAGGCGCCGAACTCGGTCTACGTGGCCGATTTCATCGGTGACGTGAACCTGATCCGAGGCACCGCCCGGTTGCGGCCCGCCCAGGCCGCAACCGAAGCTGCGGCACCCCCCCCGGAACAGGCCAGTCCAGAGACGACACCTGCGGCCCCCGTCGCGAAAGAGGCTGCCGCGAAAACCGACGGGCCTCAGCCCAATCCCCTGGGTCGCGCCCTGCACGACCGCATCCTGAGCCCGATCTTCGGGACCTGGCTTGAGGAAGAGCCGCGCCGCTTGCCGCCCCCCAGCGCCGCCGAAACAGCCAAGACCCCCGCCGCCGAGACGCCGGCCACCCCGGCGCACCCGCAGGACATTCCCCCCGGCGGGCTGGAAATCGACTGGTCCGAAGGTCAGCCCGCGCTACTGGCCGCAAACGGCGATCCCGCGCTTGATGGCGAAAAGGTCGTCCTTGCCCTGCGTCCCGAAAAACTGGGCATTGCCAAGACCCGCCCCGACGCCCCCAACACGCTGAAGGGCAAGGTCATCGACATTGCCTACCTGGGCAATATCTCGACCTATCACGTCGAAATCGAAGGCGGCGTCATGGTCAAGGCACAGGCCGCCAACACCCGCCGCATTTCCCGGCGAGACATCACCTGGGAAGACGAGGTCTGGTTGAGCTTCACCGCCACCGCCGGCGTCATCCTGAAGGACGAATGATGCGCCGCGCCGTCCTGATCGCCGTTCCCTACCTGTGGCTGCTGGCCCTCTTCCTGGTGCCCTTCATCATCGTCCTGAAGATCTCGCTGTCGGACATCGCGCTGGCCCGCCCGCCCTATACGCCACAGCTGGACCTCAACGAAGGCTGGGCCGGGATACGGGCCTTTTTCGCCGGACTGGATTTCGAGAATTTCACCTTCCTGAGCACCGACGATCTCTATTGGAAGGCTTACCTCAGCTCGGTCCGTATCGCTGGCATTGCCACGCTCTGCACGCTGCTGGTCGGCTATCCGATCGCCTACGGCATGGCACGCGCGCCGCAGGAATGGCGCCCGACCTTGCTGATGCTTGTGATCCTGCCGTTCTGGACCAGCTTTCTGATCCGGGTCTATTCCTGGATCGGCATTCTGTCCTCCGAAGGCGTGCTCAACCAGTTCCTGATGGGGATCGGCCTGATCGGCGAACCGCTGACAATCCTCAACACCAATACCGCCGTCTATATCGGCATCGTCTACACCTACCTGCCCTTCATGATCCTGCCGATCTACTCGGCGCTGGAAAAGATGGACGAGAGCCTGCTGGAGGCGGCCGAGGATCTGGGGTCTTCCCGGTTCTCCGCCTTCTGGCTGGTGACCATCCCCCTGTCGCGCAACGGTATCGTGGCGGGCTGCTTCCTCGTCTTCATCCCCTCCATCGGCGAATTCGTCATCCCCTCGCTCCTGGGCGGGTCGGACACGCTGATGATCGGCAAGGTCCTGTGGGAAGAGTTCTTCTCGAACCGTGACTGGCCGGTGGCCAGCGCCGTGGCCGTGGTGCTGCTGTTGATCCTGATCATTCCGATCGTGTTGTTCCAGCGGTCCGAGGAAAACGCGCGGGAGGCGGGTCGATGAGACGGTTTTCCTGGTTCAACGCCACCTCCCTGACCCTGGGCTTTGCCTTTCTCTACCTGCCGATGATCCTGCTGGTGGTCTATTCCTTCAACGAAAGCCGGCTGGTGACGGTCTGGGCGGGGTTCTCGACCAAGTGGTACGGAGAGCTTTTGCAGAACGAGGAATTCCTCGACGCCGCATGGGTCACGCTCAAGGTCGCCTTCTTTTCCTCGACCATCGCCACGGTCTTGGGCACGATGGCGGCCTATGTCATGATCCGCGCGGGCCGTTTTCCGGGGCGGACGCTGTTTTCCGGCATGATCTACGCGCCGCTTGTCATGCCAGAGGTCATCACCGGCCTGTCGCTGCTGCTGCTGTTCATCGGCATCGGGCTGGACAGGGGCGTTCTGACCGTCGTTCTGGCGCATACGACCTTTTCCATGTGCTACGTTTCGGTCGTGGTCTCGTCGCGGCTCAGCACCTTTGACCAGGCGCTGGAAGAGGCGGCGCTGGACCTGGGCGCCTCGCCTTTCGAAAGCTTCACCCTGATCACCCTGCCGATCATCGCGCCCGCCGTGATCTCGGGCTGGCTGCTGGCCTTTACCCTGTCGCTCGACGACCTCGTGATCGCCAGCTTTACCACCGGTCCGGGGGCCACGACGCTGCCGATCAAGGTGTTCTCGGCCGTCCGGCTGGGGGTCTCGCCGGAAATCAACGCGCTCTCCACCCTGCTCATCAGCATCGTGACGGTTGGCGTGATCACCGCCTCGCTGGTGTCGAAACGCGCGGCGGTCCAGCGTCGGCGCGAGGAACAAGCCGCGCAGCGCACCGCGTGAGCCGCCTGTACGAAGCCGCGGCCTACGGGCCGCAGGGGGCCTGTTTCTGGGCCGATACCGTCGCGCCCGCGGACTGGCCGAGGCTGGACGGCGACCTGTCTGTCGATGTCGCCGTGATCGGCGGCGGCTTTACCGGGCTGAACGCCGCATTGCACCTGGCCGGGCGCGGCACCTCTGTCGCCGTACTGGAGGCCGAGCACCCCGGCTGGGGCGCCTCGGGACGCAACGGCGGGTTCTGCTGCCTGGGTGGCAGCAAGGCCCCCGCCGCGCTGTTGAACCGGCGGTTCGGGCCGGGGGCTGCGCAGGATTGGGCCACGACAGAGAAAGCCGCCGTCGCCCATGTCGAAGGGCTGATCGACCGCCACAGCTGGCAGGTCGATCGGCATTCTCGGGGCGAAACCCTGCTGGCCCACAAGCCTCGCGCCTACAAGGCACTTCGCGCAGAGGCCGAAGAGACTGCCACCACCTACGGCGTGACGCCGAAACTGCACAGTCCGGAGGAGTTGGCCGCACAAGGCCTCGGCGGACCCTGGCATGGCGGCCTGACCCTGCCCATCGGCTTTGCCCTGAACCCGCGCAAATACCACGCGGCGCTGGCTCACAAGGCAACAGAGGCAGGCGCGCATCTGTTCGCCAATAGCCCGGTTGCCGATCTGAACCGCCACTCAGCCGGCTGGCGACTGTCCACCGCGCGCGGCACCGTCACCGCCCGCACCGTGATCCTGGCCACCAACGGCTACAGCCACGAAACCCTGCCGCCCTGGATGCACGCCCGCACCCTGCCGCTGCAATCCAATGTCATCGTCACCCGCCCGCTGAGCGAGGCGGAGCAGCAAGCGGCGGGCTGGTGGTCGGATCAGATGGCCTATGACACGCGGCTCTTGCTGCACTACTTCCGCAAACTGCCGGACGGTCGGTTCCTGTTCGGCATGCGCGGCGGGCTGCGCGCCACACCGGGCGCCGAGGCGCGGTTGTCGCGCCGCATCCGGGCCGATTTCGCGCGGCTCTTTCCCGCCTGGAAGGGTGTGGAGATCACGCATGAATGGTCGGGGCTGGTCTGCCTGATGCGCAACCTCGTGCCCTTCGTCGGCCCGGTGCCGGACCATCCCGGCCTCATTGCCGCGCTTGGGTTTCACGGCAACGGCGTTGCGATGGGCTCCTATGCCGGGCGGCTGGCAGCGGATCATGTCCTGGGTGATCGCCCTGACGCCCCGGATTGGCTGGCCACCCCGCCGCCGCGCTTTCCACTGGGTGGGCGTCGGCGCCTGCTCATGGCCCCGGCCTACCTGACGGCAGAGGCTTTCGATCTGTAGGTATTTGCCAAGGCTCCGCCCGTTCGGCGCTCAAACTCTCCACTGGAGAGTTTGCCGGGCTACGCCCGGACCGCGCCTCACCCCTGTGGGGTCATGTTGGGGCGGGCCTTGCCGCGCTGGATGCCCAGCTGGCGTTCGCGCCAGATGATGATCCCGCCCGCCGCAATCACGATGGCCGAGCCGACCAGCACCATCACCGTCGGCACCTCGTCAAAGAAGAAATAGCCGAACAGGATCGCGAAAAGGATCGAGGCATAGTCAAAGGGCGCCACAACCGCCGCCCCGGCGAAACGATAGGCCGAGGTGATAAAGATCTGTGCGACCCCGCCGATCAGCCCTGCCCCGACCAGCATCGCCAGCACATGCGCCTCCGGCATCACCCAGCCAAAAGGCAGTGTCAGCAGGGAAAATCCCGTCGCCGTCAGCGAGAAATAGAACACGATGGCCGATGTCTCCTCGACCGCAACCATGCGCCGGATCTGGATCTGCGCCAGCGCCCGCATCACCGCAGAGGTCAGCACCAGGGCGACCCCCAGCATGGCCGCATCGTCCACGTCGTCCAGCGTCAGGCGGGGCCAAAGCACGATGCAGACACCGACCAGCCCCAGCACGACCGCCGACAGGCGGAACAGGCGCAGCCGCTCTCCCAGCAGCAGCGCGGCCAGAAGCACCGTCAGCATCGGTGCGGCAAAGCCCAGCGCCGTGACCTCTGGCAAGGGCAGCAATCCCAACGCGGCGAAACCGCAGCCCATTGCCGTCACGCCGATCAACCCACGCCAGACATGCAGCACCGGGTGCTTCGCCTTCAGCCCGGTCTTGAGATCGCCGCGCATGGCCAGCCAGGCAACGATCACCGGCATGGCAAAAAACGAACGGAAAAACACCGCTTCGCCCGTCGGCACATGGGCGGAACTCGCCTTGATGAGCGAGGCCATGATGGTGAACAGGACAACAGAGGTCAGCTTCAGCGCGATGCCACGCAGCGGGGACATGGGGGCTCCTTCGGGGATGTCGCAACACTGGACCTGCCTGCGGCGAAGGTCAATCGCCCCTCGGAACCCGACGTCAGGTCAACCGGTATCGCGGCAATGTTTGCGAAAGGCGCGTTTCAAAAGATCCAGTTCGGCGCGCAACAACGCAACCTCGGCGCGGATGTCCTCTGCCAGCGCCTCTCCCGCGATCAGGGTAAAACTGTCCAGCACCGTGTCGTCGCGCGCATCGCGGATCAGGACGGTGCTGACCCCGTCGCCCAGCGCCTCGACCGGGACCGGCACCTCGACAACCCAGCGGCCCGCCTCGGCGGTGTCGGTCAGGGTGACGCCGTGGATCGGGCGATCCTCGAAGCTGGCCAGGATCTCGGGCGCCTGTTCGGCCCCCTGTCGCACCAGCAGCCCCTCCCACAGGCCGTCTCGGAACCGGGTCTTGGTCAATGTGAACATGCTCATGGCTTGGCCCCTCCGGCAGTCACAGCGCCGCCCTGCGACGGCGGCTGAAAGTCAGGTCGTGCAGGGTGACCTGGTTCATCCGCGGCCCTTCAAAGATCAGGTCCAGCCAGATCTTCTCGACCCGTTTTTCGTTCAGGCGGGAATAGGCAAGGTCGAATTCCACCTGCACGGTCTCGGCGTTCAGCGGCAATTCGCGGACCACCTGTTCGGTATTCGGCCCGTGCTTGATGTTCAGCCGGGCAAAGATTTCCAACGGGCGCTCCATCTCGACGATGGTATCCACCCGCATCAGGTGCTGTTTCGTCAGCCCCTGTGCCGCCGCCTCTGGCAGTTCCACCGCCAGCGACAGGTAAGACCCTGAAAAACCGAAGACATCCAGTTGCAGCCCAAAGGCGGCCAGATCGGCGGCGCGCCGGTTGCGAACCTGGCGCATCGTCATCTCGGAGCGCGGGCAGTCGTGGAACAGGCGTGCCTCCTGTCCCAGCCGGGTCTTGCTCTGGACCTCGGCGATGCCCTGAACCGGCAAGGGTCCGCTCCAGATCTCGGGGCGCCAGGCCCAGTCCGAGTCCCTGGGGCGCGGAAAGGACTGGTTGCCGACCTGCGGCAGCGCCAGCCGCGCATCCGCGACATGCAGGACCTCGTCCAGACGCGACCGCAAGCGCCGCGCCTGTGTCCGCTGGCGGCGTAATTCGGCCAGATCCATCCCGGCCGCGGCACGCGCCAGCCGTGTCCAGCGCCGCAGCATGGCGGCATAGCCTGCCCGGCCCAACCAGTCCTGCACTGTCGCCCCCGTGTTCTCTTTCACCCCAGACCTGTCACGCCAATCCGCGATGGTCACGGGGAATGGTTTCCGTATCGGAAACTATTCTGGCAAATCCTAACGATTGAATAAACGCCCCAGCACGCCCTTTGCCGGTTTTGGCCGTGCAGTACCGGCCGCCTTCGGGCTGAGACGTGCAATATTGTCCCTCACACGTCCCAACATGGCCTCGCCCCTGTCGCCCGCCAGCGCGCTGCCGCGCGGGGCGTAAAGCGCCAGCCCCACCAGCCGTCCGCCCTGCAGGAAGGCCGCCCGCCAATAGCGCGGGTCGCTGCCCTCGAACATCCTGTCGCCGCCGCTGGCCAGATGCGCCGTGACCCGGCTCCTCCGGGTGTCCCCATCCAGCAGCTCGGACCCCGCCGCCTGCGCCAGCACCTGCGGGGTGGGCAGGTCCGTGGTATCGCCGCGCGGCCCCACCGTGACCGTGACCAGCACAGGTGCCACCGGGCGCCCCGCCCGACCGCCGCTGAGGATATGGCAAGAGGCGATCACGGCGAACCCACGTTCCGGCCCGGCGCGCTTGGTGTCCGGGTCCAGGCAATAGCCATCGGGGCCGGCAACCACCACGTCGCCCCCCGCCAGGCTGGCCTTGGCCAGCGGCGCCCGACGCGGCCCGCCTGCCCCGGCGAAAAAGGCCGCAAGGCCCGCGCGCGCCTCGGCATCGGCACCATCGGGGGTCGACTGCGGCAGGGTGTTCAGGCACCCCGCCAGGACCAGCGCGCCGGCGGCGCACATCAACAGCCTGCGCGCCGCCACCGGGTCAGAGATCCGCGTAGACGTGTTTCTCGGCGGCACCGCCGGGATGCGTGACCGCGCCCTTGTAGGTCTCGCCCACCAGTTGCGCGTATTTCCACAGCGAGCCGGAGGCGTAGATCGTCTCCCTGGGACCTGTCCAGGCCTCCTTGCGGGCGGCCAGTTCCTCGTCCGTCAGGTCGACGGAGATGACCCCGTTCACCGCGTCGATGGTGATCTCGTCGCCGGTCTGCACCAGCGCGATCGGGCCGCCATGCGCCGCCTCGGGGCCCACGTGGCCCACGCAAAAGCCGCGCGTCGCACCCGAGAACCGGCCATCGGTGATCAAGGCCACCTTCTTGCCCATGCCCTGACCCGAAAGCGCCGCCGTGGTGGCCAGCATCTCGCGCATGCCGGGGCCGCCAGCGGGGCCCTCGTTGCGGATCACGATGACCTCGCCTTCCTTGTAGCCGCGCATCTTGACCGCCTCAAAGGCATCCTCTTCGCATTCGAACACGCGCGCCGGGCCGGTAAAGACCTGGTCCTCCGCCGCGATGCCCGCGACCTTGACGATGGCGCCCTGCGGGGCAAGGTTGCCCTTCAGGCCCACGACACCACCGGTCTTGGTGATCGGGGTCTCGATCGGATAAATCACCTTGCCGTCGGCCTCGCGCTCGATCAGGTCCAGCTCTTCCCCGATGGCACGCCCGCTGGCGGTCATGCAGTCCTCGTGGATCAGGCCCGCCTTGCGCAGTTCCTTCATCACCACCGGCACGCCGCCCGCCTCGTAAAGATCCTTGGCGACGTAGTTTCCGCCCGGCTTGAGGTCGACGAAGTAAGGCGTATCGCGGAAGATCTCGCAGACATCGTCCAGGAAGAACTCCAACCCCGCCTCATGCGCGATGGCGGGCAGGTGCAGACCGGCATTGGTCGACCCGCCGGTGCAGGCGACGACACGCGCGGCGTTCTCCAGCGCCTTGCGGGTGACGATGTCGCGCGCGCGGATGTTCTGTTCCAGCAGGTGCATCGCGGCGATGCCAGAGGCGGTGCCATAGGCGTCGCGGCTTTCATACGGCGCAGGCGCGCCCGAGGAATTCATCAGCGCCAGGCCGATCGCCTCGGACACACAGGCCATCGTGTTGGCGGTGAACTGGCCGCCACAGGCCCCGGCCGAGGGGCAGGCCGCCTTCTCGATGGCGCGCAGTTCCTCATCGCTGTTCGCGCCGGCCTGGTGCTTGCCCACGGCCTCGAAAACATCCTGGACGGTGATGTCCTTGCCCTTGTACCGGCCCGGCATGATCGACCCGCCATAAATGAAGACGGACGGCACGTTCAGGCGCACCATTGCCATCATCATCCCGGGCAGCGACTTGTCGCAGCCCGCCAGGCCGACGATGGCATCATAGCAATGCCCGCGCATGGTCAGTTCCACCGTGTCCGCGATAGCCTCGCGGCTGGCCAGCGAGGCACGCATCCCCTCATGGCCCATCGCGATCCCGTCGGTCACGGTGATGGTGGTGAACTCGCGCGGGGTGCCACTTGCTTCCTTGACGCCCAGCTTGACCGCCTGCGCCTGCCGGTTCAGCGCGATGTTGCAGGGCGCGGCCTCGTTCCAGCAGGTCGCCACGCCGACCAGCGGCTGGTGAATCTCGTCCTCGCTCAGCCCCATCGCATATAGGAACGACCGATGCGGTGCGCGCGCCGGGCCCTCGGTGACATGGCGGCTGGGCAGTTTGGTCTTGTCGAATGGACGCTTGAGCATGGGCTTGGCTCCTCCCGTGAAATGGGTTTTTCTTGGAATAACCAAGCCCTGAAAGCGGCACAAGCGTCAAGCGCCACTTGGTATACCACTTTAGGCCCCGATGGCAGGCCGCGGTTTTCGAATATTTTCAGAGAGACAAAACAAAAGCGGGGTCTTCTCTGACGAAATGCTCAACCAGCATTTCCCTTGGGACAAGGGGCCGGTGGGACGGCGGGCGGGGCGAATTTCAGCTTGCTGAAAGAGCGGCGACCCACCGTCCCGATCCCTCGTCACCCGGACCCGATCAGGGCCCCGGCGGCAAAGACCAAGGCCCCGCCCAGCACCACCTGGAAGGTGGCGCGCAGGAACGGCGTCTCCATGAACTTGTTCTGGATCCAGGCAATGGCCCAAAGCTCGATAAAGACCACGATCAGGGCGATGGTCGTCGCAGTCCAGAAATGCGGGATCAGGTAGGGCAGCGCATGGCCCAGCCCGCCCACCGTGGTCATCACGCCAGAGGCAAAGCCGCGTTTCGTCGGCGACCCGCGGCCCGACAATTCGCCATCGTCCGAGGCGGCCTCGGTAAAGCCCATCGAGATGCCCGCCCCGACCGAGGCGGCAAGCCCGACCAGGAAGGTCGTCCAGGGATCATGCGTGGCAAAGGCGGTGGCAAAGATCGGCGCCAGGGTCGAGACCGACCCGTCCATCAACCCGGCCAGCCCCGGCTGCACCCAGGTCAGCAGGAATTGCCGCTTGGCGCGGTCGTCTTCCTCGTCGCGGGACGCGTCGCCCAGGTGTTCCTGTTCCAGCTGGTTCGCCGTGTCTTCGTGCTTTGCCTCCATCGCGGCGAGATCGCCCAGCAGCTTGCGGGTGTCCGCATCCTGCGCGTTCTGTGCCGCCATGTGGTAAAACCGTTCGGCCTGGCGTTCCATGCTGGCAGCCTCGTCGCGGATACGCTCCAGCGACAGGTTCTCGGTCAACCAGACGGGGCGGCGGGCATAATACCCGGCCACGTGTTCGCGGCGGATCAGCGGGATCACGTCTCCGAACCGCTCCCTGTGCAGGTCGATCAGGGCGCGGCGATGGCTGTCTTCCTCCTCGGCCATGCCGTCGAAGATCGCCGCCGTGTCCGGAAAGTCGGCCCGCAGGCGTTCGGCAAAGCTGCGATAAATTCTGGCGTCGTCCTCTTCCGAGGAGATGGCAAGCGCCAGCACCTCCTGTTCAGAGAGGTCACGGAACCGCCGACGATTTCCCATGTAAAGCATGTGAAGTCCCTTTTTAGAATTATTCTAAACAGTATTCAGCTTTCCGCCGAGCGCAAGGGGGGAGTCCTGCCCTTGGCCAATCTGCCGCATTCGATACGCCCTCTTGCAAATCAAACTGAACCGTATAGTTTATTTATCTGAACCGTTCAGTTCGTTTTTGAGATGGAGCCAGTCATGAAACGCATCCTCCTTCCGCTCGCCGCTGCCGCTGCGCTTGTTACCGGTCCCGCGCTGGCCGATGTCGGGCCGGTCTTCCTGCCCGACCTCACCTTCCCGGCGCCACAGCCGCACCCCGATGTGTCCTCGCAGGGCTGCGCGTCACAACAGGTCTGCAAGTGACCCCGCGCTTTCCTTGCCCAAACTGAACCGGGCAGTCTATAATCGAGCCGCGAAAGTGAGGGGCGCAATGAACACACAACCGGCGGTCCGGAAAGGGCGCAAGTTCGACCAGGTGGTCGATGGCGCGCGTGAGATCTTTTTGCGGGACGGCTTCGAAGGCGCCAGCGTCGACGACATCGCGCGCGAGGCAGGCGTCTCCAAGGCGACGCTCTACAGCTATTTCCCCGACAAGCGCCTGCTCTTCATCGAGGTGGCCAGCGCCCAGTGCCGCAACCAGGCCGACCAGGCCCTGCTGACGATGGATCTCACCCGCCCCCCGCGTGAGGTTCTTGCCCGCGCCGGGCGCAAGTTCCTGGGCTTTCTCTACTCGGACATGGGGCAGCGGATCTTCCGGATCTGCGTCGCCGAATCCGACCGCTTTCCGGAACTGGGCCGCCAGTTCTACCAGAGCGGGCCGATGATCATGCGCCGCGTGATGACCGATTACCTGACCGCCGCCTGCGACCGGGGCGAGCTGAAGATCGACGACATGACGCTGGCCTCGGACCAGTTCGCAGAGCTCTGCAAGGCGGACCTCTGGCCCAAGATCATATTTGGCATTCAGTCCAGTTTCAGCGATGACGACATCGCACGAGTCGTGGATGGTGCCGTCGAAACCTTCATGGCACGCTACGGAACATGACAAGCGCCCCCGGCGGGCGCGCTGGGAGACACGATGAAGACCGTATCCGAAAACAAATGCTTTGGCGGAACTCAGGGCGTTTACACGCATGCCTCCGACGCCTGCAAATGTGACATGACCTTTGGCCTGTTCCTGCCGGAAGAGGCGGCACATGTGCCGGTGCCCGTGCTGTGGTATCTCTCGGGGCTGACCTGCACGCATGAAAACGCGATGGTCAAGGCGGGCGCGCAGGGTTGGGCCGCCGAACACGGGCTGGCCCTGATCTTTCCCGACACCTCGCCCCGGGGCGAGGACGTGGCCGACGACGAGGCCTATGACCTGGGCAAGGGCGCCGGGTTCTACGTCAACGCGACAGAGGCCCCCTGGGCGCCGCATTTCAACATGTGGGACTACCTGGCAGAGGAACTGCCCGCGCTGGTCGGCGCGAATTTCGCCCTAGACATGGGCCGGCAGGCGATCACCGGGCATTCGATGGGCGGGCATGGCGCGCTGACCCTTGCGATGGGCCTGCCGGGCCGTTTCGCCAGCGTCTCGGGTTTTGCGCCGATCGCCCATCCCACCGCCAGCGACTGGGGCCGCAAGCAGCTGGGCGCCTACCTGGGCGCGGATGAAACCACCTGGGCGCCGCATGACTCGACCCTGCTGATGCGGGACAAGGGGTTCGACGGGCCGGTGCTGATCGACCAGGGCGGCGATGACCAGTTCCTCGACCTGCTGAAACCCGAATGCCTAGCCGAAGCGATGGCCGCGCGTCGTCAGGACGGCGTGTTCCGGATGCAGAAAGGCTATGACCACAGCTATTTCTTCGTCTCGACCTTCATGGAAGACCACATTGCCTTCCACTCCGAGGCGCTCCATGCCTGACCCCGTCCCGGCCCCGCGCCGGGACCTCCTGCCGGGCGGAATCGCGCGATGACGCTTTACATCGACGCCGACGCCTGCCCGGTCAAGGCAGAGGCCGAAACCGTCGCCACCCGGCACAAGCTGCCGATGGTGCTGGTGGCCAACGGCGGGCTGCGCCCCTCGCGCAATCCGCTGGTCAACCTTCAGATCGTCCCCGACGGCCCCGACGAGGCCGACAAGTGGATCGCAGACCGGTCCGGCCCGGGCGATGTGGTCATCACCAATGACATCCCCCTTGCGGCCAAATGCGTCGAGGCGGGCGCCCTGGTGCTGCGCCCGGACGGCTCTGCCCTGACGCCGGCCAATATCGGCGCGCAACTGGCGATGCGCGACCTGATGAGCGACCTGCGCGCCGCCGATCCCTTTCGACAGGGCTCTGGCAAGGGGTTTACAAAATCCGACCGCAGCCGTTTCCTCGACGCATTGGAACGGGCCGTCCGGCAGGCAGGAAAAGAGGCAAAATGACCATCGAGGCGGTGATCTTCGACATCGGCAACGTGCTGATCGAATGGCAGCCCGAACGCTACTACGACGCCCGCATCGGCGAGGCGCGCCGCCGCGCCATGTTCGCCCAGCTCGACCTGCACGGCATGAACGACGTGATCGACCGGGGCGGCGACTTTCGCGGCACGGTCTATGACTGGGCCGAAAAGACCCCGGAATGGGGCGATGAAATCCGCCTCTGGCACGACGACTGGCTGGAAATGGCAAAACCCGCCATTCCCCGCTCGGTCCGCGTGATGCGGGCGCTGAAGGCAAAGGGCACACCGGTTCACGCGCTGACCAACTTCGGCATCGGCACCTGGGACATCGCCACCCCCGCCTATGACTTCCTGAACGAATTCGATCATGCTTTCGTCAGCGGCCACATGGGCGTCATCAAGCCCGAAGCGGAGATCTATGAACAGGTCGAGGCCCGGCTTGGCCTTCCGGGCGCGGCGCTGCTCTTTACCGACGACCGGGCCGACAACATCGCCGCCGCCGCCGCGCGCGGCTGGCACACCCATCACTTCACAGGCCCCGACGGCTGGGCGGAAAGGCTCGTCGCCGAAGGGCTGCTGACACAAAGCGAGGCGCAATGACCACCATCATTCCCTTCGACGAGGGCGAGAAAAACCTCGACTGGCTGGGGCTTGCCCGGGCCTTCGACGCGGGCCACCAGCGCCCCAAGGCGGAAATCGAGGATGTCTTCCTCTACCGGGACAAGGACACGCTGCTGAACCGCTCGGCCTGGATCGACGGGCTGGGGATCGCGGTCAAGGCGGCCACGGTCTTTCCCGGCAACCCGGACAAGGGCAAGCCGATGATCGGCGGCGCGGTGAACCTCTTCGACGACGCGGACGGCAGCCTGAGCGCCGTGGTGGATTTTCACCTGGTGACCAAGTGGAAGACCGCCGGAGACAGCCTGACCGCCGCGCTGAAACTGGCTCGCCCCGACAGCCGCAAGATCCTGATCGTCGGCGCCGGCACCGTGGGCGCCTCGCTGCATCAGGCCTATTCCGCCGGCTTCCCCGAGGCGGAATTCACGGTCTGGAACCGCACCCCGGAAAAGGCCCGCGCCTTTGCCGAAGAACGCGGCATCGCCTGGGCCGAGGACCTGGAACAGGCGGTGGGCGCCGCCGACATCGTCACCTCGGCCACCATGAGCACCGATCCCCTGCTGAAGGGCGACTGGTTCCGCCCCGGCCAGCACATCGACCTGATCGGCGCCTACCGCCCCGACATGCGCGAGGCCGACGACACCGCCATCACCCGCGCCCGGCTGTTCGTGGACAGTTATGACACCACGCTGGCCCATATCGGCGAACTCAAGATCCCCTTCACCAACGGGCTGATCACCGGCCATGACATCGTCGCCGACTACTATGCGCCAGAGCTCTTTCACCGCCGCACGGAGGACGAGATCACCCTGTTCAAGAACGGCGGCGGCGCCCATCTCGACCTGATGTGCGCGCGCTATATCCTCGACGCCTGGCAGGCCGCATGACCCTGATCGGCGGCGCGATGGCACTTGCTGCCCTCGGCGCCGCCGCCCTGCCCGCCTGGCGCGAAATCCGCCGCACACAGCCCGCAGAGCTGCAGACCCGGGCCCCCGGGGAGTTCGCCGATCTCCCGCAGGGCCGCACCCATTACCAGTGGTCCGGCCCCGAGAATGCCCCCGTCGTGGTCTGCGTCCACGGCCTGACCACCCCTTCCTTCGTCTGGCGCGGGTTGATCCCGCATCTCACAAACGCCGGGGCACAGGTGCTCAGCTACGATCTCTACGGGCGCGGCTTTTCCGACGCGCCACGCGGCCGCCAGACCGGCGCCTTCTTCACCCGGCAACTCGTGGACCTGCTGGAGCACCAGGGGATCGACGTGCCCGTCACCCTGATCGGCTACTCGATGGGCGGCGCCATCGCCACCTGCTTTGCCGCGGCGCATCCGGACCGGGTGCACCGGCTGGTGCTGGTGGCGCCCGCCGGCATGGGCCATGACCTCGGGCCGATTGCCCGGCTCACCACCGGCGTGCCCGTCCTGGGCGACTGGCTGTTCCACATGGGCTATCCCCGCCAGTTGCGCGCAGGGATCGAGGCAGAGCGCGCCCGGCCCTCCTCGGTCCAGGGCATCACGGAGCTGCAACAAGCCCAGCTGGACCGGCGCGGCTTTCTGCGGTCGGTGCTGTCCTCCCTGCGCGGCGTCCTGCGTCACCCGCTCGAAGGCGAACACCGCGCCATCGCCAGGACCAACATCCCCGTCACCGCCATCTGGGGCCGCGAGGACCGGGTGATCCCGCTGCGCGCCCTGGGCACCCTGACCCAGTGGAACCGCACCGCCCGGCAAGAGGTCATCGACGGCGCCGGCCACGGGCTGACCTACACGCACACGAAAGACCTCGCCCGCGCGCTCACCCTCTGACCGTCCCGTGTTTCTTTGGGCTGAAAATACCTCCGGGGGGAGGCTCGCAGAGCCGGGGGGCAGCGCCCCCCTGCCTCAGGCCGCCACGGGCACGGCGACCCGGGTCTCGCGGATCGGCAGATGCACCAAGGCGCTCAGCGCGCCGACACCCACGCCGATCCACCAGACCATCGTGTAATCGCCGGTCACGTCGTACAGCCGCCCACCCAGCCAGACGCCAAGGAACCCGCCGACCTGGTGGCTGAAAAAGACCACACCATAAAGCGTGCCCATGTAGCGCAGCCCGTAAAGATGCGCGACAAGACCGGAGGTCAGCGGCACCGTCGCCAGCCAGAGCGAGCCCATCACGGCGGAAAAGACCAGCACGCTGCCCGGGGTGATCGGCATCAGGATAAAGGCGGCGGCCACAACCGTGCGCGCGGTATAGATCAGCGCCAGCAGGTACTTGCGCGGAAAGTGATTGCCCAGCCAGCCCGCGGTCAGCGTCCCCGCGATGTTGAACAACCCGATCAGGGCGATCGAGGCCGCCCCCAGCGCCGAGGTCGTCGTCACCCCCAGCGAATGCAGCGTGCCGCCCACCGCGATCGGCCCGCACATCTCTGTCACCAGCGCCGGGAAATGCGCGGTGATGAAGGCCAGCTGGTAGCCACAGGAGAAAAACCCGATGAAGATCAGCGAAAACGATGGGTCGCGAAAGGCGCGGCGCAGGATCACGCCCATGCTCTCCTCGATCTCGGCCTTGGACGCCACGGGCGCCCGCATCAGCGGCAGTGTCAGCAGCACCGCAAGGATCGCGCCCGCAAAGACGAAAAAGACCATCTGCCAGGCCATCACCCCCAACAGCGCCTCTGCCACCGGCGCGCCGAACACCTGGCCCGCGCTGCCCGCCGCCGTGGCAATGGCCAGCGACATCGACCGGTTCTCCGCGCTGGAGGCGCGGCCCACCACGGCCAGGATCACGCCAAAGCCCGTGCCCGCAATGCCGAAGCCCACCAGAACCTCCAGCGCCTGCAGTGAAAACGGATCGGCGGACAGACCCGACAGAACCAGACCGATGGCATACATCACCGCGCCCAGCACGATGGCCACCCGGTCGCCCAACCGCTCGGCAAAGGCGCCGAACAACGGCTGGCCGATGCCCCAGGCCAGGTTCTGGATCGCGATGGCCAGGCTGAACTCGGCCCGGGCCCAGCCGAATTCCTCGGCAATCGGGATCTGGAAGACACCGAAACTGGCCCGGATGGCAAAGCTGATCAGGATGATGATGCAGCCGACGATCAGGACCGGGTTGAACAGCGGGGTGCGGGCGGGCATGACATAAACTCCGGGAACACAGAGGCAGAGAAGTCGCGCGTTCGCCGCCGCGCGTCAAACTCGAATGCGTGATGGTTCGGTTCAGAAATCCTTATGCATCGCCGCGCCAGCCGGACAGGCGCGCGCCCCCGGTCAGGTGATCGACAAGGTCGCTGGCCCGCACCTCCGGATCCTCGGTCTCGGCGATCCTCGCCAGCGCGCGGTCACGCAGGGCGACAGGCGTGTCCTCAAAGGAAATGCCCACCGCGCCCTCGCCTTCGCAGAGGGCGGGCAGGCCCAGGACCGGGCGCAGATCCTGCACCTGTGACCCGGTCAGATCCAGCACCGCAAGCTCTGGTAGCCCCTTCAGCGGCGACAGGTCCGTGACCCCGGTGCGCCGGATCGACAGCTGGCGCAGCCCCCGGCACCGCGCCAGGGGCGCCAGGTCGGTGACGTGGGTGCCGTCCAGCCACACCTCTCGCAGCCGACCGCAAGCCGCCAGCGGCGCCAGGTCGGCCACCTCCGTCCCTTCCAGGAACAGGTTGCGCAGGTGGGTCATGCCCGACAGCGCCGACAGGTCCGTGACCGGCGTCCCGCGCAAGTCCAGCTTTTCCATCCGTGTCAGGCTGGCCAGTGGCGCCAGGTCTGTGATCCGCGTGCCCTCCAGGTCCAGCCAGGTGATCCAGTCCAGCCGCGCCAGCCCGTCGGGCAGATCGGTCAGGAACCAGGGGTTCGAAAGGGTCAGAAGGGACAGCCCGTCGCAGCGGTTCATCTTGACGTGCCGCAGCACCTCGCTCAGCTCACCCGCCAGCCGCTCCTCGTCCTCCATCTCCCTCTCCCCCTGACTCTGTCTGCGTCGAACGACCCTGCCATGTGCCCCTGTTGGCCCACAAGCCGCACAGCGCCTCTACACAAGGCCCCGCGCATTGGCTATGCGAGGGCATGGCCACTGTCACAGACCTCTACCAATCCCGTGTCGCGGCGGGAAAGATCAAGCCGGACGAGGCGCAGACCGCCGTCCTGCCCGAACTGGAACGGCTGCGCGCGGACCTCGCCCAGCCGGTCAAGCGCGGTTTCTTCAGAAAGACCATCGAAGCGCCGCAGGGGCTCTACCTCTGGGGCGGCGTCGGCCGGGGCAAATCCATGCTGATGGATCTCTTTGTCGACACGCTGGACGTGCCCGCGCGCCGGGTGCATTTCCACGCCTTCATGCAAGAGGTCCAGGCCGCGATCCACAAACTGCGCAGCCAGGGCGCCGAGGACCCGATCAAGCCGGTTGCCAAGGACATCAGCGACGCGGTCCGCGTGCTGGCCTTTGACGAGATGCAGATCACCGACATCGCCGATGCGATGATCGTGGGCCGCCTGTTCGAGGCGCTGTTCGACGGCGGCACCACCGTAGTCACCACCTCCAACCGGCTGCCGGACGATCTTTACAAGGACGGGCTGAACCGGCAGTTATTCCTGCCCTTCATCGACTTCCTGAAAGAGCGGATGGTGGTGCGCGAACTGGCCTCGGACCGCGACCACCGGCAGGACCGGCTGGCCGGGGCGCAGGTCTTTTTCACCCCCCCCGACGCCGAGGCCCGCAGCCAGATCGACGCCCTGTGGGAGGAACTGACCCACGGGCTGGAAGAGACCCTGACCCTGCACGTCAAGGGCCGCGAGGTGGACCTGCCGCGCTATCACAACGGTGTCGCGCGGGCCTCTTTCTTTGACCTCTGCGGGCGAATGCTGGGCCCTGCCGATTACCTCAAGCTGGCCGAAAGCGTGCGGGTACTCATCATCGAGAACATCCCGCAACTCTCGCGCCGCAACTTCAACGAAGCCAAACGCTTCGTCACCCTGATCGACACGCTCTACGAGGCCCGGGTCAAGCTGATCGCCTCCGCCGCCGCGCAGCCCGAAATGCTCTATGTCGAGGGCGAGGGCAGTTTCGAATTCGAACGCACCGCCAGCCGCCTGCGCGAGATGCAGGCCGCCGAATGGTCGACCTGACACAGAGTTCACAAAGGGCAAAAAAAGGGGCCGGCAGAACCGGCCCCAGTCTTATGCTCGTTGCTTGCCTGTAGTCTTCTTGGTCACAAAACCGGGATGGTCAGCTGCTGACCCGCCCGGATCTTGTCTGGGGTGGTGATCTTGTCGCGGTTGGCGTCATAGATCACCGTGTACTGCATCGTGTCGCCGTAAAAGCGGTAGGAAATCGCGGCCAGGCTGTCGCCCGGCTGAACGGTGTAGACCTCGGCCCGGGCCAGGGGACGGGCACGCGGCCGCTTCACGTCCGGCGCGGCACCCGCCAGCCCGCTGTCCGCCGGAACCTTCGTGGCGCCCACCGACCGCTGTACCAGCGTCGCCAGCAGGGTCGTGGTGTCCACCTTGCCGTCCGAGGTGATCAGCGACTCTGGCACGGCGATCCGGCCACTGTCGCGCGCCTCGTTCAGCAGCGCGTCCAGGTAGGCATCCGATTGCCCCTGCCGCAGGGCCTGCACGACCAGCGTCTGCAAATCACCGGATTGGGGCGCGCCCGCGCCCCTGGCGCCGCCGGTCAGGTTGGCCAGGACATCCTGCGTCATGGCCATCAGCGCGTCCCCCTCGGCCCCCGCCGCCGGGGCCTTGCCCAGTTGCGACAAGAGCGCGGTCGCCACCACCGGATCGCCTGCCGCCGCCCCCTGCGAGGCCTTGACCGCAGCGGCAATCGCCAACGCCGGGTTCGCCGATTGCGGTTGCGGCGCCGGGGCCGTCGGCTTTTGCGCCTCGCGCACCAGCGCGGACAGGACCGCCGTCACATCCCCCGCCGGGTCCGGCCCCGTCGCCTGCGGCGCCTCGACCGACCGGGCCAGCGCACGGGGCAGCGGATCGGGTGTCGTCGCGGCCCGTGTCACCATGTCCGGCTCTCCGGCCATCCGGTCGCGGATATGCGCGGCGCCGGGCTGGAACACGATCAGGGCGGCGGTCACAGCCACGAATGCGGTGCTGAACAGGATGATCCGGATCATCTGGCGCCCCCTCCTCCTTGCGCGGCCATCAGGCCGGAACCTTGACGGTCAGGCCCAGCAACAGCCACAGCTGCATGCCGCCCCGGTAATACTGGATCTTCTCGGCCGGATAGCCCGCATCGGTCAGGTTGCGGATCGCGCGCGGGCTCTGGTCGCACCAGGGCCCGTTGCAGAACATCAGCAGATCCAGCGCGTTCGAAAAATCCCAGCGGCGGCCCTGCTTGCGCGCGCCCAGCGCCTCAAGGATCTGATCACGGTAGGGGTTTTCCGGCTCCAGCGTCGAAAACGGCACGTTGATCGCGCCCGGGATCGTGCCCTTGGCGAACCATTCCGGCAGGCGGCTGTCGATCAGCAGGCCCGACCCCTTGGACACCTTGGTTTCCAGGAAATCCATCACCTCGATCTCGCCCACGGTGGTCACGCCCTTGCCGGCGGAAATCGGGTGGATGCAGAACGGGGGACAGGGCCGCGAGGTCTTGGTGAATTCGGTTTCCAGCCGGTGCGAGGTATCCTGGATGCGCTCGATCACGATATTCTCGCCATTGACCCAGACCGACCGATAGGCCGCGTCCGGTGTGATCTTGACGTCCTGGGCAAGCACGGGCGCAGCAAGCAGGCAGAGTCCGAGCGCAAATGCGCGGCGCATTTTGTGCAGCATTACGAATGTCCCCCAAGATACGGCGAAACACGTCATCCCCGTGTGTTTCGGCGTGGCAGCTTAGCCAAATATAGGCAAAGCGCCGCGAATCAGTCAAGCCAAAGTGATTCGCGGCCTACAACTTTCTGGGGAAATCAAGCCGAATCAATATGCTGATTCGGCCTGGTCCGGGGCGACAGGTGCCCCGGCGTCAGCTCATCCCGCCGCGCAGGACGGATCCGGCAAGGTAAAGCGATCCGCAGATCAGCACCCGCGCCTCGGACGTTTCCGAGACGATGGCGCGCAGGGCCGTGGTCACATCCTCGGCCCTGCGCGCCCTGTGGCCTGCATCCTCGGCCATGCGGGCGGTGTCCTCGGCCGACAGCGTGTTGGCCTCGCCGGGGATGTTCACCGCGGTCAGGCTGTCGGCCACCGCCGCCAGAGGCCCCAGGAACCCGCGCGCATCCTTGGTGTTCAGCATGCCGCAGATCAGGTGGGTCGGGCGTTCGGGCAGGCCGCCCAGATGCGCGGCCAGCGCCTTGCCCGCCGCCGGGTTGTGCCCGCCGTCCAGCCAAAGTTCCGCCTCCGGCGCCATCTCGGCCAGCGGCCCCTTGCGCAGGCGTTGCATCCGCGCGGGCCAGTCCGCCCGGGCCATGGCGCCTTCATAGGCGGCCTCGCCCAGCTGCAGCTGGCGCAGCACGGCCAGCGCCGCGCCCGCGTTCTCGATCTGGTGGGCGCCCGGCAGCACCGGCAGCGGCAGATCCAAAAGCCCGTTTTCGTCCTGGAACACCAGCCGCCCACGTTCTTCCCAGGCGTGCCATTGCTGTCCCTGCGCCAAAAGCGGCGCACCCAGCGCCTCGGCCCGCGCCTCGATCACCTCCAGCACCTCGTCCGGTTGCGGGCCGACCACGCAGGGCACACCCCGCTTGAGGATCCCGGCCTTTTCCCCCGCGATCCGCGCCAGCGTGTCGCCCAGGAATTGCTCATGATCCATCGAGATCGGCGTGATCACCGTCGCCGCAGGCCGGGCAACCACGTTGGTCGCGTCCAGCCGACCGCCCAGGCCCGTTTCCAGCAGGACGAAATCCGCCGGAACCCGGCTCATCGCCAGGATGGCGGCGCAGGTTGTGATCTCGAAATAGGTGATCGACGCGCCGCCGTTGGCGGTCACGCATTCGTCCAGCACCTCGGTCAGGGCCTGTTCGGAAATCAGCTCGCCGCGCAGCCGGATTCGCTCGTGAAATCGCGCCAGATGCGGCGAGGTATAGGCATGGCAGGTCTGTCCCGCCGCCTCGATCCCCGCGCGGAGCATGGCCAGGGTCGACCCCTTGCCGTTTGTGCCCGCCAGGTGGATCACCGGCGGCAGCTTTTCCTCCGGGTGGTCCAGCGCCTCCAGCAACTGCCAGACCCGGTCCAGCGTCAGGTCGATGATCTTGGGATGCAGCGTCATCATGCGCTGCAACAGCTGGTCTGACCCAGGCGCGACTACGGTCATCTTCGTGAAACCTATCGAAAAGGCGGAGATTACTCCGCGGAATCGTCCAGTGCCGCGTTCGGCTCGGCGGCGGCGGGCTTCAGATCGTCCGGGCCGGGTGCGGGCAGGTCGCCCCAGGTCGCCGGCGGCAGTCCCATCAGCATGCGGGTGATGACGATCAGCTCTTCGCGCATCTTGCGGCGGTCCGTCACCCGGTCCAGCATCCCGTGTTCCAGCAGGTATTCCGCCCGCTGAAAGCCCTCGGGCAGCTTTTCACGGATCGTCTGTTCGATCACACGCGGCCCGGCAAAACAGATCAGCGCGTTCGGCTCGGCGATCTGCACGTCGCCCAGCATCGCGTAAGAGGCGGTCACGCCGCCGGTCGTCGGATGGGTCAGGACCACGATATAGGGCAGCCCCGCCTCGCGCAGCATCTGCACGGCCACAGTCGTGCGCGGCATCTGCATCAGGCTCAGAATGCCTTCCTGCATCCGCGCGCCCCCGGCGGCGGAAAACAGCACCAGCGGGCGGCCCAGCTTTACCGCCTCTTCCGCCGCGGCGATGATGGCGTTGCCGACATACATCCCCATCGACCCGCCCATAAAGCTGAAGTCCTGCGCGGCGGCCACGATGGGCGTGCGCCCGATCTCTCCGGCGGCGACCAGCATGGCCTCTTTTTCGCCGGTGCCCTTCTGGGCGGCCTTCATGCGGTCAGGATAGCGTTTCTGGTCGCGGAAATGCAGCGGGTCGGCCAGCGGTTCGGGCACCGCGACCTCGGTGAACACACCGCCGTCGAACAGCGACAGAAAGCGGTCGCGCGGCGTGATGTGCATGTGATGTCCGCAGTTGGTGCAGACATTCAGGTTGTCGCTGATCTCGCGGTGGAACAGCATCGTGCCGCAGCCGTCACACTTGGACCACAGGTTTTCCGGCACCTCGCGGCGCGAAAAGATCGAGTTGATCCGGGGACGGACGTAGTTGGTGATCCAGTTCATGCAGGGCTCGCGCGGGTTTCAGGATGGGCGAGAAATAGGCAAGCCGCCCCGGAATTGCAATCAACCAAAGGCGTCAGGCCCCCTGTGCTGGCAAACCCGCGCCCCGACGCCGCCCTATAGCCGCAGCGCCACCCGCGCCGCCAGCCAGCTGACCCCGATCAGCACCAGGTCCAGCGGCAAGAGCGCCGCCACCGCCGCCTCGTCCCCGGGGCCAAAGGGCAACTGCCGCAACGCCAGGCCCGACATGTCGCCCTGCATCGAGGTCACCGCGAAAGCCATGAAGTTGTTGACGAAATGCAGCCCCATCGCCGGACCAAGGTTGCCCGCCCGCGCCGTCAGGTCCGCCGCCGCCAGCCCGAACAGCGCGCTCCAGGCGGCGATCGGCAGCGCATTGCCGCCATAGACCCCCGGCATGTAGTGGCCAAAGCCGAAAACGACCGAGGGCAGGCCCAGCCAGATCAACGGATGCCGGAACCGCGCCGCCAGTTGCGACTGAAAATAACCGCGAAAAAAGACCTCTTCCGCGCCGGTCTGGACAATCAGAACCACCAGCGTCACCGGCAGGAACAGCATCCAGGCGTTCACCGGCAGGCCCGGCCCGGTCGATGACATGAGGTCCCAGGGCGGCAACAGCAACAGCGCCACGTTCAGCAGCGCCACCGCCCATGTCACCCGCAGGAAATCGCGCCAGAACAACGGCCAGGGACCCAGCAGACTGCGCCCCGGCCGCTTGTGCAGGATCTCGGCCACCGCCATCGCGGCCACCCACAGCGCCCCGCTCAACCCCAGCAGCAGCGCCAGGCTGCCCGGTGTCTCTCCGCTCTGCAGGTTGTCCAGCAGCGTCAGGTAGGCGTCGCCCTCCATCAGGCTGCCCAGCACCGCGATCACGCCGCGCGCCAGGGCGAACCAGATCACCACGATCAGCACCAGCCCGACACCCAGCCGCCACAGCTCGGCGCGGCCCTCGGCGGGCAGGGTCATGAACTGGTGCCGTCTGTACCCCATGCGGCGATCAGGCCGTCCGGGCCGAGGCATCGCGCAGCACCTGCGCATAGCCATCCGCCAGCATCATCCGCCCCGTCACCCCCTTGTCCCGCAGCATCGCATGCAGGCGCGGCAGGTTATGCGCGGGCACATGCATCACCAGGTGGTGTTCGAGGTGGTAATTCACCCAGTAGGGCGCCAGGAACAGCCGTTCCAGCGGGCCAGCCAGCGTGGTGCGCGTATTGCGCAAGGGATCCTCCGAGAAGTCGACCGCACCATGTTCCGCGATATTGCGAATCCGCAGCACCATCTGGAACCATGTCAGCAGCGGCAAAAGCCACAGAGCAAACCACAGCCACCAGCCGCCCAGCGCCCAGAACACCGCAAAGAGCACCGCGTTCGCCACCAGCGCACGGGTCAGCACCGGGCCGTGGAACGCCTGCGCAAGATCCTGACTGCTCACGCCCTCTGTCTCGCCTACCAGCCGCAGCGCGAACATCACCTGCGCCGACCGCTGCTTGATGCCGGTCTGCCCGGTGATGTCCCGGATCAGCTTGCGCCGCAAAGACGCGCGGGTGGTCGGAAAGGGTTTCGACAGCCGCAGGTCAGGGTCCTTCTCGGTCTGGGTATGGCGGTGGTGCATCAGGTGATAATGCCGGTAGCTGGCCAGGTCCGCCAGAATCGGCGCCCCACACAGCCAGACACCGGCGAATGCGTTCAGGCGGCGCGACTTGAACAGCGCGTTATGCGCCGCCTCGTGCATCAGGATCGCCAGCCCCAGCTGCCGCGAGCCGATCACCATGAGGGCCAGCAGGAATGTCAGCACGTTCGGCCACCACAGGAACAGCGCCAGGGCGCCCAGGATCAAGGCCCAGCAATGCGCCAACAGCGCCACGCCCCAAAGGTCGGAGCGCGCCGAGAGACTGCGAATCTCCTCTGTCGTCAGAAAGGCCTTGCCCGGTGTCATGCTGTCATGATCCGGGGCGAGGGGCATGGCTGTCAACGGGACTGCGGCTTTCGTATCCGGGTCAGAGCGAATAGTCTTGCCACAAGTGACTTTTCAGGTGCCCGATATGATACCCGACTACCAGTCTTTGATGCGCGACGTTCTGGAATGCGCCCGCAACGAACCTCGCAAGATCAGCGATGTGGTGGATGAAATCGCCGACCGCTTCCAGCTTACCCCGGAGGAACGCGCCCAGCGCCTTCCAAGTGGAAAACAAACCACCATCGCAAACCGCGTGCATTGGGCACGCAGCTACCTGAAACAGGGTGGCCTCGTGCGGAACATCAAACGCGGCTGGTATGAATTGACCGAGCGCGGCAGAGAGGCTTTGAACTCTGATCAAACAATCAACTCAGCGTATCTCGAACAATTCGAGGATTTCCAGGATTTCAAATCCCGGACTAGGACCGAAGACAATACACAGGTCCGACAAGACTCTCGGGATGAAGAGGACACCCCCGACGAGACGCTTCTTTCCGCCCACAAGAAACTCGAAGCAGCACTGGCAGCCAGCCTGCTGGATCAGGTCCGTCAATCGACCCCTTTGTTTTTTGAAGAGCTGATCGTCCAGCTGTTCCTGGCGATGGGATACGGTGGCACGTCGCAAGAAGCAGGCAGGGCGCTTGGAAGATCCGGCGACAATGGAATCGACGGCGTCATCGACCAGGACCCGCTTGGCGTCGATCAGATATACCTGCAGGCAAAGCGGTACGGCCCCGACAACACCGTCGGGGCCGGTGACATTCGTGACTTCTTTGGCGCCCTGAACATTCACAAGGCGACAAAGGGAATCTTTGTCACGACATCGCAATTCACTCCATCCGCTCGGCGGACGGTCAAGGATCTGGGGTCGCGAATAGTCCTGATCGATGGGGTCCACTTGGCGCATCTCATGATCAAGTACAATGTGGGGTGCCGCGACAAGGATGTCCTGCATATCAAGGAAATTGACGAAGCTTTCTTCGAAGACCTTTCGGAGTGAAACCTATCGCCGTTGACCCCGCCGCCCTCCGTGCTACAGCAACGACATGCTGGATATCTTCCTCAAGACACTGCCCTTCTTCGGCCTGATCGGGCTGGGCTATGGCGCCGCGAAATCGCGGTTCTTCTCCGAGGAGGCCAGCGCGGCGCTGACCAAGTTCGTCTTTTTCTTTGCCCTCTCGGCGATGCTGTTCCGGTTCTCGGCCAACCTGCGCTTTGACGAGATATTCGAGCCGCGACTGGCCAGCGCCTATCTCTGGGGCACCGCCGTCACCTGGGGGCTGGGCATGGCCGTGGCCTTCCTGCGCGGGCTGGACGTGCCCACCGCCTCGATCGAGGCGCAATGCGCCGCCATCGGCAACACCGGATTTCTGGGCGTGCCGATGCTGGCGCTGCTGCTGGGTCAAGAGGCGGTGGGGCCGATCATCCTGATCCTCTCCATCGACCTGATCGTCTTTTCCTCGCTGCTGACGCTGCTGGTGACCGGCGCGCGCGAGGGGCACATGGGTCTGGGCATCCTGTGGAAACTGCTGCTGGGCCTGCTGAAGAATCCGATGATCGTCTCCATCGGGCTGGGTCTGGCCGTCTCCGCCAGCGGGGTGCCGGTGCCCGAGGCGGCGAACAGCTTTCTGACGACGCTGGGCAATGCCGCCACGCCGGGCGCGCTTTTTGCCATCGGCGCCTCGCTGGCGTCGAAATCCGCCGAGCGCATCCAGATCGCCGCCTGGCTGAGTTTCGCCAAACTTGTGCTGCACCCGCTCTTTGTCGGATTGGGCGTCTATGTCTTCTTCCCGGTCGACGCCTACCGCGCTGCCGTCGCGGTCTCTGCCGCCGCGCTGCCGGTGGCGGGCAACGTCTTTATCCTGGCCCAGCACTATGGCATCGCGCCGCAGCGCGTCTCGGCCTCGATCCTGATTTCCACCACCGTCAGCATCCTGACCGTCAGCGCGGTGATCGCCACCGTGACGGGCTGGATCGGCGCCCCATAGCCTACCCTCCTGCCGTCATGATCCACGTCAATGTGCGCGACGGCGCGAGGGGTCACGCTGAGGCTCTTCAAATGGAGATCCCATATGCGCCCCACCCTCGCGCCTTTTCGTCGACACCTGTGCGCCGCCACCACCCTCTTGGGTCTTGCGCTGGGGGCCGGTCAGCCCGCGGCAGCGGCCGACCTCATCCTCACTTGCCCCCGGACGGTCCAGGATCAATACGCCACGATGGTTTTTGACCTTCAGCAGCTCGACATCGCCTCCGGTCAGGGAGAGATCGACCACAAACTCGAACTGCAGTTCTTTGCCTATGCCAAGATCCGGCAGCTAGACCCCGCCCGCCCTGGCTGGGTCGGCCCGGTCCTCTGCCAGGACCAGACCAGTTGGACCCAGGACGTCCCCGAACTGGACATTATCAACGAAGGCTACATGCGCTACGGGATGCGCCATCGCGTCCTGCTGCGGAATGTGCCGCGGTTTTCCGTCGTCGAGTTCGAGTTCCATTTCTGGGAAGAGGACGACTTCGACACGGACTGGGCCGACCTCAACCCAAGCCCCCAGCAACGCGCACTGATCCTGACACTCTGGCCGAACGACCGGACCGGGCGCACCCCGCAGGCCACTGGCAACCAGCGCGACCTGACCTTTGGCCGGCGCAAACGGGTCGTGGGCGACGGCCACTATAAACTGTCCGTTTTCCCCGCTGCCGTGGAATTCACCATCTCGATGGGAGAGCCGGCCGGCGCTCCGCCCGCGGTCGGCGGCGCCATTGGCGGCCCGCCGCCACCCAAGGTGGGCGGCGCAATTCCCACCCCCGGCAGCCGCGATCCGGGATTGCCGGGCTCCGGCCAGCCGCTACCCACGCGCGAAGCCAAATGCCGCGACTATGCCGAACAGGCCGTGATCCAGAACGCGCAGCAGATCCAGATGAACTGCGGATACAAACCACCCGTCTGGAACAGCGACCCCAACGCGCATTACACGTGGTGCATGGCCGGAAACAACGTCGCACAGGCCGATGGCGGCTGGCTTATGCGCGAGGCCGGATTGGCCAATTGCCGCGCAGGCAACCCCTGAGGCCCGCAGGGCGGACCGGGAGAGCACGCTCGCCCGGTCCGCCGCCTTTTTCAGGGACCGACCTTCGTCACCAGCATGTGACCGTTGTTGTCGTTGTAGACATGGACTTGAAACGGCTGCCCGGTCTGCACCCAGGTCACAAACCGCCCCGCGGTCACCGAAGGCGTCCTGAGCGAGCAGCCCGACGCGTTGCACGCGGTCTGAGTCCAGGCCACACCCATATCGTTGAACAGGATCTTGTTCGGCTCGCCGGGTCCCATACCCCGATCGATCCAGGTGCATTCCCCCGGTTTGGGCGCCTGCACACCGGCCCCGGTCGTGCCCGGCCTGAAGGTGATTTCGACAAACACATGCGGGTTTGACACCCGCTGCCCGACCACGGCAACCATGTCTCCACCGCCGCGGCAGGTCATGACATAGCTGTTCGCCGCCGCCGCCGGCAGGCCGCCGGCAGCCAGGGCCGCGACCGCAATGGCACCGCCCATGAATATTTTCACAAACTTGGACATGCTTACTCCTCCGTCAGAAGGCGAAACGCCCTCATCGGGAAAAGTAGTCCCGCCACGCCCGACCCGCCTTGACGCAGATCATCCGGCTCGCTCAGTCCACCCGGCGCAACAACATCTGGTTGCCGCTGGAGCTACGCTTGGTCTCAAAGACCTTCAGTTCCGCCACCAGGTCGGACAGCTTGCGCTTGCCGTAACTGCGGGTGTCGAAATCCGGGTTGGCGGCGGTGATGACCTGCCCGATGTCGCCCAGACGGTACCATTCGTCGTCCTGGTCGATGGATTCCATCGCCTTGAAGATCAGGTCGCGCGCCTGCGTCAGATCGGTCTTGGCCTTGGGTTTCCCGCCAGAGGCCTTCTCTGGCGCCGAATCGAGGTTTTCCAGGAAGATGAAGCGCTTGCAGGCCTTGCGGAAGGCGTCCGGCGTCTTCTGCATCCCCATGCCGTAGACATCCAGCCCCTGTTCCCGGATGCGGCTGGCCAGCCGGGTGAAATCGCTGTCCGAACTGACCAGCACGAACCCGTCGAACCGGCCCGTGTGCATCAGGTCCATCGCGTCGATGACCAGCGCGATGTCGCTGGCGTTCTTGCCTACCGTATTGGCGGGCGAGTGGTGCGGAACCAATCCGAATTCGGCCTGCACCCTGTTCCACCCCGCCATCTGCTGGCTGGAGAAATCGCCGTAACACCGCCGGACACTTGCTTCGCCCAGGATCGCGATCTCGTCGAAGATCGCCTTGGTATATTTCGGTGAGGTATTATCGGCGTCGATCAGGACCGCCAGCAACTTTGAATCATTGGACATGCGCGCATCGTGACCGGATTACGCGGCGGGCGCAATGGCCCGCAAGAAACTCGGCAAATTGGTAAGAATAGTTGACAACCGACAGAGCGATGGAGTTACTTCTCCGTGTGTCAGCACGCCATGCACACAACAATAAGCTGACAAAGCCGATGAAATTGGGAGGAATTTATGACCACCAGAAAACTGGTTTCTGCTGCTGTTCTTGCATCCATGACCGCCTTGCCCGCCCTGGCGCAAGACGACAACATGGACAAGCTGTCCAACATGCAGCGCACCGATGCCACTTTCACCCACATCGATCAGGACGGTGACCGCGCCGAGGCGCTGCGCAGCATCCTGCAACATATCAACGTGCCCGACGGGTTTGAGATCAGTCTTTATGCCGTGGTGCCGGATGCCCGTTCGATGGCAGTGGCCCCCCAGGGCACCGTGACCTTCGTCGGCACCCGCAAGGACAAGGTCTGGTCCGTCGTCGACCGCGACCGCAACCGCGTCGCGGATGAGGTGATGGACTTCGCTCCCTCCGTCACCTTCGACATCCCCAACGGCCCCTGCTTTTCGCCCGACGGCTTCCTGTATATCGCCGAGCGCAACCGGGTCCTGACCTTCCCGGCGGCCGAGTTCTTCTTCGAAGGGCCAGATCCCGCGGTTGGCGTGGTCGTGGCCAAAGGCGACCTGATTCCCGAAGAGGAAGAAAGCTTCAACCACACCGCGCGCGTCTGCCGCGTGGGTCCGGACGGCAAGCTCTATATCTCGCTCGGCCAGCCCCACAACGTTCAGCCGGTCGACAAGCTGGAGATGTACGACGAGAACGGCATTGGCGGCATCATCCGCATCAACACCGACGGCACCGGGCGCGAGGTCTACACCCGCGGCATCCGCAACTCTGTCGGGCATGATTTCAACCCGGCCAACGGCGACCTGTGGTTCACCGACAACCAGGTCGATGGCATGGGCGACGACATCCCGCCGGGCGAAATCAACCGCCAGACCGCCGCCGGCCAGCACTTTGGCTTCCCCTGGGTGAATGGCGGTGTCGAGATCCCGCAATACAAGGATGTGGCACGCCCCGAGGGCGTCGAGTTCGTGGACACGCAGCTCAAGCTGACGGCCCATGCCGCCGACCTCGGCATGCGCTTTTACACCGGCAATTCCTTCCCCGATGAATACCAGGGCGGGATTTTCTGGGCGCAGCACGGGTCGTGGAACCGCACGACGCCGGTCGGCGCGCGGGTGATGTTCACCAAGCTTGACGAGAACGGCGACGCCGTCGGTGCCGAGGTCTTTGCCGAGGGATGGCTGGATGACAGCACCGGTGAATACCGTGGCCGTCCGATGGACATCGCCTTCCTCAAGGATGGCTCCATGCTGGTGTCCGACGACTTTGCCGGTGCGATCTGGCGCATCGCCTACAACCCGCAGCCCGCCGAATGATGCGGCTGCCTCTTGCAACGATCCTCGGCGGGCTCATGCTCGCCGGGATCACCGCCCTGCCCGCAGCCGCGGACGATCCCGCCGCCGGGCGCAAGGTCGCCAACATGTGCCGCACCTGTCACGGGATCGACGGCTACGCCGCAATCCCCATCGCGCCGCATATCGGGGGCGAACCCAAGGAATACCTCGAAGCGCAGCTCATGGCCTTCAAGACCGGTCAACGCGAACACGAGATGATGAGCGTCGTCGCCGCCGGTCTCAGCGCACAGCAGATTTCGGATGTGTCGGCCTGGTACGCGTCACACGGGGTCGAGGCGACCCTGCCGGACGGAGCCGATCCTTCGCAGGCACCGCAGCTTTGCGTGTCCTGCCACGGCGTCGATGGCATCTCGCAGTTGCTCGACGCGCCCAATCTCGCCGCCGAGACGAATATCTACATCGACACCCAGCTCAAGGCGTTCAAGCGCGGCAAGCGCGAACACGAGATCATGTCCGTGATCGCCGCCGATCTTTCTGATCGGGAAATCCGCCAGATCGCCGACTGGTACGCGGCGGTCCAGCTGGAAATCACCCCACCCGCGGAATGAACCGGGGCGGCAGAAGCGCGCGGGCTTTTCAGCCGGGGTTTTCTGCCGCTCCGCCCAACTCGCGGTACATCACCAGCGCATCCACATATCCCTGATCCGGGTGCAGGAAGGCGCCGGGCAGGCGCCCCACCACCTCGAACCCCGCGCGCTGCCAGGTCTGGACCGCGCGCCGGTTCGTCGAGACCACGAAATTGTACTGCATCGCCCGGAACCCCAGGTCCGGTGCGATGTCCAGCGAATGCGCCAGCATCGCCCGCGCCACGCCGCGCCCCTGCGCCGCCGGGGCGGTGACATAACCGCAGTTGCAGACATGGCTGCCGCCGCCCTTCTGGTTGCGCACGATGTAGTAGGTGCCCAGCACCTCGCCCGCATCTTCGGTGACAAAGACATGCCGCTCCGGGCCGAACCAGTAGTCCAGCGCCGCCTCGCGCGGGATATCGGCGTCGATGGCATAGGTGTCGCCCGCGCGGAACACCGGCTCCAGCATGGTCCAGACCGCCGCGCGGTCCGCCTCGACGGCCTCGCGGATCTTCATGCCTGCCCCTCTGTCCGGATATGAATCACCGTGCCGCAATGTTTGCAGTGCACCGCGTCCGCGTCATGCAGCACCAGCCCGCATTGTTCGCATTCCTCGCGCACCTTGTTGGGCCGGATCAGCACCTGCACCAGACGCAGGAACAGCGTCACGCCAAAGATCATCACCACGACGGAAATCAGCCGCCCCACCTGACCCTGCAGCGTGACGTCCCCGAACCCCGTCGTCGTCAGCGCCGTCACGGTAAAATACAACGCATCCGCATAGTTCTGGATCTGCGGGTTGAGGGTATACTGAGTCGCATAGACCAGCCCCGTCATCACAAAGATGAAGACGCCCAGGTTCAGCACCGCCAGCACCACGTCCTCGTTGCGCCGGAAATAGGCAAAGTCGCGCTTTAGCTGGGCGGACAAGTGATAGGTGTGCAACAGCCGCAGCGTCCGCAGCACCCGCAGGAACCCCAGCCC
This sequence comes from Mameliella sp. CS4, assembly GCF_019392335.1. Lineage (GTDB taxonomy): Bacteria > Pseudomonadota > Alphaproteobacteria > Rhodobacterales > Rhodobacteraceae > Antarctobacter. The sequence goes on from NZ_JAHXRQ010000001.1 coordinate 441,223, forward strand.
CTCACCCGCCAATGGCGCCAGAAAGGACACGATGGCGATCAGATCGGCGAGCGTCACCAGCCGCGTCATCAGCCGCACCCGGTTGGTCGAGATCCAGAACCGCGCGCTGAACTCCGCCAGGATGATGACGCCGAACACAGCATCCACCGCTTCGACAAAGGGGCCGTGATGGGTGAATGAGGTGGCGATCACGAACAGGATCGTGCCCAGATCGAAGGCCAGCAGCGCGTAGCGAAACCTGTGGGCCCGGTCGCTCTCACCGACATAGAGCTCGCGGATCTTGTTGCGCATGGGTCGTCCTTTGCTGGTCTCGGGGCAAGGTATGCCGGTTTTTGGGGAAGGGAAAGATGGCGGAGGGCGCAGCCTGGGATACGTTGGTTCATGGCCCCGGCGCGGACTCAAGGCCGCAGGCCGCCGCGCCATTGCCGGGCCGCCCCCACGGCCCGGCGATTTGCCTGGGTTGGGTGCACAGCATTGAACTTCTTCGGACTTGGCCGGGATAAATCAAGGAATTCCACGGCCAGGATCGCCAGTCCGCGGCCCGTCAATGGCGCGGCTTGCACGAGCGCCTCCCACACTCCAAACGCAAAACGCCGGCCCCAAACCGGGACCGGCGTTTCAAATCGCGTAGGGCGGGGTTCACCCCGCCGCCCCGGTCAGTAAACCACGACAGAGCGGATCGATTCACCCGCGTGCATCAGGTCGAACCCCTTGTTGATCTCGTCCAGCGTCAGCGTGTGCGTGATCATCGGGTCGATCTCGATCTTGCCGTCCATGTACCAGTCAACGATTTTCGGCACATCCGTCCGGCCCCGTGCGCCGCCAAAGGCGGTGCCGCGCCAGACCCGGCCGGTGACCAGCTGGAAAGGACGGGTGGAAATCTCGGCCCCGGCGGGCGCCACGCCGATGATGATCGACTCGCCCCAGCCCTTGTGCGCCGCTTCCAGCGCCGTGCGCATGACGTTCACGTTGCCGGTGGCGTCAAAGGTATAATCCGCGCCGCCCTTGGTCAGGTCCACCAGGTAGGGGACAAGATCGCCCTCGACCTCGTTGGGGTTGACGAAATCGGTCATGCCGAACTTCTCGGCCATCGCCTTCTTGTCGTTGTTCAGGTCGACGCCGACGATCTGGTCGGCCCCCGCCAGCCGCAGCCCCTGGATCACGTTCAGACCGATGCCGCCCAGGCCGAACACGATCGCGCGGCTGCCGATCTCGACCTTGGCGGTATAGATCACCGCGCCGATGCCGGTGGTGACGCCGCACCCGATGTAGCAGACCTTGTCGAAGGGCGCGTCGGGGTTGATCTTGGCCAGGCTGACCTCGGGCAGAACCGTGTGGTTCGAGAAGGTCGAACAGCCCATGTAATGCAGGATCGGTGTGCCATCGAGCATGGAAAAGCGCGAGGTGCCGTCCGGCATCAGGCCCTGGCCCTGCGTCGCGCGCACGCTCTGGCACAGGTTGGTCTTGGGGTTGAGACAGTATTCGCACTGGCGGCATTCGGCGGTGTAGAGCGGGATGACATGGTCGCCCGGCTTCAGCGAGGTCACGCCGGGGCCGACCTCCAGCACCACGCCCGCGCCCTCGTGGCCCAGGATCGCCGGGAACAGCCCCTCGGGGTCGGCGCCCGACAGGGTGAACTCGTCGGTGTGGCAGATCCCCGTCGCCTTGATTTCCACCAGGACCTCGCCGGCCTTGGGGCCTTCCAGGTTCACTTCCATGACCTCAAGCGGCTTGCCCGCTTCCAGGGCTACTGCGGCTCTTGTGCGCATCGTCGATCCTTCCCGTGGATTTGTAATCGCGCGGACTCTGAGGCAAAGCGGGGGTCGTCGCAAGCGCGCGAGGGGCCTTTTTTGTGGCGGATCGCCCGGCTCCCGGCGCCCGGTCCGACCCTTGGTTTCCCAAAGGTCAGGCGGCGACCGGACGCGGGGCAAATGCGACACCCTCGCCGCCGCCGCCTGTCCCGGCCATGCCCCTTCCCGCCTGCGGCCTTTGCACCCGTTAACCGGATTTCCGTCCCGCGTGACCCCAGGACGCCATGCAGGGCGCCGCGTTTTGTACAAAACGCTGGAATCGCCGTACCTTTTGTACGTTTTGTACGATTCGCAGCGGCGGGACGGCGGCCACGCCCGCCATCCGCCTTGTGGTTTGTACGCACTCTCCCCCCAGATCTTGTGTTGCGCTTGCGGCGTACGCCCCGTTACCCCACCGCGCGCTCTCGAAACCCCGCCTCCCGGACTCGACTCCGCGCCGTGTGAAAGCTAGAACATAACAAGAACACGCTGCCCGCGATTCCCCATGCCCAACCGCCGTATCCTCTCGCTCTGGTTTCCCCGCCTTGGCGCCGAACGCCTGATCCGCGCCCAGCCCCACCTGGCCGAGGTGCCCTTTGCCACCGTCGCGCAAGAGGGCTCCGCACAGGTGCTGGGCGCGCTGTCACAGGCCGCCTCGCTGGCCGGGCTGCGCCCCGGTCAGCCGCTGCGCGACGCCCATGCCATGTGCGCGGGCCTGCTCACCCGTCCGGCGCAACCCATTCAGGAAAAAGACTTTCTTGGCGCGCTGCACCGTTGGGCGGGCAAGTTCTCGCCTTGGGTCGCGGTGGAACCGCCCGACGCGCTGGTGATCGACCTGACCGGCTGCGCGCATCTCTTTGGCGGTGAGGAACAGCTGGCACACCAGGTCACGCAGGACTGCGCCGACCTTGGCCTGACGGTGCATTTCGGCATCGCCGACACGCTGGGCGCCGCCTGGGCGCTGGCACGTTTCTCGCAACAGCAGGCCGCGCCCGCCCGCTCCGGCGACGCCATCGACCAGGAGGCCCCCGCCACCCGCGCCCGCGCCGGCAAGCGCCGCCACTGGACCCGCGGCGGCACCGCCCCACAGCGCCCCGCCACGCAGGGCATCGGCAGCCGCATCGCGCCCCCCGGCCAGGGATGGAGCGCGCTCTCTCCCCTGCCCATCGCGGCCCTGCGGCTGGAACCCCGTGTCATCGAACAGCTTTCCCGCCTCGGGCTGCGCAACGTAGGGGACCTGCTGGGCCAGCCTCGCGCCCCGCTGGCGCGCCGCTTCGGGCGCGGTCTCGTCGACCGGCTGGACCAGGCCACAGGCGCCGCGCCAGAGCCGGTCTCTCCCAGTGCCCCGCCGGATCGTTTCGCCCTGCGCATGTCCTTTCCCGATCCCATCGGGCTGGAGGAGGACGTGGCAGAGGCGCTCTCGCGCATGACGGACCGGCTCTGCACCACGCTGAAGGCCAGGGGGCGCGGCGCCCGGTCCCTGCGGATCGAGGCGCACCGCTGCGACCACCAGATGTGCTGGCAGACCGTCACCAGCGCCGTGGCCAGCGACCAGCCGCACCGGCTCATGCCCCTGATAAGGCTCAAGATCCCCGACCTCGAGGCCGGTCCCGGCATCGACATACTGCGGCTGGAGGCGGTGATGCATGAACCCTTGCATGCCCGCACCCGCGCCGGCCACCTGGAGGCCGCGCAGCAGGGCAGCCGCCGCATCCACGGCGGCGCCGCGCTCGAGGACCTGGTCAGCCGCCTCGGCGCCCGCCTGGGCATGGAGGCGATCACCCGCCGCGCCCCCGCCGACAGCCATATCCCGGAAAAGGCGGCGCAGACCCTCGCCGCCGCCTGGTCACAACCGACGCGCGACTGGCCCGCGCCCCCCGTGGCCCGCCCGCTGCTGCTCTGGCGGCCCGAGCCTGTCACCGCCCCCGACACGCCCCGCCCGCCGACAAGCTTTCGCTGGCGCGGACGCGACTGGCGGACAACAGGGCGGACCGGCCCGGAACGGATCGCCCCGGAATGGTGGCTGGACGATCCCGACTGGCGCTCCGGCCCGCGCGACTACTGGCGGGTGCAGACTGACCGGGGCGAAAGGCTCTGGCTCTTCTACGCCCACGGCGGCACGGTCTCGCCCGGCTGGTTCTGCCAGGGCAGCTTTGCCTGAACGCCCCTGGCTTCTTCTCTGCAAAAATACTTCCGGGGGAGTCGACCGCAGGGAGACGGGGGCAGCGCCCCCCTCGCCACTGGCCAACCGCGCCCGCCCATGACAATAACGCGGCGACCAAGGATGGAGCCGCCCCATGCAGATCGCCTCTCTCATCGCCAAACCCGGCCAGCTTGACCCGGCGCTGGTCGACAGCCTGCGCAACGCGCTGGGGGGCGGCACGGTCAGCTGGCTGTCCCCGGACGAGGCGGCGGAATTCCCGCTGGACACCACGCCCGGCAACCTCGACGAGATCCGGACCTCGATCGCCCAGATGGCCGATCTGAACATCCTGCCCGAGGCGAACCGGCGCAAGCGAATGCTGCTGGCAGACATGGACAGCACCATGATCCAGCAGGAATGCATCGACGAACTGGCCGAAGAGGCCGGTGTCGGCGCCCATGTAAAAGAGATCACCGCCCGCGCCATGAACGGCGAACTGGACTTCGAGGGCGCGCTGATCGAACGGGTCGCCCTGCTCAGGGGCCTGCCGGAATCGGTGATCGACAAGGTGGTCGAAACCCGCATCACCCTGATGCCCGGCGGCAAGACACTGCTGGCGACGATGCATGCGGCAGGCGGGCATTGCGTGCTGGTCTCGGGCGGGTTCACGGCCTTTACCGCGCGGGTGTCCGCCCTGCTTGGCTTTGACGAGAACCGCGCCAACACGCTGTTGATCGAGAACGGGGCACTGACCGGAGAGGTCGGCCGCCCGATCCTGGGCCGCGAGGCCAAGGTGCAGGCGCTGAACGAGATCACCGGCCAACTCGGGATTTCCGCCTGCGACGTGATCGCCGTGGGCGACGGCGCCAATGACCTCGGGATGCTGACCCGCGCCGGGCTGGGCGTGGCGCTGCACGCGAAACCCTCGGTTCAGGCGCAAAGCGATCTGCGGGTGAACCACGGCGACCTGACGGCACTGCTGTACCTGCAAGGCTATGCCAGGGGCGATTTCGTCACCGCCTGACCAACCCAGTCCCGGGCTTGACCCGGGACCTCACCCCACCTGCGCGGGCGCCCGGCTCAGCCGGCCAGCCCCGCCACGGGGCGGATTTCCCCGGTCACCAGCCCGTCCCAGTTTCGAATCGGCGGGTTCAGAAAGCGCGCCACGTCCGGGTGGTCCGCGTCCATCACCCCCAGCCGCACCATCAGCGCCGCAATCACGCATTCCGAGGCACGCGTCGCCCCGTCCGCGATCTTGACCGCCACACCCAGGCCCCGCGCGGGCAGGATGGCAATGAAATAGCCCTCGGCCCCGGTTTTCAGCGCCACAGGTTCCTTCGCGGCCTGCATCAGCAGGGTGCAGGCGCGTCCCTCTCCCGCGACCAGCACGGGATGGGCGATCATCGCCTCGACAAGCTGCGCGGCGGCCCTTGACTGCGCATCCCCACGTCCCGCCGCCCCGGCGAAAAACGCCATTGCCCGCGCCATGCCCGTCATCGTGGTGGCAAAATTGGGTGCCGAACAGCCGTCGATGCCGAACCCCGGGCTGGTCTCGCCCGTCACCTCCTCAAAGGCCTCGCGGCAGGCCATCTGCACCGGATGCGCCGGATCGACGTAATCCGGCCCCGCCTTCAGGTGCTGGGTCAGCGTCAGAAAGCCGGTGTGCTTGCCGGAGCAGTTGTTCAGCACGCGCCCCGGCTCTTGTCGCTCGCGGATCATCGAGAGCCGCAGGTCCTTGTCCCGCGACGGTTGCGGCCCGCACAGCAGGTCACCCTCGGTCAGCCCCCGCTCCGCCAGCCATTCGCCCACCAGCCGCGCGTGCAGCGGCGCCCCCTGGTGCGAGGCGCAGGCCAGCGCCAGCCGCTCGGTCCCCAGCCCCGCCTCCCGCGCCGCGCCCGAGGACACCAACGGCAGCGCCTGCAGCATCTTGGCGGAACTGCGCGGCAGGATCACTGCCTTGGGGTCGCCCCAGGCGTCGACGATTTCGCCCGAAGATTCGCAGATCACGGCATGCCCGGAGTGCCAGCTTTCGATCACGGGGCCGCGATGAACCTCGACCAGGGGAACCGCTGTCATGAATGACCTCCAACAGTTGAGCGATAATCTGCCACCGGGGCTTTTACGCCCGACTTCTTTCAGGCTATTGTCCCGCCGTCGAGATAAAAACCCTTTCGTGCGCGGGCCATCCGGGACATTCAGGCCCTGTACGGAAGTCGAGGTAGAGACAGCTGGAGGCTGCAGGAATGAAGTCAGGTCTGGGTCGGGGATTGGGCGCGCTTGCCCTTGTGCTGAGCGCGGCTGCAGCAGGCGCGCAGGATAGCAGTACGGCGCGCGTGGACGCCATGACGGACTGGTCGGTGTTCGAAGAGGAAACGCCCCGCGAATGCTGGGCCGTGACCACCTACAAGGAAAGCGTCAACACCAAGGACGGCCGCGTGGTCGCCGTCACGCGGGGCGAGATCCTCTTGATGGTCTTCTTCCGCCCCGAGGCAGGGGTCAGCGGGCAGATCGCCTTTACCGGCGGCTATCCCTTTGCGGACGGGTCGACCGTGAACGTGGTGATCGGTGACAGCGAATTCGAGCTGTACACCGAGGGCGAATGGGCCTGGCCGGCCACGCCGCAGGATGACACCAAGATCATCACCGCGATGAAGCGTGGTGCCGATGCCGTGGTATCCGCCGTTTCCTCGCGCGGAACGACGACCAAGGACACCTTCTCGCTGCTGGGATTCACCGCCGCCTATGACGACGCCGAGGCGCGCTGCTCCTGATCGGGGCGGGACGGCCTGCGGCCGTCCGTTGAGTATTTGAAGAGAGAAGAAACAGGGGCCGCGTGACGAAATGTCATCCGGCCCTTTGGCTTTGCCCGCGAATCCTGTATACGGCGGGCTTCGCGCCAGACAGGAGCCTTTTCGCATGACTGCGACGACGCCCATCACCCAGGATCTTTTGACCGTCCCCCGCAAGCTGCCGGAGGGACCGATGAACATCATCGGCCTGACCCGCCCGCAACTGCGCGAGGCGCTGCTGGCCGCCGGCACGCCGGAAAAGCAGGTCAAGATGCGGGTCAACCAGGTCTGGCAATGGCTCTATCACTGGGGCGTGCGCGATTTCGACGCCATGACCAACCTGGCCAAACCCTATCGCGCGCTGCTGGCTGAAAACTTCGTGATTTCGCTGCCCGAGATGGTCTCGCGCCAGGTCTCAGCCGATGGCACGCGCAAATACCTTGTCCGCATCGCGGGCGGGCACGAGGTCGAGGTTGTCTATATCCCCGAGGAAGATCGCGGCACGCTGTGCATTTCCTCTCAGGTGGGCTGCACGCTGACCTGTTCCTTTTGCCATACCGGCACGCAGAAACTGGTGCGCAACCTGACGGCCGGTGAAATCGTCGGTCAGATCATGTTGGCGCGCGACGACCTGGATGAATGGCCCGAACCGGGCACCGGCACCGGCGTGGACGGCCCGCGCCTCTTGTCGAACATCGTTCTGATGGGCATGGGCGAACCGCTCTACAACTTCGAGGGCGTGCGTGACGCGATGAAGATCGCGATGGACGGCGAGGGCATCGCCCTGTCGCGCCGCCGCATCACCCTGTCCACCTCGGGTGTCGTGCCCGAGATCGCCCGCGCCGCCGAGGAAATCGGCTGTCAACTGGCGGTTTCGTTTCACGCCACCACCGATGAGGTGCGCGACAAGCTGGTCCCGATCAACAAGCGTTGGAACATCGAGACGCTGCTGAATACGCTGCGCGAATACCCCCGGCTGTCGAACTCGGAACGCATCACCTTTGAATACGTGATGCTGAAGGACGTGAACGACACGGACGAGGACGCGCGCCGTCTGGTGAAGCTCATCAAGGGCATCCCGGCCAAGATCAACCTGATCCCCTTCAACGAATGGCCCGGCTCCCCCTACCAGCGCAGCGACTGGTCGCGGATCGAGAAATTCGCCGACATCATCTACAAGGCCGGCTACGCCTCGCCCATCCGCACGCCGCGGGGCGAGGACATCATGGCCGCCTGTGGCCAGTTGAAATCCGCCACCGAACGGGCGCGCAAGTCGCGCGCGCAAATCGCGCAGGAAACCGGCCTGGGCTGAACCAGGAAAAAAATTTGCGTCGGGTCTTTACCTTCCCATGACTGGAACCCCCATATCCGGTCTCAGGAGGCACGACCATGACTGAACTACGATTCGAAGTGACCGGAATGACCTGCGGCGGATGCGCCGGTCGGGCCACGCGCGCACTTGAGGGCGTCGCGGGTGTAACAGAGGCAAACGTCAACCTAGCCAACCGCATGGCCACTGTTGACACCGATACCGACCCCGAGGCGCTGCGCGACGCGCTGAAGACGGCTGGCTATCCGGCAGCCGAACAGCGCATCCGCCTGAGCATCGAGGGTATGAGCTGCGCCTCCTGCGTCGGGCGCGTGGAAAAGGCCCTTGCCGCGCAACCGGGCGTGCTGGAGGCGCGGGTGAACCTGACCGCCCAGACCGCCGAGGCGCTGGTGCTGGCAGGCAGCGTCACGCCGCAGGTGCTGGCCGAGGCCGTGACCGGAGCAGGTTACCCGGCCAAGCCAATAGACGCGGACGAGACGCCCGACGCCACGGCCCGCCAGGCCGAAGAGGCCGCGGCGCTGAAACGCCAGACCCTGATCGCGGGCGCCCTGACGCTGCCCGTTTTCCTGGGCGTCATGGGCGGGCACCTCGTCCCTGCGCTGCACCACTGGATCGACGCCACGCTGGGACAGACCCTGTGGTGGACAGTGCAATTCGTCCTGACGACACTTGTCCTGATAGGACCGGGCCGCCGGTTTTATCGCATCGGCCTGCCGCTCTTGGCGAAGGGTACACCCGACATGAACTCGCTCGTCGCGCTGGGGACGCTGGCGGCCTGGGGCTATTCCTCGGTCGCGCTTTTCGCCCCGGCGCTGCTGCCGGAAACCGCCCGCGCCGTCTATTTCGAGGCGGCGGCAGTGATCGTCACGCTGATCCTCATGGGCCGTTGGCTGGAAGCGCGGGCCAAGGGCCGCACCGGCGCCGCCATCCGCCACTTGCTGGACCTGCGGCCCGACTTGGCCCGGGTCGAACGCGACAACGGGACCAAGGAGATTCCCTTTGCCGAGCTGCAAAAGGGCGACATCCTGCAGGTCCGCCCCGGAGAGCGTATCGCCACGGATGGCGTGGTGATCTCGGGCCGGTCCTTTGTCGAGGAAAGCATGGTCACCGGGGAACCCGCCCCGGTGGAGAAATCCGAAGGCGCGCAAGTGATTGGCGGCACGGTCAACGGTGCCGGTGCCTTGCGCGTGCGGGCCGAAGCCGTTGGGGCGGACACGGTGCTGTCGCGCATCGTCTCGATGGTGGAACAGGCCCAGGGCGCAAGGTTGCCGATCCAGGCGCTGGCCGACAAGGTCGTGCTGTGGTTCGTGCCCGCCGTGCTGGCCATCGCCGCCGTGACGGTCCTGGCCTGGCTGCTCTTCGGTCCCGGCCTGACCTTTGCCTTGGTCGCGGGTGTCTCTGTCCTCATCATTGCCTGTCCCTGCGCAATGGGCCTGGCCACGCCGGTTTCCATCATGGTGGGCACGGGACGTGCCGCCGAACTGGGCATCCTCTTTCGCAAGGGTGAGGCGCTGCAACGGCTGGACGGCGCCAAGGTGATCGCCTTCGACAAGACCGGCACGCTGACCGAAGGCCGCCCGGCACTGGTCCGCAGCGAAACCGCACCCGGATTTGACGCGGAAACGGTGCTGCGCCTGGCCGCTGGCGCCGAACAGGGGTCGGAACATCCCATCGCCCGCGCGTTGGAACAGGCCGCAGGTGCCACCCCGGCCCCCGAAGAGGTCGAGGCCATTCCCGGACACGGGTTGCGCGCCCGGGTCGAGGGCCACGCCGTGCTGGTCGGCAACGCGCGGCTGATGGCGCGCGAGACAGTCGACATTACCCCGCTCTCCGACGTCCTGCACCAGATGGAACGCGCCGCCCAGACCCCGGTTCTGGTCTCCGTGGACGGCAAGCTGGCGGGCGCCTTTGCCGTGGCCGACCGGATCAAGCCCGGCGCCCGCGCCGCCGTGGACGCCTTGAAACAGTCGGGCTTGCGCGTGGCCATGATCTCGGGCGATGCGCGACCCGTGGCCGAGGCCATCGGCGCGGACCTGGGCATCGACCAGATCGAGGCCGAGATCCTGCCCGAAGGCAAGCTGGACGCCGTGCGCGCGCTGCGCGAGCGTTTCGGCCCGGTGATCTTCGTGGGGGACGGCATCAACGACGCCCCCGCGCTGGCAGAGGCCGATGTGGGTCTGGCCATCGGCACAGGCACCGATGTGGCCATCGAAAGTGCCGACGTGGTGCTGTCCTCCGGGGCGGTCGCCGGGGCTGCGAACGCCTTGCACGTCAGCCGTGCCGTGATGCGCAACATCCGTCAGAACCTGGTCTGGGCCTTCGGATACAACGTGGCGCTGATCCCGGTGGCGGCGGGCCTGCTCTACCCGCTCACCGGCATGATGCTCTCGCCCATGCTGGCGGCGGGCGCGATGGCGCTGTCCTCGGTCTTTGTCCTGACCAACGCACTGCGCCTGCGCGGGCTCAAGGGGGCGCTTGGCGACGCCCCCGCCACTGCCCCGGCGCCCCAGCCGCGCGAGGTGACCGCATGAATATCGGAGAGGTCGCGGACCGGGCCGGGCTGCCGGCCAAGACGATCCGCTATTACGAGGACATCGGCCTCGTGAAACCGCCGCGGGATGCCAACGGCTATCGCGCCTTCCGCGAAAGCGACTTGCACAAGCTGGCCTTTCTGGCGCGCGCCCGCGCACTGGGCTTCTCGATCGAGGATTGCCGCGTCCTTGTCGGCCTGTACCAGGACGATCACCGCGCCAGCGCCGACGTCAAACGCGTGGCCGAGGAACACCTCACCCGCATCGACGAAAAGATCGCCCAGTTGCAGGGGATGCGGGACACGCTGGCGACCCTGGTTCACGCCTGCCACGGCGACGACCGGCCCGATTGCCCGATCCTCAAGGATCTGGCCGAAGGGCGTTAGGCGGCGCCCTCTCCCGGGGCCACCGGAACCATCGGCAAGGGATCGGGGCGCAGGGCGCCTTCCAGGTGGCCGCGCGACAGCTCCCAATGCTGCAGCGTCAGGTCAGCGGCCTGATCCGGCGCCCCGCTCTCGATGGCGGCAATCAGGGCCTCGTGCTGCTGCACGGCCTTCTTGACCAGCTTGCGTTCCTTCTTGGTGCCCGGGCTGTAAAGCCCACGGCTCAGGCGTGTCTGGTCGATCAGCAACCGGTTCAACGCGGGCAGCATGTAAGGATTCGCCGCCATCTCGCCGACCTGGGCGTGAAACCCGTGGTCCGCAAGACCCGCCGCCACGTCGTCGCCGCTGTCCAGGGCCGCCTGGAACCGCAGCTGCGCCGCCTTCAACCCCTCCAGCTCCTCGCCACCCCGGACCTCTGCCGCCAGCCGCGCCGTCGTGGCCAGGATCAACGGCGCGCTCTGCAGGAACGCGCGCAACGTGCCAAGTTCCAACGAGGCAACCCGCGCGCCGCGATTTACCTCCAGCCGCAGGTATCCCTCACCGGCCAACACCTGAAAGACTTCGCGCAGCGGCGTACGCGACAGGCCGTATTCGGCGGCAATCCGGCCTTCGTCCAGTTCTGCCCCCGGGGTCAGTTCCTGCAACAGGATCCGCTCACGCAGGGCTTCGCGGCAGATCTCCTTAGGACTGGCATTCATAGCGTTTCCCCCTCCGCTTGATGACACCCTGCATACCGAAAGTATACAAAATGTATCGGCAAGAGGTCACGCCATCCCGGGCTTCGTTTTGGGAAAAATACCCCTGCACGGAAGTCATCGCACGCAAAAACAGACAAGAACACCCAAAGGGACGGTGGGCGGGGCGTTGTTCCGTCCGCAGGACGGGACGAGCGTCCGCCCCCGTCCCCTAAAGCCCCCTCAATGCGAGTGACCCGCGTGACTGTGCTGGCGCGCGTCATCTGCCTCGATCATGACGTCGATCTCCAGCTCCCCCGCCGAGGTCATCAGGATCACCTGCCAATGGTGCCCCTCTTCCAGCGCCACCTGCAGCCCGTCAAAACGGATCGCCAGCCCATCCGGCGCCAGTGCCAGCTGCCGGTCCGGGGCCACAGGGATCGGCGGCAGCGTCTCGAACCCCATCTCGCCGCCCTTCATGCGAAAGCCCACCAACTGGCCTTCAACACCGCTGTCCAGCCGCGCACCCAGAATCTCGACCGGGGCAGAGCCCTCGTTGTGCAGTTCCATGAAAAGCAGCGCAGGGCCGTGGTCGGTGGCATTGGTCCAGGGATGCAGGATGTCCAACCCCCCGATCTCGAAGGCATGGGCCGGCGCATCATGGTCATGCCCGTCTTCGGCAAGAACCGGGGTCGCCATCATCAGCAGCGCGGCAAGCAGGTGTTTCATTGACGTAGATTCTCCACAACAGGGCGCGTCAGAACGACAAGCGCCGGAACAAGCGACAAGAGAGACATGGCCGACAGAAAGCCCAGCGCCAGGGTCACCTCGGCCCAGGAGATCGAAGCGGTCACAAGAATATCCGTCCTTTCGGTCACGATCCGCGACAGGACCAGGACCGCGGCATAGCCGAACGCAAGGCCAAGCACCGTTCCTGCCAGCAGGAGCGAGACGCCATAGCCCCAGACCACCGCCATGACAAAGCGGCGGGGCGCCCCCAGCGCGCGCAGCATGGCCAATTGCCGCTGGAAGAGGCGCGTCAGGATGAACAGCCCCAATAGGACAGAGGCCGCCACCAGCACCTGGGTCACAACGGACATGACCGACATCGCCTGCCGCACATCTCCCATGACACGGTAGAGATCGGCCAGCACGGTGCCGGGGAAAAAGGCCATCGTCTCACCCGCCTCGGTGAATTCCGACCGAAGGGCGTAGTTGGCCCAGAGCTCGTCTGCGTGAACGATCACCGCAGGGGTGCCCGGAAACAGGTCAGGGGCGAAGGGCGGACCGATCCTGTCGCCCTCTTCGAAGGGGTGGCCATTGGCCAGCCCATGCACCTCCCAGACGGTCTCGATAGGTATCAGAATAGCGCGATCCCAGGGCGAACCGCTGCGGGCCATGCGCCCGACGATCTCTATCTGGACTCCGTCATGGGCCTCGGCGTCAGCGCCGCCTCCGCGGCCGTGCGCGGGCGTGAACCTGTCGCCGATCTGCAGGTCGATGGCCGCCCCTGCCACGGCCTCACCGGATCGGGTGAATATCCGCCCCTCGATCTCGCCGTCACTGAGGTAGGTGACGAAATCGGCGATGGTTCCGACCACCGGCGCGCCGTCGTGGCTGTCGCCAAAGGCGACGGGCGCCGCGATCTGCACCTGTGGGTGGTTGGCGATCCGGTCATAGGCCGCCCCGTCCAGCAGGGGGACCGCACTGGGTTGCAGGAAAACCGCCGCCAGCATCATGGTCAGTTCCGATCCGGGCGCCGTCACCACCAGGTCGAATTTCTCCGCCGCCTGCGCGCTGCCGGTCCGCAGCCCCCGTTCCTGCGCGATCAGACCGATGCCCATGCCCGTCGACACCGCGATCAGCAGCACAAACAGCAGGTTGGCCCAGCGAAACCGCCACATCAGCGCGCGGATCAGGGACCAGGGGCGAAACCCCCGCAGCAGAACGCCCCCGACCACCAGCAAGGGCAGCAAAAGCGCCCCGGCGCTCATGAGATCCTGCGCCAGAACCGGCAGGCCGTCCCAAATCTCTCTCATGCCGCCTGCGCCCCTGTATCACCCGTCACCCGCCCGTCCTCAATCGTCAGGATGCGGTCCAGCCGGTCGAGCAGGTGCGGGTCGTGGCTGACCGCAATCAGGGTTTTGCCGCTGGCGCGCACAAGGCTGGTCAGGTCGTCGATCAATGTATCGGCGGCCCGGCGGTCCAGGCTCGCCGTCGGCTCATCGGCCAGCAGCAGGCCCGGATCGGTCGCCATTGCCCGGGCGATCGCCACCCGTTGCCGCTCTCCGCCCGAGAAAGACCCAACCGTGCGGCGGCCCTCCGGGACACCCAGGCGTGCCAGCGCCTCGGCGGCGCGGGCGCTGATCGGGGGGCGGTCGTGGCGCACCCGGAAAAGGCCCGCAAGCCCCGCATTGGCCTGCGGCGACAGTTCGTCGAACAACAGGAAGTCCTGAAAGATCAGACCCATGTTTTTGGCGCGAAAGGCGGTCCGGCCTTCGGGCCGCAGGCGGATCAGATCGACCTCGCCCCAGCACAGGCGACCGCGGGCCTCGATCAGACCGCTGAGCGCGTGCAAGAATGTCGATTTCCCGGCGCCCGATGGTCCGCGAATACCGATCAGCGCACCCGCCGGGGCGGAAAGATCCGCAACCTTCAACAGTGTCCGGGCACCCGCCCGCACCTCCAGGTCAGAGATTTGCAGGGGCAGCGCCATCAGGACACCGCGCCTGTCATGCCGTTGCGCCTGGTGTCACCGAGCCCGTGTTCGGACGGGACGCTTGCTTGGGCGGGAACAGAGGTCTGGGGCGGCATGTGGCGACACGGCATTCCAATTGGGGCGAAGATCCTCCGCCCGTTTCGTTATGTTATAACGTACATTCCGTGCCTTGACTGTCAAGTCTCACCCGCAGGCGGCATCGTAGGCGGCCACCAGGTCGTCGGCGCGCGCCTTGACGTCACCTGCGGACCGGCCCGGTTTGTACAGGCTCGATCCGATACCGAACCCGGTGATCCCCGCCTTTTGCCAGTCGGCGAAATCCTCCGGCCCGACACCGCCCACGGCATAGGTAGCGGCCTCTGTCGGCAGCACCGCCTTGAGCGCCGAGTAGCCGTCGAGACCCAGTTTGAACGCGGGAAAAAACTTCAGCCCGTCAGCGCCGTTGCGCAGGGCGGTAAAGGCCTCTGTCGCGGTGAACACGCCGGGATAGGACAAGAGCCCCGCCGACTTGGCCGCTACGATCACGCGCGGGTTGCAATCGGGCGATACGACCATGCCCGCCCCCAGAGCCGCCAGTTGCCCGACCTCGACCGGGTCCAGCACCGTCCCGGCCCCGATGAGCGCGGTATCGCCCGCCTGGGCAATCATCCGCCGGATGCTCTCGAATGGCTGGGGCGAGTTCAGCGGCACCTCGATCTTTGTGATCCCGGCAGCAATCAGCGCCTCGGTGACGGGGGCGGCCTCGTCCGGGGTCAGGCCGCGCAGGATGGCGATAAGCTCTCGGGTCATGTCGGGTCTTTCATCTGGTGGTAGGCGGCGGTCAGGCCGGCCAGCGTGATGTCACCGGCGGGCAACAGCCGGGGCTGCACCCCCTGCGGTTCAAGCGCCGTGGCATAAGCCGTGGCAAGCGCGTCCTCGCCCAGGATCACGACCTCCTGACCCAGCCAGTAGGGCCGCGCGGCGGCAAGCTCTGCCCCGATCAAGAGGCCCGACAGGCGCGCCCGCGATGCCGCCGATCCGGTCCCGTGCAAGAGCGCATCGGCACGCAGGGTAAACAGAGAAGCCGCAAGACCGGCGGGCCGGGACAGCGAGTCGCCCACTGCGCTGGCAAAGACCTCTGCGTCCCAGCCCTCTTCGGTCATCGTGTGGCGCAGGACCGACTGTTGTCCCAGCAGGGCAAACAGCTCTCCGGTCATGAAGGTCCGAAAGGAAACGATCTCGCGCGCGCTGATGTGAACCCATTTCGTATGAGTCCCCGGCAGGCACAGCACGCCGTCAAAGCGCGGTTCCTGCGCAAGGAACCCGGCGATCTG
The DNA here is from genome assembly GCF_019392335.1 of Mameliella sp. CS4. GTDB lineage: Bacteria > Pseudomonadota > Alphaproteobacteria > Rhodobacterales > Rhodobacteraceae > Antarctobacter. Next base: position 456,895 of record NZ_JAHXRQ010000001.1, read on the forward strand.
CGTTTCCTCGCCGCGCATGACATCGGCGGGGCGATCCTGCTGGACCCCCGGCAGGATCTGCACCGACAGGCGTGGGTCGCCTACCGGGGGGCGGATGCCCTGCACCGGCGGCTCGCAGGGGATGGCGGCATAGGGCGCCTCTGCCCAGCCTTGCCGCGCGCCCGCCATGCCGCAGATCACAACCGGCACGGCCCTATCCGGCAGACGGTCGCCGAGGAGATCCAGCAAGGTCGGCTCGAAGGCGTCGGGCGTCAGGCGCGACATGCCACGGTCGGACTCGATCAGCTCCATCGGATGATCCTCCGCATCCATCGGCCAGACTCGCAACCGCGAGGTTCCCCAGTCCACGGCAATCCACGAGAGTGCATCTGTCGACATGGTCCCTGCTCCCTTCCGATCCTTGCGCCGGACCAGGCCCGGCCCCTTCAATGACCCCGCCCCGCGCCCGGATGCAAGCCCCGCGCGGGTTGACATCGCTGTCCGAAGCGCGCGCTATCGCCCGAAACACGACCGGAGGAGACCCAATGTCCCAGCTTTTCTCGCTTGCCGACCGACGCGCCCTTGTCACCGGATCTTCGCAGGGGATCGGATATGCCCTTGCGCGCGGTCTGGCCGAGGCTGGCGCCGAGATCGTCCTGAACGGGCGCGACGCGGGCAAACTGGCCAAGGCCGCCGAGACCCTGCGCGGCACCGGCGCGACGGTCCACGAGCTTGCCTTCGATGCCACCGACCACGAGGGCGTGCGCGCGGCCATCGACGGGTTCGAGGCCGAGCATGGCGCCATCGACATCCTGGTGAACAACGCGGGCATGCAGTACCGCACCCCGCTGGAGGATTTCCCGGCCGAGATGTTCGAAAAGCTGCTGCAGACCAATGTCGCCAGCGTCTTTCACGTCGGGCAGGCCTGCGCGCGCCACATGATCGGGCGCGGGCGCGGCAAGATCATCAACATCGCCTCGGTCCAGACCTCGCTGGCCCGTCCGGGCATCGCCCCCTACACGACGACCAAGGGCGCCGTGGGCAACCTGACCAAGGGCATGGCAACCGACTGGGCACGCCACGGATTGCAGTGCAACGCCATCGCGCCGGGCTATTTCGACACGCCGCTGAACGAGGCGCTGGTCAAGGACCCCGAGTTTTCCGCCTGGCTGGAAAAACGCACCCCGGCGGGCCGCTGGGGCAAGGTCGAGGAACTGGTGGGCGCCTGTGTCTTCCTGTCCTCGGACGCCTCCAGCTTTGTCAACGGGCACACGCTGTTCGTCGATGGCGGGATCACCGCCTCGATCTAGGCTTTGGCGGCGGGAAACCGGGCACGTGTGCGGTTGGCGAAGGCCACCAGCGACAGCATCACCGGCACCTCGACCAGCACGCCCACGACCGTCGCCAGCGCCGCGCCCGAATTGAGGCCAAAGAGGCTGATGGCGACGGCCACCGCCAGTTCAAAGAAGTTCGACGTGCCGATCATCGCGCAGGGCGCCGCGATCCGGTGCGGGACCTTCAGCGCATAGGCCGCGCCATAGGCCAGCGCGAAGATGCCATAGCTTTGTACCAGGATCGGCACGGCGATCAGGACGATGACCAGAGGCCGGGACAGGATCACCTCTCCCTGCAGGCCAAAGAGAATGGCCACCGTGGCGATCAGCCCGACCACCGACCAGGGTTTGACCCGCGCGGTGAACCGCTCGACCGCCTGAGGGCTGCCCAGCGCCCGCCGCGTCAGCAATCCCGCGATGAGCGGCAGCACGACGTATAGAACCGTCGCCAGAACCAGCGTTTCCCAAGGCACCGATATCTCTGTCACGCCCAGCAGGAAAGCGACGATGGGCGCAAAGGCAAAGACCATGATGATGTCGTTCACCGAAACCTGCACCAGCGTGTAGGTCGCGTCGCCCCGGGTCAGTTGCGACCAGACAAAAACCATCGCCGTACAGGGCGCCGCCCCCAGCAGGATCAGCCCGGCGGTGTATTGCGCGGCATCCTCGGGCGCGATCCAGGGCGCAAAGACGACATCGAAGAACAGGACCGCCAGCAGCGCCATCGTGAAGGGCTTGATCAGCCAGTTGACCGTCAGCGTCACGATCAGCCCCTTCGGCTGACGCGCCACGCCGGAAATTGCACCGAAATCCACGCCGACCATCATCGGGTAGACCATCGCCCAGATCAGCACCGCAACGACGAGGTTGATGCTGGCGACCTCGGCCGCCGCGATGGCCTGCACCAGTCCGGGCGTCATCACGCCGATGCCCAGCCCCACCAGCATGGCCAGCGCCACCCAGAGGCTGAGATAGCGTTCAAAGGTGCCCATCTTGGGATCGGCGGTTGTGTCGGTCATTGGTCTGCCTCCATGTCGGCTGGCGTCGTCGGCGCACAGGTGGTCCGGTCCAGAATCGGCTGGCAAAGGTCGGGCCGACCGCCGCAACAGTCCTCCATCAGGAAGGACAGCAAGCCGCGCATCGCATCGAAATTCGCGAAATAGCGCACCGACCGCCCCTCACGCAAAGACCGCACAAGGCCCGCGCCGGACAGGATGTTGAGATTGTTGGACAGCGTGTTGGGACGGATGTTCAGCCGGTCCGCGATCTGGCCTGCAGTCACACCTTCGGGGCCAGCGTTGACCAGCAGGCGGAACACGTCGATCCGCGCGTCATGCGCCAGGGCAGAGAGCGTGGCAATGGCACCCATCTTTTCCATAATTCATGTATATTCGAATTAAAGGTCATCGCAAGGCAACACCTCGCGGTCCTGCGCTTTGATGCGGGGTGCTGACTCGACCCCACAGGACCGAAACGGGATCCACGAAAAACCAAGTCGGAGTGACAGGATTCGACCCTCTGGCCCGTGCCTTCTGAACGACAGCGGGCAGAGCCTTCCCGAGGGCGCGGCCCGAAGCTACGCCCCGCCTTGGGACGCGACCGGTCCTGCCGCGGCTTCGCGGGCAAACAACCCGGGCAAGGCAGCTGCGGCGCGGCCCCAGCGGGCCACCAGGTCATTCAGGCTCTTGCCCTCGTCGAGCATACGCCATGCCTCGACAGCGGGAACGCCATTGAGCCAGGCGATGCCGGCGGGCGATTGCGGTGTACGCAGAACGTCCATCTCTTCCAGCAGGCCGTCACGCACCACCGTCGATGCCACAACCTCGAACCCCTCGGATGTGTCGTGGATCGGGGCCTCGTCAGGAAAATCCCGGCGCGCCGTCCAGAACGGCTCGACCCTGTACCTGCCTTCCAAGCGGATGAAGTCGCGCCCGATCCGGGCATTGCGCAGGTAGGTTTCACTGGCGCGTTCCGCCAGGAAACGGCGGCAGAGCGCGTCGGTTTCCGAACCGGGACGGGCCGTGCGTGTGCGACGTACAGCAGCGACGGCAAGGGCGCTGGACACCGCCCAGAAAAGCCCGTGCCCGGACAACGGGTCCATGGCGGCCAACGCATCGCCCACCGGCAAACAGTCGAGATCCGTGATCGGCGCGGGCAAGAGCGGCGCCGACGCGCGCGCAACCAGCGGCAGTTGCAGGGTGAACCGGTCGGGGGACAGCCCGGTCCGGATGAGTGCCCGCGTCAGGCGGTCCTCCATCGAGGAACTGCTGCGCGCATCGGTCGTCAACTGAGCCCAGGTCCGGTTTCCCGGCAGGGTGGCACGCCATAGCCAGCCCTCCGGCAAGGCCGCAATGTCAAAGCCCGGCTGCCGCGCGTCGTACTGCCTGTACCAACCACAGATCGAGAGGGTTGCAAAAGGGGCGGCGTCCCTGTCTTTGGGTCCACCCTGACGCCCCCTCGCATCGACGATCCAGCGCGGCGCAAGGCAGCGTCCATCCGGCAGCGTGACCTCCTTGCCAGACAGTTTTGCGCTGCCCTCCAGCAGATGCGCACCCGCCTTTTGAGCGGTCTGGCGCAGATGCGCATCGAAACGGTCACGATCGACAGCATGTTCGCTATTGGTGGCCTGCGGCTGACTTCCCCAATCCACGGAGCGCGGAAAGGGGCCAATCGCGGCCCCGCCGTCGCCAATCCCGGTGGCGTGCAACCAGCGGTGAAGACGGGGGCTGAGCCCCTCGATCCGATTCGAGGCCTTGCACGGGTCGATCAGCAGCACGCGCACCCCGTCCCCGGCTGCCAGCCAGGCCGAAATCGCACCCGCAGGCCCGCCGCCGAGCACAATCATGTCGGGCCGCGTCAGCGCGGTGATGTCCGGCTTGCCTGTCATGTGACCACTGAACCGGGCGGAACGGCGGCCCGTCCTGACATTTCCGGCCAAAATCGCGCTGTGGCCGGAAATGTCAGGACGCGTTGCCGGGCTTTTCGCCAGCCTATGCGGATCACAGCCACATCGAAGGCAAACGGCCTTTCGATCCGCCGGAGGACCACAAGAATGACATCCAGAAAGCGCTTAGCCCTCTCACTCACAACCGCCAGCGCGGTCCTGTGCGGAGGCACCGCGATGCCCGCCTTTGCCCAGTCCGGCGAGGAGATACTAGGCAACATATGCGCGACCTGCCATGCGACAAGAGAGGACGGGTCGATTGAACGGATCGACGCCGTCCGCAAGACGCCGGAAGCCTGGGACATGACGGTGGTGCGGATGATGCGCAACCACGATGTCGCGCTTACGCCAGAGGAACGGCGGACCATCGTCACCTATCTTTCCGACACCCGCGGGCTGTCCATCGCCGAAACTGAGGGCTGGCGTTACATCCTTGAAAAAGAGCCGGTCGCGTCGGATGCCGGACCAGACCAGTTGATGTCGGAGACCTGCGGGCGCTGTCACTCCTACGCCCGGGTCGCGCTGCAGCGGCGCACGGCAGAGGACTGGGATCACCTGATCAACTTCCACCTCGGGCAGTTCCCCTCGCTTGAATATCAGGCGCTGGCGCGGGACCGCGACTGGTGGGGCATCGCCAATGAGCAGATCATTCCCTACCTGGCCGAAACCTTCCCGCTGGGCGATACGCCCGAGGCTTTCACCGGCGATCTGTCGGGTAGCTATGTCGTGGCCGGACATGAACCGGGGCGGGGCGATTATTCCGGCACGCTGGACCTGACGGCGAGCGACGACGGCTATGACGTCAGTATGACGTTGGATTTCGCGGATGGGTCAGAGACCTATACCGGCAGCGGGATCGTCTACGGCGCCGGCGAATGGCGCGCGACGCTGACATCCGGTGACGTGATGATCCGGCAGGTGATGGCGCTGCAGGACGGCGCGCTGTCGGGACGCTGGTTTGTAGCCGACCAGGACCCGGTGGGCGGACGCCTGAGCGCGCTGCCTGCTGAGGCCGCGCCGCAGATCCTGGCGATGAACCCGGCCTCCGTCCCCGTGGGTAAGGCGACCGAGGTCACGCTGATCGGCAGCGGGCTGACCGGCGATCCGGTCCTGCCCGAGGGCGTGACGGCAGAGGTCATCGAAAGCGGGCCGAACAAGGTGGTGCTGTCGGTGACGGCACAGGCCGAAGGGCCGCTGACCATCGGGCTGGGTGATCTGGCCGCGCCCGCCGAGTTGGTGGCGCATGACGGCGTTGATCGCATCTCCATCGTGCCAGAGGTCTCCATCGCGCGGGTTGGCGGCAACGGCGGCCCGATCCCCAAGGTGCCGGCGCAGTTCCAGGCGATGGGATGGACCGATGGCCCGGATGGCGAACCAGGCACCGATGACGATCTGCCGCTGGGCGTGGTCAAGGTCAGCTGGGCCGTCGACAACTGGGACGAGGCCGCCGCCGCGATCCAGGATGCAAAATACGCAGGCTCTATCGATCAAACCGGCCTGTTCACCCCCGGCGACGCGGGGCCGAACCCCGAACGCTTCATGGGCACCAACAACACCGGCAACCTGAAGGTCATCGCGACCTATGACGCCGGTGCCACCCCCCTGACCGCCGAGGCGCATCTGTACGCAACCGTGCAGCGCTTTGTCGACACCCCGATCCGCTGAGGAGGCATCATGGGAGAACTGACCCTAATCAAGCACAATGCGCACCGGGTCGACGTGGATGGCCACGCGATGCTGATGCATGTGCCCAGCTCGTCGCTGTTCGAACTCGACCGGGTGTCGCAGGACGTCTACGACCTGTTCCACGGCAGCGCGGCGGTTGACGCCGTGGCCATGCAGCAGTCGCTGGGCGCGCAGCACGCGCCGTCAGAGCTGTCGGACTGCGTGCAAAGCTTTCTTGACCTCGACATCCTGCGCGACGCGGCAGAGCCCGAAGTCCCGCGCAAGATCGTCAAGGTCGAGGAAATCCCGCTGTCCACGATCATTCTGAACGTGAACACGGGCTGCAACCTGGCCTGCACCTATTGCTACAAGGAAGACCTCGCCATCCCGTCGAAGGGAGAAAAGATGGCGTTCGAAACCGCGCGGCAAAGCTTTGAGATGCTGCTGAAGCAGGCGCATGACCGCGACCGGGTGAACGTGGTGTTCTTTGGCGGCGAACCGCTGTCGAACATGCCGCTGATCCGCGAGGTTGTCGCCTACGCGGTGCCGCGCGCGGCGGAACTGGGCAAGGTGGTGGATTTCAGCCTGACCACCAATGCCACCCTGCTGACCGAGGAGATGGTCGACTGGTTCAACGCGCATCGCTTTGCCCTGACCGTCTCGATGGACGGGCCCAAGGCGCTGCACGACAAGAACCGCAAGACCGTGGGCGGCAAGGGCACCTATGACGTGGTGGAACGCAAGGTGCGGATGCTCCTGGAACGTTACACCGCGCGGCCCGTGGGCGTGCGCGTGACGCTGACGCGCGGCGTGACGGATGTGATCGGCATCCATGACCACCTGAAGAACGACCTTGGCTTTCACGAGGTCGGCTTTGGCCCTGCCACATCCGGCCCGATCGCGGTGTTCAACCTGGACGACGGCGCGCTGAAACGGGTGTTCGAGGACATGAAGGCCCTGGGCCGCCGCTATACAGAGGCCGCCTGCCGGGGCGAGAACATCGGCTTTTCCAACATGCATCAGCTGCTGACCGACATCGCGCAGGGCACGAAAAAGGCGGTGCCCTGTGGCGCGGGCCTGGGGATGCTGGCGGTGGACAAGGAGGGCGACCTGCACCTGTGTCACCGCTTTGTCGGGTCGGATGAGCCGACCTATGGCAATGTCGACACCGGCATCGACGTGCCGAAACTGGCTGATTTCATCGAGACCGCGCAGGACCGGTCGGCCTATGGCTGCAAGACCTGCCACATCCGGTCGATCTGTGCCGGGGGGTGTTACCACGAAAGCTATGCCCGGCAGGGCGACGCCTTTGCGCCGGTCTATCACTACTGCGACCTGATGCGCGACTGGGTCGATTTCGGCGTCGAATCCTACGTCCGCATCATGCAGGCCAACCCGGATTTCTTTCGCTCGCAACTGGAACCGCGCCTGTCGAAACCGGGACTGTCGAAACCCGACCCCGCGCGTGACCAAGCCACTGATACCGTTCAGGAGATTGCCCAATGAAACATCTCACCCCCGCGAATGCCAAGGCCAAGGCCTTTGTCGAGGCGCAGGCCGAGGGCCGCGAAGACGAGGTTGTGGCGATGAACAGCCTGGTCGGCTGCACCACCTCTTTCGATCCCGGTTGGGAGGTCGACGCCTTTGGCGCGGTGTCCAACCTGTGCCAGCCGATGGAGGCGGACCTGTACGGCTGCGCCGACCCCTGCTGGTGGCCCGCACAGGTGGCCGACACGCTGAACACCTACCCGGACTGGAGCGCGGGCGCCGACAATGTCGGCGAAGACTGGCGCAAACTGCAATCCGTCTTTCCGGAGCCGAAATGATGAAACAGATGCTGACGAAACTCCCCCTTTTGTGCGTGGCGGGCAGCCTTCTGTTGGCGGCGCCGGTGGCGGCCAAGGATTACCTTCTGGCCCCGGCGCGTCCCGACAAGCTGGTGATCGTCGATGCCGAGGAAATGACGGTCGACAAGGTGATCACCCTGCAAGACGCCGGGCCGACGCCGATGATCCCGGTTGTCGATGCGGCGGGCGAATTCGCCTATGTCACGGTCAACAAGTCCGAAAGCATCGTGAAGGTGAACCTGACCACGGGCGAGACGGTGGCGCGGCGCGACCTGAGCACGAAGGACGTGCAGGTCAAGACCATGTTCGGCATGGACCTTGCCCCGGATGGCAGCAAACTGGTCGTCTTCGAGACGCCGATGAAAAAGCACCTGTCACATTTCGAGGTGCTGCCGACGCGGATGTCGCTGATCGACACCGGGACGCTGGAGACGCTGAAGACCTTTGAAGTGCCGCGCCAGATCACGGTTGTGATGTTCTCGACCGATGGCAGCAAGGTCTACGGGCTGGGCCGGTCGATGCATGTCTTTGACGTGGCGACCGGCGAACACGTGGACGACTACCCGATCCAGGACTGGAAGACCGACGCCAACTATTACCCTTCGGACGTGCTGGACGCGTGGAGCCAGTTCGAAACATCGGACATGCTGGTGACGCCCTTTTACACGGCACGCAGCGACATGAGTCTGGAGGACCCAGAGGCCTATCGCACTGGCCTGCTGACCATGGACCTGCGCAGCGGCGAGATGGAGATGCGCGACGTGCGCACGCTGGACGTGTTCTATTTCTCGACCGCCGCCAACCCGGACCGGACGCGCGCCTATGGCGCCTATAACGTGCTGGAAAGCTTTGACCTTGAAACCGGCGAGCCGATCAAGCGGGTGCCGCTGCCGCACAGCTATTACTCGGTCAACGTCTCGTCGGACGGGCAGACCGTCTGGCTGGGTGGCGCGCTGTCGGACCTGGCCGCCTACGACGCCGAGACGCTGGAAAAGAAAGGGCAGGTGGACATGCCGGGCGGTGCCGCCATGTCGCTGGCCAGCATCCGCATCTTCCAGCGCGACGAGTGATGGTGCGGGTCGGCATCATCGACAGCGGCCCCGCCGAATTGCGCGGGGCCGACGCGATGGGCTTTGACGGTGATGGCCGGGCTGTTGCAGCCCGGCCTGACCGTTTGGGCCATGGCAGCGCGGTAGAGCGGGTCATCCTACAGGCCTGCCCGGAGGCACAGATGCGCCATGCGCAGGTGTTCGACGATCGGGCTGTCACCTCGGCGCTGCGGGTGGCCGCGGCTTTGGATTGGATGGTTGCGTCGGGTGATGTGGATGTGGTCGGCCTCAGCCTGGGCCTTGCCGCCGACCGCGCGGTTCTGGCCGAGGCGGTGGCGCGGGCGATTTCCGCCGGTGTCGTGCTGGTCGCCGCGCATCCGGCGCAGGGGGCATCGCCCTTTCCCGCCGGGTATCCATCGGTGATCGCCGCGACGGGCGATGCGCGCTGCGGCTGGGAAGAAGTGTCGCGCTTGCGTGACAATCTGTTCGGTGCCTGGTGCAATTCGCCCGAACGCGGCGGGCAGGGCATGGCGGGGGCCAGCCTTGGCGCGGCCCGCCTGACCGGCCACATTGCGGCACTGTTGGCCGGGGGCCACGGACGCGAACCATCGGCGATCATGGCAACACTGGCGCACGAGGCCGCTTTTGTTGGCCGGGAAAGGCGCTGCGCATGACGCTTCGGCACAGGCTGTCAGACATGATGATCCGGCGCGCCTTCTTTGGGGCGGATTGGTTGACGCCGGTCATGGCGCGGGCGCTGCCCAGCACCGCGATGGTTCTGGCTCTGTCCCTGCTGGCCGCCGGGGCCGGGCTGGCCGCGCCAATGATCACCAAGGCGGTGATCGACCAGGGGATCATGGGCGGTGACATGAGGGCGCTGCTATTCTGGGCGGCGGTCAGTTTTGCCGTCGGGCTGGGCGTGGTGGCGCTGGGGATCTTCAACGGCATGCAGCATCTACGCGCCTCAATGCGGATGCTGGGCGATTTGCGGATGACGATCCTGGGCTGCGCGTTGAACCGCAATTCCGCCATGCCCGCCTTGACCGTGGGTGAAATCCAGACCCGGATCGACGGCGACACCGCAGAAATCCAGAAGTTCCTGTTCGATTCCGTTCTGGTCGCGGTGACGGCTCTGTTTCGGCTGGCGGGCGGCATCGTCCTGATGTTCCTGCTGGACTGGCGGCTTGCGCTGCTGCCGCTGCTGGCAGCGCCTTTCGAATTGTGGTTCCTGTCCTGGGCGCGCCCCGGGACGCAGGCGCGCGCCGAATCCGTCCGCACCGAACGCGGCGGCCTGAACGGGCAACTCGCCGAAAGTTTCATGCAGGTCAGCGGGCTGAGGGCGCTTGGCGCCTTGGAGACCCGTGTCCACGGCTTTGGCCGGCAGCAGTCTGCGCTGTTCGATGCCCAGGCGCAGCAAAAGCTCTGGACCGAGGGCGTCAGCGCGGTTGGTCAGTTGCTGACGGCGGTAATGCGCTCTGTCGTTTTGCTGGTGGGTGGATGGCTGGTCATCCGGGGCGACTGGCAGATTGGCTCGCTGGTTGCCTTCCTGGCCTATGCGACGATGATGTCGGGGCCCCTGCGCAACCTGCTGGGACTTTATCATGCCCAAGCGCGGGCGCGCGTGGCGCTGGACCGGCTGGACGCGGTTGTGCGAAACGCCACCGAGCCGGACACAGGGGCCGCATGCCCGGATCGGTTCGAGCGTCTGACCTTTGTCGAGGCGCGCGGTCCGGACGGCGCCCATGTTCCACTGACCGCGACGCTGGACGCGGGCGACCGGGTGCTGATCGACGGACGCTCTGGCATCGGTAAATCCCGTCTGCTGGCGGCGATCATCGGTGAAAGTCCCCTGGCCGAAGGCCGCATCGAAATCGACGGGACGAATATCGAAGGCTTCAGCCCGTCCAGCCTGCGCCGGGTCATCACCTTTCTGCCGCAACGGCCCTGCCTGATCCGGGGAACCCTGCGCGACAACCTGGGGCTGGGCAACGACGATCCGGATGATGCTGGGCTGTGGCGGGTGCTGGGTGTGGTCGGCCTGGCGGACTGGGCGCAGGGACTGGATGGCCTGGACACGGATCTTCAGGAAACCGGCTGCAACCTGTCGGGCGGAATGCTGCAGCGCATCACGCTGGCGCGGGCGCTGCTGAGATCCTCGCAAGTCTATATTTTCGACGAGAGCCTGTCCGAGATCGACGCAGACTGCTGCCGCACCATCCTGTCCGCGATCGATACGTACCTCGGCGACGCCATATGCGTCTTCGTCGCCCATGCCGGGCCTGTGCGCGCCATGACATTTGACCGAACGCTCCGCCTATCGGTCGAAGAGTCGGGCGCGGAATTTCCGGAGTCACCGGCACGATTCGTGCAGGCGATCTGAGCGGTGGATTTCAACCCTGTCCGATTTTTTGGCAGTTTTCTTCAAAACCGGCACACTGCCGCGTGGCGTGCTGCGGTTCCCAAATTACGGATTCTGCGACAGCCGAGGAAATATGCTACTGTGGAGTCCTTGAACTGGCAGAGAAAGCAATGAGGCACTGGCATGGACTCGTCGGTCATCTCTTCGTCCGTTTCCCGTTTCGTCTTTGCCGGGCCATTGTCGACTGCCCGGGCGTCCGGCGCGGATGTGCCCCTGACCTCTTTCGTATCGGGACTGGAACGACAACGCGCGAGACAGGGTGATGTGCCATCGGCCTGGCAATCGGGGGAACAGCTGCCCTTGGAAAGCCTCGGGGTCATGGGCGATGCAATCGTACGGGCGCCGACCCTTGGCTCCGCCCTGCGATGCTTTGTCCACGGGATACCCTTGGTCCAGAGCAACACCACGCTGACGATGAAGGTCCACGATGACAAGGTTCGGGTTGGCTACCGCATTCTCGACCCTGACATCTGGCCCCGGCGGGCGGATGCGGAACTGACCCTGGCCGTGATTCATTCGGTCTGCATGCGGTTCGGGATGGACCGACAGGCGCTGCTGGATGTCGGATTCGAACATGCCCAGGATCGCGGGACGCATTCGGTTGAGCGCTACAACCGCACCGGTGCGCATTGCGACGAGAGCGAGAATTACCTGGTCTTCCCGGCGCGCTTTCTGGGCCTGCCCCGGCCGGACGCCGAGAGTGTCCCCATGCACAGCGTGCCACGCGACGTCACGGCGCCGGATCGGCAACTGGCCAGCCACTTGCGGCACCTGCCCGTCTCTCGCAGGGTCCGGCAAGTGATACTGCAGCGGATCGGCCAGGGCTCGATCGGGCAGACGGAAATCGCCTGCGAGCTGGGCATGTCGGAACGGACGCTGCGCCGGGCCCTTGCGGCAGAAGACACATGTTTTCATGAAATCCGCGAGGATTGCCGCCGGTCGATGGCGCTGGCGCTGCTGAAACGACCGACATTGTCACAAAGCGATGTGGCCTTTTCCCTCGGGTATTCCGATCAGACGGCCTTTTCCCGCGCCTTCTCGCGCTGGTTTGGCGAACCGCCAAGCCGCCATTCCGAGGCCAGGTGAGGCACGCTGGCCTGTCATAGACAAAGAGCCGATCAGGGGATGTCTGCCCGGATCGGATACCCGATGACCGAACCTGTAAAACCAATCCCCTTGAGCTGGAAAAAACAGACAGGGTCAACATGGCGCGGCGCGAGACGGCATGGCGGCAAGGAACAGCCGGACCATGCCTCCGTGCAGGCGGAACAACATACACGCAAATTGATCTGAACCGTTCACTCTGTCGAGAAGAATGGTGCCGGTGATAGGACTCGAACCTACGACCCCATCATTACGAATGACGTGCTCTACCAGCTGAGCTACACCGGCCATCTTCCCTGCACCGATCAAAGCCGCCCAAAGCGGGGCTGATCGGTCTCAGTGCGCGGCCTCATAGCAAACGGGCCGCACGAGGGGAAGGGCTATTTTGCGCCTTCCTTCTTCGGCTCTTCGGACGTGATCACCTCGGCATCCTCGGGTTCCGCATCCGGGGCTTTGGCATCGGTCGGGGCGGCGGAGGCAGGCGCCTCGGGGCCCACGTCGATCACCTCGGGCCCGTCCTCTTCGCCGGCATCCTCGCTCTTGTCCTCCAGCGCGCCGCCGATGAGCAGCGGCAGCATGTCGGCCCCTGCCGGCAACACGACCTCGGACTGCGGCGGGGTCGTCCAGCTGAGCGTGTCGAAGGCCGAACAGTTGGAACAGATCGGCGTCCAAACCGCGTGGATCGTGTTGCACTTGTCACAGACCCACTGCGGGCCGCGCGATGCTGTCAGGGCCTTGGCAAGGTAGCCACGCACCACCGCATCCTTGGCGCCTTCGCCCTTTTCGATGGCGGCCATGATGGCCAGAACGCGGGCATCCGGATCCTTCTCCGGCAGGTCGCCCAGCGCGCGGCGCGCCTCGGGGAAGTGTTCGGCCGCGAGGTTCAGCTCGGCCTTGAGCAGCTTGGTCTCGCGGTGATCCGGCTGAATGCGGGTCAGCTGGACAAACCGCTGGATACGCTGATCCGGTGTCTCCTCAGGCTCGATCTCGGCGAAGGCGGCGGCCAGATCGGGGTGCGGATGCGCCTCCCAGGCCTTCTTGAGCACCTTGGTGGCGTTGCGCTTGCGCCCCTGTTCGATATAGGAGCGGGCGGCCAACGCGGCGGCAGGCACCAGGTCGGGCGAGGCGCGGTTGGCCTCGATCGCCATCTCTGCCGCCTTGCCGCTGGCCTCGGCATCGTCGATGTCGGTGGCGGCGGACAGCGCCAGCACCGCGTCACGCCGTTTGTAGACGTCGCGCGGCAGGGCACCGTGTTTCAGCTTGGCCTGCAGCGTCTTGCGGGCGCCGGACCAATCGTGTTTCTCGGCCTGCAGTTGCAGCAAGGTGTCCTGCACCTCGACGTGCTTGGGCTTGATCGCAAAGGCGCGTTCCGCCAGCTGCAGCGCCGTGTCCGTGTCGCCCGAGGCCAGTTTCTGCTTCATGATCCCGCGGATCCCGACAAAGCGCGTGGTGTCGTTTTTCAGCAGGCGCTTGTAGACTTCCTCGGCCTTGCGGTTGTCGCCGACCATCTCTGCCGCCTGCGCGGTGACGAGGTCGGTCAGTTCCGGCTTGTGCAGGTATTTCTCGGCCTTGGTGGCCTTGGCGATGGCCAGCCGCCCCTCGCCCGACGACAGCGCCATCATCCCCTCGGAGAGCGCCTGGTATCCCTTGCGCTCACGGTTGCGGTCGAAATAGCGGCTGAGCGCGGTGTCGTCTCCGTTGATGAATTTCAGCGTGGCGATGATCAGGGTGAACAGCTTGAAGAACAGCCAGACGGCAAAGACCAGGACAATGGCGGCCAAGACCGATTGCAGCGGGCCAAGCGTGTATTCCATCCCGGCAACGGTGATCTGCACCCCGCCCTGGCTTTCGAGCAGGTAGCCCGCGCCAAAGGTCAGCGCGCCGACCAGCGCAACGAAGACAACGATCTTGATGAGTGACCAAAGCATGATGCCGACCCTTATTCCTGGTTCAGTTGCTGGGAGAGATCGGCCGCGGCGGCGAGAGCATCGCGCCGCAGCGTGGCCTGGGCCACCCAGTCTGACATTTCAGCGCGTGCCGTCTCGGGCAGGCTTTCGATTTCCGTAAGCGTGGTGTCCAGGTCGCCGCCGCGCAGCGCGGCCTCGGCCCGCGACAGCACCGCATCAGGGTCGTCCCCTTCACGCGGCGTGACCGAGCGGGCGCCAAGCTGGCTGCGGAAGAACCCGGCAACGCTGCCCGCCTCGGCGCCATCCGCGCCGCTTGCCCGCGCCGCCGCCAGCGCATCGCGGGCAGCGTCGGGGAAGGACGAGATCAGGGCAGAGGCCGTGGGCAGACCCTCTTCGGCGCCTTCGACCAGCGGCGCGGGCACATCCACGCCGTTCCCGGTCAGCACCGCCAGCGGATCGGCATAGGGCTGGCCGTCACGCGCGCGGGTCGTCAGATCAGCCAGCGCAGCGCGGCTGGCGGCCAGTTTCGCGCGGGCCTCGGCGCTTTGTTCCGAGGCGCGGGCGCGGGCGGCCATCGCCTCGACTTCCTTGCGCGCGGCATCCATCGCCGCCTGCTGTTCCTTCTGCGCGGCCAGCAGGTCGGCCTGTTGCGCCGTGACCTGCGCCTTGAGCGCCTCCAGTTCACGTTCGTAGGCAGCCACGGTCTCGGGCGAGACGGCATCCTTGAGCGGCTGTTTCTCCAGCGTGGTCAGCCGGCGGTCCAGGTCGGTGATCAGGGTGCCAAGCCCGGTCAGCTGGGCCTGAGTCTCTGTCAGGTCCGTCTTCAATGCGCCCAATCCGGTTTCCAGCCCGGTCACGCTGGTGCCCAACGGGCCAAGGTCAACCGCCGCGATGGCGTCATCCGTGGCATCGGCGCGCTTGGCCAGCGCCACGATCCGACCGTCCTGGTCGCGAAGTGCGGCAAGGGTCTGGGTGACGAAGGGGTCTTCTTCGGCGGATTGCGACCCGATGAAGGGCAGGTCGGGATAGGCCCCGGCGGCATACCCCAGCCCGGCGGCGACAACGCCCCCCAGCAGCATGGGGACAAAGCCGCCCTTGCGCTCGACCACGGTCTCGCGGACGACCTGCGGCTCTGCCGGTGGGGCGGCAGCCACATCCAGCGTGTCCTCGAAAGGCGCGGCTTCGGCGGAAAGCGTATCGTCCGAGGCACCCGAAGCGACATCGCCGCCCTCGTGCGGGACATCCTCATCGGGCGCGGCGGGGTCCGCATCCGGGTCGGTGTCGGCGGGATCGCCGGTTTCCGTCATATCCGCGGACAGGGTGTCATCACCGGGCGCGAGGCTGTCGCCGCCCTCTGCGTCAGGCAGGTCCGTCCCGTCCAGACTGTCCTCGCCGGCGGCAGCGGCAAGACTGTCCTCCGCCGTATCCTCGGCGCCGGATGTCAGGGTGTCCGCCTCGGGCAGGCTGTCCTCGGCGCTACCCTTGTCGGTCGGGGTATCCTTCTTAGACTTCGCCACTATATTGCTTCCCCTCGAATACTCATCGGTCCGGGCAGATGGACCGGGTCAATAGTCTCCTGCCAGCGCCCGGTTCAGAAGGTCCGAGACAACCTCCCTCATTGCCTCCGACTCGGGCCGCTGGGCCACTTTCAGGTTCCTTTTATGCAGCGGCGAAAGCGCGTTGACCACAGCTTGACTCATCGCCGCGACAAGAAGCGGCGCCTTTGCGCATTCCTTGGCCAGCAATTCACCCGTCCGGGGTGAGAACACGGGGGCCACCACTGGAACCTGTCCACAAAGTGCCGCGCGGGCCTCTGCATTCAAGGGGCAAGGCGGTTGATCGTAGATCGCGGCGCCCGTGCAGGGGATGCCTGCCGCGCTCAACCGGGCGGCGATGTCGCCGCGCACATGGGTCCCGTGCAGATGCACCAGCGGGGCCGCGGGCCTGCCTGCAAGGATATGGCGGATCAGCTCCTCTGCCGAGCCGCCCCCGTCCTGCGCGCGCATCCCCGCCGCTTCGGCGGCGCGTGCCGTCGCCGGTCCCACCGCAAGCACCGGCAGATCGGTCCGTCCGCCCAGCGCCTGCCAGGCCATGACGCCGTTGGCCGAGGTAAAGATCAGCCCGCGTGCCAGCGACACATCCGGCAGCGGCCCGGTCACCTCGACAGTGAAAAGCGGAGAGATGACGGTGCGGAATTGCAGCCCGTCCTGCCGCAGACGCGCGGCGAAACGCTCTGACGCGGCGTGCGGCCGGGTCAACAGGAGAACAGGCAGGGCGTCGGGCATGGGCCTCCGGGATTGTGGGGCGCCTTTACGGGTGGTACTTGCAGACGCCGCAAAGCGCAACGGGAACGCCGGATGACCTCTCCCCTGATCCTTGGACTGGAAAGCAGCTGTGACGACAGCGCCGCCGCGCTTCTGCGCGGGCGCGAGGTGCTGGCCTCTGTCGTGAAAGGTCAGAATGACCTGCACGCGGATTTCGGCGGCGTCGTTCCGGAAATCGCCGCCCGCGCCCATGCCGAGCGGCTCGACCTTTGTGTCGAAGAGGCACTGGCCCAGGCGGGCGTGGCGCTGAACCAGGTCGATGCCGTCGCGGTGACCGCCGGCCCGGGGTTGATCGGCGGGGTCCTGTCGGGCGTGATGCTGGCCAAGGGGCTGGCAACGGGACTGGGCGTGCCGCTGGTGGGGGTCAACCACCTTGCCGGGCACGCACTGACGCCCCGGCTGACCGACGGGCTGGAATTTCCCTACCTGATGCTGCTGGTCTCTGGCGGGCATTGCCAATTCCTGATCGTGCGCGGCGCCCAGGATTTCACCCGCCTGGGCGGCACCATCGACGACGCCCCCGGAGAGGCCTTTGACAAGACCGCCCGCCTTTTGGGCCTGGCGCAACCGGGCGGCCCCTCGGTCGAGGTGCGTGCCCGCGAGGGCAACGAAAGGCGGTTCCGTTTTCCCCGCCCGCTGCTGGACCGTCCCGGCTGTGACATGAGCTTTTCGGGGCTGAAAACCGCGCTGTTGCGGCAGCGCAACCAGTTGATCGCCGATCAGGGTGGCTTGCACGCGCAGGATGTGTCGGACCTGTGTGCCGGGTTCCAGGCGGCGGTGCGGGACGTCCTGACCGAAAAGGCGCGAAGGGCGATTGCGCTCTACCTGCAGGAAACCCCGGCGGACCCCGCCCTGGCCGTGGCCGGGGGCGTGGCTGCCAACCAGGCGCTGCGCGGATCGCTGCAGGCGCTTTGCGCGGACACCGGTGTGCGGTTCACGGCGCCGCCGTTGCGGCTGTGCACCGACAACGCGGCGATGATCGCCTATGCCGGTGGCGAATTGCTGGCCGCCGGTGTCACCCATGACATGAGCCTGTCGGCACGGCCCCGCTGGCCGCTGGACACATCCGCCGCGCCGCTGGTCGGCTCTGGCAAGAAAGGCGCCAAGGCATGAGCATCGCAGTCCTTGGAGGAGGCGCCTTTGGCACGGCTCTGGCCGTGGCACTCGGGCGCAAGCGCGAGGTGACGCTTTGGGCGCGGGACGTCTCTGCGCTGCAGGACAGGCGGCAAAGCCCGCGCCTGCCCGGTGTGACCCTGCCGGAAAACGTGACCGTCGCAGGCGATCTGGATAGGGCCGCCACCTGCGACACGCTGTTGCTGTCGGTCCCGATGCAACAACTGTCGACGCTGCTGGACCGGATTGCCACGCCGCTGGACGGGCAGGCGCTGGTCGCCTGCTGCAAGGGGATCGACCTGGCCGAGGGCGTCGGCCCCTCGGCCCTGATCGCCCGGCACCAACCCGGCGCGGTACCCGCCGTCCTGACCGGCCCCAGCTTTGCCGGGGACATCGCGCGCGGCCTGCCCACGGCGCTGACGCTGGCCTGTGGTGACGAATCCAAGGGGCGGGCCCTGCAGGAACAACTGTCGACGCCGGTCCTGCGGCTCTATCGCAGCGACGACATGATCGGCGCGGAACTGGGCGGCGCGCTGAAGAACGTGATCGCCATCGCCTGCGGCGCCTGTATCGGCGCGGGCCTGGGCGACAGCGCCCGCGCGGCCCTGATGACCCGTGGCTTTGCCGAGATGATGCGCCTGTCGGCCCGGCTGGGCGCGCAGCCAGAAACGTTGACCGGCCTCTCTGGCCTGGGCGACCTGACGCTGACCTGCACTTCTGACGGGTCGCGCAACTATCGTTTTGGCCTGGCGCTGGGGCGGGGCGAAGCGTTCGACCCCTCCGTGACCGTCGAAGGCGCCGCCACCGCCCGCGCCGCCGCCCGCCTGTCCATCGACCTGGACCTGCCCCTGCCCGTCTGTTCGGTGGTGGCCGACCTGTCACAGGGCCGGCTGACCGTGCGCCAGGCGATGGACACCCTGCTTTCCCGACCACTCAAGGATGAATGACATGCTGATTGCCCTGATCGCCCACGACAAACCCGATGCCCTGCAGATCCGCAAGGACACCCGCGATGCGCACCTGGACTACCTGAAATCCACCGGGGTCGTCTCGCAGGCCGGGCCGCTGCTGGACGACGAAGGCGGGATGATCGGGTCTCTGGTGATCCTTGACGTGGCCGACAAGGCCACGGCCGAGGACTGGGCCGCGAACGATCCCTATTCCAAGGCCGGCCTGTTCCAAAGCGTCACCCTGACCGCGTGGAAAAAGGTGATCTGATGCGCTACTGGCTTTTCAAATCCGAACCCTCGACCTGGTCCTGGCAGGACCAGCAGGCCAAGGGCGACGCGGGTGAGGAATGGGATGGCGTCCGCAACTACCAGGCGCGCAATTTCATGCGTGAGATGGAAAAGGGAGACCGGGGGTTTTTCTACCATTCGCAAAAGGAAAAAGCGATTGTCGGCACGGTCGAGGTGATCGCCGAGGCCCATCCCGACAGCACCACCGATGACGATCGCTGGGAATGCGTGGACATCAAGGCGCTGGAATCCGCCACGACCCCGGTCACGCTGGACCAGATCAAAGAAGATCCCCGGCTGGCGGAAATGGTGCTGGTGAAGAATTCGCGCCTGTCTGTCCAGCCGGTCACCGAAGAGGAATGGCAGGTCATCTGCGGGCTGGCGGGCCTGTCCGCCTGATCCGCGTCAAAGCAGTTCTTCCGGGATATGTGGCAGGGCGAGCGCCGCAAGGGCCTGTTTGCGCTCGTCATGGACATGGACCTGCAGCGGTCCGTCCGGGTCCACGACCTGTTGGTAGATTCGGGCAAGTCCAAAAGAAACACCGTCAGGGGCATGGACCGAGTCGATCAACCTCTGGTTGCGAGAGCGAAGCCGCTCTTGCAGGCGAAGTGAATGCCAGTGCAGCTCTTTGAACCCGAACTCCACATCCTTGATCCGGGCCAGGTCGGTAAAGTTCTTGCTCGGCGCCTCTGGCGCGTTTTCCCCATGTAAACGCTCGAATAATTCACGCAGTTCAAAACGCGTGACATCACCTTTATGACGTATCCACACGAGGTCCAGATCGGGGAAGTATTTCAGGTCAACAGGTATGGTGAATGCTCGTCAAAGTTGCGGGGACTCAAGATTTCGCTCACTGTAAACTATAGCATATTCCGCGCAAAAACAGGATTTTTGGATAAACCTTTTATCTAAGGCCTCAATTTTACCGGGAAAAACCACGTCGGAGAAATGACCATGCTGGAATTCGTCAATAGTCTTGCCGCCGCAATCGTCGCCTTTGCGGCCGGGGCCGTCTGGTACATGGCCCTTGCTGGGCCTTGGAAAACCGCCTCTGGCGTGGAACTGGACACGGACGGAAACCCCAAGGGGAGCATGAGTGCGCGGGTCATGATCCTGACGTTTGTCATGCAGGTGGTCGTTGCCGGGATGATGCGCCATGTCTTTGCCGCCAGTGGCGTCGAAACGCCGGGGGCCGGGCTGGTGTCGGGCCTTGGGATCGGGTTGTTCCTGATCGCGCCCTGGATCGCGCTCAACAACGCCAATGCCATGCGTCCCATGACGCTCACGCTGGTCGACGGCGGCTATGCGACGCTGGCCTGCGGGTTGATGGGACTGGT
Organism: Mameliella sp. CS4; assembly: GCF_019392335.1. Taxonomy (GTDB): domain Bacteria; phylum Pseudomonadota; class Alphaproteobacteria; order Rhodobacterales; family Rhodobacteraceae; genus Antarctobacter. The sequence continues at coordinate 477,155 of NZ_JAHXRQ010000001.1, forward strand.
GCTGACGCTCTTCTGAGCAGGGTGCGCATCCCCTCAACAGAAACGGAGGGTCCCGGAAAAACCGAAACCCTCCGTCCACCCCACATGCTCCCTACGCACCACATGTGTTATGAAATCTACGGTTCCGGCCTTTCTGGCCAGTCCTAAGGACCTTACGGCGTCCACCGCTGTCCGGCAATCCTGAACTACCTGCAATTTCAATCAATTGCAGAGGATCATCACCCCGAAAAGGACCCTGGAAAGAACAAAGGCCCCCGCGATGCGGAGGCCCCGTGCCAGAGAAATCCTGGTGCTGCGGCTCAGCCGTAGACAGCTTCCTTGCCGAAATGCTTGGTCAGCATGTAGTAGACCACGGCGCGATACTTGTTGCGCTCGGACTTGCCGTAGGTGTCGACCACCTTGTTGATTGCCTCCATCAGCTCGGGACCGTCCGCAAGGCCCAGCTTCTTGACCAGGAACTTGTCCTTGACGGTCTCAAGCTCGCTCTCCTGCGACGAGGCAACGGTAGAGGCATCCGCGTCATAGATGGCCGGACCACAGCCGATGGTGACCTTGGTCAGCAGGTCCATGTCCGGGTCCATGCCGCACTTGTTCTTCAGGTCTTCGGCGTATTTGGCGATCAGTTCGTCGCGACGTCCCATGTTCACTCCCTCGTGTCATGCGCCGCGTTCCGCAGGCGCTGTCCTTGCTGTTTTGCGGCCAAAGCGACCGTGCATCCGCATGGTGACCGCACATTCCCGTTATTGGCAAGGGAAATGCGGCCTCTCTCTTCCCCCTGATCGGAGCGCGGAGGGTATTCCGTGAAGTCAGCTTGCGCTCTGTGGCAATTTGGGCCCAGATCGGGACAGGCAGGCGCCGTTCCGGCGCCTCACCACAGGAGGGCACCGCATGACCGAGACCGGCACCGTCAGCTTTACCCAGATGAAGGATGGCACCCGGGAAGATTACGAGCTTCTCGAACGGTTGGAAAAACCCTACCTGGCGCTGACCCCCGACCGGGTGCTGGATGAATTGCGCCGCCAGGGCGAAGTCACGCTCGAAGGGTATCGCATCACCCGGCTGACCCACGGGCTGCAATCGGCCACCCGCGCGGAACGCGACGGCGCCGATATCGACTGGATCGTCGGCGCGCTCTTGCATGATGTGGGCGACGGGCTGGCGCCACAGAACCATGACCGGTTTTCCGCCGAGGTGATCCGCCCCTTCGTTCGCTGGGACGTGGCCTGGGTCGTCGAACACCACGGCATCTTTCAAAGCTTCTACTACGGCCATCACTACGGATGGGACCGCAACGCGCGCGACCAGTTCAAGGACCACCCCTGCTACGACAGTTGCGCCGCCTTCTGCGAACGCTGGGACCAGTCGAGTTTCGAGCCCGAGTACGATACCCTGCCGCTGGAGCATTTCGAACCGCTGGTGCGCGAGGTCTTTGCCCGCAAGGCCTATGACCCGCAGGTGATCCGCGAGGGGTATGTCTCATCCTTGTCGCGGTAAGGCCCATCCCCGTCCGAGGCGGCTTGAAGCCCGGGGACCGGGATGCGACTGTCCGGGTGACCTCAGTACCGGATTATCCCGCCATGACACGACCCTTAGCCTTGATCGCCAGCCCGCTCATCCTTGTGGCGCTTTCTGCCTGCGAGCCTGTCCCCGGAGGCGACGGCCCCTCTGGCCCCACGTCCACGGCCCCCGAAGCCGTGGCCGCCATCGCCGCGCCTTATCAGGATCTGACCAAGGTGCGGCTGCGGTCAGAAGACGGGTGTTATTGGTACACCCATACCGGCCCGGTCGAGACGACGGAATTGCCCCTGCGCACCAGCGAAGGCAATCCGATCTGCACGCGGCCTCAATCCTGAAATCGGATCCGTAGTGGCCGTGCCGGTTCCGGGCACGGCCATCGCGGACCTATAGCGGACTACCGTCGGTAGGATACAGGTAGGCGGTCACGCCTTTGGAGACCTGTTCGTACAGGTAGTTGATATGCGGCATCACCATCCGCACACAGCCCGAGCTGGCCCGTGTCCCGACAGAGCGCGGGGCGGGTGTGCCGTGAATGCGCAGATAACTGTCCCGGTTGCCGACATAGAGATACAGGGCACGGGACCCCAGCGCATTGTCCGGGCCAGGGGGCTGACCCTCTGCCCAGGCAGCATATTTCTCCGGCTCTCGGGCAATCATGGAGTCGGTGGGCGTCCAGCGCGGCCATTTCGCCTTGCGCTTGATCGTATAGACACCGGGCCCGTATAACCCGTCACGCCCGATCGCCACCCCATAGCGCATCGCGGTCCCGTCGGCCTGGATGTGGTAAAGGTAGCGCGCAACAGCATCGACGTGGATGTCGCCCGGTTTCAGGCCCGGGTTGGCAGAGACCCTGCGCGGCAGAAAGCGCGGGTGCAGACCCCAGGGATTCGACGTTTCCAGATCGAAATCGGGTGGCGTCACCTGGGCGTCCCACTGGGCCCAGTCTCCGGGCGCGGCAAAGGCGGGACGGGCGATTGCCGGCATGGTCAGCGCGGCGGCAGAGGCAACGAACTGGCGTCGGGTGAACATTCGGGACCTTTCTTGCAATGGCAACAATTCGGCAACGGCCCAAGTCAGGGTGCCGTTCCATACAGGCATCTATCAAGACGGCAAATCGTCCAGATCCTCAAACCCGTTTCCTTTGGATTGGATGAAACTTTTGGCAGGCGTTGCATTCAGCGCCTGAAAAAAGACAACCGCCAGCCTTTCGGCCAGCGGTTGCACGGGCGCCGGATGGCGCGATCCTTTAGTAGCGGTAGTGCTCGGGCTTGAAGGGGCCCTCGGGCGCCACGCCGATGTAATCCGCCTGGTCCTTAGACAGTTCGCTCAGCTTGACGCCGATCCGTTCCAGGTGCAGGCGAGCCACCTTTTCATCCAGGTGCTTGGGCAGGATGTAGACCTTGTTCTCGTACTGGTCGCCGTTCTTGTAGAGCTCGATCTGCGCCAGAACCTGGTTGGTGAAGGAGGCCGACATCACGAAGGACGGGTGACCGGTGGCGTTGCCAAGGTTCAGCAGACGGCCTTCGGACAGCAGGATGATGCGGTGCCCGTTGGGCAACTCGATCATGTCCACCTGTTCCTTGATGTTGGTCCACTTGTGGTTCTTCAGCGCGGCAACCTGGATCTCGTTGTCGAAGTGGCCGATGTTGCCGACGATGGCCATGTCCTTCATCTCGCGCATGTGCTCGATGCGGATCACGTCCTTGTTGCCGGTGGTGGTGATGAAGATGTCGGCGGTGGAAATCACGTCCTCCAGCGTCGTCACCTCAAACCCGTCCATCGCCGCCTGCAGGGCGCAGATCGGGTCGATCTCGGTCACTTTCACGCGGGCGCCGGCGCCACGCAGGGACGCGGCAGAGCCCTTGCCCACATCGCCGTAACCGCAGACCACGGCGACCTTTCCGGCCATCATCGTGTCGGTGGCGCGGCGGATGCCGTCGACCAGCGATTCCTTGCAGCCGTACTTGTTGTCGAACTTCGACTTGGTCACGCTGTCATTGACGTTGATCGCCGGGAAGGGCAGCTGGCCGTCGCGGAACAGCTGGTACAGGCGGTTGACGCCGGTGGTGGTTTCCTCGGACACGCCCATGATCTGGTCGCGCGTCTTGGTGAACCAGCCCGGGCTTGCCGCCATGCGTTTCTTGATCTGCGCCTTGATGACTTCCTCTTCTTCCGAGGTCGGCACGGCGATGATGTCCTCACCCGCCTCGGCGCGCGCGCCCAGCAGGACATACAGGGTGGCGTCGCCGCCATCGTCGAGGATCATGTTGGGGCCGTCTTCGAACATGAACGACTTGTCGAGGTAGTCCCAGTGCTCTTCCAGCGTCTGACCCTTGATCGCGAAGACCGGCACGCCGGCCTCGGCGATGGCGGCGGCGGCATGGTCCTGGGTCGAAAAGATGTTGCACGAGGCCCAGCGCACATCGGCGCCAAGTGCCGTCAGCGTTTCGATCAAGACAGCGGTCTGGATCGTCATGTGCAAGGATCCGACGATGCGCGCGCCGACCAGCGGTTTCGCCTCGCCGTATTCCTCGCGCAGCGCCATGAGGCCCGGCATTTCGGTTTCAGCGATGTCGAGTTCCTTGCGGCCGAACGCGGCCAGTGCAATGTCCTTGACGATGTAATCCTGGGTCATCTCGGTTCCTTCGAATGCGGTGGCGCGCCCCTTGTCGGGGGCGGCGATGCTCTGGCCAGCAGGTAGCACCAGAGGCCTGCGCGTACAATGTCATACTCCGCCGCAGGGCCGTGACGTTCCGGCCGACGCCCGATTTACAAGCAGGAATTCGCGTCTTAGTCAGGGCCGCGCAGCAGGACCCCGGGGAAGAGAATGGCGAAACAGACGCGAGCCTGGCAACGGATGCTTTCGGGGCGCAGGCTGGACCTGCTGGACCCGACGCCGGTGGACATCGAGATCGAGGACATCGCACACGGGCTGGCCTTTGTCGCCCGCTGGAACGGGCAGACGCGTGGCGACTATGCCTATTCGGTCGCCGAACATTCGCTACTGGTCGAGGTGATTTTCGGACGGCTCTGCCCGCAGGCGCGCGTCGCGGATCGGCTGACCGCGCTGCTGCACGACGCGCCGGAATACGTCATCGGCGACATGATCTCACCGGTGAAGGCCGCCGTGGGCCCCGACTACGAAGAGCTGGACAAGCGGCTGTCCGCCGCGATCCACATCCGGTTCGGCCTGCCCGCCATCACGCCACAGCGGCTGAAGAAGCAGATCAAGAAGGCCGACCGCATCAGCGCCTGGATGGAAGCCACGCAGATCGCCGGGTTCACCCGCGCCGAGGCGGACAGGTTCTTTGGCGCCCCGGACATGGACATGATCGCCGACCTGTCGATCCACCTGCGCCCGCCGGTCGAGGTGCGCGCCGATTTCACAGCCCGCCACGCGGCCCTGTTGCAGGAGATGCCCAGATGACAATTTCCGTACGCCGCGCCGGTCCGCTGGACGCCCGTCCCCTTGCCGACCTGTTGAACGAGATCATCGCCGCGGGCGGCACCACCGCCTTGACCCGCCCGATCAGCACCGAGGAAATGCGGGACTGGATGACACTTTGTCCCGACCGCGCCGCCTGGCACCTGGCCGAGGATGACGCCGGCGAGGTGCTGGGATTCCAGTGGATCGAACCCGGGGACGACCTGCCGGATGAGGCCGCCCAGATCGCCACCTTTGCGCGGCGGGGCCGGACCGGGCTTGGCATCGGCTCGGCGCTTTTCCGTGAAACCGAAAATGCCGCCCGCGCGCTGGGCTATCGCTGGATCAGTGCCAACATCCGGGCCGACAACACCGGCGGGCTGGCCTACTATCAGAGCCGGGGGTTCGAGGATTATGGGGCCAAGCGCGGCGTCCGGCTGGACGATGGCCTGACCGTCGACAAAGTTCTGAAACGTTACGATCTCTGACGGTGCAGTGCCGGGCGCGGAGCGGCCCCCCGCACCCCGGCAAGGACGTACCGCAGCCACGCCCCCGGGACCCAGCCGACCGGCCGGGTCATGGCCAGTCTCATGGCGGCGTCTTCCTGTTCGATGTCCCGGCGCATGCCACGGCCAGCGGCATCGTAGCGGCGCGTTGCGCGCATCATGTCTTCTGATAACTGAAGCATCGTTTTCTCCTGGGGCACCTTCGGCCCAGGGCCATAAATAGCTTGAGTTTCTCTCGATCCCGAGTCAGGAATTTATTGCAACCTTTAAGGGGAGCTAATAGATGGTCGAGATCGACTGGCACCGCCTCCCACCGCTTGCCAGCCTGCGCGCTTTCGAGGCGACCGCGCGGCTGGAGGGCTTTTCCGCCGCCGCACGCGCGCTGAATGTGACCCCTGCCGCCGTGGCCCAGCAGGTGCGGTCGCTGGAATCAGAGATCGGTGCAAAACTGGTAAAGCGCGAGGGGCGCGGCCTGATCCTGACGGAGGCGGGTCAACAACTGGCCAAACCGATGAGCGAGGCATTTTCCCTGCTGGCGGATGGCATCGACGGTCTGCGACAGCGTGAGGCCAGCCGTGGCATCCGCGCGACAACCACCACCTTTATCGTGGACGCGGTCATCCTGCCGAAACTCTGCGACTTCTGGTGCGCGCACCCGGAAATTCCGGTGTCCTTTGTGCCGGGCGCCTGCCTTTCGCCCGTGGATTTCGACGGCTTCGACATCGGCATCCGTATCGGGACACCCGAGGATTGGCCGGACTACCGCTGCGAGCCCCTGATCGAATGCGAAACGATCTTCGTCGCCTCGCCGGACCTCGCGGCCTCTGCGCCACCGCAGGACCTGCCCTGGATCCTTGGAGCACCAGAGCGCCCCGACGCCCGCATGCTGGCGGAAACCGGGATCGACGTGGAAAAGGTGGAACGCCGCAATATCGGCGAGATTTCACTGGAAATCGAAGCGGCGCGGCGCGGCATCGGCGCAATCATGGCGACAGATGTCATTGTGCGCCGTCACCTGGACGACGGGTCGCTGGTAAAACTGGACCTGACGTACCCGCACAGGGCGGTCTATCACGTTATCCTGCCCAGTGGCCCGGTGAGACCGTCGGTGCGCACCTTCGTGGATTGGTTGAAGACCAGCCTCACCGCCTAGCGCGGCGAGCGTTTCGCCAGGATCCGCTGCAGGGTCCGGCGGTGCATGTTCAGCCGCCGCGCGGTTTCCGAGACATTGCGATCACAAAGCTCGTAGACCCGCTGGATATGCTCCCAGCGCACGCGGTCCGCGCTCATCGGGTTTTCCGGCGGCGGGGGCAGATCATCGCCCTTGGCCAGCAGCGCGTTGGTGATGTCGGTCGCATCCGCGGGTTTCGACAAATAGTCCGTCGCCCCGATCTTGACCGCGGCAACGGCGGTGGCGATGGCGCCATAGCCTGTCAGCACGACCACGCGGCTGTCGGGGCGCTTTTCGCGCAGCACCTCGACCACGTCCAACCCGTTGCCGTCCTCCAGCCGCAGGTCAACCACCGCATAGGCCGGTGGCCGGGCGGTGGCGATGGCCGTGCCGGCCGCGACGGATCCGGCCATCTCGACCTCGAAACCGCGTTTTTCCATGGCCTTGGCGAGGCGTCTCAGGAAAGGTTCGTCGTCATCGACCAGGAGCAATGAGCGGTCAGCTCCCAGTTCTTCGATGCTGCGTTCCGCCAATAGACTTCCTCCGGCCACCACTGCGTGAAAACGAGTATTAGCGGGCTAAGTCCCGGCGGTCAAACGCATCCGGACAAGTCAAGATGCCTCGATGAAGCAGGCCGTGCGGTCGGCCATCTGCTCCGGCGTGACCTCGCGACGGAAGAACTCGACAAAGCCCTGCTCGGGCAGCACCAGATAGGTGAAGGTCGAGTGATCGACGAGATAGTATTCGGGGTCCGCGTCCGTCTCCTTGCGATAGTAGGTCCGGTAGGCCTTGCTTGCCGCCTTGACCTGTTCGGCAGAGCCGGTCAGCCCGATCATCTTGTCGTGGATCACCTCGGCGAATTCGCCGACCACCTCAGGGGTGTCCCGCTCGGGGTCGATGGAAATGAAGATCGGGGTCACGTCATAGCCCCGCTCTGCCAGCACATCGACGGCATCGGCGTTGCGCGCGGTGTCGAAGGGGCAGACATCGGGACAAAACGTGTAACCGAAATACACCAGGCTTGGCTTTGTGATCACGTCCTTGTCGGTCACGGTCTCGCCGTTCTTGTTCAACAGCTCGAAAGGCCCGCCAATGGCTTCTGCGCCTCCGGCGATCTTGCTGGTTCGGCACTGGGCAAAGGGATCGGCTGTCGCGGACTGCTGAGTGTAGACCCAGACACCGGCGCTGACGGCGACGAGACCGGCGAAGGCGGCGATTGCGGCAAGACGCTGCATGACTTTCTTCCTCTGGAATGGTTTAGCTTTAGCTATCCATTGAGGGGCTGGACGCAAGAGGGACGAAAGGGCGCAGATGGCGCAGGGCGATCTTGGACTGATCGGTGACGAGCAGCGCAGCAACTGGATCCGTTTGCGCACGATGATCCTGTTGCGCTGGTTCGCGGTGATCGGCCAGCTGGTCGCAATCACGCTGGCGCAGCGCCTTTACAACCTGCAACTGGAACTGGGCCTGTGTTACCTGGCCGTGGGCGTCTCGATCGTCGGCAACCTGATCGCGATTTCGGTGTTTCCCGAAAACAAGCGGCTGAGCGAGACCGAGAACTTCATGATGGTGATGTTCGACCTCTTGCAGCTGTGTTTCCTGCTGTACCTGACGGGCGGGCTGCACAACCCGTTTTCGCTGCTGGTGCTGGCGCCGGTCACGGTCTCGGCGGCGGTGCTCAGCCTGCGGTCGACCTTTCTGCTGGGCTTCACCGCCTTCGCGCTGGTCACGGGCATGGTCTATTACCACCTGCCCCTGCGCACCGAACAGGGGTTCATCCTGCGCATCCCCGACATCTTCGTCTATGGCCAGTGGGCGGCAATCTGCATCGCGCTGGTCTTTATCTCTGTCTATTCGCGCCGCATCACGCGCGAGATGAACTCGATGTCCGACGCACTTGCGGCAACGCAGATGGCGCTGGCCCGGGCGCAAAAGCTGAACGATCTGGGCGGCGTGGTGGCCGCGGCGGCGCATGAGCTGGGCACGCCGCTGGCCACGATCAAGCTGACCTCGTCGGAACTGGCCGAGGAACTGGACGATCACCCCGACCTCGTCGATCTCAAGGAGGACGCCCTGCTGATCCGCGAACAGGCCGACCGCTGCCGCGACATCCTGCGCAGCATGGGACGGGCGGGCAAGGACGACCTGCACATGCGCCACGCGCCCCTGATCGAGGTGATCCGCGAGGCCGCCGAACCACACCAGGACCGTGGCAAGGAAATCCTGATCGAGGACGGCCCGGGCCCCGGGGGCGACTATACCCAGCCGCAGATCCTGCGCCGCCCCGAGGTGATCCACGGGCTGCGCAATCTGGTGCAGAACGCCGTCGATTTTGCCCGCACCAAGGTCTGGGTCGAGGCGATGTGGACGGATGACGTGATCTCGATCCGCATCGTGGATGACGGACGCGGCTTTCCCCAGCACCTGATCGGCCGCATCGGCGATCCTTTCGTGCGCCGCCGCCGCAGCGAAAGCGAAAAGCGCGCCCGACCGGAATACGAGGGCATGGGCCTGGGTCTTTTCATTGCCAAGACCCTGCTGGAACGCACCGGGGCAGAGCTGAGCTTTGCCAACGGATCGGACCCCTACTCGGCGCTTTCGGACCAGTCCGAACGCCGAGGGGCCATCGTCGAGGTGGTCTGGCCGCATAGCAAGATCGTTGCCGATGCCGCCAAGCCGGGCACCGCGCTGGGAGAAAACCGACCAATTGAGATTTAAGGTGAATTTAACGTTTATGTTTTCCGCTTAACGGGAAATTAACCAAACTAAAATCAACCTCAAGATCAATCCGCGGGACACGGATAACGGGACACGGACAAGAGGCAGGACCTTGGAGGATCTCTTATTTCTGGCAATCGGCGCCGGTGCCGCCGCGGCATTGTTGGCCGCCGTCCTGATCCTGTTCACGTTGCGCCCGCGCCGCTCGCAGTTGCAGCACTCCGGCACACCCGAAACCGTGCTGCTGTTCCGACACGGCGAAGTTGTCGATTTTACCCAGGACGCGGCAGAGCTGTTTGATCGCACGGTGCTGACCGGCATGGGCTGGGACGAGGTGCGCGAAACACTGTTGCCGGCATTCCCGGACCTGCCCGCAGACCTGCCGGACCGACCGGGGCACTGGCATTCACCCGGTGTGGCCAATGCCGAGCTTTGGGCCGATCCCGCGGGCAGCCGGTTACACCTGCGTCTGCAATGCACACCCGACGGCGCCGCCACCCTCTTTCGCGCCCGCTGCCAGAGCGACGAGTATCACCGCCTTACGGAAATGTCGCGCAACGCCCCGGACGCGCTTTGGCAGACCGACGATCACGGGCGGCTGATCTGGTACAACGAAGCCTATGAACAGCTGTGCGACAGCACCGGGCACGAAATCGACGGCACCTGCCCCATCGACATCGAACTGCCTGCCAAACGCGTCGAACGCAGCACCCGTATCAGCATCAAGCCCGAGGATCACCCGCAGCGCTGGCTGGAGGTTGTTTCGCGCCCGGTCGAACACGGCTGGGTGCATTACGCCACCAGTATCGACAGTCTCGTCAACGCGGAAATGGCGCAGCGCAACTTCGTCCAGACGCTGACCAAGACCTTTGCTCACCTGCCCATCGGCCTTGCCGTATTCGACCGTGACCGGCAGCTGGTGCTGTTCAACCCCGCGCTGGTGGACCTGACACATTTGCCCGTGGATTTCCTGTCGGCCAAGCCCAACCTCCTGTCCTTTTTCGATCACATGCGGGAAAACCGCATGATGCCAGAGCCCAAGAATTACTCCTCCTGGCGGGACAAGCTCTATGACGTGGTCTCTGCCGCGCGCGAAGACCGGTATTGCGAGACCTGGAACCTGCCCTCGGGCCTCACCTACAAGATCACCGGCCGCCCGCATCCTGACGGCGCCGTCGCCTTCCTGATCGAGGACATCAGCGCCGAGATCTCGCTGACACGGCGCTTCCGCTCGGAACTGGAACTGACGCAATCGGTGCTGGATTGTTTCGAGGACGCGGTGGCCGTCTTCTCGCGTCTGGGTGTGCTGACCTTTTCCAACGCCGCCTACCGGTCACAGTGGAAATGCGATCCCGACAGCGCCTTTGCCGAGATCACCATCGTCGACGCCACCAAGGAATGGCAGCAGGATTGCCAGCCCAGCCCGATCTGGGCCAACCTGCGCGAATTTGTCCTGACCCTGCGCGACCGGCAGGGCTGGGAGGCGCAATTGACCCGCAAATCCGGTGAAATCCTGCGCTGCCGGGTCCAGCCCGTGGCCGCCGGGGCGACCCTTGTCCGCTTTACCAGACTGCCCGTTCAGGTAGAGGAATCGGCGCAGCCCGACAATCGCCAAAAGGCGGTGGGATAGCCGCTTGCAGGTCCCGGCAGGGCGCCGGTATCCTCGCCGCCATGACAGCCCGCCAGACCGCCCTCACCCTGCCCACACCAGAGGCCACCTGCGACCTGGCCCGCCGCATCGGCGCCGGTCTGCGACCCGGCGACGTGTTGTTGCTGACCGGTGAAATCGGCGCCGGAAAAACCCATTTCGCGCGCTGCCTGATCCAGTCCCTGCTGGAGGTGCCCGAGGACGTGCCCTCGCCCACCTTCACCCTGGTGCAGATCTATGACACCACCGCCGGAGAGCTCTGGCACGCGGATCTCTACCGGCTCACCGGCCCGGACGAGAGCGTGGAACTGGGCCTGACAGAGGCCTTCGAAACGGCCATCTGCCTTGTCGAATGGCCCGACCGGCTGCAAGAACTGGCCCCGCGCGACGCCCTGCGTCTGAGCTTGACCGCCGGACCGGCCGAGGACGCCCGCGCGCTGGTCCTGGACTGGGAGGCGCCGCGCTGGGACGCGCTGATCGCGGAGCAGGCGGCGTGACCGATTTCCTCGACGCCGCTGGATGGGGCGCCGTCCGGCAAGAGGCGCTGGCCGGAGATGCCTCGGCCCGGCGCTACACACGGCTGTTTCGGGGGGACAAAACCGCCATCCTGATGCAGGACCCCGAGGGCGACGTGGCGCTTTTTGCCCGTCTTGCCCGGCACCTGTCAGGCGCGGGCCTCAGCGCGCCGCGTATCCTGGCCGAGGACAACGCCAGCGGCCTGTTGCTGATCGAGGATCTTGGCGACGGGTTGATCGCGCGGCTGGCCAACACTCCCGCGATTGAGCGGGACCTCTACCTGCTGGCGACGGATGCGCTCATCGAACTGCACCGCCATCCGGCAGCGCCCGACCTGCCCATCGCCACTCCGGATCACCTCGCCCGGCAGATCGACCTTGCCTTCATCCACTACACGCATGCGCCAAAGGGTCTGCCCGACGCCATCGCCGCCTTCCGCCCCCTGCTCGAGGCCCACGCACAACCCGCCGATGTCATGGTGCTGCGCGACTACCACGCCGAGAACATCCTGGTATTGCCCGATCGCTCCGGTACCGCACGCGCCGGGTTACTGGATTTCCAGGACGCGCTTCTGGGGCACCGCGCCTATGACCTCGTGTCGCTGATCCAGGACGCGCGCCGCGATGTGCGGGCGGACACCGCCGAGGCCTGTATCCGGCATTACTGCGCCGCCACCGGCCAGGCGAAAGAGGCTTTCCGCACGTCGCTTGCGGTGCTGGGTGCCCAGCGCAACCTGCGCATCCTCGGCGTCTTTGCCCGCCTCGCCGCGACGCGCGGCAAGCCGCAGTACATCGACCTGATTCCGCGCGTCTGGGGACATCTGCAGACCGATCTTTCGCACCCGCTGCTGTCCCCGGTAAAAGAGATCCTCGACGCTGCCCTGCCCGCGCCCACCCCCGATCACCTGACAAGGTTGAAGTCCCGATGCCCGACGCCGTGATGCTCTTTGCCGCCGGGTTCGGCACCCGCATGGGCGCGTTGACGGCATCGCGCCCCAAACCGCTGATCAAGGTCGCAGGCCAACCCCTGCTCGATCATGCGCTGGAGCTGACCGCCGGTATCCCGACCCGCGTCGTGAACGCGCATTACCTGTCGGACCAGATCACGGCGCACCTGAACGGGACAGGCGTGCATGTCTCTGTCGAACAGCCTGACATCCTCGACACCGGCGGCGGCTTGCGTTTTGCCTTGTCGAGACTTGGTACACAGCCTGTATACACGTTGAACACTGATGCCGTCTGGAACGGTCCGAACCCCTTGGAGCTGCTGCGCGCCGCATGGGACCCGGACCGGATGGATGCGCTCTTGCTCTGCGTACCGCTGGCCCGGGCCGTGGGCCGTAAAACACCGGGGGATTTCAGCCTGCAGCCGGACGGGCAGCTGACCCGGCAGGGCGATCTTGTCTATACCGGCGCGCAGATCATCAAGACCGAGGGGCTGCATGCCATCCCCGAGAAAGCCTTTTCGCTCAATCGCCTGTGGAACGCGCAGGCGGAAACGGGTCGCCTCTGCGGCCTCACCTACCCGGGCCAATGGTGCGACGTGGGCCACCCCGAAGGCATCGCCCTGGCCGAAGGACTGCTGAATGTTTGACGACACGGGACCGCGCCTGTTCGGCCTGCCGCCGGGCGCCGATTTTGCGAGTGAACTGGTGGCGGGCCTGCGCGCCCGTCTGGGCGATACCCTGCCCGAGGCCCTGGCGCAGGTGGAAATCTACGTCAACTCCGACCGTATGGCCCGCCGCCTGCGCGAGGTTTTCGACACGGGTCCTGCCAGCCTCTTGCCACGCATCCGCCTTGTGACCGACCTGGCCGACCCGCTGACAAAGGCGGCGCTGCCCGCGCCGGTGCCGCCGCTGCGCCGGCGGCTGGAACTGACGGGGTTGGTGTCCAAACTGCTGGACCAGGCGCCCGACCTTGCGCCGCGCGCGGCGCTTTTTGACCTGGCCGACAGCCTGGCGACCCTGATGGAGGAAATGCAGGGCGAAGGCGTGGCGCCCGAGGTGATCGAAAACCTCGACGTCTCGGACCAGTCCGGCCACTGGCAACGCGCGCTGACCTTCCTGCGCATCGTGCAACAGTATTTTGAGGCCGACAGCGCGCCGGACCCACAGGCCTATGCCCGCCGCGCGCTGGATCTGCGGCTGCGGCAATGGCAGGAGAGCCCGCCGCAGCACCCGATCCTTGTCGCGGGGTCCACAGGATCGCGCGGGACAACGGCGGCCTTCATGGAGGCGGTGGCGCGGCTGCCGCAAGGGGCGGTGATCCTGCCCGGCTTTGACACCGATACGCCCGATCACGTCTGGGACCGGCTGGATACCGCGCTGACCGGCGAGGATCACCCGCAGTTCCGCTTTGCCCGGCTGATGCAGGCGCTGGACCTGACCCCGGGGCAAGTCCGCCCCTGGACCGACACGCCCCCGCCCAGCCCGGTGCGCAACCGCGTGTTGTCGCTGGCCCTCCGTCCCGCGCCGGTCACGCACCAGTGGCTGTCCGAGGGACCGTCACTGCCGCCGCTGGACGCGGCGATGCAGGATGTGACCCTTTTGGAGGCTCCCAGCCAGCGGGACGAGGCGCTGGCCATCGCCCTGCGCCTGCGGCAGGCGGTGGCGGAAGGCCAGCGCGCCGCCGTCATCACCCCCGACCGGATGCTGACCCGGCGCGTGACCTCTGCACTGGACCGCTGGAACATCCTGCCGGACGACAGCGGCGGCACGCCTGCGCAGCTGACCCCGCCCGGGCGGCTGCTACGCCATGTGGCGGAACTGTTTGTCAAACCGCTGACAGCGGAAATGCTGCTGACCCTGCTCAAGCATCCGCTGACCCACAGCGGGGCCGACCGGGGGCCGCACCTGCTGAATACCCGCGAGTTGGAACTGTTCATCCGCCGCAAGGGCATGCCCTATCCCCAGCCCGAACCGCTTGCCCTCTGGGGCGAAAAGCGGTCGCAGGGCGACTGGGCGGCCTGGGTGGGCGCACGGTTCTGCGGGCAAGAACGGTCCGGAAAACGCCCGCTGGCGGACTGGATCGCGGATCTGCTGGCGCTGGCAGGCGCCATCTGTGCCGGGTCGGGCACCGAGGGGACCGGCGGGCTGTGGCAGGAGGCGGCGGGCCGCAAGCTGCAGGGCGTCATGGCAGGGCTGGAACGAGAGGCGGAGCATGGCGCCGAGATGAGCGCCCGCGATTTCGCCGACCTGCTGGGCGCACTCCTGTCGCGCGAAGAGGTGCGCGACCGCGACGCCCCGCACCCGGATATCCTGATCTGGGGCACGCTGGAGGCCCGGGTCATGGATGCCGACCTGGTGATCCTTGCAGGCCTCAATGAGGGCGCCTGGCCGGAACTGCCCGGCGCCGATCCCTGGCTGAACCGGCAGATGCGGGCCAAGGCGGGGCTGCTCTTGCCCGAACGGCGCATCGGCCTGTCGGCACATGACTTTCAGCAGGCCGCCGGTGCGCCAGAGGTCTGGCTGTCGCGGTCGCTGAAATCGGACGAGGCGGAAACCGTGCCCTCGCGCTGGGTCAACCGGCTGCTGAACCTGATGCGCGGACTGGAGGCGCAGGGCGGCAAGGAGACCATCGCCGCCATGCAGGCGCGCGGCAACCACTGGCTGGCGCTGGCCCGTGCCTCGGAAACACCGATCGAGGCCACGCCGGTGCCGCGCCCCTCGCCCGCGCCGCCCGCCGGGACCAGGCCTGCGAAACTCTCGGTCACGGAAATCAAGCGGCTGGTGCGTGACCCCTTTGCCATCTACGCCAAACACGTCCTGCGACTGCGGCCGCTGGATCCGCTGATGCAGGCGCCCGATGCGCTGATGCGCGGCATCCTCACCCACAAGGTGCTGGAAGACTTCGTGAAAGCCACGCAGGAAGAACCGCTGGACTTGCGGCCCGAGCGTCTGATGGCTCTGGCCGAACAGATCATCGGCGACCCGGACCAAGTGCCCTTTCCCACCGTCCGCGCCCTCTGGCAGGCGCGCATGGCCCGCATCGCCCCCTGGTTCGTCGAGACAGAGGTGGACCGACAAGGCCGCGCCACCCCCAGCAAGTACGAGATCAAGGGCACCCGCGAGATCGCCGCGCTGGGCTTTACCCTGAGCGCCACCGCCGACCGGATCGACATCGACGGGCGCGGCGGGGCGCATATCTACGACTACAAGACCGGCGCCGCGCCCTCGGCCAAGGAACAGCGGTCCTTTGACAAGCAACTGCTCTTGGAGGCAGCGATGCTGGACGAGGGCGGATTTCCCCCGCTGGACCCGCCGCATGTGGAACGCGCGGTCTTCATCTCGTTGCAGCCCTCGAACCCGCGTGAGGTGCTGGCCCCGCTGGAGGACGCGCCGCCCGAACAGGTCTGGCAGGAGTTCGTCGCCCTCATCACCGCCTATCACGCCGCCGAAACCGGGTTCACCGCCCGCCGTGCCCTGCAAAAGGACAGCGATGCCGGGGATTTCGATCACCTCGCGCGTTACGGCGAATGGGACGTGACCGATGCGCCGGTCAAGGAGGTGCTGACATGAGGCGGGATGACGCGACAGAGGCACAGGTACGTGCCGCCGAGCCGGGCCATTCCACCTGGCTGGCCGCCAACGCCGGGTCGGGCAAGACCCGCGTGCTGACCGACCGTGTGGCGCGGCTGTTGCTGGATGGGGTGGATCCGTCGCACATCCTCTGCCTGACCTATACCAAGGCCGCCGCCTCCGAGATGCAGAACCGCCTGTTCAAGCGGCTGGGCAGCTGGGCGATGCTGGACAAAGGCGCCCTGCGCGGCGAACTGCGCGACCTTGGCGTCGAAACGGAGCTGTCGGGCGATTTCCTGCGCGAGGCACGCACGCTGTTCGCCCGCGCCATCGAGACGCCGGGCGGGCTGCGCATCCAGACCATCCACTCTTTCTGCGCGTCCCTGTTGCGGCGGTTCCCGCTGGAGGCCCGCGTCACCCCCCAGTTCCAGGAGATGGAGGATCGCGCCGCCGAGCTGTTGCGCGCCGAGGTGCTGGACCGGCTGGCCGAAGGGCCGGAGGCGCATCTGATCCGCGCCATCTCGCCCTATGTCTCGGGCGATGACGTGGACAGCATCGCGGCGCAGGTCTGCCGCCACCGCGATGCCTTTGCCCCGCCAAAAGGGGCGGGCGAGATCCGCGCCGCCTATGGTCTGCGCGAAACGGACGGTGAGGATACGCTGCTGGACCAGGTGTTCCTGGGGTCCGAGCTGGATCTTTTCGGGGCGCTGGTAGAGATCCTCGCCACGGGCGGCAAGACCGACCAGACGCTCTCGGGCCAGCTGGGGGCCGTCGAGGCGATGGACCGCACCGGGCTGGCGCAGGTGCAGGCGGCCTTGCTGACGCAGGCGGGCACCATCCGGAAGACGCTGGGCACCAAGGGCGTGCGCAAAGCGGCTGCCGATCTTTTCGAGTCGCTGGACCAATTGGCGGCGCGGGTCGAGGATGCGCTTGCGATGCAGCGCGCGCTGGCCGCCGCCGACCGCGACACGGCTTTGCACGGTTTCGCGGGCGCCTTCCTGCGCGACTACGACGCCGAAAAGCAGCGCCGCGGCTGGCTGGATTTCGACGATCTCATCACCCGCGCGCGCGACCTGCTCAGCGATCCCGGCGTGGCGGAATGGGTGCTGTACCGGCTGGATGGCGGCATCGACCATATCCTTGTCGATGAGGCGCAGGACACATCCCCGGTGCAATGGCAGGTGATCGAACGGCTGGCGCAGGAATTCACCGCCGGTGAGGGCGCCCGGGCCGACGTCCGGCGCACGATCTTTGTCGTCGGGGACAAGAAACAGTCGATCTATTCCTTCCAGGGGGCCGATCCGTCGGAATTCGACCGGATGCGCGACGATTTCGCGAACCGCCTGGCACGGACCGACGCGCCGCTGGTGCCTGCGAGCCTCGATTACAGTTTCCGCTCGGCAGAGCCGATCCTGCGGCTGGTCGACAACACCTTTCGCGGTGCCGAGGCCTCGGGCTTTGTCGGGGATGGGCACCGCGCCTTCAAGGACGCCATGCCCGGTCGGGTCGACCTCTGGCCGCTGGTAGAGAAGGTCGGCGACGAAGAGGACGGCGCCTGGCATGAACCCGTCGATCGGCCCAGCGCCACGCATCACACCGTGCAACTGGCCCAGCGCATCGCGCATTTCATCAAGCAGAGCATTGAAAGCGGCACCCCCCTGCCCGAGGAGGTCGGCCACACCGGCACCTACCGCGCGCGTCCCGTGCACGCGGGCGATTTCCTGATCCTCGTCCAGAAACGCGGGCGCCTGTTCAAGGAGATCATCCGCGCCTGCAAACAGCAGGACCTGCCCATCGCCGGGGCCGACGTGCTCAAGGTCATGGCGGAACTTGCGGTCAAGGACATCATCGCCCTGCTCAGTTTCCTGGCCACGCCCGAGGACGACCTGTCGCTAGCCACCCTGCTGCGCTCACCTCTGTTTGGCCTGTCGGAACAGGCACTGTTCGACCTCGCCCACCGGCGGCAGAAGAAATACCTCTGGGAGGAACTGCGCGCCCGGCGCGACGATTTCCCCGAGGTGCTGCACGTGCTCGACGATCTGCGCGGGCAGACCGATTTCCTGCGTCCCTTTGACCTGATCGACCGTATCCTGACCCGCCACGAGGGCCGCCGCCTGCTGATCGGACGGCTGGGGCCAGAGGCCGAGGACGGGATCAACGCGCTGCTGCAGCAGGCGCTGGCCTATGAACAAAGCGCCGTGCCTTCGCTGACGGGGTTCCTGGAATGGGCGCGGTCGGACAACCTCAAGATCAAGCGCGCCCCGGACAGCGCGGGGGAGACGCTGCGGGTGATGACGGTGCATGGGTCCAAGGGGCTGGAGGCGCCCGTGGTCATCCTGCCCGACTGCGCCGAGCCTGACACCAAGCTGCGTGACGACCTGTTCGCCGACGAGCATGGCCCGATGTGGAAGGCGGCCTCCGACGCTTTGCCGCCGCGCCAGCAGGCAGTGATCGACGCGGCCAAGGAGAAGGCCGCGCAGGAAAAGGACCGCCTGCTGTACGTTGCCATGACCCGGGCCGAGAAATGGCTGATCGTCGCGGCCGCCGGCGACCTGGGGAAATCCGGCGAAGCCTGGTACGACAAGGTCGCGCGCGGGATGGAGGAGTCGGGGCCAGAGCGTTTCACGTTCGACTTTGGCGACCTGGGCAGCGGCGAAGGGCTGCGGCTGGGATTGTCGGACTGGGCGCACCTGCCGCTGGACATGGCCGAGAAACCCGCACCCGCGCCGGTGGACCTGCCCGCCGCGCTGCTGGCCCCCGCCCCCGATCCGGTGGCAGCGGCGAAATCCCTGTCGCCCTCTGACCTCGGCGGCGCCAAGGCGCTGCCCGGGGCCGCCGGCGATGCCGAGGACTTGGCCAAGGCGCGCGGCACCGCCTTGCACCACCTGCTGGAAAACCTCGCACCCCTGCCCACGGACCACCGCGCCGGGGCCGCTGACGCGCTCTGCACGCAGATGGAAAGTGACCCCGATCTGATCCTTGTCACACCCCTGCTGCCCGAGATCCGGGACGAGGCGCTGGCGGTGCTGGAGGCGCCCACGCTGGCGCAGGTCTTTGCCCCCGATGCGCTGGCCGAGGTGCCCGTCACTGCCGATCTGCCAGGGCTGGGGCGGATGCATGGCATCATCGACCGGCTGCTGATCGCGCCCGACCGGATCACCGCTGTCGACTTCAAGTCCAACCGCACGGTGCCCGCCAGCGCCGAGCAGGTGCCAGAGGGGATCTTGCGCCAGATGGGAGCCTATGCCGCCGCGCTGGCACAGGTCTATCCCGGGCGGCATATCGACACTGCCCTGGTCTGGACCGCCAGCGCACACTATATGCCGCTGCCGCACGATCTTGTGACACAAGCACTCGGTCGGGCCGCCGCATCTTGACGCGCTGGCGACCCCTCCATAACTTCCCACACCTGAAAAGGCTGCCTCAAACCCTTAGGAGATTCCCCAATGGCCACCGTCGCCGTCACCGATGACACCTTCGACGCCGAAGTGAAGAATTCCGACATCCCCGTCGTCGTCGATTTCTGGGCCGAGTGGTGCGGCCCCTGCAAACAGATCGGCCCCGCCCTCGAAGAGCTGGCGACCGAGATGGAAGGCAAGGTCAAGATCGCCAAGGTCGACGTTGACCAGAACCCCAACACTGCCGCCGCGATGGGCGTGCGCGGCATCCCCGCGCTGTTTGTCTTCAAGGACGGTCAGGCGGTGTCGAACCTCGCCGGTGCCCGCCCCAAGGCGGCGCTGCAGAGCTGGATCGAAGACTCGATCTGAGCCGCGTAACCATTTGACTTCGCAAGGGCGCCTTCGGGCGCCCTTGTCGTTTTGCGCGGCATGGCCCATATCGGGCCACAACCGACAAGGAGCGTTTTCATGTCCGACGAGTTTCCCGGCTGGCACGGCACCACGATCATCGGCGTCCGCAAAGGCGGGCAGGTTGTCATCGCGGGCGATGGCCAGGTCAGCCTTGGCCAGACCGTGATCAAGGGCAGTGCGCGCAAAGTGCGTCGTCTGTCGCCCGGTGGGCATGACGTGCTTTGCGGGTTCGCCGGGTCCACGGCGGATGCGTTCACACTGTTGGAACGGCTGGAAAAAAAGCTGGAATCTGCCCCGGGACAGCTGCAACGCGGCTGTGTCGAACTGGCCAAGGACTGGCGCACCGACAAGTACCTGCAGAAACTCGAGGCCATGCTGATCGTGACCGACGGCAAGGATCTTTACGTCATCACCGGCGCCGGGGACGTGCTGGAGCCGGAACATGACGTGGCGGCCATCGGTTCGGGCGGGAACTTTGCCCTGGCGGCGGCGCGCGCCATGATGGACACCGACAAGTCGGCAGAGGAGGTCGCCCGCACCGCGATGGCCATTGCCGCCGACATCTGTGTCTACACCAATGGCAACCTGACCGTGGAAACCCTGGGCTGAACCTGGTTCAGCCGCTGCGAATCCAGACGCCGTCGCGCCGGACATAGCTGACGGCGTCGCTTTCCAAAAATTCCGCGTCGTCCGCGGCCCAGCGTGCGATCCGCACGTCCGGCCCGTCGAGGTCGAGCAGGTTGAAGGTGTTGGGTTCGCCCCGCACGCGGCTGGACAGGCAAGTGCCCGCCTGCACGAAGAGCAGTTCGGGAAAGGCCCGCATCGGCGCGATCACCGTGTTGTGCAGATGTCCCGACAGGACGATCTGCGCACCACAGTCCGCAAACCCCCTCAGCCCTGCCTCGGCCCCCTGCATCAACCGTTTCCGAACCCCGGCACCGTGTTGCAGCGGATGATGCAGCACCGCGACCCGCGTTCGGTCTCCTGCCGCGTTGAAACCCTCGCAGGCCCGTGTGATCCGCCGTTCGGACAGGCGCCCGCGTTGCCAGGCAAAGCGGTTGACCGTGTTCACGCCGACCACCACCATGCCGTCGTCAGCATATCGCGGCTCCAGGTCGTGGTGGACGGCCCGACGATAGCGCCGCCACGGGGCGACCATCCGCAGCCACAGATTGTCGAGCGGCGTGTCATGGTTGCCCGGCACCGCCAGCCAGGGCGGATCAAGACGGTCCAGAAAGGCGCGCGCGCGGGCAAACTGTCCCCGACGCGCGCGCTGGGTGAAATCGCCCGAGATCACCACCAGGTCCGGCCTCAACCGGTCGATCACCTCTAGCAGCGGCTCTTCCAGATCCTCCCGCGCGCGCCCGTAGTGCAGGTCCGACAGGTGGAGTATTCGCTTCATTCCCTCTCCCGCGGCATCACCAGCCGCAATTCCTCCGCCGTCATGGCAAAACGCAACGGCCCGTCCATCTTGCGTTTTTCCCCGTCATAGGCCAACAGCATCCGCCGTTTTCCGGGCTGGTCGAGGTCCAGCCGATCGCCTTGGATCAGGTCGTAGTCCACGCCTTCCTCGACCGCGCCTGCGGCAAGGCGGGCCACCCGCCGGAACAGCTCTCCCCGGCTTTCTGCGCGAACCACCAGCACCGCAAAGCCGCCCGCCTTGATCGCCTCGCCGCCAGCCAGCCCAAAGCGCGCCAGTTGAAAGTCCGAGCGTCCAACAAAGACAAGCGCCGTCTTGCGGATATGACCGCCGTCGCCGGTGTCCAGACGCACCCGCATCGGACGGCGAAAGCGCAGGAAACTGCGGATCACCGACCAATGCGCCATCAGGCGGCGGCGACCCCAGCGGCGATAGATCGCTTCGCGCTCTTTCAGGATACGGGGATAGACGCCCACGCTGGCGTTGTTGAGAAAGATCTGCCCGTTCACCTGTCCCAGCCTGCGCGGCTCGATCCGGCCCGTCACGATCTGGCGGGCGGCCTCGGCCGGGTCCGGGTCCAGCCCCAGGCCACGCGCGAAATAATTGAAGGTGCCCAGCGGCAGGACCGCCATCGCGATCCCGGTGCCCAGCAGCTTGCCCGCTGTCGCGACGGCGGTGCCATCACCCCCGGCGGAAACGATCATGTCGGGCCGGTTTGCCACGGCCTTGTCCAATGTCGCGCCCAGTCGGTCGGGACGAGTGCAGGCCAGCACCTCTGCCCCCAGCACCTGCGCGGCGGCCTCGACCGCCGCCGCATCGCGCGAGTTGCGCCCGGATTTCAGGTTGGCAACAATGCAGATCCGCCCGAGCGCCGCCACCTCCTTCTGATCCTGCATCGTGCCCGTATCCCGCATCGCGCCCTCGCTTTCCTTGACAGGAACCCCCCGGTGACAGGGGCGGTTCCCGGAAAGGGCTTGGATTCTGGCGTCACATGTATATCTCACGCCGAAACCCACGCTTTCTGGCGCGGCACAAGGAACAAGACGCATGACCGACCTCACCCCCCGCGAAATCGTCTCGGAACTCGACCGTTTCATCATCGGCCAGCAAGAGGCCAAGCGCGCCACCGCCGTGGCCCTGCGCAACCGCTGGCGGCGCAAGCAACTGTCCGACGACCTGCGCGACGAAGTCTATCCCAAGAACATCCTGATGATCGGCCCCACCGGCGTCGGCAAGACCGAGATCAGCCGCCGCCTGGCGAAACTGGCCCGTGCGCCTTTCATCAAGGTAGAGGCCACAAAGTTCACCGAGGTCGGCTATGTCGGCCGCGACGTGGAACAGATCATCCGTGACCTGGTGGACACCGCCATCGTCGACACGCGCGAGCACATGCGCGAAGAGGTCAAGGCGCGCGCCCATGAAGCCGCCGAAGAACGGGTCATCACCGCCATTGCCGGCACCGACGCGCGCGAAGGCACGCGCGAGATGTTCCGCCGCAAGCTGAAGAACGGCGAGCTGGACGACACGGAAATCGAACTGGACGTGGCCGAGACAAGCTCTCCCTTTCCGACGATGGAGATCCCCGGCCAGCCCGGCGCCAACATGGGGATGATGAACCTGGGCGAGATGTTCGGAAAGGCCTTTGGCGGGCGTACGACGCGCAAGCGCATGACCGTGGCCGAAAGCTACGGGGTGCTGATTTCCGAAGAGGCGGACAAGCTGCTGGACGACGAGGTCGTCAAGGCGGCGGCGCTTGAGTCCGTGGAACAGAACGGCATCGTCTTCCTGGACGAGATCGACAAGGTCGCCGCCCGGCAAGAGGCGCGCGGCGGTGATGTCAGCCGCGAGGGTGTGCAGCGCGACCTGCTGCCACTGATCGAGGGCACGACGGTCAGCACCAAGCACGGCGCGGTCAAGACCGACCATATCCTGTTCATCGCCTCGGGCGCCTTCCACATCGCAAAACCTTCGGACCTTTTGCCCGAACTCCAGGGCCGCCTGCCGATCCGGGTGAACCTGCGGGCGCTGACCGAAGCGGATTTCGTCCGCATCCTGACCGAGACGGACAATGCCCTGACCCGCCAGTACACCGCGCTGATGGCGACCGAGGAGGTCAAGGTCAGCTTTACCGAGGAAGGCATCGCCGCCCTGGCCAAGATCGCCGCCGAGGTGAACACCAGCGTCGAGAACATCGGCGCCCGGCGCCTCTATACGGTGATGGAACGGGTCTTCGAGGAACTGAGCTTTAATGCGCCGGACCAGGCCGGGGCCGAGGTCACGGTGAACGCGGATTTTGTCGAAGAGCACCTGGGCGAACTGACCCGCTCGACAGACCTGAGCCGCTACGTTCTTTGAACACGGGCCAAGGGACCGAGCCGCAAGACCATCCAAAGGCGGGATTCGCCAGGCCGCACCAAGCCGCACAATGAAAAACGCCCCGCAGATCCTGCGGGGCGTTTCGTTTGATGCAACGAGGTCCCGGTTCAGGCCCGGGACGAGGGCGCGCTTAGGCCGTCCACCAACGCTCGGCCATGCGGGCGTTGTCCATCTGCCAGAGATTGCCCACTTTTTCCGGGTTGGCGATCTTGTTGGACACCGCCTGGACGTAGTTGGCAAACATCGGCAGCACGACACCGCCATCGGTGCGCAGGATCTGCTGCATTTCCGTGTACATCTCGCGACGCTTGGTCGGGTCCAGCTCGGCGCGGGCCTCGACCAGAAGATCCTGGAAGCGCTCGCTGTCCTCGCGGCCCCACTGGGTGTCGTTCCACGGAACGCCTTCCTCGTAGGCGCTGGAGAACATCCAGTCCTCGGTGGCACGGCCTGACCAGTAGCAGGCGCAGAAGGGCTTTTTCAGCCAGACGTTCGACCAGTAGCCATCCGCCGGTTCCTGCACCACGTTGATGTTGATGCCAGAAGACTTGGCCGAGGCCTGGTACAGCTGCGCCGCGTCGACCGCGCCCTCGAAAGCCGCGCTGGAGGCGGAAAGGTCGATGTCCAGCGACGAAAGACCCGCCTCCTTGAGGTAGAACTTCGCCTTGTCCGGATCGTAGCTGTTCTGCTCCATGTCGGCGGCGAAATACTGGTTGGCGGGGCCGATGGGCGTATCGTTGCCCACACGACCGTGGCCCAGCAGGATCTTGTCGACCATCTCCTGGCGGTTGATGGCGAATTTCAGCGCCCGGCGCACGTTGACGTCGTTGAAGGGCGCCACGTCCGTCAACATCGGGAAGGTGTACTGCTGGTTGCAGGACACTTCCTGGATGCGCACCATCGGGTTCGCCTTGAGCAGCGCCTCTGTCTTGAGGTCGATGCGGTTGATCGCGTCGACCTGGCCGGTCAGCAGCGCGTTCATCCGGGCGGTGTTGTCATTGACGGCGATATATTCGATCTCGTCAAAGAACCCGGCGTTGCCGTCCTTGTAGTGGCTGTCGACCCGCGTCGCGACCATGCGCACGCCGGGCTCAAAGCTCTGGACCTTGTACAGCCCGGTACCGATGCCCTTGGCGATGGCCTCTTCGATCTGGCCGGCCGGGTAGATCAGCAGGTGATAATCCGACAGCAGGTAGGGGAAGTCGGCGTTGCCGGCCTCCAACGTGAACTGCACCTGGTGGTCGGTGATCTTCTTCATCTCGGTGATGGATTCGATGATCGGCTTGGCCGCCGATTTCGCACCCTCGGCCACGTGCATCTGCAACGAGGCGATGACGTCATCCGCGCCGAAGGCCTTGCCGTTGTGGAAGGTCACGCCCTGACGCAGGTTGAAGGTCCAGGTCTTGGCATCCGGGGACGCCTCCCAGGAGGTGGCCAGCTCACCCTTGAGCGTGCCATCGGCGCCAACCTCGGTGAGGTTGTCAAAGACCGACCCCTGGGCCGAAGCGATCATGAACAGGTCGGAATGCGTACGGGCATCCCAGCTGTCCGAGGTGTTGGCCCCCGACAGAGCGGCGCGCAGGCGGCCGCCCCGCTTGGCCTGGGCGCGCAGCGGCAGGCCGCTGGCGGCGAGCACACCGGCAGCGGCGCCGGTGGTCAGAAGTCCGCGTCTGCTAATTCTGGTCATGTCAGTCTCCCTTGGTCATTGCCCGCCGTGGGTCGTCTTCCGGCAGGTCTTGTCTCGTTGTGGCGATTCCTACGACATTTTACCAACTGCGGCATCGCCAATGTTATCAACTCCGCGTTCCTTCAACAGATTCGTCAGCCAATCCGGGTCCATCTCGGGGACCGAAGACAGCAGAAGATCTGTATAGGCGTGATGCGGCGGCTTGAACATGTCGCGTTTCGGGCCCTGTTCGACCACCACCCCATCCTTCATCACCACAACCTCGTCCGCGATGGCGCGTACGGTGGCCAGGTCATGGGTGATGAACATGTAGCTGAGGCCAAGCTCGTCCTGCAGCCGGGCCAGCAGTTTGAGGATGCCCTCGGCCACCAGCTGGTCCAGCGCACTGGTGACCTCGTCGCAGATGATGAATTTTGGCTCGGCGGCCAAGGCGCGGGCGATGCCGATGCGCTGTTTCTGGCCGCCCGACAATTCCGAGGGCAGGCGGTCGATGTATTGATCCGCGGGCAGTTCGATCTGATCCATCAGCTCGGCCACGCGCTTGCGCTTGGCGCCGCCGCGCAGGCCCATGTAGAATTCGACCGGGCGGCCGATGATCTCACCGATGGATTTGCGCGGGTTCAGTGCCGTATCCGCCATCTGGTAGATCATCTGAACCTGCCGCAGCTGTTCCTTGCTGCGCTTGCGATAGTCCAGCGGCAAGGGCTCGCCGTCCAGCTCGATCGTGCCGATGCGCGGCGGCAGAAGGCCGGTGATACAGCGCGCGGTTGTCGATTTGCCGGAACCGGATTCGCCCACCACCGCCACCGTGCGGCCCGCGTGGATGTCAAAGCTGACATCACTCAGCACGTCCACCGTGCCATAGGCCGCCGTGATCCCCTGAACGGAAATCACCGGCGTCGCGTCACTGGCGACAGGCGGTTTCTCGGGCCGTTCAAAGGCACGCACGGCCCAGAGACTTTTCGTATATTCCTGCGTCGGCTCGCTGAGCATGGTGCGCGTGTCGGCCTCTTCGACCTCGTCGCCTTTCAGCAGCACCTTGATGCGGTCGGCCATCTGCGCGACCACGGCAAGGTCATGCGTGATGTAGATCGCGGCGGTGTCGAATTCCTCGACAATCTGCCGGATGCTGGCCAACACCTCGATCTGGGTGGTCACGTCCAGCGCGGTGGTCGGCTCATCAAAGATGATCAGATCGGGGCGACAGGCCATCGCCATCGCGGTCATCGCCCGCTGTAGCTGCCCGCCAGAGACCTGGTGCGGATAGCGAAAGCCGATTTCGTCCGGGTTGGGCAGGCGCAGTTTGCGGTACAGTTCCACCCCGTCGGCAGCGCTTTCAGCCTTGCCGGCAATGCCATGCTGCACCGGCGCCTCTGTGTGCTGGTCGATCAGCTTGTGTGCGGGGTTAAAGCTGGCGGCGGCGGATTGCGCGACATAGGCGATGCGCTTGCCCAGAAGCTGGCGCTTCTGCTCGGCACTGGCGGCCAGCAGGTCGATCCCGTCGAACATCACGCTGCCACCCGAGATGCGCACCCCGTCGCGGCAAAAGCCCATAGCGGCAAGGCCCAACGTCGATTTCCCGGCGCCCGATTCGCCGATGAGACCCAGCACCTCGCCCTTTTTCAGGGTCAGGTCGACACCGTTGATGATCGGCATCCAGGTTTCGTCCGAGCGGCCCTCGATCCGAACGTCGCGCATTTCGACAAGGAAGTCAGACATGGCTCAATCCTTCAGCCCCGAGGAGCGGTTCAGCATCCAGTCGACGACGAAATTCACCGCAACCGTCAACAGGGCGATGGCCCCCGCCGCCAAGAGCGGCACGCTGGCCGCCAGCGGCGCAAAGCTGGCGTAGTTGATGAAGGCCGAGAGGTCCTTGACCATCGTGCCCCAGTCCGCCAGCGGCGGCTGGATGCCCAGCCCAAGGAAGCTAAGGGCGGAAATCGTCAGGAAGACGAAACAGAACCGCAGCCCGAATTCCGCCAGCAAGGGCGCGGTGGCATTGGGCAGGATCTCGCGGAAGATGAGATAGGGCAGGCCCTCGCCGCGCAGCTTGGCCGCCTCGATGTAATCCATCACGACGATGTTCATGCCCACGGCGCGCGCCAGGCGGAACACCCGCGTCGAATCGATCACCGCGATGATGACCACCATCGCCACCGTCAGGCCAAAGCCGGACACCCAGGCCGAGGCCACGGTGATCAGCAAGAGCGAGAAGATCAGCGAGGGGATCGCCATCAGCACGTCGACCAGTCGGCTCAGCGCCTGGTCCATCCAGCCGCGCAGGGTGGCGGCAAGGAACCCGAAGGTGCCGCCAAGGACAAAGGCCAGCACCGTGGTGGCAAAGGCGATGCCCACCGTGTTCTGGGCGCCGTAGATCAGGCGGGACAGGATATCCCGGCCGATCTGGTCGGTGCCTAACGGAAAGTCCGGGTTGCCGCCCAGCGCCGGATTGCCGCCGGGAACGATATTGGCCTGGCCAAAGACCTGTTCCTGACCGTGCGGGGCCAAGGCCGGGGCAAAGATCGCCAGGAACGCATAGATCAGGATGACCAGCACGCCAAAGGCCGCGGTCAGCGGCATCTGTCGGAAAACCTTGCGGCTGCCCGCCGTGCCCACGACGCGCCCGACCAGGCGAAACAGATAGGCCGCCGCCGCGCCGATCAGAACGCCCTGCACCGCCCAGCGGAAGAACTGGACAGAGGCCACCGGCACGCCGTCCTGTGTCACGGCAGGCTGAAAGTAGAACCAGATGCCGAACAGGACCAATGCCGCGCCCAGCACATAGCCGAAGGCAACGGCCAACGGCATGTCACGGAAGAAAGGCTTGTTTCCCGTCAGCTTCTGACCGGCCAGGCGCATGATCCAACCGCCCGCCAGCAAGACAACGATGGCACCGAGAATCCAGGGAACGCTGCTCATTTCGGATGCCTCAGCCGCGGGTTGGACAGGATCGACAGGATGTCGGCGGTCAGGTTCAGCAGGATATAAGCGGCGGCAAAGATCAGGCAGCATGCCTGAACCACCGGAATATCCCGGATCTTGACGCTGTCCACGAACAACTGGCCGATGCCGGGATAGACAAAGACAACCTCGACCACCACGACCCCGGTGATGAGATACGCCAGGTTCAGCGCGATGACGTTGATGATCGGCGCCAGCGCGTTGGGCAGCGCATGATGCACGATCACCCGCATCGGCTTGATCCCCTTCAGGCGCGCCATCTCGATATAGGGGCTGGCCAGCAGGTTGATGATCGCCGCACGGGTCATCCGCATCATGTGCGCCGTCACCACAAGGGTCAGGGTCAACGCCGGCAGCAGCGTCTTCTGCAACCGTTCGCCAAAGCCCATGTCCGCGTAGATATTGGACAAGGACGGCAGAAGCGGGTTCAGCACCGCCAGGAAGAGGATCAGCACATAGGCCAGAAAGAACTCGGGGCTGGAAATAGAGGTCAGCGTCGAGACGTTCGCCACCTTGTCGAAGACGGAATTCCGATAAAGCGCCGCCAGCACGCCCAGCGTCACCGCAAAGGGCACGGCGATGGCGGCAGTGACACCGGCAAGGAACATCGTGTTGGCGAACCGCGGCGCGATCTGCTGGGCCACGGAGGTCCGCACACCCGAATCGTCACCGACAAAGCTGGCGAAATTCGCCTGGGCAAAGGAATTGCCCAGATCGCCCTGTAACGCACCGGCCAGCCATTGAAGGTAGCGCGTCACCGGGTCCTGATCGAGCCCGAGATCCCGGCGGATGGCCGCCACGGCCTCGGGTGTGGCCCCCTGCCCCAGGATCGCCTCGGCGAAATCCCCGGGGAGCATGTTCACCGCCGTAAAGATGACGATGGAAACAATGAACAGCGTCAAAAGGCCCAGCGCGAGACGCTGGAGGATGATTTTGATTACCGGATTCAAGATCCCTGTCGATTTCTTGTTTTCGTTACAGCTACGTTAGCGCCTGAGAACGGTGTGTAAACCCTGTGTCTGGACTGTTTCAGTCCCTCAGACTGGCCAGATCGTCCATCACGCGCACCAATTCGGCGCTGATCCCGGGTTCTGACAGCGCATGGCCCGCGTTCCGGATCATCCGCAGATCGGCCCCGGGCCAGGCCTGCGCCAGGTCCCAGGCACGGCGCGGCGGACAGATCATGTCATAGCGGCCCTGCACGATGACCCCCGGCACGTCGGCAATCCGGCTGGTGTTGTTCAGGATCCAGCCATCTTCGTCCAGGAAACCCGCGTTGATGAAATAGTGATTCTCGAGCCGGGCAAAGGCGCGGGCGTATTCCCCGGGTGCCTCGCCGCCCATCCCGTTGGAATAGACAGAGGCCAGCGCGTTTTCCCAGGACGACCAGGCCTGCGCATAACGCGTCTCTGTCCGCAGGTCGCCGCTGAACAGCCGCTTGTGATAGGCGCCGATCAGATCGTCCCGCTCGTCCTCGGGGATCATGTCGGAAAAACGCGCCCAGGGCTCGGGCCAGAATTGTCCGGCACCGCCACCATAGAACCAGTCCAGCTCTGTCCGGGTCATCATGAAAACGCCGCGCAGCACCAACTGGCACACCGCCTCGGGGTGGCTTATGGCATAGATCAGCGCCAGTGTCGCACCCCAGCTGCCGCCAAAGACGACGGCGCGGTCGATGTCCAGCTCGGCGCGGATGCGTTCGATGTCAGAGACCAGATCCCAGGTGGTATTGGCCACCACGCTGGCATGGGGCCGCGACCGTCCACAGCCGCGCTGGTCGAACAGGATGACGCGATAGTGCCGGGGATCGAAATAACGCCGCATCGCCGGGCTGCAGCCGCCGCCCGGCCCACCATGCAGCACGATGACCGGCTGGCCCTCGGGGTTGCCGCATTGCTCGACGTAGATCCTGTGCCCGTCCCCGACATCCAGCATACGTTGATCGAACGGGTCGATCGCCGGATAGAGATACTGCACTGCGCGCTTTTGGCCCGGGATTTTGTCCATGCCCTACCTATATTGCGCCTCAAGGGCAAAAGACCATGAGGAAATTCATGACGACCACCGTCGACGCATCCGAGATCGCCAAGTTCGAAGCGATGGCCGCCGAATGGTGGGATCCGCATGGCAAGTTCAAACCCCTGCACATGATGAATCCCGTTCGGCTGGACTATATCACCAACCAGATCGCGGCAGAATTCGATCGTGATCTGACAGGGGCGCAGCCCTTCGCGGGCCTGCGGATCATGGACATCGGCTGTGGCGGCGGCCTGCTGTCGGAACCGATGGCGCGGCTGGGCGCCGAGGTGGTCGGCGTCGACGCCGCCGAGCGCAACATCCCCGTGGCGCAGACCCATGCGGCCCAGTCCGGCCTGCAGATCGACTATCGCTATACCACGGCCGAGGCGATGGCAGCGGCAGGCGAACGCTTTGACGTGGTGCTGAACATGGAGGTGGTCGAACATGTGGCCGATCCGCTGGCCTATCTCACCGCCTGCCGGCAATTGCTGAAACCGGGCGGGCTGCACATCTGTTCGACCATCAACCGCAACCCCAAGAGTTTCGCGGTGGCGATCCTGGGCGCGGAATACGTCATGCGCTGGTTGCCCAAGGGCACCCATGAATGGGCCAAGTTCATCACCCCGGACGAGCTTTATGACCTGATGCGCCAGGCCGGGCTGGAGCCGGTCGACCGCAAGGGGTTCGTCTTCAACCCTGTCAGCTGGGTCTGGCGCGTGTCCGACCGCGACCTCAGCGTGAACTATGTCACGGCCTCGCTGAACCCGGCCTGAAGCGAAAAAGGGGGGCGCTGCCCCCCGTCTCCCTTCGGTCGACTCCCCCCGGAGGTATTTTTTGGCCCAAAGAAACATGGGCGCGGGCTGGGTCTTCTTTGGGCGCCGAAATACTCCGGGGGAGTCCCGCAGAGACGGGTGCAGCGCCCCCTATTCTTCCAGCCGCAGCCGCAACTCGCGCAGAACGGGCAGCGCGGCGCGCACGCGGTCCTCGCCCAGATCGCCCAGCATCTCCTCGATCAGAGGCGTGATGGCGACCAGCGCCGCCTCGCGCGCCGAGCGGCCCGCCGGAGAGATCGAGACCAGCTTGCGCCGGGCATCGTCCCAGTCGGGGCGGATGTGGACGTAGCCCGCGATTTCCAGCTTTGACAGCGTATTGGTCATCGCGCCACGGGTAACGTGGAAGGCCCGCGCCAGTTGCGCCGGGGTCTTTTCACCCCCCCGGGCAAGGTGATTCAGCACCGAGAAATGCGAGATTTCCATGCGGTTCGGCAGCACCTTGGTCAACCGCGCGCGCAACAACTGATCCGCGGTCAGCAGTTCGGAGAAAAGCGATATGGCAAGACCGCTGGCGTCGCTCATGCCGGTCCCTCGAACCTGCGGTCATGGGTCAGGGCCGGCACCTTGCGCCGCGCCTCATCGACCGCGCCCATGTCGAGGTCGACGCAGAACACTCCCGGTTCGGTGCCCGCGTCCAGCAGCACCTCGCCCCAGGGAGATATCACCATCGTATGGCCATATGTCTTGCGTGCCCGGCCCGCCTTTGCCGCGTGCTGGCCCGACTGGGCCGGCGCCAGGACGTAACAGCCTGTCTCGATCGCGCGGGCCTGCAACAGCGGTTGCCAGTGCATCGGGCCGGTGCCCGGCGAAAAAGCCGCCGGGACGGTCAGCACCTGCGCCCCCGCCTGCGCCAGTGCGCGGTAGAGATAGGCGAACCGGACGTCATAGCAGATGCTGAGACCGATATTCGCCAAGGGCGTCCGCGCCAGAACCGCCCGCCCGCCGGGCGCATAGCCCGAGGATTCGCGGTAGGTCTCTGTCTCGGAGACCTGCACATCGAACATGTGCATCTTGTCGTAGCGCGCGGCGATGTCGCCATCCGGCGCAATCAGGAAGGACCGGTTGACGAAACGCGTTTCCGGGGGTTCCGCCTTTTGCGCCAGCGATCCCGCCAGAACCCAGATCCCCAGATCCGCCGCCGAGGCGCGCAAACCGGCCAGCACCTCGTCCTCATCCTCGGGGCGCAGCACCTCTGCCTGGTGCGCGCGGTCCATCGAGACACAGTTGCAGACCTCGGGCGTCAACGCGATCTGCGCGCCTTCACCCTGCGCGAGGGACAACATCCCCCGCATCGTGGCCAGGTTCTCTGCCGGATCGTCCGACGAGGTCATTTGCAACAGCGCGGCTCGCATCAGGTTGCCAGCAGAGGGTCCAGCTTGCCCTGCCGTTCCAGCGCCGCAAGTTCATCGTAACCACCGACGTGGGTTTCCCCGATGAAAATCTGCGGCACGGTGTGGCGACCGTGGGCACGGTCCATCATCTCGGACCGGCGGGTCGGCTCTTCCAGCACGTTGATGCCGGAATAGTCGACACCCTTGCTGTCAAGCAGCCGCTTGGCCGCGTGGCAATAGCCGCAGAGCGGCGAATAGTACATTTCGACCGGTTGCATCTCGGTCCTCCAGATCGTTCGTGCGTATGCTCTGGGACTTATGCGTCTTTGGCCGCGCGCGCCAGTACGCTGACACAAACCTCTGTTGCACCAGCCGCAAGACAGGCCTCTGACGCGGCGGCCAATGTCGCACCGCTGGTCATGACATCATCGACGATCAGCACCGGGCGTCCTTCGATCATCGGGCGGCGCCAGTCGGGCACGCGGATCATGCCGTCGAGCGCGGTAAACCGTTCCTCGCGGCTTTTGCCTTCGAGACTGGGCGTGGGCCTGACCCGTTCCAGCGCGTCAGGACACCAGTCAAGCTCCAGATCCCGCGCCAACGCCTCTGCCAGCAGGGCGGACTGGTTGTAGCGCCGTTTCAGGTGGCGCCTGACATGCAGGGGCACCGGCACCGCCAGCATGTTGTCCCGGATCAGCCCGCGTGTGACCCGTGCCATCCATTTCGCCGCCGGGCGCGCGATGTCGTGCCGGTCGCCGTGTTTCAACGCCAGAACCATGCGCCGGCCCCGGTCACGATAGACCAGCGCCGCGCGCCCGTGGCGCCAGGGGCGTGCGATGCTCAGACAATCGTCGCAATGTTCCGCCCGGTCGGACTGACCCGGCAGGGGCACGCCGCAGAGATCGCAGGACAGGCCGGATATGAACGGCGTATCCCGCCAGCAGGTCCCGCAAAGGCCGAAATCCGTTTCCACCAGCCCGCCGCAGGCCAGGCAGCGCGGCGGATAGACCATCTGCACCAGGGTTTGCATCCCCGTCGACCACAGCCTATGAGCCAACATATGCCCAATCCTCCCCGTCTCACCGACCGGCACGCCCTGACCCTGCATCGCGCCCGCGCACGCGAGGAGGCGCTGTTCCTGCACGAGGCCGCGCGCGACGACGCGCAGGATCGTCTCGCGATGGTTAACAAGGGGTTTACAGAAGTGGCCGTGGTGACGCCTTTCCCGCAGGTCTGGCAGTCCTCTTTCCCCGACGCGACACTCGTCGCGGACGCCGAGGTGCTGGACCTGACAGAGGGCGCGCATGATCTGGTGATCCACGCGCTCTGCCTGCACTGGGCCGACGACCCGGTGGGCCAGATGATCCAGTGCCGCCGCGCGCTGCGGCCCGACGGGCTGTGTCTGGTGCTGACGCTGGGCGGACAGACCCTGCACGAGTTGCGCGCCGCGCTGGCCCAGGCGGAAACCGAGGTCACCGGCGGGCTGTCGCCCCGCGTGGCCCCGATGGGCGAGATCCGCGACCTGGGCGCGCTGTTGCAGCGCGCGGGGCTTGCGCTGCCGGTGGCCGATTCCGCGCCGCTGACCGCCAGCTATGCCACACCGTTTCACCTGATGCGCGAGTTGCGCGCAATGGGCGAGAACAACGCGCTGGAGGGCCGCCTGCGCCATCCCACCCGCCGCGCCGTCCTGTTGCGCGCGGCCGAGATCTATGCCCAGGAGTTCACCCTGCCAGACAGCCGCGTGCCCGCGACATTCGAGATCATCACGCTGACCGGATGGGCGCCCGATGCCTCGCAGCCACAGCCGCTGCGTCCCGGATCCGCCGCCCAGCGCCTGGCTGATGCGCTGAATACCTCGGAAACGCCTTTGAAAGATTGACGCAGTGCAGAACGACGATACATCCAGCCAAACGCGTGATCACGGGACAGACATCATGCTTGACGCCACCACTTCCGCCAAACGTCCGGCCCATGCCCCCGACGACCATCCCAGCCTCCCGCGCGAGCGCGTGGGCGTGCTGCTGGCCAACCTGGGAACGCCGGACAATTACGACTATTGGTCGATGCGCCGCTACCTGAACGAGTTCCTCTCGGACCAGCGTGTGATCGACTATCCCAAGTGGAAATGGCAGCCGCTGCTGCAACTCATCATCCTGACCAAACGCCCCTTCAGTTCGGGCGAGGCCTACAAGTCGATCTGGAACGAGGAGGCGGGGGAAAGCCCGCTGATGACCATCACAAAGGACCAGACCGCCGCCATCGCGCAGAAGATGGCCGACCGCTACGGCGATCAGGTCAAGGTCGATTTCTGCATGCGCTACGGCAATCCGTCGACGCAGTCCAAGGTCCGCGAGATGGTCGAGGCGGGGTGCCACAAGATCCTGTTTTTCCCGCTCTATCCGCACTACGCCGGCGCCACTTCCGCCACCGCGAACGACCAGTTCTTTCGCGCGCTGATGCAGGAGAAATGGCAGCCGACCGCGCGGGTCGTCGACCCCTATTTCGGCCACCCGATGTATATCGAAGCGCTGGCCCAGTCGATCGAACGTGCCTACGCGCAGGCCGAATCGCGCCCCGACATCCTGGTCTGTTCCTACCACGGGGTGCCGAAACGCTACCTGCTGGAGGGCGATCCCTACCATTGCCAGTGCCAGAAGACGACTCGCCTCCTGCGCGAGCGTCTGGGCTGGGACGAGACCGAGATCACCACCACTTTCCAGAGTCGATTCGGCCCCGAGGAGTGGTTGAAACCCTACACTGTGGACGAGGTCGCCCGGCTGGCGAAAGAAGACGGCAAGAAACACATCGCCGTCTGCGCCCCGGCCTTTTCGGCCGACTGCATCGAGACGCTCGAAGAGATCAACGAAGAGATCAAGGAGAGCTTTGAAGAGGCGGGCGGCGAAGAGTTCACCTATATTCCCTGCCTCAACGACGACCCGGCGCATATCGACGCCCTGTCGCAACTGATCGAGGAAAACCTGGGCGGCTGGGTCTCCTGACCTGGCCAAGCTCACGGTTTCGTTAGCTAATCACCGTGTGCACCGGACCCCGGAAATGAAAAAGGCGGTGCCGTCGCACCGCCTTTTTACATGATCTTGCGACCGTCGACGATTAGTCGGCGGCAACAGCTGCGATGATCGCGATGAGCAGCAGCGGGATCAGGAGACCAGCGGAGGACGATGCCTCTTGGGTTTCTTCCACGACCACGACGGGTTCCATAACCACTTCGTCCTTGGCGTACGACTTGTACGAACCGGCGAATGCGGTGGTTGCTGCACCAGCGAAAACGGCTGCGAGAGCGAGTTTTTTCATGTTTCTTCTCCAGATATTCGCCTACCGTGGCCACTATTGAACACACGACAGGCACCCAAGACTTACCTCGTATCCCTGTCTAAGCAGTAATTCAGAGGCTTTGCAATTGGTTCTTGGGCGCCTGATTTTGCGGTCCGCCCCTATGTCGTCAAATTAGCAACACCTGCGTTCCGACGTAGGCCATCTCGTACAGTTGTTCGATGTGTTCGTTGTACAGGCCGATACATCCGTTCGACGAACGGCGCCCGATCTTGCGGGTGTCGTGGGTGCCGTGGATCCGGTAATAGGTCCAGCTCAGGTGCAGGGCACGGGTGCCCAGGGGATTGTCCGGACCGGGGCCGACATAGTCCGGCCATTCCGGGTTGCGCCGCTTCATCGCCGGTGTCGGACGCCAGTCTGGGTTGGGGTCCTTCAGCACAACGCGGGTACGGCCACGCCGGGTCAGGTCCTCTGTCACCGGGACCGACGACGGGTACAGGTAATAGCTGCCGTCCTCGCGCCAGAAGTGCAGCGCCCGCGACGAGATGTCGACAAGGATCGCGCCCTTTTTGAGGTTGCTGAAGTAGTCCTTCCACTCCAGGGTCCGAAAGCTCGAGATGTTACGGCGCACGACATTCGTCACGTTGCGCTCGATCTCGGTGGTTCCGTCGTTCACGTTCTGTGCCAGTGCGGGTGTGCCGATCAGCGCCGCGCCGCCGGCGAGGAACGCGCGGCGGTCAAAGGGTCTTCCTACCGGTTTCGTCATGCTGCATTGTCCTCGGGGGTGTGTATCCTGTTGCACATAATATGGCTCGAATGCCTCAGTCGCAATTCAAACACCTGTCAATATGCCGACTCACGCCGATGTGGGTTTGATCGGCAACGCGTCCTTCGCTAAGGCAGGGTCAAACGAAGAGTCCAAGAGCAGTCCAGATGAACCGTCGCGCCTTTATCGCCCTGTCCGCCTCCGCTGCCGCGGCGGCCTGCACCACCACCCCCACCGGGAGCAGCACCGAACCCCGCCTGGGGCCGGACGGCAAGCCGTTGCCGGAGGTCTATCGCATCTCTTCTGTCGGACGTGGCCGAATCCAGTACCGGATGCTCGATTCGGTCAATGCACTACGCAAAAGCGCCGGCGCCCCGGAACTGCAACTGGACTCCAAGCTGAACGCCGCCGCCGAAACCCACGCTCGCGACATGTCGGTGCAGAACCGGCCCTGGCACTTCGGATCGGACGGCTCTTCGCCGATCGACCGCGTGCGCCGCGTCGGCTACCAGGGCCACCTCGTGGGCGAAACGCTGTCGGAAACCTATGAGACGGAGCTGGAAACCCTGGCCGCCTGGATGCAACAGGAAAGCACACGCACCGTGATCCTGGATCCTGCCGCGCGCGACCTGGGGTTTGCCTGGCACCAGGAATCCAACGGCAAGATCTGGTGGACGATGGTGCTTGGCGCCCCCGGCAATGCCGGCCCGACCCCCAGCGGAACACCCCCCGCCGCAAGCTGACCGACGTCGCTCTCAGGGCCAGCGCAGGATATCGCTGACCCCGTCCCGGGCCTGACCCGGGACCTCTGCGCGCAGGATCAGGGCGTGATCGTGATCGGGGTGCCGTTATTCACCATTGAATAGATCTGGCGAATTTCGCGGTTGGTCACGGCGATACAGCCCGCCGTCCAGTCCCGTCCGCCCTTGCGGTACTTCCACGGGCGGCCGTGGATAAAGATGTCGCCTCCCGGACTCTTGCCCAGGTCCTTGGCCTCGGCGCGGTCGTCATGGTTGGGATAGGACACACCGATCGACAGGTAGAACTCGCTGTTCGGATTGCGCCGGTCGATGATGTAGCTGCCTTCGGGCGTCTTGCCGTCACCCTCGATCTTCTTGTCGCCGTTCGGCGCGAATCCCAGACCGATGTCGTAGGATTCCAGCACCTCATCATGGTGAATCAGGTGCATTCGGCGTTCACCCTTGTCCACAAGGACATGGGTCACCTCCGGTCCGTTGTAGGTGGGAAACTTGCCGCATCCCGCCACCGTCAGACCCAGGGCCATCAGTAGGACCAGCCTGAGAATCGTCATTTCACTGCCTCGTTTCGTTTTGCCGCAGTGTATCTCAGTCGCCCTGTTTTGCGTAGCTCACGTTTTCGCCATCGCCCGCCCGCGCGGCAAGCCGCTGCTCGATCGCCACCAGCCGGGCCAGCACCTCATCCCGGTAGGCATCGGTGGCAATCGTATCCTCCTCGTGGTGGGCATCCTGCATCGAGTTCACGATCAGACCCACCAGCAGGTTCACCACGGCAAAGGTCGTGACCATGATGAAGGGCACGAAAAACACCCAGGCGTAGGGATAGACCTCCATCACCGGGCGCACGATCCCCATCGACCAGCTTTCCAGCGTCATGATCTGGAACAGCGAATAGGCCGACAGGCCAAGGTCGCCAAACCACTCCGGGAAACTGTCGCCGAACAGCTTCGTCGCCATGACGCTGCCGATGTAAAAGATGATCGCCATCAACAGGAAGACGCTGCCCATGCCCGGCAGGGCGGTGACGAACCCCTCGACCACGCGGCGCAGACGGGGGGCCACGGAAATCACCCGCAGCACCCGCAGGATGCGCAAAGCCCGCAGCACCGACAGCCCCTGCCCGCCCGGCACCAGCGCGATACCCACGATCAAGAAGTCGAAGACATTCCATCCATTGCGAAAGAACCGGGCCCCGCGGGCCAGCAGCTTGGCCGCGATCTCGACGACAAAGACCGCAAGACAGAGCTTGTCGAGGGCAATGATCAGCGTGCCATACCGGGCCATCAACACCTCAGATGTCTCCATCCCGAGGACAACGGCGTTCAGGATGATGACGGCGATGATGGCATTCTGCACGCGGGGCGCATCGACGATGGCCCCGACGCGGGCGCGAAAACTCATGGGTTCAATTCTCCAGCTGCAATGCGGCGACCAGTTCCACATGGGTGGACCAGCGGAACTGGTCAACCACCCGCAGCCAGTCGAGGCGATAGCCCGCCGCCACCAGCTGCGCACAGTCGCGTGCGAAGGTCACCGGGTTGCAGGACACATGGGCGATGCGCGGCACGCGGGCCCGCGCCAGCTCGGCCACCTGGGCCTCTGCGCCCGCGCGCGGCGGGTCGATCACCGCGCCGTCAAAGCGTTTCAGCTCATCCGGCAACAGGGGATTTCGGAACAGGTCGCGCGCCTCGGTCGTGACATGGCGCAGCCCCTGCCCCTGGCGCCACCCCTTGTCCAGCGCGGCGGTCATGGCCCGGTCGCCTTCGACCGCGTGGACCTTCGCGCGTTCGGCCAGCGGCAAGGCAAAGGTGCCGCAGCCCGCAAACAGGTCGGCCAGGTGTTTTGCCCCCTCCAGCGCCTCCAGCACACCCGCCAGCAGCGCGTCCTGCCCGGTCTGCGTCGCCTGCAGGAAGGCACCCGGCGGCGGTGTCACAAGGGCCGTACCAAACTGCTGGTGCGGCGGGCGCAGGGTCAGCACCTCATCGCCCCAGGCCAGCCGGGCCAGCCCTTCGCCCTGCGCGATATTGGCCAGTTCGACCCGCAGCGCATCGTCCACCGGCTTGCCGCCCCTCACCATGACGTCCAGCCCCGACAGGCTTTCTGTCACCAGAACGGACATCTCTCCCTTGCGCGAGGCGCCTGCTACCGCCAGCCGCTCCACCATCGGCAGCGCGGCCGACAACGCAGGCGTCACCAACTGGCAGTCCGGCACCGCGACGATCACGTCAGAGGCCTTTTGGTGGAACCCCGCCAGCGCGCCCTTCTTTGTGCGGCGCACGGAAAAGGCCGCCCGCCGTCGCGACCGCGCGGGAGAGGTCACCGTGTCGCGCATCGGGCAGGCCAGCCCCTGCGCCTCCAGCGCGCGGCGCACCACGTCTTCCTTCCAGCCGGTGACAAAACCATCGGCGGCGTGCTGCAACTGACAGCCGCCGCAGGATTTCGCATGCCGGCACGGCGGCGAGACCCTCTCGACCGAAGGCGTCACGATCCTCGGCGCCGCCATGACCGAATTGGAAACCTCGCCCGTGACCACCTCGCCCGGCAGAACACCGGGCACATAGATGGGCCCCGGTGCGATTCCGTCGCCGTGGTGGCCCAGACGTTCGATGGTCACTTCCTGCGCGCCCTTGGACATGCGCGACCCCCTGCTGCTTCTTCTCTCTGAAAATACTCACTATCCGGCGCTGGCCAAACAGACCAGAACCCGGCGTCACTCGGCGGCCTCGGCCCCGATGAACCCGCCCGACTGGCGTTCCCAGTAGCGGGCATAAAGCCCGCCCTGCGCCAGAAGTGCCTCATGGCTGCCTTCCTCGACGATCCGGCCCTGGTCCAGCACCAGGATCCGGTCCATCTGGGCGATGGTCGACAGCCGGTGCGCGATGGCCAGAACGGTCTTGCCGCGCATGACCTCGCCCAGCGCGTCCTGGATTTCCGCCTCGATCTCGCTGTCCAGCGCGCTGGTCGCCTCGTCCAGCACCAGAACCGGCGCGTCCTTGAGGATGGCGCGCGCCAGCGCAATCCGCTGGCGTTGTCCGCCCGAGAGTTTGACCCCCCGTTCGCCCAACCGCGCGGCATAACCCAGGTTGCCCTTGTGGTCCGACAAGTCCTGGATGAACTCATGCGCCGAGGCGCGGCGCGCGGCCTCGAACACCTCTTCGTCCGTCGCCTCCGCCCGGCCATAGCGGATGTTTTCCAGCGCCGAACGGTTGAACATGGCCGTTTCCTGCCGGACGACAGAAATCTGACGCCGCAGCGCCTGCTGGGTCAGGTCGCGGATATCCATGCCGCCCATCAGGATGCGCCCCTGTTCCACGTCATAAAGCCGCAACAGCAAGGAGACGGCGGTGGATTTCCCCGCGCCCGAGGCGCCCACCAGCGCCACCTTTTCCCCCGGCGCGATGGTCAGGTCGAACCCGGACAGCGCATGCCCCTCGCCGCCATAGGCAAAGCCCACGTGGTCGAACCGGATCTCGCCCGGCTCGGCCCGCGATGCGGCGGCGGGGCGGTCGGTGATCTCATGCCCGGGCGTCAGCGTGCCGATCCCGTCCTGCATCTCTCCGATGTTGGTAAAGATCGACATGGCCACGCGGCCCAGCCGGTTGGTCAGCATCGACAGGCGGGTCGTGACCATCGCCGTCACCGCGATGTCACCCGCCGTCGCCGTGCCGATGCTGTAGAGGTAAAGCGCACCCAGGATCGACACCACAGGCAGGATGCCCCCCAGCGTCATCAGCACCATGCGAAAGACCGCCGACAGCTCACCGAAATCCAGAGCGCGGGCGCGGTAATGGTCCAGCGCCGCGTGCGTGGCCGCGTCCTCGTCATCGTCGCGGGCAAACAGCTTGACCGTGGCGATGTTGGAATAGGTATCGACAATCTGCCCGGTGACGGCGGTCCGCGACCCCGCCCGCGCCGCCGAAAGGCGCCGCACGCGCGGGATGAAATAGCGCAGCGCCATTGCATACAGAACCGCCCAAAGCGCAAAGACACCCAGCAGCCAGGGATCGATCGACCCCAGCAGAAAGAACGCCCCGATGAACATCGCCAGCGCGTAGACAACCACATCCGTGGTTTCGAGCACGAGATCAGTCAGCGCGCGCGAGACCTGCAGCGCCTTCTGGCTGAGCCGCCCGGCAAAATCATTCTCGAAGAACCGCATCGAATGGCCAAGGACATGGCTGTTCAGCCGTTGCAGCACCATCGGAAACAGGTTCGGCCCCAGCATCACGCCCGAGACACCGGCGTCAAAGACGAAGATCAGCGGCCGGATCAGCAGGAAGAAAGCCAGACCAAAGAGGATCAGCCACCAGAACGGCTCCCAGAAGGCGCCCGGCCCTGTGGCTTCGGCGCCGTCGATCACCCAGCCGGTGAAACGCGCCGCCACCAGTTCGGAAATCCCGGTCATCGCGGTGACGACAACCGCCAGCAGGATCGGCTTTTCCGCGCCCTTCAGCGCCCAGCGCGCAAAGGCCCACAGGCCCTGCGGCGGCGCCCCGTCCGCCGGCTGGAACGGGTCGATCTTTGGCAGCATGCGTCGGATCATTCCGCCGCCTCCACCGCGTCTTCGCCCAGGAAACCGCCGGACTGCCGGTCCCAGTAGCGGGCATAGAGGCCCTTCTTTTCCAAAAGCTCGTCATGGGTGCCCTGTTCGGCGATGCGCCCGTCGTGCAGGACAACGATCCGGTCCATGCTGGAAATCGTCGACAGACGGTGCGCGATGGCCAGCACGGTCTTGCCCTCCATCACCCGGCCCAGCGCGTGCTGGATCGCGGCCTCGACCTCGCTATCGAGCGCGCTGGTGGCCTCGTCCAGCACCAGGATCGGCGCGTCCTTGAGGATGGCACGAGCCAGCGCGATGCGCTGTCGCTGCCCGCCGGACAGTTTCACGCCGCGTTCGCCCAGATAGGCGCCATAACCGGTGCGACCGCGGAAATCCTCCAGCTCCAGGATAAAGTCATGCGCCTCGGCGCGCTTCGCGGCCTCGATCACCTCGGCCTCTGTCGCGTCGGGGCGGCCATAGCGGATATTGTCCAAGGCCGAGCGATTGAACATGGCGGTTTCCTGCGTGACCATGCCGATCTGGCTGCGCAAGCTGGCCTGGGTAACGCCGGACACATCGGTGCCGTCGATCCGCACCTGCCCGCTTTCGCTGTCGTACAGCCGCAAAAGCAGCGACAAGAGCGTGGATTTGCCCGCGCCCGAGGCCCCGACAATGGCCAGCTTTTCACCCGGATGGATGGTCAGGTCGATGCCCGACACGCCGCCCGTCCGCCCGCCATAGGCGAAATGCACATTGTCAAAGGTGATCTCGCCCTTTGTCACCTGCAGGTCGCTGGCGCCGGGCCTGTCCGTCAACGCGTGCGACACGCTGAGCGTGGTCATCCCGTCCTCGACCTCGCCCACGTGGCCATAGATCACCATCAGGGTAAAGCTGATCCAGCCGGTCATCTGCGCCAGCCGGATCGTCACCGCGCCCACGGCGGCAATGTCACCGGGCGAGACACCCGCGCTGCGCATCGCGATGGCGGTGCCCACCATGATGACGGGCAGCAGCCCGGCGATAAAGATCAGGCCAAGGCGAAAGGCGGTGGTCGCCTCGCCGAAATTCAGCGTCTTGCCACGCAGGTTTTCCATCTCTCCCAGCGCGCGGCGATCCTCTTGCATGTCCCCGGCGAACAGCTTGACCGTCTTGATGTTGGAAATCGTGTCCACCACCTGCCCGGTCACCATCGCCTGCGCCTCGGCCCGCGCGGCGGACCGGCGGCGGATGACCGGCAGCATCACCCGCAGGAAGGCAAGGTAGAGCGCAAACCATCCCGCCAGAAGCAGCAGCATCCCCGGATGGATCGAGGCCAGGAGGACGGCGGTGCCGATGACCGTCGCCAGGCCAAATGTCACGGCATTGACCGTCTCGATCACGATTTCCGTCAGCGAGCGTGCGGCCTGCACCATCTTTTGCGCGATGCGGCCCGCGTAATCGTCGTCGAAGAAGGTGACCGACTGGCCGATGGTCCAGCGGTAGAGCCGCGCCAGCACCAACTTGAAGATATTGGGCCCGATCATCACCGATTGCGTCAGCGCCAGCCCACCGAACAGCAGCGGACGCGCCACCAGCAAGAGCCCGACCGCCAGCGCGATCAGCCCCAGGTGATCGGTCAGGAAACCGTTCTGCACCGGCCCGGCCACCGCGTCGACCACGCGGCCCAGCAGGTACATCGACAGCACCTCTGTCACGCCGGCCAAGACGGAAATCGCGACACCCAGCCAGATGATCACGCCGCCACCCTGCAAGGCCCAGGAGATGAAGGGACGCAGACGGTCGGGCGGCATGCCTTCGGCCTGCCGCTCCGGGTCGATCAGGTTGCCCGCGCGCGCGATCAGTTTCTGGAAAAGTGCCTGCATTACTCCGCTGCCTGCGTGTCCGGATCAAGGAAACCGCCCGATTGGCGTGCCCAGAAACTGGCATATAGCCCGCCCTTGGCCAAAAGCGCGTCATGACTGCCCTCTTCGGCAATCCGCCCTTCGTCCATGACAAGGATACGGTCCATCTGGGCGATGGTCGACAGGCGGTGGGCGATGGCGATCACTGTCTTGCCCTGCATCATGCCATAAAGCGTGTCCTGGATTGCCGCCTCGACCTCACTGTCCAGCGCGCTGGTCGCCTCGTCCAGCAGCAGGATCGGTGCGTTTTTCAGGATCACCCGCGCCAGCGTGACCCGCTGCCGCTGTCCGCCCGAGAGTTTCACGCCGCGTTCCCCCACATGGGCGTCGTAACCCGTGCGGCCCTGCGGATCTTCGAGGTCCAGGATGAAGTCATGCGCCTGCGCCTGTTTCGCGGCCTCCAGCATGTCCGCCTCGCTGGCATCGGGGCGTCCGTACAGGATGTTGTCGCGCACCGACCGGTGCAGAAGCGCCGAATCCTGCTGCACCATGCCGATGTTCAGCCGCAGGCTGTCCTGCGTGACGGTGGAAATCTCCTGCCCGTCGATCAGGATGCGGCCCTTTTCCACGTCGTAGAACCGCAACAGCAGCTTGACCAACGTCGACTTGCCCGCGCCTGACCGGCCCACAAGGCCGATCTTTTCGCCCGGCGCGATGGTCAGCGAGATATCGTCGAGACCGCCGGTCCCGCGCCCGTAATGGTGGCT
Organism: Mameliella sp. CS4; assembly: GCF_019392335.1. Classification (GTDB taxonomy): domain Bacteria; phylum Pseudomonadota; class Alphaproteobacteria; order Rhodobacterales; family Rhodobacteraceae; genus Antarctobacter. The sequence continues at coordinate 521,568 of NZ_JAHXRQ010000001.1, forward strand.
GAGGTGGTCGAGGCGAATCTCGCCCTGGGTCAGCTTCAGGGGCTTCGCCTTTGGTGAATCGACCAGCGTGATCGGTTGGGCAATCGTCTCCATCCCCTCGGCCACGACGCCAAGCTGGCGAAAGAAGGTGGTCAGTGCCCACATGATCCAGCCGGTCATCGCGTTCAGCCGCAGGGTCAGCGCGGTTGCCGCCGCCACCGCCCCGGTCGAGGCGGCGCCCTGCATCCACAGCGCAATCGCCCAGCCGACGACGCCGACGATGAGCAATCCGTTCAGGATCATCAGCGCCAGGTCCATGATCGTGTACAGCCGCATCTCAACCTGGAAGGTCTGGCGCGTGTCCTCGATCGCCTCCTTGGCGTAGTCCAGTTCCCGCGAGTGATGCGCGAACATCTTGACAGAATGGATATTGGTATAGCTGTCCACCACCCGGCCCGTGACCTTGCTGCGCGCGTCCGAGGCCGCCTTGGACGCCGGGCCGACCCGCAGGATGATCCAGCGCATCAGCACCGCATACAGACCGAACCAGACCACCAGCGGGATCATCAGCCGCGGGTCCGCATCGCCCAGCAGCACCATCGCCCCCACGAGGTAGGCCAGCGAAAAGGTGATCGCATCGAAGACCTGGAACACCGCCTCGCCCGCCGCCGGGGGCGTCTGCATGATGCGGTTGGCGATGCGCCCGGCGAAATCGTTCTCGAACCAACCGACTGACTGGCGCAGCACATGCGCGTGCGACCGCCAGCGGATCAGCGTGCCAAAGTTGGGCATCACCGCGTTGTTGAGCAGCAGAACGTCCAGCACCTGGATCGCGGGCCGCAGGAGCAGGATGAAGATAGCCAACCAGATCAGCGCGGTACCATGCAGCTGCCAGACCTGTGAGGGATCGCCGGACAGGATATCGACGACCCAACCCATCGCCCAGATCAGCCCGACCTCGACCGCGGCCACGATCACCGACATCAAGGTGGCAAGGACAAACAGCCGCCGGAACGGCTGGGCGTAGTCCATCAGGAAGGGCAGCAGGCGCTGCGGTGGGGTATCCTTTTTCGGATAGGGACCGTAGGGATCGACGAGGTTTTCAAAGAAACGGAACATACCGGGCGCTCCTTGGAGCATTTTGACAATGATTAAGGGTAAAGCGGGGCTGCCTGTGGCCGACCCGCGCGTGCAGACCGGCTCAGGCGAAGCTGATCAGGATCCTGTCACGCACCATCATGTCTCCCGGGAATTACATGAGTCGATCATGTATTAGGCCAGAATTTCCGGCCTGTCACCCCTCGTCTAGCCAGTTCCGCAGGGCCGGACCATCGGGCGCGAAATCCTGCGCAATCCAGTGATCTTCGGCGCGCCGCAACGCCTCGCCCAGCGCGGCGCCTTGATACTCTGGCATCAAGTGCTTGGCCTTCAAGGGGAATTTCGCCTGCGCCCCACGCGACAGATGTTCCGGCAGATCCGGCGGAACCGGCATCCCCAGGCTGGCGGCGCGCAGGACCATCACGGTCCGGGCCGACTGGCTTCCGTGGCGGTAGGCCAATTCCGCTGGCCCCTCCGTCCCGGACATGTGCGTGTGGTAAAGGTCCAGTTCGCGCTGCTGGGACTTTGACAGGCGCAAGGCAGCCCCGTCGAAATAGCCCATGACCGCCATGCGGGCCATCGGATCTGGCGCCATGCCCTGATCCGCCTCGTGCACCAGGTAGGGGCCCAGCGCCGTGATGCCCGCCCCGGGCAGGACATGGGCCAGCACGCCCAGCCGCTCCATCACCGAAACGGACACCAGCGGGTCGGGCGCCTTCAACAGCTTGACCAGTTCCGCGCCGACCCGCTCACGCGACAGCACATCCAGCCCGTCGATATTGGCGGCAATGGCGGCCAGCGCCTCGGGGTCCATCCCTGCCTCGGGATCGCCGTACCAAGCGGAAAACCGGAAGAACCGCAGGATGCGCAAATAGTCCTCGCGGATGCGGGTGTCCGCGTCGAGGATAAAACGGAAGTGCCGCGCCTCAAGGTCCGGCAGCCCGTCCAGCGGATCGACCAGCGTGCCGCGCCGGTCGGCATACAGCGCGTTCATGGTGAAATCGCGCCGCACCGCGTCCTCGTGGACATCATCGGCAAAGCGCACCACGGCCCGTCGGCCATCGGTTTCCACATCGGCACGAAAGGTCGTGACCTCGAATCCCTCGCCGTCGGCGACCACCGTCACCGTGCCGTGGTCGATCCCCGTGGGCACAACCTTCAATCCGGCGGCTTTTGCGAGGTCCATCACCCGTTCCGGACGCGCGTCCGTGGAAATGTCCACGTCGCTCACCGGCACATCCAGCAACGCGTTGCGCACGCAGCCGCCCACCGCGTAGGCAAGGTGGCCCCCATCTTCGAGCAGCGCCATGACCGTCTGTGTCGCGGGCGATTCGAGCCACTCTCCGGTGACGCGGGTCATGGCTGAACCCGCTCGGCCAGTGCGCGCAGCATCCGCGCCGTGGCACCCCAGATGTAATAGGGCCCGAAAGGCACCGTGTAGTACATCCGCCGCTGCCCGCGCCAGCGCCGCCATTGCACAGAAAATCGTTCCGGGTCAGTGACATGGCTAAACGGCACGGCAAAGACCTCGTCGACCTCGCCGGGTTCCGGCACCGGGTTGAAATCGCCATGTACCAGCCCGATCACAGGCGTCACCACAAAACCTGTCACCGTCTCATGCGGCGGCAGCGTGCCAAGAACCTCGACCTGGCCGGGGTTAAGGGCCACCTCTTCGTGTGCCTCGCGCAGGGCGGCGGCCACCTCGTCCGCGTCGCCGGGATCGACCTTGCCGCCCGGAAAGGCGATCTGGCCGGGGTGATGTTTCAACCGGCTGGAGCGTTTCGTCAGGATCAGGTCCAGCCCATCCGCACCGGGGCGAAAGGCCGCCAACACACCCGCCGGGCGCAACTTGCGTCCCTCGGGCAGCACAACCTTGGGATTCAGGTCGAAATCCGATGAGGGCGCCCCGGGCGCATCCGGCGCCCGGCGCAACCGCGCTTCCTGGTCAGATCGTGTCATTGGGCCGTGTCATCGGGATCATTCGCCTCGAACCCGACACTGGCCGGGTCCAGCGTGTAATGCGCGCCGCAGAACTGGCAATCCGCTGTCACCAGCCCCTCGTCCGTGGTCATCTTCTCGATGTCCTTGGCCGAGTAGATCGACAGGCTCTGCCGCACGCGGTCCTCGGAGCAGGTACACCCGAACCGCACCGGCTGAGCGTCGTAAACCCGCGGCTGTTCCTCGTGGAACAGGCGAAACAGCAAATCTGTCGGCGACAGGGTCGGGCCGATCAGCTCCATTTCCTCCAGCGTATGCAGGTGGCTGTTCACGCGGGTCCAGTTTTCCTGGTTGTCGCCACTCAGTAGGTCCTCGGCCTGCAACAGGCCCTTTTCGCCGGACCCGCCCTCATCACTGGCAAAGGGCGAGGCCTTGGGCATGTGCTGCAGCATGATGCCGCCCGCGCGCCAGTGTTCGGCGACGCCCGGTTCGGTCGACCGGCCATAGGACAGGGCAAAGGTGGTGGGCAGCTGTTCGGACTGGGCGAAATAGGCCGCCGCGCAATCCGACAGGCTGCTGCCCGCGATCGGGGTGATGCCCTGGTAAGGCTGCATGCCCTTGCCCTGGTCGATCAGGATCGCGAAATAACCCGATCCAAGCTGCTGGAACGGCGGCGCATCTGTGATCCGGTCGCGGTCGAAACTGGCGTAGGCGCGGATGCGCGCGGGCTGGCCCTCTTTCTCGGGGCCGAAATAGTCGGTGGCGATCATCCGCACCGGGCCATTCGTCTGCACCTGCAGCGAAAGTTTCCAGCGCAGCTTGATGGTCTGGCCGATCAGCGCCGTCAGCAGCGCCATCTCGGCCACCAGCGCCTCGACCGGGGCGGGGTAATCGTGCTGTTTCAGAACGCCGGACAGCACGCCGTCAAGCCGGGCGACCCGGCCGCGCATGTCCGAACGGTCAAGCTGAAAGGGCAGGACGGTGTCGTCCCAGGCGAGTATGTTGCCGATGCTCATGGGGTTTCCTTGTGTGCCTTTGGCTGGCATATCGCGACCATATAAGAGGAATGAACCCGGACGCAAAGGGGGCCAGGGATGACACCCAGGATCGGCACGCCGCCGGAACCCGGGCGGCGCTACACGCTGCGGCCCGGCGTCTATGCCATTCTGCCCCGCGCCGGGCGGCTTTTGCTGACGCTCCAGGCCGACCCGGGACCAGAGGTGCAACTGCCCGGTGGCGGCATCGACCCGGGCGAACAGCCGTTATTCGCCCTGCACCGCGAGGTTTTCGAGGAAACCGGCTGGCGAATCGCCCGGCCCCGCAGGCTGGGCGCGTTTCGGCGGTTCACCTTCATGCCGGAATACGATCTCTGGGCGGAAAAGCTGTGTGTGATCTACACGGCGCAGCCCGTGCGCCCGCATGGCCCCCCGACAGAGGCCGGCCATACCGCGATCTGGCGCAGCCCGGAGCAGGCCGTTGGCGAACTTGGCAACCGGGGCGACAGCAGCTTTGTCCGGCGGTTCTGCCTGTAGCGGCGTCAGGCCCGGGCATCCTTGAGCACGTCGAATTCCAGCAGCGCCGCAGAGACGTCATCACCCAGTTTGGCCGCGCTTTCCATCTGTTGGGTCAGGCGCCAGAACATATCCTCCAGCAGGTCCGGCCCGCTGCCGAAGCGCGCACTTTCGCGAAAGATCTCGACCAGGCCATCATCGCCCAGCATCTCGCCGTTCTTCATCACCGCCTCGGTGAATCCGTCGGAATAAAGCAGCAGGCGGTCCCCGGACTGCAGCTGAAAATCATGCTGATCATAGCTGACCTCGTCGACCAGCCCGATGGGCAGCCCGCCATCGCCGATGAAGTCATGGCTGCCGTCTGCCCGCAGCAACAGAGGCGGCGAATGTCCGGCCTGCACCATGCGCATCCGCCCCGAGGCAAGGTCGGCGGCGACATAGGCCATCGTCAGGTATTCCTCGACCCCGGGATCGGCCGCCAGCCTCTGATTCAGCAGCTGCGCCGTCTCTGCCGGTTCGCGCATGGCGTAAAACTGGTCGAACCGCCGTTCCAGGGCGACATTCTGTTCCGGGAAGGTCGACGACAGATATCCCGCAACCCGCGCCGTCACCATCGCCGAGGTGATACCGTGGCCCGAAACGTCGATACTATACAGCCCCAACCGCCCGAAGCCGGGCTTGAACACACCCACAAGATCGCCACCGACATGGCCGCAGGGCCTGAGCAGCAGGCTGACGCGTGAGGTCAGCACCTCGCAGATGCGTTCGGGGACAAGCGATTGCTGGATCGTCCGCGCCTGGCGCAGGTCATTGTCGATCGCCGTGTGAATCTCGCGCAGCTCCTCCAATGCGTCCGAAACCTGCCGGTTCTTTTCCGACAGTTGCCGTTCCATCGACACGATGCGTTCGCCGGCGGTGATGCGGGCGCGCAGTTCATGTGCATTGACCGGCTTGGTCAGGAAATCATCGGCGCCCGCGTCCAGCCCCTTGGCAATATCGTCCTTCTCGCTCTTGGAGGTGAGCAAAATGAAATAGCCATAGCCGTTCTGCGACAACTTCCTGAAATGGCGACAGAATTCCAGACCGGTCATGCCCGGCATCATCCAGTCCGACAGGATCAGGTCAGGTGGCGTGCGGCGTATGATTTCCAGCGCCTGGTGCCCGGAATCGGCGGTCATCACCTCGTACCCCCAGCGGCGGACCATCGTTTCGACCATCTTCAACTGTGCACGGCTATCATCGACCACCAGCACGCGCTGAATAGCGCCTGTCAGCCCGGACGGGATACTGGTGCTTTGGGTCTGCAATTCATGCCCCTGTTGGCGTTTCCAATGCCGCGGTTTCTAAGGTCAGCTCCTTAACGGCGCCTGAACGGTAAAATGCCCTGCATTCCCCTGTCGCCCGGGCACGAATGGAAAGGCTGCCTTTACCTGCGGTGGTTAGACAAGCCGCACGGGGCGGCCGTGGCCGCCTTGGTCTTTTTCTCACGCGGTGCCTGACGCAGGAGGTTTCGAGATGATTGATTGGTCACGTGTCGACGAACTGGTCGATGAAATCGGCGCCGAGGATTTCGCCGAGGTCGTCGATCTGTTCCTGGACGAGGTCGAAATCGCCATCGTCGCGCTGGAAAAATGCGAAGGCAATCCAGTGGTGACGGAGGAACAGATGCATTTCCTCAAGGGCGCCTCTCTGAACCTGGGATTCGCGGACCTGGCCGCACTCTGCCTGAAGGGAGAGAAATCCGCTGCCGCGGGCGCGCCGGACGCGGTCAGCCCCAAAGAGGTTCGCAACGCGTTCGAGGTCTCGCGCCGCAAGTTCGAACAGGATCTTCCCGGTCGGCTGGCCGCCTGACCGTGCATTCAGATCCGACGGTGCAGCTCTGACAGGTCACGCGGCGCACCATCGGCAAAGGCCTCGCGCCGCAACCGGCGCATGCCTGCGATCCAACGGTCCATGTCCGCCACACGGCGCCGGGCAAATTCCGCGGCCTCGGGATGGGGCAGGATCAGGAAACGCTCCTCTGTCAGCCCTTGCAGCACGCAATCGGCCACCGCCTCGGGGGTCAGGACACCCTCGGGCCACTCCGCGCCGTCTGCTTCGTATCCCAAAAGGGGCGTGGCCACGTACAACGGGCAAACGACAGAGACGCGAATACCCTCGTCGCCATGTTCGATCGCCAGCGATTGCGCCAGGCTGACGGCGGCGTGCTTGCTGGCCGAATAGGGCGCGTCGCCGATCTGTGACAGCAGCCCCGCCGCAGAGGCGACATTGACCAGCCAGCCCTCACCCCGTTTGCGCATCTCCGGCAAGACCAGCCGCGCGGCCCGCAGATGCGCCATGACATGCAGATCCCAGCTGTCCTGCCACTGGTCATCCGGGGCGCTGCAGGGTCCCTCCATCGCGCCCCGTGCAAACCCCGCGTTCGAGATCAGCATGTCGATCCCGCCCAGCGCCTCTTGCGCGCGGGACACCAGCCTGGCGATCTGCCCGGGGTCGCGCAGGTCCGCGGCAAAGGCCCCTGCCCCCAGGTCCCGCGCGACCGGATCCAGACCCGGCCCCGCCCGGTCCGTCAGGAACAACCGCGCGCCCTTTGCCGAAAGCGCACGCGCCAGCGCAAGGCCGATCCCCTGCGCCGCACCGGTCACCAGAACGCGCCGCCCGGCAAACATCAGATCACGAACTGGGCGAGGATCTCGTCCTCGGTGATGTCCTGGTAGGTGAACCCATGCGCGTCCAGCTGGTCGAACAGTTTCCGGAAATTCCCGGGCACCGAGGTTTCGATCCCGATCAGGACAGAGCCGAAGTTGCGCGCCGATTTCTTGAGGTATTCAAAGCGCGCGATGTCATCCTCCGGGCCAAGCAGGCCCAGGAAATCCTTGAGCGCGCCGGGACGCTGCGGCAGGCGCAGGATGAAATATTTCTTCACTCCGGAATAGCGCTGACCGCGTTCCTTGACCTCTGGCAGGCGTTCGAAATCGAAATTCCCGCCCGAGGTGATGCAGACCACGGTCCGCCCGGCGATCCCCTGCCCCAGGTCCTGCAGCGCATCGACCGACAAGGCCCCCGCCGGTTCCAGAACGATCCCTTCGACATTCAGCATTTCAAGGATGGTCAGGCACAGCCGATCCTCGTTGATGGTCAGCGAATTGGCCAGGCCCACACCCTTGAGCCGCTCGAAGGTCCGCTCGCCGATCCGGGCAACGGCAGCGCCATCGGCAAAGGTGTTGACCTCCGGCAGGGCCACGGGCCGCCCGGCCTGCAGCGCCGCCCGCAGACAGGCACCGCCCTGCGGTTCGACAAAGGTATATTGCACCGAATTGCCGAAATAGCTGAGCACGCCCGAGGACAGACCGCCCCCGCCCACCGGGATCACAAGGTGATCGGGGGCGCGGCCAAGCTGCTGTTCAATCTCGACCGCAACGCTGGCCTGCCCCTCGATCACGTCGTCATCGTCGAAGGGCGACAGGAAATGCCCGCCCTCCTGCGCGCAAAACGCCTGCGCCGCTTTCAGGCAATCGTCGAAATAATCCCCGATCAGGCGGATCTCGATCGCATCGCCGCCGAACATCCGGGTTTTCTGGATCTTCTGCTGCGGGGTCGTCACGGGCATGAAGATCACGCCCTGCACCCCGAAATGCCGGCACATGTAGGCCACGCCCTGCGCGTGATTGCCGGCAGAGGCACAGACGAAAAGGATCTCTCCCTCGGCCTTGCGCATGGCGTTGAAGGCCCCGCGCAGCTTGTAGCTGCGCACCGGGCTGAGGTCCTCGCGTTTCAGCAGCACCTCGGCGCCGAAGCGTTCGGAAAGATGGGCGTTGCGCAACAGCGGCGTCGGAGGAAACACCTCGCGCATGGCGGCCTCGGCGGCGCGGGCTTTTTCGGCGAAATCAGTCATCCGTCACAGTTGGCCCATGCCAGGGTGCTGCGCAAGTCAGTCGATGTCGCGGCCCTCGACACAGACACCGTAGAGCGTGGTCAGAATCGAGATCCCGATCATCGTCGCGAACCAGCCGACCACGACGCTGTAGACCAGGTTGATCAGCGAATGCGGATCGGGGTTCAGCATCGCGGGCAATTGCACCGCCACCACCATGCCGGTCGCGATCAGCGTCAGCACAAATACCGCTTCCTTGTCCTTGCTTGTGGCGGCCCAGGCCTCGCGCAGGGTCATCTTGCGGTCGATGGCCCCGGCGGGCAGCATCACCCCGAAGCGGAAGAACAGGTAAACCCCCAGCGCCACAACCATCAGCATCAGCGGCAGGCCCAGCGCGGGCGCCATTGCCATGACCGCCGTCACCGGGATCAGCGCGGCGATCAGTGCCACCACCACCAGCAGGGCGATCATCACCGACCGGCCCAGATAGGCCAGCACCAGCCCGCCGTGCCAGGGCGGCACCGCGCCTTCGGGTTCCTCTCCGGTCAGGACAAAACGGTGCCACGCCACGGCGATCCACAGGCTGGCGACAATCGCCAGGATCGAGGTCATCAGGACCATCAGCGCCATCCCCGGGCTGATCACCATCGCGGTCGCCCCCTGGGCCGGGGTCGCCAGCAGCACAAGCACCTGGTTCAGCGCCTGTACGGCGTACAGGACCGCCGACAGGCGAAAGGCCGCTTCGAGGTTGTTGAGCACCATGCGGAACGAATGTCTGAAAATCTGCCAGCCGCGCATGGCGCACCTTTCGTATCAATCTGCCTCAGGGCCTAGCACGCCGGCGGGCAAGGTCAACGCCCCTTCCTTGCAGGCCCCCGGAAAACAGGCTAATCCGCCCGCCAAACCGCCCCAGAGGACATGATCCATGACAGCGCCCAAAAAAGTTGTGCTCGCCTATTCCGGCGGCCTCGACACCTCGATCATCCTGAAATGGTTGCAGACGGAATACGGCTGCGAGGTGGTGACCTTCACCGCCGACCTCGGTCAGGGCGAAGAGCTGGAGCCGGCCCGCGAAAAGGCGCTGATGCTGGGGATCAAACCCGAGAACATCTACATCGAGGACGTGCGCGAGGAATTTGTGCGGGATTTCGTTTTCCCGATGTTCCGCGCCAATGCCGTCTACGAGGGGTTGTACCTGCTGGGCACCTCCATCGCCCGCCCGCTGATCTCCAAGCGGCTGGTCGAGATCGCCGAGGAAACCGGCGCCGACGCGGTGGCCCACGGCGCGACTGGCAAGGGCAATGACCAGGTGCGCTTTGAACTGAGCGCCGCCGCGCTGAACCCCGACATCAAGGTGATCGCCCCTTGGCGCGAGTGGGACCTGAATTCGCGTACCGCGCTGCTGGACTTTGCCGAAAAGAACCAGATCCCGATCGCCAAGGACAAGCGCGGCGAAGCGCCCTTCTCTGTCGATGCGAACCTGCTGCACACCTCGTCGGAGGGCCGCGTGCTGGAAGATCCGGCAGAAGAAGCGCCCGAATACGTGCACCTGCGCACCGTGAACCCCGAGGACGCGCCCGACACGCCCGAGGTGATCGAGATCACCTTTGAAAAGGGCGACGCCGTGGCGATCAACGGCGAGGCGATGTCCCCCGCCACCATCCTGACCGCGCTGAACGACTATGGCCGCAAGCACGGCATCGGGCGGCTGGACTTCGTCGAAAACCGGTTTGTCGGCATGAAGTCTCGCGGCATCTACGAAACCCCCGGCGGCACCATCCTGCTAGAGGCGCATCGCGGCATCGAACAGATTACGCTGGACAGCGGCGCAGGTCACCTCAAGGACAGCCTGATGCCGCGCTACGCCGAGCTGATCTACAACGGCTTCTGGTATTCGCCGGAACGCGAGATGTTGCAGGCGGCCATCGACACGTCCCAAGAACTGGTCTCTGGCACCGTCAAGCTGAAGCTCTACAAGGGCTCGGTCCGCTGCATCGGTCGCTGGTCGGAACAGTCGCTCTACTCCGAGGCGCATGTCACCTTCGAGGATGACGCCGGCGCCTACGACCAGAAGGACGCCGAGGGTTTCATCACCCTCAACGCCCTGCGCCTGCGCCTGCTGGCGGCGCGCAAACGGCGTCTTGGCTGAGCTTTCCGAATTCGTTGCGTCCCAGGCCCCGGTCTGGGACGACGTGCTGCGCGAGATGCGCGCGGGGCGGAAAACCTCTCACTGGATCTGGTGGGTCTTTCCGCAGCTGGCCATTCTGGGCCGCTCGCATCGCGCGCGGCATTTCGGGCTGTCCGGGCTGGACGGGGCCGCAGCCTATCTTGCCCACCCGTTGCTTGGCCCCCGGCTGGTCCAGGTCTCGCAACTTCTCCTGAGCCATGAAGACACCGATCCGGCGACCATTCTTGGCGCGGTCGACGCCCTCAAGGTGCGGTCCTGCATGACCCTGTTCGAGGCAGTCCCCGACGCGCCGGGGATCTTTGCCGAGGTGCTGGACCGGATGTATGACGCCACCCGCTGCCCGATCACGCGCGAGGCAATCGCAGGCAAGGCATCCTGAAACGCATGAAGGCCGCCCAGATCCGGGAAACCGGGACCTGGACGGCCTTTCACCGTGCCAAATACGCAGGCACGTCCCGACCGGAAAACCACCGGCGGGGCGCCGGGCCGGGGTTGAGACGGGGTGACCCGGCGCAACCCTTACTGGGCGGTGATGGTTGTCATCACCAGGTTGCCGTCCAGACGGATCGGGCCGTCTTCCTTGGCGCCCAGCGTGTATTCAAAGATGCCCGTGGTCATGCCACCGTCCTCGCCGTGAACCATGAGCATCAGCATGTCACCGGCGGCGACTTCTTCGGTCAGGATGGCGGCAACATCCATGTTTTCGCCCTTGCGCAGCGGCGCGTGGCCAACCACCGGACCCGGCTTCATGTCTGCGCCGGTGCGGTGCACGACCAGCCAGCCATTGGCGGGCGCAACGACCTTGCTGGCGGTAACGGCGCCCTCGGCAACGCTCTGGTCGGCGGCTTCGACCATCGGTGCCATGCCGTGGCCCCCGGCGAAGGCGGAGCCTGCTGCGAGGACAAGAGCGGCGGTCATAGTCTTGAAAGTCATGTATAGTCTCCCAGTTCTGCCGAGCGCCGGAAACATCATCTTTGGCGCTGGTATGGGTATTCACGAAGCCTCTCCGAAATAAGTTTCGGTCCGGATAAATTTTCTTTGGAAAAATCACGTCACGCTCACCTTCGGGTGAAACCGGCCCTTGGCGGATTGCCAGGCAGGGGGCCAGCGGGGCAGGCTCTGGCAAAAGGAGAACCCGCCATGCCCCGTCTCGTTTCCATCCGTCCTGCCCTGCTCTGTCTTCTGCTCACGCTTGGCCTGAGCGTTCAGGCCCAGGGCGCCCGTGCCGCCGAGATCATCGTAGCCGGCGGCTGTTTCTGGTGCGTCGAGGCGGATTTCGAAAAGGTCCGCGGCGTGGGCGAGGCCGTGTCCGGCTACACCGGCGGCCGCACGGCCAACCCGACCTACAAGCAGGTCAGCCGGGGCGGCACGGGCCATTACGAGGCGGTCAGCATCAATTTCAATCCCGGCACCGTCTCTGTTCGCCAGCTTTATGACCTGTTCTTCCGTTCGGTCGATCCGACCGACGCGGGCGGCCAGTTCTGCGACCGGGGCGAAAGCTATCGCACCGCGATCTTCTACACCGACGCCGCCCAGAAATCCGCCGCCGAGGCCGCCAAGGCGGATGCGGAAAAGGCGCTGGGGCAAAAGATCGTCACCCCGATCCTGCCCGCGAAACAATTCTACCGCGCCGAGGAGTACCATCAGGACTATTACAAGGGCAGCCAGCGCGTTGTGACCCGCTTTGGCATCGTCAAACAGCGCGATGCCTACAAGCGCTACCGCCAGGGATGCGGACGTGACCAGCGTGTCAAACAGCTTTGGGGCAATGCGGCGCCTTTCGTGAACTAACGTCCGGGCTGTGCCAGGGTCCGGCATCCTTTCTCCAGTCCTCCCGCTCACCTGACGTAGCAGGTGACCTGCAACAGACTGCAAGCACCGGATCGGAAACGGTCCGGTGCTTTCATGTTTTGCAAAGCGAATTGAAGAGAGGGAAAACGACGACTTTCACCACTACGAGCTACAATACGACCACCAGAACACTGGCCGGGGCAGAGCTTGGCGTTGTCACCGGGCTGACGGCGGATGATTTCGTGCTCTGACCTCGCCTGCCGGGCCCATTGGGGGCCGCGCGCCCTTGGGTTCGTTGAAGATTTCAGGTCATGCGCTAAACAGTTTGATTGTAGACACAAACATTGACCGGACAGGACAGGTTTTTATGGCCCAGATTTTCCAGAGCACCGATACCAGCGCGACCGTGACCGCCACCAATGGCGACACGCTGACCATTCTCGAAAACGTGCAGGTGACGCCCAGCGCAATCGCCGTGCAGATGGCCGACGGCCCGTCGATCCTGACGCGGCTGTTCAACAACGGCGACCTATTTGGGACGGTCGAGATCAACACCGCCTACGCGGAAATCGTCAACGACGGCACCATTCAGGCCGGCATCGGCAGCGCCTTTGTCCTCGATACACCGACGAACGAGCCCGGCGCGCGGCTGAACATCTACAACTATGGCAGCGTTATCGCCGCCGATGACGTGATAGATCCGTCCGGCGCGCAATCGACGGTCAGCCTCACGGTTGTGAACCACGGGGTGATGAGTGCGACGCGGATTGGCAGTTTGCTGCCCAGTGGCGGGGACCTGTCCAGCGCAGTCTTCGTGAACTATGGCAACATGCGCGGCGCCCTTCTGGACTTGTCCTCTGACTCCGGGGGCCGGCTCACGAACCTCGGCACCCTGGAGATCAGCCGTATCATCTTTTCCACCACCAGCAGCGCCTTCCTGCCCGGGATCTTTGTCAACCACGGTACGGTCACCGGCAGGAACGGCATGTCGACCCAGATCGAGTTCAGCAATGAAAACGATCGCATGATCAACACCGGGACGATCACCGGAGGCATCAGCCTTGGCGACGGGTTTGACACCTACGACGGCGCGGGGACCGGACAGGTCGTCAGTGGCAACGGGATCGGTCTTGTCAGCGGGGGTAACGGGAACGACACGCTCAAGGGCGGCGATTTTGCCGATGCCCTGTCCGGTGGAAATGACGATGACCTGTTGATCGGGCGTGGCGGCAATGACACGCTCAGCGCGGGATCGGGTGCCGATATCGCCTTTGGCGGCGATGGCGAGGACGACCTGCGCGGCCAGTGCGACAACGACACCCTCAACGGTAACGATGGCGACGACCTGATCACCGGGGATGAAGGAGCCGATGTTCTGGTCGGTCAGTCCGGCGGCGACAGCCTCTATGGTGGGATCGGCGACGACATCCTTGACGGGGGCAGTGGCGACGACGTGCTGGAGGGCGGGGATGACAATGACATCCTGCGCGGCCAAGCCGGCAATGACACCCTGCGCGGCCAGAATGGCAACGATCTGCTGAACGCCCGCGACGGTGCGGACGATTTGGACGGCGGGGACGGCAATGACACGCTGGACGGGGGATCGGGCAACGACGTGCTGGAAGGCGGTGCGGGCACCGATGTCCTGCGCGGCCGCGATGGCGAGGACGAGCTGGCGGGCGGGCTTGGCCTCGACTTTCTGACCGGGGGGCAGGACGCGGATGTCTTCCTGTTCCGGACCACGGCGCAAGCCGGGATCGGGGCCCAGCGCGATCAGATCCTGGATTTCGAACAGGGGATCGACATCATCAACGTGGTCTCGATGATCCCGGGTGTCTTTACCTTTGTCGGCACCGGGCCCTTTACCGGCGCCAACCAGATCCGCGTGATCGAGACGGCCACCGGATCAAGCATCGTGCAGTTCAACACCGATGCGGACCTTGCGGCAGAGGCCGAGGTCCGCGTGGCGGGTGTCACCGGTCTGACAGAGGATGACTTTGCGCTTTAACCGCCGAAATCCTGCACGTCGCGCAGGTCGGGGATCACGTCCGCCGTGCCTTCGCGCGTGACCATGATCGCCCCGGCGATCATCGCCTGCCCGATGGCCTGTTCCATCGGCAGGCCCCGGTCCAGTCCCGCCAGAACATAGCCGGTAAAGGTGTCCCCTGCCCCGGTTGTGTCCACCGGCGTCACCGGCACCGCCGGAAAGGCCCGTGTCTCTCCGGTGTCGGTGTTGTGCCAGCGCGCGCCGTCCCCGCCCAATGTCACGATGACGTCGCGCACTGGCAGCGCCTCGGGCGCCAGGCCTGTCGCCTCTTGCAACTGCCGCGCCTCGACCGCGTTCAGGAACAAAAGATCCAAAAGCGGCAGAACCGCCTGCACCGCCTTGGCGTCAAAGGGCGCGGCGGCATAGGCCACCCGCATCCCCTTGGCCGAGGCCAGTTCCGCCGCCTCGCGCTGGGCGTTTGTCTCATTCTGGGTAAGGAAGATGTCCGAGGCGCCTGCCCCGTCCAGCGCCTCGGCCAGATGATCGGTCGAAATCGCATGGTTGGCGCCGGGGTACAGGATGATCGTGTTCTCTCCGGCGTCGTCGACGGCGATCAGCGCGTTTCCCGTGCCTTCGGATACAGTCGATATATGCTGTGTATACACGCCGTATTCCATCAGGCGATCCACCGCCCAGGCGCCATCCGGCCCCACCGCGCCGATATGTACGCAGCGGGCCGCGGCACGGGCGGCGGCCACCGACATGTTGGCGCCTTTGCCGCCCAACCCCCGGGTAAAGGACCGCGCGGCCAGGGTTTCCCCCGGGGCGGGCAGATGCGGGACGTGATAGAACAGGTCCGCGTTGATCGAGCCGAGATTGAAGATCGTCATCAGGCACCTCCCATGCCGGTCTCAAGCCGGGCAACCGCCGCCCCTGCCCTCACTAGCTGATCTTGGCCGCGGCCAGGACCGCCATGTTCAGGATGTCATTCGCGGTCATCGAGGTCGAACAAATCTGGATCGACTTGTCGACCCCGGCCAGGATCGGGCCGATCACCGTGGCCCCCGCCATCTCCTGCATCAGCTTGACCGAGATCGAGGCCGAGTGCCGCGCCGGCACCACAAGGATGTTGGCCGGGCCGGTCAGGCGCTGGAACGGGTAATGCTCCTGCGCCTTGACGTTCAGCGCCACGTCCACGGTCATTTCGCCTTCGTATTCAAAACTGACCCCGCGCCGGTCCAGCACGCGCGGCGCCAGGTGCATCTTTTCCGCCCGTTCCGACACCGGGTAGCCGAAGGTCGAAAAGCTGACAAAGGCCACGCGCGGTTCCAGCCCCAGGTGCCGCGCCACGCCCGACGCGCGTTCGGCGATGGTGGCCAGGTCCTCCTCATCCGGCCATTCATGGACCAGCGTATCGGAAATCAGCACGATGCGGCCCTTGTGCAGCAGCGCCGTCACGCCAGCGGCCCCATGCGCCGCATCGGCGTCAAAGACGTGGTTAACCAACTGCATCACATGCGCCGATTTTCGCGTCGCCCCGGTGACCAGCCCGTCGCCGTGCCCATGCGCCAGCATCAGTGCCGCAAAGACATGCCTGTCGCGCGCCGCAAGCCGGTGGATGTCCTGCCGGTCCATACCCCGCCGCTGCAGACGCTCATACAGGAAATCCTTGTAGCCCTGCAGGTGCCGGGTGTTGGCGGCGTTCACCACCTCAAGCTCGCGCACCGCATCGTGCAGGCCCGCCTCTTCGAGTTTCTGTTTCACGTCCGCGTCGCGCCCGACAACCAGAGCCTTGCCCAGGCCCGACCGCTGGTACATGACCGCAGCGCGCAGCACGCGCGGGTCGTCACCCTCGGCAAAGATCATCCGCGCCTGCGCCGACCGCGCCCGCGCGTTGATCGACCGCAGGATCGAGGCGGTCGGATCCATGCGCGTCTGCAACATGTGCTCGTAGGCTTCCATGTCGACGATGGGCCGCCGCGCGGCGCCCGTGTCCATGCCAGCCCGCGCCACGGCGGGCGGAATCCGGTGGATCAGCCGCGGATCGAAAGGCGTGGGAATGATGTAGTCGCGGCCAAAGGTCAGCGTCTTGCCATAGGCCAGCGCCACCTCGTCGGGCACATCCTCGCGCGCCAGTTCCGCCAGCGCCTGCGCACAGGCGATCTTCATCTCGTCGTTGATGGCGCGGGCGTGGATGTCCAGCGCCCCGCGAAAGAGATAGGGAAAGCCCAGCACGTTGTTGACCTGGTTGGGATAGTCGCTGCGCCCGGTCGCGACGATGGCATCCACCCGCACCTCATGGGCGTCCTCGGGCGTGATTTCCGGGTCCGGGTTGGCCATCGCAAAAATCACCGGATTGTCCGCCATGCTGGCGACCATGTCCTGCGTGACAGCCCCCTTGGCCGACACGCCAAGGAAGACGTCCGCGCCTTTCATGGCATCCTCCAGCGAGCGCGCCTCGGTCACCACCGCATGGGCCGATTTCCACTGGTTCATGCCCTCGGTCCGGCCCTGGTAGATCACGCCCTTGGTGTCGCACATGATGCAGTTTTCATGCAGCGCCCCCATCGACTTGATCAGTTCCAGGCAGGCGATCCCCGCCGCCCCGGCACCGTTCAGGACGATCCGGCAATCCTCGATCTTTTTCCCCGAGAGATGCAGCGCGTTGATCAGACCGGCGGCGCAGATCACCGCCGTCCCGTGCTGGTCGTCGTGAAAGACGGGAATGTCCATCTCTTCCTTGAGCCGCTGCTCGATGATGAAACACTCCGGCGCCTTGATATCCTCAAGGTTGATGCCGCCGAAGGTCGGCCCCATCAGCCGCACCGCGCGGCAGAATTCGTCCGGGTCCTCGGTGTCCAGCTCGATGTCGATACTGTTCACATCGGCAAAGCGCTTGAACAGCACCGACTTGCCTTCCATCACCGGCTTGGACCCCAGCGCGCCAAGGTTACCAAGACCCAGAACCGCCGTCCCGTTCGAGATCACGGCCACGAGGTTGCCCTTGTTGGTATAGTCGTAGGCCAGTTCGGGGTTGGCGGCGATATCCTCGCAAGGCACCGCAACACCGGGCGAATAGGCCAGCGACAGGTCACGCTGCGTGGTCATCGGGACGGTGGCCTGCACCTCCCACTTGCCGGGTGTGGGTTCGAGGTGAAAGGCAAGAGCCTCTTCACGGGTGAATCTGGCTTTGGACATGTCCCCTCCATCCGGCAGAATTTGCGGTTTTCCCCGCTCTTTACCCGTCTTAATGTCACGCGAAATCGCCGGGGGGAAGCTACGTGAGCGCTAACAACGCGGGAAAGAGTACACCACGGGATACCGCCGTCACGCCGATGATGGCGCAGTACCTCGAGATCAAGGCAAACCACCCCGATGCGCTGCTGTTCTACCGCATGGGGGATTTCTACGAGCTGTTCTTCGACGACGCGGTGGCGGCCAGCGCAGCGCTGGACATCGCGCTGACGAAACGTGGCAAACACGCCGGCGACGACATCCCGATGTGCGGCGTGCCGGTGCATTCCGCCGAAAGCTATCTGCTGACCCTGATCCGCAAGGGATTCCGCGTCGCCGTGGGCGAACAGATGGAAACCCCGGAAGAGGCAAAGAAGCGCGGTTCCAAATCCGTCGTCAAGCGCGACGTGGTGCGGCTGGTCACGCCCGGCACGCTGATCGAGGAATCGCTTCTGGAGGCGCGGCGCCACAACTACCTCGCGGCGCTGGGCCATGTCCGCGGCGACTGGGCACTGGCCTGGGCGGATATCTCGACCGGTGCGTTTCACGTGATGCCACTGGGCCGCGCGCGGATCGGCGCGGAACTGGCGCGGCTGGCACCCTCGGAACTGCTGTGCTCCGACACGACGGGGGACACCCTGCACGAGGTGTTGGGCGATCTGGGGATCGACCCCACGGTGCTGGGCGCCGCCAGTTTCGAATCCGGCGCCGCCGAGGGGCGGCTCTGCAAGCTGTTCAAGGTGCAGACGCTGACCGGCTTCGGCGATTTCGACCGGGCCGAGCTGTCAGCGATGGGCGCGCTGGTCGACTACCTGGACATCACCCAGAAAGGCCGCCTGCCGCTGTTGCGACCGCCCCGGCAGGAACAGGTCAGCCGCATTCTGCAGATCGATGCCGCGACCCGGCGCAACCTGGAACTGACCGAAAGCCTGCAGGGCGGGCGCAAGGGTTCGCTCTTGTCGGTGATCGACATGACGGTGACCTCGGCCGGTGCACGCCTGTTGGAACGGCGGGTCGCCTCGCCCTCGCGAGACCTGGGCGTGATCCGCGAGCGGCTGGAGGCGGTGCGCTGGGGTGTCGAGGGACCGGTGGCCGACATGCTGCGCACGGCCTTGAAAGAGGTCCCGGACGTCGACCGCGCCCTGTCGCGGCTGGGGCTGGACCGGGGCGGGCCGCGAGATTTGGCAGCGGTGCGCACCGCGCTGGCCCAGGCCGGGCAGATTGCCGACCGGCTGTCAGGTGTCGAGCTGCCGGACCTGGTGGCCCGGTCCTGCGCCGCGCTGACCGGGCAAGAGCCGCTGCTGGACAGGCTGGACGAGGCGCTGGTGGCGGAACCGGGCCTGCGCGTCAGCGACGGCGGATTCGTTGCCCCGGGGTTCGACGCGCCATTGGACGAGGCCCGCACGCTGCGCGACGAGGGCAGGGGCGTCATCGCCCGGATGCAGGGGGAATATGCCCAGGAAACCAGTGTCACCTCGCTGAAGATCAAGCACAACAACGTGCTGGGCTATTTCATCGAGACGACGGCGGTGCACGCGGACAAGATGTTTGCGCTCTCCGAGCGGTTCATCCACCGCCAGACCACCGCAAACCAGGTGCGTTTCACCACAGTCGAACTGTCCGAACTCGAACGCCGCATCCTGAACGCTGGCAACGAGGCACTGGAGATCGAGCGCCGCATCTACGAGGAGTTGCGGGGCGAGATCATGGCACAGGCGCCGGCGCTGTCGGACCTGGCCCAGGGCCTGGCCGAGATCGACCTGTCTTTGGCCCTGGCGGAACTGGCACGACAACGGGACTGGTGCCTGCCCAAGGTCGACGAAAGCCGCGCCTTTGCGGTCAAGGCCGGGCGGCATCCTGTGGTCGAGGCCGCGCTGGCCGCGGCGGGCCAGCCTTTCATTGCCAATGACTGCAACCTGAGCGCAGAGGGGCAGGGGGCCGCCGTCACCCTGCTGACCGGGCCGAACATGGCCGGTAAATCGACCTACCTGCGACAGAACGCGCTGATCGCCCTCCTGGCGCAGATCGGCTCTTACGTCCCGGCGCAATCGGCGCATGTGGGCCTTGTCAGCCAGATCTTCAGCCGCGTCGGCGCCAGCGACGACCTGGCGCGCGGGCGATCGACCTTCATGGTGGAAATGGTCGAAACGGCCACGATCCTGAATCAGGCCGATGACTGCGCGCTGGTGATCCTCGATGAGATCGGCCGCGGCACCGCCACCTACGACGGCTTGTCGATCGCCTGGGCGACGCTGGAACACCTGCAGGCAGTCAACCGCGTCCGTGGCCTGTTTGCCACGCATTATCATGAACTTACCGCATTGGCGGGCAAGCTGGACGGGGTCCGGAACGCCACCGTGGCGGTCAAGGAATGGGACGGCGAGGTGATCTTCCTGCACGAGGTGCACGAGGGCGCCGCCGACCGGTCCTATGGCGTGCAGGTCGCCCAACTCGCCGGCTTGCCTGCCGCGGTCATCACCCGCGCCCGCGACGTTCTCGAAGCGCTGGAAAAGGGTGAACGAGATCGCGCCTCGCCCAAGGCGCTGATCGACGACCTGCCGCTGTTCTCGGCCGCCGCGCGGGCGCCGGAACCGCCGGTTTCACGGGAAACATCAAAGGTCGAGGAACAGTTGCGCGACATGCCGCTGGACGATATGAGCCCGCGCCAGGCGATGGATGCGCTCTACGAGCTCAAGGCGCTGCTGGGCAAGGATTGACACCTTTTCCGCGCGCCTTTCTTCTTTTCTCTAAAAATACCTCCGGGGGGTCTGGGGGGCTGGCCCCCCAGCACTCGCCACCGGCACCACGCGGTATCGGCGCGTAGGGCGGGGGTTACCCCGCCGCCCAACCGTTCAGGACGCGGGCATCGAGCTGACACCGACCTGCGCGGGGCGCAGCAGCCGGTCATACAGCATGAACCCTTCGGCAGAGACCTGGATGATCTCGCCCGCCTTGGTGCCCGGCACCGGAGCCTCGAACATGGCCTCGTGCTGTTGCGGGTCGAACCGCTCACCGACCTCGGGCGTGATCCGGGTGACACCGTGGCGCTCAAATACCTTGAGCAGCTCTTTCAGGGTCAGTTCCACGCCTTCGACAAGCGCGGTCGGGGCACCTTCGGATTCCTGCGCCGCGGTCAGCGCCCGGTTGAGGTTGTCATAGACCGGCAACAGGTCGCGCGCGATGCGGGTGCCGCCATAGGCCTGCGCCTCGCGACGGTCCTTGTCGGCGCGTTTGCGGGCGTTTTCCGCATCCGCCAGCGCCCGCATGAACCTGTCCTTGTAGTCGTCCCGCTCGGCGCGCAGCGCATCGATTTCCATCGCGATATCGTCGATCTCCTCGTTCAGATCGGCCTGCTCTTCTGCTTCGGCCGCGTCGATGTCATCGAGAAAATCGTCCTTTTTCGGGTCTGCCATGCTGTCCACCTCTAACTCCGGTCGGCGATCATCCGCCCGACCAGCTGCGCCGTGTAATCCACGATCGGAACGATCCGGCCATAGTTCAACCGGGTCGGGCCGATCACGCCCACCGCGCCAATGATCTTTCGGTCCGCGTTCATATATGGAGAGACCACCAGAGAGGAACCCGAAAGTGAGAAAAGTTTGTTCTCGGAGCCGATAAAAATGCGCACCCCTTCGCCTTCGTCGGTCAGTTCTAGGAACTCGGCGATGTCACGCTTGCGTTCAAGGTCATCAAACAGGCTGCGGATTCGGTCCAGTTCTTCCTGGGCGGAATCCTCTTCGAGCAGATTCGCCCGGCCGCGCACGATCAGGCGTTCGCTGCTGTCGCCGCTGCCGTCCCAGACCGCGATCCCTGCGTCGATCAGCGCGGCGGCCAGGCTGTCGATTTCCTGACGGCGCTTGGAAATCTCGGCCTGCATGGCCTTGCGCAGTTCCGTCAGGGTCCGTCCCTCGGCCAAGGCATTGGTGAAATTCGCCGCTTCGCGCATGGCGCTGGGGGTCAGGCCCGGCGGCGGGGTAAAGACCCGGTTTTCGACATGGCCATCGGCAAAGACGATCACCACAAGCGCGCGATCCTGCGCCAGGCTGACGAACTCGATATGTTTCAGCGGCGCCTCGTGTTTCGGGGTCAGCACCAGCGAGGCCCCGTGCGTCACCCCCGACAGGGCAGAGCCGACCGCATCCAGAAGCCCCGAGACATCGCCCGCGTTCCGGCCCAGCGTCGCGTCCAGTTTCTCGCGGTCCTGATCGTCCAGATCGCGCACCTCCAGCAAACCGTCGACGAACATCCGCAGCCCCTGTTGCGTGGGGATGCGCCCGGCCGAGACATGCGGGCTGTCCAACAGGCCGAGAAATTCGAGATCCTGCATCACGTTGCGGATCGTCGCCGCCGAGACCTTTTCCGACAGGCTACGGGTCAGCGTGCGCGAGCCGACCGGTTCGCCGCTTGCCAGATATCCTTCGACCACCCGCCGAAACACCTCGCGCGAGCGATCGTTCATCTGTGACAGGAGTTCGCGTGCCTCATTCATCTTCTTGCCCTCTGCGGCGCCATTAAAGAGCCTCTGGCCGGAACGTCAATCGGGGTTGCATCCGTGGGCTACCGCTGTCTATCCCCTGCATGACCAGCAGGAAGGGAAGACAATGCGACCGTCGGGACGAGATTTAAGCGAAATGCGCGCCGTTTCAATCGAAACGGGTGTGACCAAACATGCCGAAGGCTCTTGCCTGATCCGCATGGGAGACACCCATGTGCTGTGCACCGCCTCGCTCGAAGAGCGGGTGCCGCCCTTTATCAAGGGCTCCGGCCAGGGCTGGGTGACAGCGGAATACGGGATGCTGCCGCGATCGACCTCGTCGCGCATGCGGCGCGAGGCGCAGGCCGGCAAGCAGGGGGGCCGCACGGTGGAAATCCAGCGACTCATCGGGCGCGCGCTGCGCGCGGGTGTGGACCGCAACGCGCTGGGCGAACGCCAGATCACCGTGGACTGCGATGTGATCCAGGCAGACGGCGGCACGCGCTGCGCCTCGATCACCGGCGGCTGGGTGGCGCTGCGTCTGGCCGTCAACAAGCTGATGAAGGCCGGGGACGTGATCACCGATCCGCTGATTTCCGAAGTGGCCGCAGTGAGTTGCGGGATCTACGCCGGGCAGCCGGTGCTGGATCTGGATTACCCCGAGGACAGCGAGGCCGGCACTGACGGGAACTTTATCCTGCGCGGCGACGGACGGCTGATCGAGGTGCAGATGAGCGCCGAGGGGTCGACCTTTTCGCGCGACGAAATGGGCCGCCTGATGGATCTGGCGGAAAAAGGCGTCTCGGACCTGGTCGCGGCACAGCGGACCGCCGTGGCATGACCCGACGGTTCGAAGGTGACAAACTGCTGGTGGCGACGCACAACCAGGGCAAGCTGGACGAGATCGCGCATTTGCTGGAACCCTATGGCGTGACCTGCGTGGGCGCCGCCGAGATGGGCTTGCCAGAGCCGGACGAGACCGGGACAACCTTTGTCGAGAACGCCCGGATCAAGGCGCACGCGGCTGCCAAGGCCACCGGACTGCCCGCGCTGGCGGACGATTCCGGCATCGAAATCGACGCGCTGGACAAGGCGCCGGGTGTCTACACGGCGGATTGGGCGGAAACCCCGCATGGGCGCGATTTCATCATGGCAATGGGAAAATCCCATGACCGGCTGGTGGAAACCGGCATCCCGGAACCCTGGACCGCGCGGTTCTGCTGCACGCTGGTCCTGGCCTGGCCGGATGGCCAGGACATGGTCTTTCCCGGTGTGATGGAGGGCAGCCTGGTCTGGCCGATGCGTGGCTCACAGGGGCATGGCTACGATCCGATCTTTCAGCCGCAGGGATACGACGTGACCTTTGGCGAAATGGACCGCTGGGAGAAGAACAAGATTTCTCACCGGGCGGATGCCTTCCGGAAATTCGTGGCGGGATGCTTTGACGCATAATCCCCCGGAAAACTGGCAGATCGGCGGGTTCGGGCTGTATGTCCACTGGCCGTTCTGCGAGGCGAAATGCCCGTATTGCGACTTTAACAGCCATGTCGTGAAGGGCATCGACCAGACCCGTTGGGCCAGGGCCTTGGCAGAGGAGATCCGCCGCGCCGGGGCGCAGACGCCCGACAGGGTGCTGAGTTCGGTCTTTTTCGGGGGTGGCACACCCTCGCTGATGGCGCCGGAGACCGTTGCCACGGTGATCGAAGCCGCGCGCGATTGCTGGACCTTTGCCAATGACATCGAGATCACGTTGGAAGCCAATCCACGCTCTGTCGAGGCGGGTCGTTTCGAAGGCTATGCGCGGGCGGGCGTCAACCGGGTGTCCTTGGGCGTGCAATCCCTGCGGGCAGACGATCTGCGGCGGCTGGGACGCCTGCATGACGTTGAGGAAGCGCGGGCCGCCTTCAACATCGCCCGCTCGGTCTTTGACCGGGTCAGTTTCGACCTGATCTATGCCCGGCAGAGCCAGACGCTGGACGATTGGCGCGCGGAACTGTCCGAGGCGCTGGACATGGCCGTGGATCACCTGTCGCTCTACCAGTTGACGCTGGAAGAGGGGACCGCCTTCTGGGACCGTGCGCGGGCTGGAGGGCTGCGCGGCCTGCCGGGAGAGGACCTGGCCGCTGACATGTTCGAGCTGACGCAGGAGCTGTGCCAGGCCGCCGGATTCGAGGCCTATGAAGTGTCGAACCATGCGAGACCCGGGGCACAATCGCGGCACAACCTGGTGTATTGGCATTACGGCGATTGGATTGGTGTCGGGCCCGGCGCGCACGGACGGATCGGCTGTGGTGCCGCGCGGCACGCCACTGTGGCCTGGACTGCGCCGGGCAAATGGCTGGAGCGGGCCGAGGCGGGCACCGGGTTGGAAAGCCAGGAACTTCTGTCCTTGGAGGATCAGGCCGGTGAATACCTCATGATGGGGTTGCGCCTGACTGAAGGACTAGATGTTGAGAGATTGCGAGCGTTGGACAAAGGGATAGCCCCCGTTTCCGCTATCCGCGATCTGCAGGAGCTGGGCCTTGTCGAGCAAAACGGGCCAATGTTGCGCGCGACGGGGCAGGGGCGGCTGGTGCTCAACTCGGTGATTGCCGCCCTCTTGCCCTAGAACCTAGTGCGAGGTGCTGAGCAACCCGCAAAGCGCGTCTAGCTGTTCCAGCGTATCGTAGGAAATCGTCAGACGTCCCGCATCATCGCCGGGCTTGTGGTCGATCCGAACCTTCATGCCAAGCGCGGCGCTGAGATCCCCCTCGAGGGCGCGCGTGTCGGCATCCTTGTCCATCTGGAATCCGCCCTCGGGCGCCTTCTTGCGTGGCTTGCCCTCTGGGTTCATCTGCTTGGCCAGTTTTTCGGTTTCCCGCACCGACAGACCCTTGGCCAGCACCGTCTTGGCCAGACCATCCGGATCGGTTGCGGTGATCAGCGCGCGGGCATGTCCGGCGCTGAGTTGGCCCTCGGAAACCATGTCCTGCACACCTTCCGGCAAGTTCAGAAGTCGCATCAGGTTGGCGATATGGCTGCGGCTCTTGCCCAGGGCTTCGGCCAGCTTTTCCTGCGTATGCCCGAACTTGAACATCAATTGGCGATAGCCGGCCGCCTCTTCGATGGCATTCAGGTCTGCCCGCTGGATGTTCTCGATAATGGCAACTTCGAGCACCTCGGTATCGTCGAAATCCCGCACCAGGACCGGGATTTCATGGCGCTGTGCCATTTGCGATGCACGCCAGCGGCGTTCACCGGCGACGATCTCATATTTGCCCTCTTCGTGCGGAGAGGGGCGCACGATCAGGGGCTGCAACACGCCCTTGGTGCGAATCGAGGCGGCAAGCTCGTCCAGTTGAGCCTGGGTAAAGCTGCGCCGGGGCTGATCCGGATTGGGGATCAGCGATTCGATCGGCACCATGCGGTCTGCACGTCGGGAATTTTCGACCTCGGTCGTTTCCTGCGCCGGACCCACGTCCGCCATGAGCGCCGAAAGGCCGCGGCCCAGACCGCGGCGGGTGTCTTTCTTGGGTTTCTCTGCCATGCCCGTCCTCTGTTGCCGCGGTTCAGGCGGCGCGTTTGTCGTTTTTCTTCAGCAGTTCCTCGGCCAGGGCGCGATAGGCCTGCGCGCCTTTCGAGGACGTGTCATAAGCCAGCACAGGCAGCGCGTAGGAGGGGGCCTCGGATACGCGTACGTTGCGGGGAATAACCGTTGAGAACACGAGATCGCCAAGGTTAGCCCGGGCGTCCGCCTCGACGTGCTGAGAGAGGTTGTTGCGTGCGTCGTACATCGTCAGGACAATGCCTTCGATGCGCAGCGAAGGGTTGGCACTTTGCCGGACTTCGCGGATCGTCAGCATGAGCTGCGACAGACCTTCAAGGGCGAAGAATTCGCTTTGCAGGGGCACGAGAACCGAATGCGCGGCGACCATCGCGTTGACGGTCAGCAGGTTCAGCGAGGGTGGGCAGTCCACCAGGATCACGTCGAACCCGTAGTCGTCCAGCGCGGGCTGGCGCAGGGCGTCGTGCAACAGAAAGCTGCGTTTCTCGTTGGAATACAACTCGATATCGGCTGAGCTGAGGTCCACCGTGGCCGGAATCAGCGAAAGATTCTCGGTCGAGGTTTTCAGGATCACGTCGCCCGGGGGCACATCCCCCAGAAGCAGATCGTAGGTCGTCAACTCGCGATCTTCGGGTTCGATGCCCAGGCCGGTCGAGGCGTTTCCCTGCGGATCGAGATCCACAACCAGGACCTTGTGCCCTTGCTCACATAGCGCGGCCCCGAGGTTGATCGTCGTCGTGGTCTTGCCCACGCCGCCTTTCTGGTTGGCGATGGCGATGATTCTCGGACCCGGGGGGCGAGTCGGATCAGACATGGACGAGGTCTCCGATTTCCAGGACAACTGCGTTTGGGTTGGTTCTACTTGTATGCGGAGTGCAGGAGAATTGCCATTGGCTGCGAGCGTCTTCGAGCTCTTTTCCCCAGCTTTCGCCCTTCATGAACAACGCCGTGCCCCCCGGGGCCAGATGGCGTGCCGCAAATTCCATCAGTTTGGGCAAGGGGGCAAGGGCGCGGGCGGAGAGGACAGTGGCCTCTTGCGGAGTGCAGGCCTCAATCCTATCTGCGTGAACCCTCGCTGTCAGGCCGGTCTCACGGATGACACTGCGCAGGAAGGTGGCCTTGCGCGTATCCGATTCGATCAGGCTGACAGGAACATCCGGCGCAGATTCCGCCAGAAGGATTGCGATGACGAGGCCAGGAAACCCACCGCCGCTGCCAATGTCGACCCAATGTCCAGAAGGGTGGGGGACAACGGATACCAGCTGGGCGGAATCCGCGAAATGCCTGTCCGCAGCCTCGGCCAGTGTCGCCCGCGCAACCAGATTGATGCGCGGATTCCACTTGGTCAGCATTGCGAGGTAGTGATTCAGGCGCTCCAGTGTTTCACGTGAAACATCGAGACCCAGCGTTTCCGACGTGATCATACCGCATCTTTACGAAAATGCTGCCGCAGTTTGGCAAGAATCAAGGTCAATGCCGCGGGAGTCATCCCGTCGATCCGTCCCGCCTGAGCAATCGTTTCCGGACGCGTTCGCGACAGCTTTGCCTTCAATTCATTAGACAGACCCTGCAAGGCGGAAAAATCGAAATCCGCCGGAATCTCAACAGCTTCATCCTTCTTGAGGATCTCCACGTCTCGCGCCTGCCGGTCCAGGTAATTCGCGTAAAGCGCTTCCCGCTCCAACTGGGCGCCGGTCTCCACGTCGAGGTTTCCCAAGTCCTCATCCAGTTGAGCCAGCGTTTCCAGCCCAAAATCCTTGAACGACAGCATCTGGAATCCGCTTCTGCGTGCCCCGTCCTGGTTGACGTTGATGCCGATGGACCGCAACTGGTTGGGGCTGAAAGAGACGGAATCCAGCTTTTCCCGCCCCGCCACCAAACGCGCCATCTTGTCGTCATAGGTACAGCGACGACCGTCGGACACCGTGCCAAGCTCGATGGCCTTGGGCGTCAGACGCTGATCCGCATTGTCTGCCCGCAAGGACAGACGGAATTCCGCGCGGCTGGTAAACATTCGATAAGGCTCGCTGACCCCCCGCGTCGTCAGGTCATCCAGCATCACGCCAATATAGCTTTCCGTTCGCGAGAACTTGATTGGGTCTCGATCCTGTGCCTGGGCCGCTGCGTTCAGACCAGCCACAAGCCCCTGGGCAGCGGCTTCTTCATATCCCGTTGTCCCGTTGATCTGTCCGGCAAGGTACAGGCCCTCGACATCGCGCAGGCGCAATGTCCCGGCCAAGGCGCGCGGATCAACATAATCATACTCGATGGCATACCCGGGCTGCATGATCTCGACTTTTTCGAGACCGGGAATGCTCCGCACGTATTCCTCCTGAATCTCCTGGGGCAGGGAGGTCGAAATTCCGTTTGGATAGATCGTCGGAACATCCAGACCCTCGGGCTCAAGGAAAACCTGGTGCGAGGTCTTGTCCGCGAACCGCACCACCTTGTCCTCGATCGAGGGGCAATATCGTGGCCCAACACCTTCGATATGTCCGCCATACATCGCCGAGCGAGACAGGTTGTCCCGGATGATGTCATGGGTGCGCTC
Source organism: Mameliella sp. CS4 (assembly GCF_019392335.1). Lineage (GTDB taxonomy): Bacteria > Pseudomonadota > Alphaproteobacteria > Rhodobacterales > Rhodobacteraceae > Antarctobacter. The sequence continues at coordinate 549,737 of NZ_JAHXRQ010000001.1, forward strand.
GGTGGTATGGGTGATCCCGCAGGAAATCTGTCGCGCTTGCGGGGCAGGGGAGAGGAAAGAAAACATCACCGGATCTTCGTCACCCGGCTGCATGTCCAATCCGCTCCAATCGATGGTGCGCCCGTCCAGGCGCGGCGGTGTCCCCGTCTTCAACCGGCCAATCGGCAGGTCCATATCCTTGATCCGATCCGCAAGCCGGACAGAAGGGCGATCGCCCATCCGCCCCCCGGGTTTCTGGACATCGCCGATATGAATGACCCCACGCAGGAAGGTTCCGCTGGTCAGCACCGTTGAATTCGCTCGGATCTCAGAGCCGTCACCCAGCACAACGCCGTCGACCCGCTCCCCGGACATCAGGAAATCGACGACTTCACCCTCGATAACCTGCAGGTTTTCTGTCCCCGCAATCTCCGCCTGCATCGCCTCGGCGTATAACCGGCGGTCGGCCTGGGCACGGGGGCCTTGCACAGCCGGGCCCTTGCGGCGGTTCAACAGCCGAAACTGAATCCCGGCCGCATCGGCGATACGCCCCATGACCCCGTCCATCGCGTCGATTTCACGGACAAGATGCCCTTTACCCAAGCCACCAATTGCCGGGTTGCAGGACATGACCCCAAGATCCTGCAAGCGCAAGGTGACAAGGGCCGTGCGCGCACCCATCCGGGCCGAAGCCGTGGCGGCTTCGGTTCCTGCATGGCCGCCACCTACGACGACGACATCAAAGGTCTCATGTTTCACGTGAAACACTCCTCACTTGCCAATGCAGAAGCTGGAAAAGATATGGTCCAGGACCTGTTCGACATCAACGTGACCCACCAGCTGCTCCAAAGCCCGCAATGCGATACGGACTTCCTCGCTCGTCACATCGTACACGTCGAGGCCATCTTCCAAAAGCACCTGCGCCTGTTCCAGATGGGCCAGACCCTCGGCCAGTGCAACCCTGTGCCGTTCGCGCGAGGCCAACCCTGCCCCCTGCACCTCTTCGACCAGGCGCGCTTCGATCCCTGACAAAAGCTCGGGAACGCCAAGCCCGGTCAGACCAGACACCCCCTCACCAGCCCTGTCACCCTTGGCCGTGACAACAATGTCTCCCTCGGAGACCTCCAGCATGGGGGCGTCACCCTCAGGCACAAGATGCACCCGCAGATCCGCCGCACTTGCCCGTTCCCGCGCCCGCGCCACACCGATTTGCTCGACACTGTCGTCCGACTCGCGCAGGCCTGCCGTATCCAGAAGGGTCACGGCCAGGCCGCCAATGTCCATACGCACTTCGATCACGTCCCGAGTGGTGCCTGCAACATCAGACGTGATCGCCGCATCGCGGCCGGCAAGGTAATTCAACAGTGTCGACTTGCCCGCATTCGGCGGCCCGACAATCGCAACCTCGAACCCCAGCCGAACACGCTCTGCCGATTCCAATCCGTGCAGCTCGCGCCGGATATCTTCACAGACAGACCGCAAGAGATCTCGAACCTCGTCCGAGACATCGACCGGCACCTCTTCATCGACAAAGTCGATTGTGACTTCCAGCAAGGACACAGCCCGCAGGATCTTCTCGCGCCAGTCCCCCACCCGGGTTCCCAGCGCCCCGGTCAGCATCCGCAAGGCCTGCCGCCGCTGCTGCTCGGTCTCCGAATCGATCAGATCCGCCAGCGCCTCGACCTGACTCAGGTCCAGACGTTCGTTTTCCAGGGCACGCCGGGTGAATTCCCCTGGTTCGGCGCCACGCAGACCGGGCATCTCACCCAGTTCGCGCAACAGCGCCTGCACCACGGCCACACTCCCATGCACCTGGAACTCGGCCACGCACTCCCCGGTAAAGCTCGCCCCTTCTTCAAAGATCAGGACCAGTGCCTCATCCAGGAAGTCGCCGTTGCCAGAGACCAACCGTCGCACAGAGGCCATGCGCGGATGGGGCAGGGGGCCACCCAGCCGTTCCACCGCATCCCAGGCAAGGGGCCCGGACACGCGCACAACCGAAACGCCCGCTTTCCCGACCGCACTCGCCAGGGCAAAGATCGTGTCCATAATTGGATCAGCTGTTCATCGAATCGAAGAACTCGGTGTTGGTCTTGGTCTGTTTCAGCTTGGAAATCAGGAACTCGACGGCATCGGTCGTGCCCATCGGGTTCAGGATGCGACGCAGGACAAAGGTCTTCTGCAGGTCGACCTTGTCCACCAACAATTCCTCTTTCCGCGTCCCGGACTTGAGGATGTCCAGCGCCGGGAAGACCCGCTTGTCCGCCACCTTGCGGTCCAGCACGATCTCGCTGTTGCCGGTGCCTTTGAATTCTTCAAAGATCACCTCGTCCATACGAGAGCCGGTGTCGATCAGCGCTGTGGCGATGATCGTCAGCGATCCGCCTTCCTCGATGTTCCGCGCCGCACCAAAGAACCGTTTGGGCCGCTGCAGGGCGTTGGCGTCCACACCACCGGTCAGGACTTTGCCCGAAGACGGCACCACGGTGTTGAAAGCTCTACCAAGTCTTGTGATCGAGTCCAGAAGGATCACAACATCTCGCTTGTGCTCCACCAATCTCTTGGCCTTTTCAATGACCATTTCCGAAACCGCAACGTGCCGCGTCGCCGGTTCGTCAAAGGTGGAGGAAATGACCTCGCCTTTCACCGAACGCTGCATGTCGGTCACTTCTTCCGGGCGTTCGTCGATCAGGAGAACGATCAGATAGCATTCCGGGTGATTGGTTTCGATCGAATGCGCGATGTTCTGCAAGAGCACGGTCTTGCCCGTGCGCGGCGGCGCGACGATCAGCGCACGCTGCCCCTTGCCGATCGGCGAGACCAGATCGATGATCCGGGCCGAGCGATCCTTGATCGTCGGATCCTCGATTTCCATCTTCAGGCGCTCGTCCGGATAGAGCGGCGTCAGGTTGTCAAAGGCGATCTTGTGCCGCGCTCTCTCGGGATCCTGAAAGTTGATCTCCGACACGGCGATAAGCGCAAAGTACCGCTCTTCCCCGTCCGGTGCCTTCATTTCACCCTGGATCGAATCCCCGGTCCGGAGAGAGTATTTTCGGATCATGTCCGGCGAGACATAGATGTCGTCAGGACCGGGCAGATAGTTCGCCTCCGGCGAGCGCAGAAAGCCGAACCCGTCCTGCAGAACCTCCAGAACCCCGTCACCATAGATGATCCATCCCTCATCCGCGCGCTCGCGCAGGATCTGGAACATCATCTCGCCCTTCCGCATGGTCGAGGCGTTTTCGATTTCCAGTTCCTCTGCCATCGACAGAAGATCCTTGGGGCTCTTCGCCTTCAGGTCGGAGAGGTTAAGCTTTTCTTCGCTCATGGCACATAACGTGGTGCCCGGAGGCCCACACATCCTTTGTCTAACGGGAAAGTTCGCCTTCGGACGAAGGCTGACGGTGCGTATCGCATTGCCGGGGTTCCCGTCAATGAAGATCGCGGAACACCCTTCTCTTAATAACTAGATAAAAGAAAAGGTTGATGAAGTGTTAGGGGCGCCAGGATCTGTGGATTATCCGATTGTCCCCAGTTTTCCGAACAGGGAAGAGGTTTGGGAAAACTCGCGGGATAGTCCTGTGGCGGTTTCGAACATCTCTCGAAAATCGGCTGTTTTTCAATCCCTTATAGACGATACACCGGCAGACCCGCGAATTGGATAACTCTCCTGACAACCGGGTCTCAGCCCGTCTTCGCACCGGGTCGATCTTGTTCTTTCACACAGCCTGATGAGTGCTGCGGTGCCGGGGAGGACGCTCGGTTTCCTCCCCAGTCTTGCATGTGCCGCGCTTTTTCCTCAGAAACATCGACAAGCCTGCGCACCGTATTTTCCCCGGTTTCATCCCCATGCCTGTCGACCTTCTTCTCGCCTCCAGCTCCGCGATCCGGGCCGACATGCTCCGCGCCGCGGGACTCGTGATCGAAACCGAATCGCCGCGCGTGGATGAGGACAGCCTCAAGGCGGCGCTCACCCTCGAAGAGGCCAGCCCGCGCGACATCGCCGACACGCTGGCAGAGGCCAAGGCCCGCAAGCTGGGGCAACGTTACCCGGAGAAACTGGTGCTGGGCTGCGACCAGGTGCTCGATTTCAAGGGCGCGGTCCTGTCCAAGCCGCAAAGCCGCGATGAGGCGCGCGATCAGCTCTGCCGGCTGCGCGGCGAAACCCACCGTCTGCTCTCGGCCGCTGTTCTTTATCATGAGGCTCAGCCGGTCTGGCGCCACGTCGGCACCGCCCGGTTGACGATGCGCCCTTTCTCGGACAGCTACCTTGACGACTACCTCGACCGGAACTGGCCGGATGTGGGGACCTCTGTCGGCGGATACAAGCTCGAGTCCGAAGGAGTCCGACTCTTTGCCCGGGTCGAGGGCAATCATTTCACCATCCTGGGCCTGCCGCTGCTCGAGCTGCTGGCCTACCTGACGAACAGAGGAACCATCGCCGCATGAGCCTCGCACGCATCCCGCTTGCCGCCGTCATCGGGTCCCCGGTGGCCCATTCCCGGTCTCCGCGTCTGTTCACGCACTGGCTGCAGACGCATGGTCTGCCCGGTCATTACGTGCCCATCGACGTGCCAGAGGACAAGCTGGCCGAAACACTGCACCTTCTGCCACAGCTCGGCTTTGTCGGCCTCAATGTCACCGTGCCCTACAAGGAAAAGGTGATGCAGATCGCCGACAGCGTGTCCGACCGCGCGCGGCTGATCGGCGCGGCAAACACGCTGATCTTCCGCGAGGACGGTCGCATCCATGCCGACAATACCGATGGCTACGGCTTTATGCAGAACCTGCAGCAGAATGCACCGGACTGGGATCCTGCCTCGGGTCCGGCCACGGTCTTCGGGGCAGGGGGCGCGGCCCGGGCCGTGATCGCCTCTTTGCTGGACGTCGGCGTGCCGGAAATCCGCCTGACCAATCGCACGCGTCCCCGGGCCGAAACCCTGCGCGCGGATTTCGGGGACAGGGTGCAGGTCTTCGACTGGGTGCAGGCGGGCAATATCGTCGAGGGCTGCGCCACAGTGGTCAACACCACCTCGCTGGGGATGAGCGGCAAACCCCGGTTCCGCGTACCGCTGGACGCGCTGACGCGCGACATGCTGGTGACGGACCTTGTCTATTCGCCGCTGGAAACCCGCCTGCTGGCCGAGGCCCGCGCGCAGGGATGTACCGTCGTCGATGGTTTGGGGATGCTCCTGCACCAGGCAGTGCCCGGCTTCGAACGCTGGTTCGGCGCCCGCCCCGAGGTCGATGAGGTCACGCGGCAGATCGTTCTGGCATGAGGTTCAAGCTTGGCCTGACAGGCTCCATCGGTATGGGAAAATCGACCACGGCGCAGATGTTCGCCGAGGCAGGGTGCGCCGTCTGGGATGCGGATGCCGCCGTGCACCGGCTTTACGGTCCGGGCGGCGCCGCGGTTGCGGCCATCGGCCAGGATTTTCCCCAAGCTATTGAAAATGATCAGGTTTCTCGCGATGCCTTGCGCGTGATCATCGCCAATGATGCCACTGCGCTGAAACGGATCGAAGAGATCGTGCATCCGCTGGTCCAGGAGGACCGGGAGGGTTTCATCGCCGCACACCCGCAGGCCATCGGCGTGTTCGACATCCCGCTCTTGTTCGAAACCGGGGGCGATGCGCAGATGGACGCGACCGCCTGCGTGAATGTTTCCCGTGAAACGCAAGAGGCCCGCGTGCTGGCCCGGGGCACCATGACCGGCGATGACCTTGCCCGCATCCTTGCCCGCCAGATGCCCAACGCGGAAAAATGCGCCCGCGCCACCTATGTCATCGAAACCGACACGCTTGAGCATGCCCGTGCGCAGGTGCAGGATGTGCTGAAGGACATCGAACAAAGGTTGCAACATGCGTGAGATTGTTCTCGATACGGAAACCACCGGGTTCGAGCCGGAACAGGGCGACCGCATCGTCGAGATCGGGGCGCTGGAGCTCTATAACCACGTTCCCACCGGCCGCACCTATCACCAGTATATCAACCCCGAACGCGGTATGCCGGACGAGGCCTTTGGCGTGCATGGCATCGGCCCGGACCTGCTGCAGCCTCCGCGCCCGGCCAATCCGGGGGAAATCACGCTGCGGGACAAGCCGGTCTTCGCAAAGATCGTGGACGAGTTCCGTGCCTTCATCGGTGAGGATGCCAAGCTGGTCATTCACAACGCCAGCTTCGACGTGAAATTCCTCAATGCCGAATTGCGCTGGGCCAACCGCCCGCCCCTGGCCAAGGATTGTGCCATAGACACGCTGGACATGGCGCGGCGGCGCTTTCCCGGCTCGCCCGCCTCGCTGGATGCGCTCTGCCGCCGGTTCAGCATCGACAACTCTTCGCGGACGCTGCACGGCGCGCTGCTCGACTCCGAGATCCTGGCCGAGGTCTATCTTGAGCTGATCGGGGGAAAGCAGCCGGATTTCGGCCTGTCCTCGCACGGCTCGGGCGGGGGCAGTACGGGCACCGAACCGCTCTGGCGTCCGCGCCCGCGCAGCACGCCCTTGCCCAGCCGGCTGTCGGAAAAGGAAAAGGCGGCTCACGCCGCCTTTGTCGAAACTCTCGGGGACGAGGCGCTCTGGCTCAAGACCTGAGCGCCGGAAAGCCTCAGGCCGGGGCCTGATCGTCCTGTGCTGCCTGGCGGCGTGCGATCTCGTTGCGATACAGCGCGAGAAAGTCGATCGTCTCCAGGTTCAGCGGCGGGAACCCACCGTCACGCGACACGTCCGAGACGATCCGGCGCACGAAGGGGAACAGCATCCGCGGGCATTCGATCAACAGGAACGGGTGCAGCTGGTCCTCGGGGACGTTCTCGATCGAGAAGACACCGGCATAGTCCAGCTCCATCAGGAACAGCATGTCGCCGGTCGATTTCGCCTTCGACTCGATCTTCAGCTTCATCACCACTTCGTACTGGTTGTCGGCGGTGCGCTTCTTGGCATCCAGGTTCACCTGCACCTGCACGTCGGGCTGAACCTCGCCGCTGACACCTTTCTGGGAAAGGATGTTCTCGAAGGACAGGTCGCGAATGAATTGGGCCAGAATGCTCATCTTGGGTGGCTGAGGCGCCTGCCCGTTGCCGTTGGTTTCTGCCATGTCGGGTCTCCCATGAAAATCTCAGCGCGAGGCATAGCAGCGCCCGCGCAAAGCCTCAATGCCTCGTCCAGCCCGAACCGGGGTGATTGGGCGCCTTCTCCTTGGGAACTTCGGTGAATTCGCCGTCGATCACGTCACCTTGCCCGGTTCCGGACCGCGGATCGGGATAGACCGGCCCGCGCGGGTCCGGCCCCATCTGGAACCGCGTCACATGGACCCGCCGCCGCAGCCAGGCAAAGACCGCCGTGCGCACCGGGGGGGCCAGCAGGGCAAAGCCCACAGCGTCCGTGAAAAAGCCGGGGGTCAGCAGAAGGGCGCCCGACACAAGGATCATCGCCCCATGCGCCAGCGGCTCGCTGGGGTCGTCGAGGTCGGAAAAGCTGCGGCGGAGATTGTCCATCGCCAGGCGGCCCTGCGCCTTGACCAACCAGGTCCCGATCACCGCCGTCAGAACGACCACCGCCAGTGTCGGCCAAAGGCCGATCAGCCCGCCCACCTGGATGAACAGCGCGATTTCAACCAGCGGGACCATGAGAAAGGCCAGGAACAGCCACATGCGAAGCACCTCCATATCAGAGCGGCGCAGGTGGACTCACCCACACGCCTCACCTACATAAGGATGCAAGCAAGATCTTTAAACGCTGCCTGCAAAGAGGTGCCGATGAACTCTCCCATCCTCCAGCTTCTGGTTTTGGCCGGAATCGCTATTTTTCTCGTTCTGCGCCTGCGGAGCGTGCTGGGCACCCGGGAGGGGTTCGAAAAGCCGCCGGCACCGGCGCCCAGCGACGACCGCCGCAAGTCCGCACGCGATTTCGAGGTGATCGAAGGCGGCCCCGACCATGACATCATCGACCACGTCGCCGAAGACAGCGAGGCCGCCAAGGCCCTGGCCGCGATGAAACGGATCGAACCGCATTTCTCGGTGTCCGAGTTCCTCTCGGGCGCGCGCGGGGCCTATGAAATGATCCTCATGGGCTTTGAACGCGGCAAAATCGAAGACCTGCGGCCATTTCTCGCGGACGACGTCTATCAGACCTTCGCCGAGGTCGTGGAACAGCGTGAACAGCAGGGCCTGACCATCGAGTCCGAGTTCATCGGCGTCCGTGAGCTGACGCTGGCCGATGCCACCTTCGACGAAGGCTCGCAGCTGGCCGAGATTTCGGTGCGCTACGTCGGCGAACTGACCTCGGTTGTGAAAGACGCCGAGGGCGAGGTGATCGAAGGCTCGCCCACCGCCGTCAAGCGTCAGAAAGACGTCTGGACCTATGCCCGCAACATGGGCAGCGATGATCCCAACTGGCAGCTTGTCGCCACGGACGAATGACGCGCCTTCTCCTTGCGATCACATTTGCGATATCCATCATGACCGGCCCCGCCTCCGCAGAGACGGGGCCGCGTTATGACATCCTGGATTTCGCGGATCTGCAGGGATGGGCCGGGGATGACCACGCGGCCGCGCTTGCCGCCTTTCTGGAAACCTGTCGCGATCTCGACGATCCGGACTGGGCCGCGCTGTGTGGCCTGGCCCGGGAAACCAAGGACGCGCGTGGGTTCTTTGAACTGCTGTTCCGCCCTGTCCTGATCCGGGACGGTGCAGAGATGTTGTTCACCGGGTACTTCGAACCGGAACTCAACGGCGCGCCCTACCGCAACAGCACCTACCGTTACCCTGTCTACAAGATGCCACCCGAAGCGCGGGCCAGCCGCCCCTGGCTGACCCGGCGCCAGTTGCTGACCTCCGGGGTGATGGAGGGCAGGGGCCTTGAAATCGCCTGGGTCGATGATCCGGTAGAGCTGTTTTTTCTGCAAATCCAAGGGTCTGGCCGTATCCGGTTCCCGGACGGGCGGGTGGTCCGCGTCGGCTATGGCGGGGCCAATGGCCATCCCTATCGCTCGATCGGTCGAGAGCTGGTGCGGCGCGGTGTCTATACCGCGCACCAGGTCTCTATGCAGGTGATCGCGAACTGGGTCCGGCGCAATCCGGTTGCGGGGCGGGACCTGCTCTATCACAACGCGGCCTATGTCTTTTTCCGCGAGGTGAACGAGGTGCCGCCCGAAAAAGGACCGCTGGGCGCGATGAATCGCTCGATCACACCCCTGCGGTCCATCGCGGTCGATCCCCGCTACACGCCGCTTGGCGCGCCGGTCTGGATCGAAAAAGAGGGCGCCGACCCGATGAACCGGCTGATGATCGCCCAGGACACGGGGTCGGCCATCAAGGGGGCGCAACGGGCTGACATATTCTACGGCACGGGCGACGAGGCGGGCCGGATCGCGGGGCGAACCAAGGACGGCGGGCGCATGATTGTCCTGATGCCGATCCAGCGCGCCTACGCGCTCTTGCCCGAACCGGTGCAATGACCCGGCGGCGCAAACTACGGCCCGAAGAGCAGGAGCTCTGGCAACAGGTCGCCAAAACCGCGGATCCGCTGCACAAGCGCCCCGCCCGCAAGTCGGAAGAAGCCAAGCCGCCGCCGAAACCGCTGACCTCCGGTAAAGAGACGCCGCGCGATCCGCTGTCGCCCTTTGCCCTGGGCGACAAGGCGGGATCGCGGACGCAGACCCATGTCTTTGCCAAGACCACCGCCGACCACCTGCACGAGGCGCCGGTGCGCATGGATGCCAAGGTCTTTACCCGGCTCAAGCGTGGCAAGCTGGTCCCCGAGGCGCGCATCGACCTGCACGGGATGACCGTGGACCGCGCGCATGGTGCCCTGGCCCAGTTCATCCTGAATGCCCAGGCGCGGGGGTTCCGCCTGGTGCTGGTCATCACCGGCAAGGGCCAGCGCGAAGATCCTTATGATCCGATGCCCCGCCGCCGGGGTGTGCTCAAGACGCAGGTGCCGATGTGGCTGCAGATGCCGCCTTTGGCCGGGGCCGTCCTGCAGGTGTCGCTGTCGCACCGCAAACATGGCGGCGAAGGCGCCTACTATGTCTATCTCAAGCGCCGGCGCTGAGCCTATCAATGCTCGGCCCCGGTGCCGGGGTTAACGATGTCCTGCCGCTTTGTACAAAATGCTGGAAACGACGTACAAAACGTACGTTTTGTACAAGATTTCGGGTGCGATCACAGCACCCTCCGGGCCCGTGAAACCCCCATCCACATCATCGCCGTGGTAAAGAGAAAATAGATCGCGACGCCGATATACTGCGTCTCGATCCCGACGCCGAAGTCGATCAAATAGCCGGTAATCCCCGGTCCGATGGCAGAGCCGAAGACCATCACCGCCGCCGCCATCGCCTTGATCGCGCCAAGGCTGCGGGTGCCATAGAACTCGGCCCAGAAAGCATTCGGCAGCGTATGTGTGGCCCCCGTGGTCATCGCCACAAACAGCAGCCCGACCAGCGTCCAGCCTAGGCTATCCCCCAGCGCGAAGCAGAAAAAGCCAACAAACATGGGCAGTTGCGACCACGGGATCAGCCGTCCGGTCCCCAGCCGATCCAGCAGACCACCGGCCATGACCATCGCGCCGACCGCCGCCGCCGTGTAGATCGGGAACAGCGCCGTCAGCTCGAGGTGGGACCATCCCTTGACTTCGGCGAAATGCACTTGCTGAAAGAAAAACGCCGTGTTGAAGGCCGCCGGTCCCAGGAGCGCCGGAACCATGAACCAGAACAGCCAGTGTTTCAGCACCTCGGGCCGTGCCCAGTGCCGCTGGCCCATTCCGACGGAATGATCCGTTTCCGCATGGCTCTGCGGTGTCCTCTCCCGCCGCAACAGCAACAGCAGAACCGGAATTGCCGCAAGGCTGACGCAAGCCACCCCGACCCAAAGCCAGCGCCAGTCCATCACCAGCATCAGCGAGACGAAACTGACCGGCAGCAGCGCCTCACCCAGCGCGAAACCGAGCCCGGCGACCGACAGCGCCTTGCCCCGCGTGGCCACGAACCAGCGCGACATCGACACGACGGCTGTATGGCTGGCCATGCCCTGGCCGCAGAACCGCAGGGCGAAGATCACCAGGGGCAGCAGGGCCGCCCAGGCGTTCAAAGCCATGAACAGGCAAGAGCTTGCCAGCAAGATCAATACGATAGAACCGATCACCCGGGTGCGGAACCGGTCCGTCAATGCGCCTGCCCAGACCATGACCACCGCCGAGGCACTGGTGCCGATCGTGTAGATCCCGCCCCATTGCCCGTGGCTGAGGTCAAAGCCTTCGCGGATTTCGCCTGCAAAGATCGAGATGAAGAAGGTCTGGCCGAAGCTCGACAAAAATGTGAGCAGCGCGCCAGCGGAGAGCCAGCGCGCGTTTTCGGCGAGAAAGCGAATGAGACTCATGTCCCTCCCTTGTCCCGCGATGTGTGAAGAGGCGGCCGCTGAACGCGCCCGCCAGAGGTCAGTTCGAAATGGCGTTTGCCTGGGCAGAGACGCCCAGCACCGCTCCGACCAGGCCAAAGACCGTCTGGGCCGAGGTGATCGGGCTTTCGGTGGCCAGGACGGTGTCATCCGGCTGGATCTGGAACTTGCGCGCCGCGAACAGGCCGTCAGCGCTGGTCAGATCCAGGGTAAACACGACCTGCTGCATCTTGGGGCCATGCCCGGTGGGGCTGACGGCCTCGGCGGGGTACTCCCGCAGCACCAGAACACCCTTGGGATCGGCACGCGTATCCGACAGGCCACCCATGAGCGATACGGCCTCAAGCGCGGTGACGTAATCCTTGGGGAAATAGATCAGGTTCTCGATCCCGCTGGCGCCAAGAGCGGTAAAGCTGCGCTCGTCCTGCTCGATGACCACCGTGTCACGCGGCAGAAGAAGCGCGTTCTTGGACCCGTCCGACAGCAGTTGCGACACTGAGATTTCGTAGGTCTTGGAGCCGCGCAGCAGCCGGATACGGGGGTTGCGCAGATCGGGCATTACGCCCCCGGCATCTGCCAAGAGGTTGAGAACCTTGTAGTTTCTCGAAGGCAGGGGGTAAGCACCGGGTTTGCCCACACCACCCACGACGTCAACCGTGTGATCGCGGCCCTGTTGCAGGTTCAGCTGGACCTGCGCCGAGGGCAGGATCGGCGCCAGCCGTTCCTGGATCTTGGCGCGGGCGCCGGTCGCGGTCAGGCCACGAATGCCAACCTTGTTGACGTAGGGCAAAAAGACCGAACCCTGGGCATCGACCTCGACACCCTTGATCTCGGCAAAGCGTTCACCGGGGCTGGTCAGCAAGGAATTGTCCTGGCTGTCCCAGATGATGATGTCGATCCGGTCGCCCGTGCGGATTACCGAAGAGCTGCTGCCGTGGCTGGTGTTGGGCCAATGATAATGGCCGTGCCATCCGCTGGCGGACCATGTGGCCAGCCCGGGCACGTTTGCGCGGGTCACTTCGATCACCTGGAAGGTCGGTTTTTCCGCATCCTTCTGGTTGAGTACCTCGGACTGGATCGCCGCGCCACGCGGCAGGCTGCACGCCGCCAAGGCAAGGACGGCGGCCAACAGGGTGATAAGTCTCAGTTTTCCAGACACTCCAGTCCCCCAACCGGTGATTGACTCTTTCTAGCGGTTCAATCCGCTGATAGACAGTCTGACGGTCGATTGAAAGCGAATTGAGGGTCAAACCGTGGCAGGAACACAGCAATCCGGCAAGGTCCTGCTGCTGGGTGCCGGCGGAAAACTGGGCAGAATGCTCTGCGCTTTGTGGCAATCCGGGGCTTTCGCGCTGGTTCCGGTCTACCGGTCCGAAGGGCAGGGCGGGCTTGTCTGGGCCCCCGGAGACCCCGTGCCGGCGGTCGAGGGCGTGGTCGCGGTGATCGCCCTATGGGGTGTGACGCCGGGATCTGGAATCAACCTGGACGACAATACACGGCTTGCCTTGGCGGCTATGGATCTGGGCAAGGCGCTGGGCGCCGGGGCGGTCGTGCATTGCTCCAGCGCGGCGGTCTATCAGCCGGGGGCACAGCCGATTTCGGAAACCGGATCTGTTTGTCCCGGGTCGGACTATGGCCGGGCCAAGCTGGCAATGGAAAAGGCGATCGAGGACGGTGCCAGTGGCGAGGGGATGCGCAATATCATCCTGCGGATCGGGAATGTCGCGGGGGCGGACAGCCTCTTTGCCAACCTGCGGTCCGGTGGTCGCATCACGCTGGACCGTTTTGCAGATGGCACCAGCCCGACCCGCAGCTATATTGCGCCGCCTGACCTTGTGCGGGTGATCGAGGCGTTGGTGGAGGACGGCACCGCAGCGGGCACATACAATGTGGCCGCGCCCACTCCCACGGCAATGGGCGACATTGCCCGCGTGGCGGGCTGTTCGATTGACTGGCGCGCGGCGCCGGAGACGGCGATGCCGATGGTCTGGCTCGACACTTCGCGGCTGTCCACGATCCTCGCGCTGCCGCCCGAGGCCGCCGCGCCGGATCACCTGGTCGAGGGCGCGCGCGCAGGGGGCACCTGGCCATGAAGACAAGGCGGCCCCTGCTGCATACGCTTGATTTCCTTTATGCAATCGGGATGTCGGTGCTGTTGTCGCCGCTCATCCTTTACGTGGCCGTTGTTGTCTGGCGCAACGACGGATGGCCGATCATCTACCGTTCGGAACGGATGAAAAGCCCGACGCAGTCTTTCATGCTGTGGAAGTTCCGAACGATGAAGAACGATCCGCGCGATGCGGGTGTCACCGGTCCGTCCAAGTCTGGCCGGATCACGCCCACGGGCGCCTGGCTGCGGCGCAAGCGTCTGGATGAACTGCCCCAGCTCTGGAATATCCTGCGGGGAGATATGGGATTTGTCGGACCCCGCGCGCCCCTGCGGCGCTACGTCGAGAAATACCCCGAACTATACGCAGAGGTGCTGAAGGAACGGCCCGGGATCACGGGCATGGCCTCGATGGCGTTTCACAAGTCAGAGGAACGTCTGCTGGCGCGGACCGAGACCGCAGAAGAGACCGAAGAGGTCTATTGCCGCCGCTGCATCCCGCGCAAGGCCCGACTGGACCGGCTGTACGCGGCGCGGCGCAACCCCTGCACGGATCAAAGGCTGATGTGGGCGACGGTGTTTCGGCGGGTGTCCATGCACCGGCGCCGCTGAGGATCAGCGGCGCAGAACCTGCGAGTTCACGTAGCCGATGTAGCTGCCCAGCCATTGCCTGCCGCTATAGATATATCCGTCAGAGCCGACCACATAGGCATTGGTGAAATCGCGCGACACGCCGTCGGCGGCGGTACACTTGGCCGTGACCAGCTGACCGCTGGCACGGACAAGCCCGGCTGCCACGGGCACGTTTCCGCCCGTCGTCAGGTAACAGGAATACCGGCGCACCTCGGTCACGTCCTCGGGCGTCAGGAAGCGCTGATCATAGCTGACACGGCCCTCGCGGCGCGCCTTGACGTAGGCAATCAGCTGATCCTCTTCCGAGGACATCAGGTCGCCACCCAGGCCACGGGTCGAGGTGATCATGCCATCGCGCAGGACGATCACCTGGCGGGCCGGGTTGCCGTAGGTCTGGTAGGGGCCGTTGCGCTGGATGTCCTGCAGGAGGACCTGCACCTTGCCGCGGCTTTCCAGTTCGAACAGGTAGACGGAATCGGTAGTGGATCCCAGCGCCTGCGCGATCTGCTGCGGTGTCAGCGGCTTGGGCGCCTGCTTTTTCGAAAAGATCGCCTTGGGCAGCTGCTTGAGCAGCGCCGTGGTGTCCTTGTTCGCGTTGCCGCAGGAAACCAGGGCCAGAGCCGCCGTCAGGGCCAGGCCGATGCGTGTAATGCTGCGCCGGGTCATCGCCAGAACCTTCCCCAAGAATTGACAGCGTCCGGTTTGTGGTAGTCGCGGACCTGTTCGTAGAGACGCCCGTTGACGTTCAGACGCGCCCCGCCGTCCCGCGACAGCGACTGGATGACCACATCGTTGCGGCGCCGCGACGGTTGGCCGAAGAAGGTGGCCAGCGGCATGGTGAAACGGATGCCCTTGTCGAACGAGCCTTCGCCAAAGTCCTCGAAGGAGGCATCGGTAAAGGTGGCGTAGGCGCCCACGCGCCAGCCATTCGCGAACTCGCGGTCCAGAGAGACGGTCGCGCCATAGTCGCCTGCCAGGTAGCGACCCACGTCAAGTTGACCGTGGAAGCCATTGCCGAAGGCATAGTAGGCCGAGACATGGCCGTTGACGTTGGGGATCTCGCGCTTGACCCCGGTCACCGGGTCCGTTGTCGTCATCGACTGCAGACCAAAAAGCTGGTCGAAATCGCGGCGCTGGATGTAGTTCAGTTCGGCCCCGAGCGCGAGGCGGCTGTCGACGGGTTTCCAAAGCAGCTCGGCCGAGGCGCCGGCGTACATCTGTTCCAGATAGCCCAGCGTCACGCGGGAATAGAGGTTCTTGGCCGGGCGTCCATAATGCGCCAGCTGCAGGTACTCGATCGCGGGGTCCCCCTCGGCGGAGTAGCGGGCGTGATCGGTGCGCACGCGCGGCAGGTTCGACTCGTCAAGGCGTTTCACCTTGTCGAGGTTGCCGGTGAGCTTCTTGGTGATCGAGCCGCTGGCAATCAGGTTCGGCATGATCTCGTATTCCGCCGAGGCACGGAGGCCCGCGTCGAACCGCACAGGGTTGTCCGGGTCAAAAACCGAGAGCTGCACGAAGGGTGAAATGGCCCAGGTGAATTTCGGATAGATACCGTCATCCGGCTGTGGCGCCTTGCCAAAGCCGTCGCCGAAGTTGGTTCGGGCCAGGATCTCGTTGGCGGCATCATGTTCCAGCCGCTCCAGGTCGGACCGGCGGAAGGTGACGGCAGACATGGCCATGCCATTGACCACGGGAACGATCTCGAACACCTCGACCGAAGCGGGCATGACACGGGTCATGACACGGGCAAGCCGGCCAAAGGCCTGCGACGGGGCGCCGTACTTGGGATTCACGAGGCGGACCGTGACGCGGTTGCTCTGCAGGTCGATACCCTCGACCTCCAGCCCGTCCTTGGCGGCAAGGTTCTTGAGCGAGGCCGTGACAGAAGCCGAGCGTTGGGAATCCAGCGTCCAGCCAAGATCCGCCGCAGCTCCAGGTGCGCGGGGCGCGACCGGAAGGCCCGACGGCTCGGTGCCACCTGGCACACCCAGCGTCTTGGGGTTGGTCACAAAGGTGAATTGTGCGCCGATCTCCGTGCCCAGCACGTGATACAGCGACAGCTGGCCGCCGTTTCTGAACCGGTAGTCCACGCCAAAGTTCCAGGGGCTGGACTTGTCCGACGTGCCGCGCTTGACCTCTTCGACGTAGTCGTCCGAGGAGTATTCGACCTTGAATGTATATCGGTCGTTCGGCGAGTAGGCGATCCCGCCAAAGGCGGCCACGTCGCCCTGGAAAAAGCGATCTATCTCGGGCAGGCCGCCACGACCGGTAAAGCCCCCGGGCCGCGTGCCCATCTCTGCGAAGGGCTGGTACGATCCGAAACGGCCCCAGCCGAGACCGCCGGTGACCGTCAGGCCGGGCATGACAGTCTTGCTCGCAACGAGATATTCGCCGCTGTAGATCCCCGTCCCGATGAAGTCCTGGATGCCGACAACCACCGAGGGGCGGCGTTCGGTTTCGGTCAGGAGCTGGTAGCGCAGGTCAAAACTGCGGTCGAAAAGCGTTGATGTTCCGCCGCCAGTGAAGTTCGGGATCGATGAGTACCGGAAGCTGCCCGACAGGCGTGGCAGGATCTGGAAATAGAGAGTTGTCCGCGATGTGCCGCCGAAGTTCGCGTAAGTGCCGGCAAGTGTCGCGTCGGGCGGCACCTGGGCGGTGGGCATATCGATCAGGCCGGGAGAGCCGTACAGGTTGAACGGAAGGCTGTTGACCGCCTCCTCTGGCCAGACAGCCCCGCCGAGCGCCGACAGTATGGTGCCCGCAAGCGCGACGCGCTTTACGAGGCCCGATTTTCCGTTGTGAAAACCCGGCATGGTCCCCCACCTCGTTGCCAACACTGTTTCCCGACCCTTGCTAATGTGTTCCTCTGGCCCTGTCCATTCGAAGGCGTCGGCCTGGATCATATTGTGGGAAAATCGGCACGCCCTTGCCGTCTTGTCCACAAGATGTGCAGGGGCCGCGCTTTAACGGTACATTTTGAAACGTTAATCGAGTGGTAAGCCGCCCAACTTTAAACCTGTACCCAGGTGAGAGAAAGGTGGGAATGATGAGTGGCGACAGCAATGTCGCGCCAGTCATCATCAAACGCAAAAAGGTGATTGCGGGTGGAGGGCATCATGGCGGTGCCTGGAAGGTGGCCTATGCCGACTTCGTGACCGCGATGATGGCCTTTTTCATGTTGATGTGGCTGTTGAACGCGACAACGGAAAAACAACGCAAGGGGATCGCGGACTACTTCAGTCCGACGATTGCAGTGGCCCGGGTTTCGGGCGGTGGCAGCGGTGCATTGGGCGGGGATTCCGTCTTTGCCGAAAACACGCTGCCAAGGGTCGGTACCGGGGCCACCAGCCTGCGGCCACAGGCCGAAAGCAGCCGGGATCCTGGCCTGGACAGCAAGGTGTCGGAAGGTCCGGAAACCGCCGAGTTCAAGAAGGTCGAAGAGTTTCTGATGGGCCGCGGCGGCGAAAGCATGGTCGCTGACGAGCTGCTGAAGCACATCGTCACCGAGGTGACGGACGAAGGTCTGGTGATCGAGTTCTTCGAAACCGCGCAGGCGCGGCTTTTCGATGACGAGGCACGGCCGACGCAGCTGTTGAAGGACCTGGCCCTGGTGCTGGCACGTGCATCCGATGTCGTGACCAATCCCGTTGCGATCGAAACGCATACGACCAGCTATCCGGTTGTCCTGGCCGAGAACCCGGCATGGCAGATATCGCGCGACCGGGCAGAGGTCTTTCGCGAACTGGTCATCGCGCGCGGTCTGAAGGAAGAGCGCGTGCAGCGCCTGACGGCCTATGCGGACCGGGAACCCAGCACCTCCAACCTGCTGGACCCGCGCAACAGCCGGATCGAGGTTGTCTTTCTGAGAAGGAACTGACTCAGTTTTCGTGGGATTTTACCTGTTAGGCCCGCGTTAAACCCACGCCTTTATCTGTTGTCGTGAATTTGGAGCGACAGCAGAAAGGCTAGTCCATGACAATCTCCTCTTCCCTCAATGCAGGTGTTGCGGGTCTCGCGGCCAATGCGACCCGGCTGGGAACCATTTCCGACAACATCGCGAACTCCGCGACCAAGGGGTACAAACGGGTCGAGACGGACTTCTCCTCGATGGTGATCGCGTCGAACGGGTCAGGCTATACCGCCGGCGGCGTGCGCACGACCACCACGCGGATCATCGACCAGAGCGGGGCGCTGGTTGGCACCAGCAACGCGACCGACATCGCGGTGCGCGGCAACGGTTTCATCCCCGTCGCCGAGGCGACGGAATTCGCGGCAACCGGCGATCCGCAGATGTTCCTGACGACCACCGGATCGTTCAGGGTCGATGCCGACGGCTATCTGCGCACGGAATCGGGCCTGATGCTGATGGGGTGGCCGGCCAATTCGGATGGCTCTCTGGCCACCTATGCGCGGGATACGGCGGAAAGTCTTGAACCGGTCCGGATCAACCGCAACCAGGTCACGTCAGAGCCCACGACGGCGATCACACTGGGTGCGAACCTTGCGGCCTCGGCCACCGATTTCGATGCCGCCGGGGGGCCAGAGGTCCTGCCGATTGAATACATCGACAACCTGGGCCGGTCCGAAACCCTGACGGTGACTTTCTCGCCGACGATCCCGGCCACCGGGTCCTCGAACGAATGGACGATGACCATCGTCGATTCCGCCACGGCGGCGGGCGGCAACCCGGTCGGCGAATATACCGTGACCTTCAACACCGGCGCGGCGGACGGCGGTACGCTGTCCACGGTGACGACCACCACGGGCGGCACCTACAATGCCACCGATGGAACGATTATTGTCACCACCAACGGTGGCCCGGTCGAAATCACCATCGGCGCTCCCGGTACCAGCGGCGGGCTGACCCAGGTCGGTGACAGCTTCAAGGCGCTGAATATTTCCAAGGACGGCTCGGCGGCCGGGTCCATGACCACGGTCGAGATCGACGAAAACGGTTTTGTCCACGCATTGTTCGATACCGGCGCCTCGCGCGTGATCTACCAGGTGCCCCTGGTCGACGTACCGAACCCCAACGGGCTGATCTCGATGGACAAGCAGATCTACATGCCCTCGCCGGAAAGCGGGAGTTTCTTCCTCTGGGACGCGGGCGACGGTCCGGTCGGTGATGTCGTACCCTTTGCGCGCGAGGAAAGCTCGACCGACGTGGCCAACGAACTGACCGCGATGATCCAGACCCAGCGGGCCTATTCGTCGAACGCCAAGGTCATCCAGACCGTCGACGAGATGCTGCAGGAAACCACCAATATCAAGCGCTGACGGATCATCCGTCAGCTTTTCCAGGGGGTCGCTAAATGTCTCTATCCGGTGCGCTGTACAATGCCTTCAGCGGGCTCAAGGCCAATTCACGGGCCGCGGGCCTGGTGTCGACGAATATCTCAAACGCGACCACCGAAGGGTATGGCCGGCGAACACTGGGCCTTGCGCCCGGTGCCGTCGGGACCACCGGCGGCGTGCGCATCACCGGAACGGTGCGCCATTCCGATCCGGTTCTGACCGGGGACAGGATGGCGTCGGACGCAACCCTCGCTCATGCGACGGTCGGGTTCGAATTCGCCAGCCGGATCGAGGATCTGGTGGGCGAGTCCGGTACGCCGGGATCGCTGACCGATCGCGTCAATGCCTTCGAGAACGCGCTGCTGACGGCCTCATCCAACCCGGCCTCGACCCAGCGGCTGGAACTGGTGGCGAATACGGCGGACTCACTGGCCCGGGCGCTGAACGGCCTCAGCGACGAGGTTCAATCCGCCCGGCAGACGGCGGATAACCGGATCGCGGCACAGGTCGAAACCCTGAATTCCGCCCTCTCACGGCTGGATTCGCTGAACGACAATATCGTTCGGGCCGGTTCGACCGGGACCGACCCGACGAGCTTTTACGACGAACGCCAGAGGGTGCTCGACAGCATCGCCGAAACCGTGCCGTTGCGGGTTGTCGAACGGGAAAAAGGCGACATCGCGGTCTTTACCCGGGGGGGGGCTGTTCTGCTGGATGGTCGCCCCTTCGAGGTGGGGTTCGAACCGAACAGCGCCATCGGTCCGGGCATGACCTTCGCCAACGACGATCTGTCGGGCCTGACGCTGAACGGGGTTCCCGTCGACACCCAGGGCATGAGCATGTTCGCCGGCGGCAGCCTGGCTGCCCAGTTCGAGATCCGCGACGTGGACGCGGTCGAACGCCAGGCGCAACTGGACGGGATCGCGCGCGACCTGATCGAACGGCTTGGCCCCGGCGGGCCGGACGCAACGCTGGCCGCGACCGATCCCGGGCTGTTCACTGACGGTGGCGCTGCCTTTGCAGCTGTGGATGAAACCGGCATTGCCGGCCGGATCGAGATCAACGGCCTTGTTGCCCCTGACAGCGGCGGGGCATGGCGCCTGCGTGACGGCCTTGGGGCGGTGACCCAGGGCGACGTAGGGGACGCCCGCCTGCTCCAGGGTATCTCGGATGCGCTGGGCGCCTCCAGCGTCCCGGCCTCTGGCGGCCTGACCGCCATCGCGCGCAGCTTTGCGAACCATATCTCGGAATTCGCCTCCTCCGCGGTCGGAGAACGGGTGCGCGCCGAAAACGCCCAGACCTTCGTGTCGATCCAGAACACGGCCCTGTCCGAACTGGAACTGTCCAAGGGCGTTGATACCGACCAGGAACTGCAGCGGCTGATGCAGATCGAACAACACTATTCCGCCAACGCCAAGGTCATGTCGACGGTCGACAGCCTGCTCGAGCGGTTGATGTCCATTTAAGGAGGGCCCGTGATGGAAGTTATCGGGGATATGGCACGCTCACTGGTGCTGCGTGCCAACCAGGTACGTCTGCGCCAGGAAATGGACCAGCTGGCAGTCGAGGTCGCCACCGGGTTTGTCAAAGACGCGGGACAGCACCTGCACGGCGACCTGACCGGCCTGCAGTCCATCGACCGGTCGCTGGCGCGGCTGGACACCTATCGCGTCAATACGACCGAGGCCACTTTCCTCTCCGGAACGATGCAGACCGCCCTGGACGAGATCCAGGACCGCAGCGAGATCCTTTCGCAATCGCTGATCGCCGCCGAGCTGACGCCGAATTCGGCCCTGCTGAACACGATGTCGGACGATGCGGAAAACGCGCTGGGACAGGTATTGAACGGGTTGAACCGCTCGGTGGCCGGGCGGTTCCTGTTTTCCGGCACCGCGACCGACCGCGAGGCGGTACAGGACGTCGACGATGTGCTGACCGCGGCGCGCACGGCGTTGACCGGACAGACCGACTTGGCCGGGATCGAGGCGGCGCTGGACAGTTTCTTTGGCGCGGGCGGAACCTATGAGACTACCGTCTATCAGGGATCTGACACCGGGCTTGCACCCTTGAAACTCAGCGAGACCGAAAGTGCCAGTCTCGACATCCGGGCCACCGACCCGGTGTTCCGCGAGGTGCTGAAGCCGATGATCATGGCGGCGTTGGCCACTGATGCCACGTTGGGCCTGTCGCAGGACGTGCAGATCGAGATGCTCACAACCGCCGGGCAGGACCTGCTGGCCGCCCAGCAGGACGTGGTCGAATTGCGCGCAGGGCTTGGCGCGTTGGAGGCGCGGGTCGAAGAGACCACCGCGCGCAACTCGGCCGAGCATACGGCCACCAATATCGCGCGGCTCGATCTTGTCGGGACCGACCAGTACTACACCGCGTCCCGCTACGAGAACATCCGGACCCAACTGGAAAGCCTTTATACGATCACCGCGCGGTCACAGCGACTGTCGCTTGCGGAGTTCCTCTGATGCTGACACGTTTCTTCACCGCCTTTGTCATAGTGGTTTCACTTGCCCTTCCGGCGGCCTCCCAATCGGTCCGGATCAAGGACCTGGTCGAAGTCGACGGCGTGCGGTCGAACGACCTGGTCGGGTATGGCCTGGTCGTGGGTCTGAACGGCACCGGGGACGGGTTGCGCAATTCACCCTTCACCGAAGAGATCATGACCAACATCCTGGAACGGCTGGGTGTGAACGTGACCGGCGAACAGTTTCGCCCGCGCAACGTGGCCGCGGTCCTGGTGACGGGCAAACTGCCGCCTTTTGCGCGGATCGGCAGCCAGATCGACATCACGGTGTCGGCCATAGGCGATGCAAAAAGCCTTTTGGGCGGAACGCTGATCATGACCCCGCTGAACGCGGCGGACGGGCAGATCTACGCTGTCGCCCAGGGCACGATCATTGCGGGCGGTGTCGAGGCCGAGGGTGAGGCAGCCCGTGTGGTACAAGGTGTGCCGACGGCGGGCGTCATTCCCTCGGGCGCACGGGTCGAGCGTGAAGTACCCTTTGATTTCACGCAGTTGTCGACGTTGCGCCTTGCGCTGCGCGAGCCGGATTTCACCACGGCCGCGCGGATAGAGGACGTGATCAACCGGGCCATCGGGCGCCGGGCGGCCACGATGCTGGACGCGGGGACGGTCCAGGTCGACCTGCAGCGCAGTGGCGCGCGGTCTCCGGCCCGCGCCGTCGTGGCGATCGAGAACCTTGCGGTTGAGCCACAGCGACGCGCACGGGTTGTCGTCGATCAGCGCTCGGGCACCATCGTGATGGGCGCGGACGTGCGGATTTCCCGCGTCGCGGTATCGCAGGGTAACCTGACCCTTCGGATCGAGGAGGCACCGCTTGCGATCCAGCCCAACCCCTTCAGCGATGGTGACACCGTGGTGGTCCCGCGGACCGGTGCCCTGATTGAGGAAGACCCGGGCATCGGCCTGGCCGAAGTGCCGACCGGCACCAACCTGTCCGAGGTCATCGCCGGCCTCAATGCCTTGGGTGTGAGCCCGAGGGACATGATCGACATTCTCAAGAGCATCAAGGCCGCCGGCGCCCTGCATGCGGATTTCGTGGTGATGTGAAGAGCCGCTGAGGCTTTCTTAACGGCTGGCTGTCAGGCTGGCGACGGCACAGGAGCGGGAGAGCGCAGATGCTCGGAATCATTGGTATCGTTGTGATCTTTGCGATGGTCTTCGGCGGCTATCTCGCGGCGGGTGGCAAGCTGGCGATCATCCTCAAGGCGCTGCCCTTCGAATTCATGATGATCGGAGGCGCGGCCACGGGTGCCTTCCTGATCAGCAATGACGGCGCGACGGTCAAGCATACGATCAAGGACGTCGCCAAGGTCTTCAAGGGTGCCAAGTGGAAACCGGACGACTACCGCGATCTTTTGTGCCTGCTGTTCGAGCTGATCCGACTTGCACGGCAGAACCCTGTCGCCATCGAGGAGCACGTCGAAACTCCCTCCGAGTCGAATATTTTTGCCAAGTATCCCAAGATCCTGGCGGACATCCACGCGATCGAGCTGATCTGTGACACGATGCGGTCTGTGTCGATGAACTACGACGATCCCCATCAGGTCGAAGAGGTGCTCGACAAGCGGTTGGATGCGATGCAGCACCACGCCCTGATGCCCAGTCACGCCCTGCAAAGCATGGCGGACGCGCTGCCTGCGTTGGGGATCGTCGCGGCGGTTCTGGGCGTGATCAAGACGATGGCCTCGATCGATCAGCCGCCCGAGGTGTTGGGCAAGTTGATTGGCGGCGCGCTGGTCGGGACTTTTCTGGGCGTTTTCCTGGCCTATGGTTTGGTTGGACCCTTCGCGGCCAAGGTCAAGACCGTGGCCGAAGAGGACCTGCACTTCTACCACCTGATCCGCGAAGTGCTGGTCGCGAACCTGCACAACCATGCAACCAACATCTGTATCGAGGTCGGCCGCCAGAACACGCCGGATCACTACCGGCCCAGCTTCGAGGATCTTGAGGATGCGCTGAAATCCGTCAAGCAGGAGGCGGCATGATCCGTATCGCATTCCTGATCCTTCTCTCGGTCTGGCCCCTCGTTCTCTCGGCGCAGACCGTAACCGTGCGCAGCGGTGAACACGGAGAGTTCACGCGCCTGGTGCTGACGGTCCCTGCGGGCACGAAATGGGCGCTATCCCCTGACGCAGAACGCAATCAACTGGGGTTGGAGCTCGACGGTGGGCCCTATGAATTCGACACCTCGTCGGTCTTCGATCGGATCGGAACCGGTCGCATCCGTGATCTCGTGGTGGCGGAGGGCGGGCGCCAGCTGGATATCGCGCTGGCCTGCCAATGCGAGGCCGAGGCCTTCGTGCTGCGGAATACCATGCTGGTCGTCGATATCTCCGCCTCCGAGGTGCCGCTTGCGCAGGCGGTCCGCACCGGTCCGAAACCGCCAGAGCCTCGAGGACTTCGACCGTCGTCGGTTGTTCTGGATCTTTCCCGCGTCCGCATTGCCGATGGTCCCAGGATCGGGCCGGAGCCTGTTCGCGACCCGGGTCTTTCCTATCTTGCTCAGCGCGTGGACCTGGATCCCACCGCTGCCGCGCTTGATCGCGCGGATCGCGATCCTTCTGTCGCGCGGGACCTGGGCAACCAGATTGCGGCTGACCTGGCGATTGCGGCTACCCAGGGCTTGCTGGATCCGGCGGTGACCCCGCCCCCGGCACCTGCTCCGAAACTTGTCGAGCCGGCGCCCAAATCCCGCAGCGCATCCCCTGCGGCTGACCCCGGCGAACAGGCGCGCCAGTTGGCCGCCGGTATGTCCGGACTGGATCACAAGACCCTGCAGAAAGGTCGCATCTCGATCGGCGGCGACACTTGCCTGCCGGACAGCAGCCTGGCCCTCGCGACCTGGGCCAAACCCGACGACGATCCCAACCTGGCGCTGGCAAAGCGACGCAGCGCGGTCTTCGGCGAGTTCGACCGCATCGGGGAAGAGGCCCTGTTGAGCTACGCCAAGACCTTGATCTACTATGGGTTCGGTGCCGAGGCACGCAGTGTCCTGTCACTGCAGCCAGAGGTGGAGGCGCCGGTCGTGACGGCGCTGTCCTATCTGGTGGACGGTGACGGTGATCCCATGGCTCTCTTCTCTCGACAGGCACATTGCGAGGGACCGGCCGCGCTTTGGTCCGTTCTTTTTCAGGCGCCACCGAGCGGGTCGCCTCAAATCGCCGAGTCGGCGATCCTCCGCAGCTTCGAGGCATTGCCAAAACACCTTAGAACATATCTGGGACCGATCCTGGTCGAGCATCTTGCCACGGCGGGCTATCCCGATACGGCACGCGATGTCCTGCGTCGGATGCAACGCATGGAGGGGCAAGAGACGGACAGTATCGCGCTGGGCAAGGCACAACTTGCGCTTCGCGATGGCGATCCTGTTGAAGCGGGCAAAAGGTTGCAGGATCTCTCCATCGCCGGCGGACCCGAGGCGGCGCGGGCCGTGGCCGCAGCCATCGACCTGGCTGAAGCGACGGATGCGCCGGTTCCGACACGGATCGTCGAGCTTTCGGATGCCTTCGCGACCGAACTGCGCAACAGTGAGGATGGCCCGAAACTCTGGCAAGCCCATGTGCGGTCTTTGCTGATCAACGGTCATTTCGATACAGCTTTCAATGAGTTGGACTCGCCGCACGGCATGCCCCCAGAGATTGCCGAGACAATGCGGCAGACGGCCATGCGTTTCCTTGTCGACAAGGCAGCGGATGTCACTTTCCTGAAATTCGCGACCCGCGCCCTCGCAGACGGGGAAAATCCCGGGCAGGACGCCCTGGGAATCGCGATCGCGGAGAGATTTCTCGATCTGGGCCTTGCCGACTCCGCCGTGCAGCAACTCGATACCCTGTCAGAGCCGACCAGCGCACCGGAGGCGCGAATCGCCCGTGCGCGCGCACTGTTGGCGCTGGATCGGCCGGAAGAGGCGGAGATCATCCTGATCGGCCAGCGTGGGGACGAGGTCGCGCGCCTTCGAGCCGAGGCTCGCAGCCAGATGGGAGATCATGTCTTCGCAAAGTCCATTTTCGCGGATGCAGGGAAAACCAGCGAGGCGGTGACCTCTGCCTGGCTGTCGGGCGATTGGCAGGACGTTGCGGAAAGCGACACCGCGTTGGCGCCTGCGGCCGAGTTGATGCAGCAGGATCCGCCGGCCTTTGACCCGGCGCGTGTCAGCTTGGCCGGTGTCGATGCTGTCTTTGATGCCAGCATCCGCTCGCGAGAGACGTTGCGCACGCTCCTTGATGCCACTGCTATTCCGCCCAACCCATAAAATTCGTTACGGTTTCTCAATTCTTCTGCCTTAGCCAGAGAGTAGGGCAGAAGGATTGGAGAGGCCGGAAAATGGCGCGTGCGTGCAAACTGGCAGACGACCGAACCGACAAGAACTTTGAACGCGGCACCGGCCCGAGGCCGGTGCCCTGCGTTTGCGGGTTGTCGCCAGAGCGAGGTCGCTGAACATGTCGGTCTCGACCCTTTTCAAACCCACCATCCTGATGGCGGTCGCGCTCATGGCGGTGATCGTCATGATGATCCTTCCAATGCCGTCCTGGGTACTGGACGTGGGCTTGGCGGCTTCGTTCGGGCTCGCGATCCTGATCTTCACAGTCACTCTCTTCATCGAGCGACCGCTGGATTTCTCCGCGTTTCCGACCATCCTGCTGACCTCCCTGATGCTGCGGCTCTCTCTCAACGTCAGTTCGACCAAGCTGATCATCGGCCAGGGTCACACCGGGACCCATGCCGCGGGTGAGGTGATCGAGGGCTTCGCCAACTTCGTCATGGGAGGCAGCGTCTTTCTTGGGCTTGTCGTCTTTGGCGTCCTGATGATCGTCAATTTTGCGGTTATCACCAAGGGGTCGGCGCGAATGGCCGAGGTTTCGGCAAGGTTCGCGCTGGATGGTATGCCGGGCAAACAGCTGGCCATCGACGCCGACATGTCTGCCGGTGCCATCGATCATGCCGAGGCCAAGCGCCGCCGCGAAACCGAACAGCAGGAAACCACCTTCTTCGGGTCGCTCGACGGTGCGTCGAAGTTCGTCAAGGGCGACGCGGTGGCGGGTCTGCTGATCACGCTGCTGAACCTCGTGATGGGCATCATCATGGGCGTGGTCGTGCACGGCATGCAATTGTCCAACGCGCTGGAAACCTATGCGATTCTGACCGTCGGCGACGGGCTGGTGTCGCAGATCCCCGCCGTGATCATCTCGATCGCTGCGGGCCTGTTGCTGGCGCGGGGCGGCGCGACTGGCGCCACCGATGTGGCCCTTGCGGCCCAGCTTGGGCGCCACCCTTCGGCCCTGCTGGCGGTTGCGGTGCTCATGGTGCTCTTTGCGCTCGTGCCCGGCCTGCCCTTCGTGCCCTTCATCCTGGGCGCCGCTGTCCTTGGCGCGACCGCATGGTGGCTGGCAAGGCGCCCGCCGGAGCCCGAGAACACGGACGACGAGGGTGAGGAAGAGGCGTCTCTGCCGGTTCAACACATGGGAGATGTCCTGGATCTGGACGATATCCATGTCGAATTCGCACCGGACCTGGTCAACATGGTGCTTGACCCCGGCACCGGGCTGGATGTGCGGATCGCCAACATGCGCCGCCACATCGCCTCGCATTTCGGGTTGATTCTGCCCGAGATCCGGCTGACCGACGCCGCGTCCCTGCCAACCGGCACCTATGTCGTACGCATTCACGGGGTCGAGATGACGCGCGGCGAGTTGAATCCGGATTTCGTGCTGGCGCTTGTGCCCGAGAACAACGGGGCGCTGCCGAACGGCAAGGATGTGACCGAACCGGTCTACGGGGCGCCGGCGCGCTGGATCCGCCCCGAGGACCAGGAAAGGGCGGCCATCACCGGCGCCACGATTGTCGCCCCGACCGAAGTGTTGGCCACGCATCTTCTGGAGGTTATCAGACGCAACTTTGGCCGCTTGCTGACGCTCAAGGCCCTGCGCCGCCTGTTGGACGAGATGGTTTCGCTCAGCAATCAGAGCCGGGCGGAAGCCAACAAGAAGCTGCTCGACGAGTTGATCCCCGACAAGGTGCAGATCGACACGCTGCTGCAGGTGCTGAGGCTCTTGCTGGACGAACAGGTGTCGATCCGCAACCTGCCGTTGATCCTGGAAACCATCGCCGAAATGCGCGGTCAGCAGACCCAGCCCGAGGTGATCTGCGAACACGTGCGCCAGCGGCTGGGTTTTCAGCTGGTGGCGGGGATGCGGCGCGACGACGGCACCATTCCGCTGGTACAACTGGCCCCCGAATGGGAAGAAACCTTCATCTCTTACCAAGTGGAAAACAGCCAGGGCGCGCTGGACGTCGCCTTGCCGCCAGAGAAGTTCGAGGCCCTGACCAGCGGCCTGGCCGACACCATAGGCGAAGCCGGTCAGCGCGGCGTGTCGCCCGCTGTCGTGACCTCGGCCCGCCGTCGCCGGTTCCTGCGCACGGTCATGGTGGCCAAGGGGCTGAGCAATCCGGTCATGTCCTACGAGGAGATCGGGCTGGAGGCCCGCCCGGCGCTGGTCGGCGTGGTGGCCGCATGATCGCCATCCAGCCCTTGCTGGACCTCCTGGGCGGCACGCTCTGGACCGCGTTTGTGGTTTTCCTGCGGGTCGGCGCGGCGCTGGCCGCCCTTCCCGGCCTGGGCGAACAGGTGATTTCCGTCCGGGTCCGGCTGATCCTGGCGCTGATGCTGACGGCTGTGGTCGTGCCCGCTGTCGGTGCCGGGCTGGACCTGCCGCCGCCCGGGCTGGGCAGTTTCCTGCGTGCCCTGGCCACCGAAACCCTGTCCGGTCTCTTCCTGGGCATCATGCTGCGCCTGTTCATCCTGGCGATCCAGACCGCCGGGGCCATCGCCGCACAATCGACCTCGTTGTCGCAACTCATGGGGCAGTCCGGCCTCGATCCGCTGCCGGCCATCGGCCATATCCTGACCACCGCGGCGTTGGCGCTGATGATGGCGACCGGGTTTCACGTCAAGGCGGCGGCCTTCCTGGTGCTGTCCTACGACCTGCTGCCGGTGATGCAGTTTCCCAACCCGTCCGACGTGGCAGAGGCGGGGCGCCACCGCGTCGGGCAGAGTTTCGCGCTGGCCTTCAGCCTGGCGGCGCCCTTTGTCCTGATGTCGGTGATCTACAACCTGACGCTTGGGGTCATCAACAAGGCCATGCCACAGCTCATGGTTGCCTTTGTCGGGGCGCCGGTCATCACTTTCGGCGCCATCGCGCTGCTGCTTGTCTCGGCGCCGCTTCTGCTCTCGGTCTGGTTGCAGGCCTTCGAGGCCTTCCTGGCCGCGCCTTTCCGGTAGTTCCGCAATGGCAGAGCAGGACGAATCCTCTGAAAAGAGCCATGAACCATCGCAGCGCAAGCTCGACGAGGCGCGCAAGAAAGGTGAGATCGCCCGGGCCCCGGACTTGCTCACCGCGATGGCCTATCTGGGAATGCTGGTCTGCATGACTGCGGCTGGCGGGTACAGCCTGAGAAGTTTTGCCGAGACGCTCTTGCCGCTCATAGAACAGCCCGACCGCCTGAAAACCCTTTTTTTTCGGGATGGCGCACCGTCGATTGCGGGCTCGCTGATCTCGGAGAGCCTCGGTCCGGCGCTGCCCTTTCTGGTCGCGCCGGGGGTGCTGGTTCTACTGGCGCTCTTTGCCACGCGCGGCATCGTTTTCACTGGCTCGAAACTGGCGCCCAAGATCTCGCGCATCAACCCGATCGAGAACGCCAAGAACAAGTTCGGGCGTCGCGGGCTCTTCGAGTTCTTCAAGAGTTTCGTCAAGCTCAGCGTCTATTCCGTCCTGCTTGCGGTGTTCCTTGGCGGCCAGCTGGACCTGATCGTCGGCACGGCGATGGCCACCCCCGGCGAGGCGGTGCTGCGCATGACGGAGCTGATGAAGCACTTTCTGCTGATCGTCGTGTTGATCGCTGCCGTGATCGGCGGGATCGACCTGTTCTGGCAGCGCGCGGAACATATCCGCAAGAACCGCATGACCCAGAAGGAACTGCGCGACGAGATGAAAGAGTCCGAAGGCGATCCACACCTGAAGCAGCATCGCCGGATGCGGGCGCAGGAATTGGCGTTGAGCCAGATGATGGGCGACGTGCCGACGGCGGATGTCGTGATCGTCAACCCGACCCACTATGCCGTCGCCCTCAGCTGGAGCCGGTTGCCCGGGTCCGCACCGGTCTGCGTCGCCAAGGGCACGGACGAGGTGGCGGCGCGTATTCGCGAAACCGCCAATGAGGCGGGTGTCCCGATCCACTCGGATCCGCCCACGGCGCGCGCGCTTTTTGCCACAACGAAGATCGGCGATGAGATTGCGTCGGATCACTATCGCCCGGTCGCGGCGGCCATCCGTTTCGCGGACAGCATGCGGCGCAAAGCAAAGGAGAAAGGCTGGTGACAAGCCAATTCGATGACCTGATTGCTGCAACGGATCTCTTGCTGGAACGCGAGCTGGAGGCGCACCGGCGGAACATGTCCGCAAGTGCCCGGGTCGCCGGGGAACTGGCCCAGATCGACGCCATGCGCCGTGCCGCCCAGGCGGACCAGGGGGCGGTTGGTGCGCGCCAATTGCTGGGGGCGGATACGCTCTGGCAGGGCTGGCTGGTGGGCAAGCGGGCCGAGGCCCTGCGCCAGAGCGCGATTGCCCGGGCCCGTGAGGGCGAGAGCCTGGCCCGTGCGCGCACGGCCTTTTCCCGTGCGCAGGCGGCAGAAGCGCTTGCCCGCGACGAAAAAGAGGCCCGAAAAAGACGCAGGCTCAAGGCCGAGGCCGAGGCCATCGATGCATTGGGTGTGCTGCGCGAGGCAAAGGCGCGCGGCCTGGGCTGACCAGAAGACCAAAAAACCCGCCCGGTTCGCGGGCGGGTCCTTGATACTCATGAAAACTGCGTCTGGCGTCAGGCGGCATCCTGGCGCGCGATCTCGGTGATCAGCACGTCTTTTACATCGGCCCCAAGCACGGAGCGCGCCGCGTCCAGCAGAGCGGACCGCAGGATGTCCATGCGCTCCCCGGCGGTGAAGGCTCCCTCGAACCCGCCGATATTGGCGTGGTCGAACATCACCTGCAGAAAGACGTCGCGCAGCTTGGGCTCTCTTTCGTAAACCGCCTGCGACCCGCCGCTGGACACCTCGATGCTCAGCGAGGCGACGACCAGAGCCTCGACCCGTTTGGCGCTCATCACCGGGATGACGAACTGGTTGTTCATCTTGACGTATTCATTCCCGCTGCCGCCGTGGCCATCGTCCTTGTGGCTGTCTGCAACAGGCGGCTCTGCACGGGCCTTGTCGGCATGACCATCCGCGGCCACCGCCTGGGGATCCTCGTCCGAGGGCGCCATGAACAGCCCGGCGCCCACGCCGGCGCCGGTTCCCACCAGCGCCAGAATCAGGGGAAAGAGTTTCTTGAGCATGAACCGACCTCAGAAGGGCAGGATTGCGTCCAGCACCTGCTGGCCGATCCTGGGTTGTTGCACGTCGGTGATCTGCCCGCGGCCGCCATAGGAAATCCGGGCCGAGGCGATCTTGTCATAGGTGATCTCATTCTGGCGCGAGATGTCTTCGGGGCGGACATAGCCTGTCACCAGCAGCTCGCGCAGTTCAAAGTTCACCCGAACCTCCTGGCTGCCCTCGATGGCCAGCACGCCGTTGGGCAGGACGTCGATCACGGTGGCGGCCACCCGCAGGGTCAGGCTTTCGCTGCGGCGCACCGACCCGTCACCGCTGGCATCGCTGGAGGACTTGATCGACACCGCGTCGTCCAGGCTGGCCCCGTCGGTGATGCCCTGGTTGATCCGCTGCGGCACCCCGAAGAGATGCGGAATGCCAAGGCTTTCCGACCCGGAGCGTGAGCGCGAGGTCTTGTTCTTGATCTCGGCCTTCTCGTCGATTTCGATCACAACGGTCATGATGTCACCGCGCTTTATTGCGCGCCGGTCGCCCAGCAGCGATGTCTGGCCCCCGCTCCACAAGGAGGCGCGGTCGGCGCCACGGCGGGGCGGGCGGTCCTGCGGCAGGCCGGAGGCGATCATCGCCACCCGTTCCGGGCTGCTTTTGTCAGGGGTGAAATCGGGCGTCTTGCCGATGTGGTTCACCCGTGCGCAGGCGCCAAGGGTCAGGGCCAGCCCGATCAGGCCGATGTATCGCAGCATGTCTGTCCTCATTTGTTCACCAGGATGGATCCGTTGGGCGCGACGGTGCCGAAAAGCACGGTCCGGGAATCCACGTTCATCACGCGAATCCGTTCGCCTGCCGCGCCACGGCCAAGGGCGCGGCCCTCGGCCTTTATCCGCAGCCCGCTATGGGCATAGACCAGTTCGACCGCCTGGTTGCGGTCGACAAGGGCCGGTTGACCGACCGCGCCGCGCATGACGGCGCGACCGGGATAGATGGCGGTCCGGGCCTCTTGCCCGACAACCGCGTCGAGCGTGGCATAGGCTCCCGGGACCTCCGCCGGGTCCAGCCGCACCGCGTCGGCGGTGATGATCTGTTGCGGGCGGATGGTCTGGGTGGCGACCACCGCATCGGCAGCCGCCGCCCCGGGCGCAAGCGCAAGGAGGACCAGCCAGCGCATCAACGCACCTGCGCCGTGGCGCCCATCATCTGGTCGGCGGCCGAGATTACCTTGGAGTTGAGCTCGTAGCCGCGTTGGGCCTCGATCAGGTCGGTGATTTCCTTCACGGCGTCGACGGAACTGCCCTCGAGATAGCCTTGCCTGACCGTGCCAAGGCCGTCCTGGCCCGGCGTCGACTGGATCGCGGGACCAGAGGCCTCGGTCTCGACAAAGAGGTTGGAGCCGATGGCCTCCAGCCCCTTGGGATTGGAAAAGCCGGCCATCGTGAACTGGCCCAGCAACTGGCCCTCGGGCTGGTCGGGGAAATAGGCGTAAACCTCGCCGTCGGCGTTGATCGAGATGCTGCGGGCATCGGCGGGGATCACGATCTCGGGCGAGACGGGATAGCCTTCGGAGGTGACGATCAGCCCCTCGCCGCTGCGTTTCAGCCCACCGTCCCGGGTATAGCCCAGCTGCCCCGAGGGCAGGACGACCTCGAGGTAGCCATTGCCTTCGATGGCCAGGTCCAGGTCTCCGCCGGTGGCCGAGAGCGCCCCTTGCTGAAGCTGCATCGAGACGGCGGCTGGCCGGACGCCAAGGCCCATCTGGATGCCCGTGGGCAGCACCGTACCGTCCGAGGCGCTGACAGATCCTGCGCGAGCAAGTTGTTGATAATGCAGGTCCGCGAACTCGGCCCGGCGGGCGTTATAGCCCGTGGTGCTCATGTTCGAGAGGTTGTTCGAGATGA
Source organism: Mameliella sp. CS4 (assembly GCF_019392335.1). Taxonomy (GTDB): domain Bacteria; phylum Pseudomonadota; class Alphaproteobacteria; order Rhodobacterales; family Rhodobacteraceae; genus Antarctobacter. Next base: position 582,950 of record NZ_JAHXRQ010000001.1, read on the forward strand.
CCTCGACCCGCATCTGCTGGGCGGTCATGCCGGTGGCGGCGATCTTGAGGGCGCGCATGTGACGGCTCCTATTTGATGACGTTTTTCAGGACGCTGCGGATGCGTTCATCCTCACGTTCCATAAAGCTCTGGCCCAGTTCGTAGGCGCGTTGCACCTCGACCATGCGGGCCACCTGCAGGATCGGATCCACGTTCGATGCCTCGACAAAGCCCTGCATGACGCGGGGCGCATCGACAGGTTCAAACCCGGCGTCGCTGCGGAACATCTGCCCACCCTCGCGGATCATCGCCTTGGGGTCCAACGGCTGCACGACACCGACCTGTCCGATCGGGCGGCCCTCGGTGCTGATGGTCCCGTCATGGGCGATGGACAGGTCGATGGCCTGCGGCGGGACAAAGATCGGTGCCCCGCCCGCGTCGAGAACCGGATAACCGTCCGGTGTCACCAGCGTGCCTTCGGCGCTGGGCGAAAAGGCCCCGGCGCGCGTCAGTCGGGGACCGTCGGGCGAGTCCACCAGGAAGAAGCCGTCCCCCTCGATGGCCATGTCGTACATGCCGCCGGTCTGTTCCAGCGTACCCTGTTTCAGGGATGTGGTGCCGATGCGGGCCGCGCCCATCGCGACGGCGGCCATGCCGTCGCCTTCGGCCACGTACTCGGAAAAGATCACACCTTCCTGCCGGTACCCGGTGGTGTTGGCGTTGGCGATGTTGTTGGCGATGACCTGCATCTCGCGCATCAGGCTCGTCTGGCGCGAAAGGGCGGCGTAGCCGGCGGTTTCCATGTCAGCCTCCGGTGATGAGGGGAATGATCTGCCCCTGGAAAAAGTCAATGAGAGTCCGGGTCATGAAGCTCATCGACATCCAGAAGACGGCAACGATGGCCATGAGTTTCGGCACGAAGGTCAGCGTCATTTCCTGGATCGAGGTGAGCGCCTGGAAAAGGCCGACACCGACCCCGGCGACCAGTGCCGCCGTCAGAATCGGGACCGCGGTGATCGTGGCGATCCACAGACCCATGCGCAGGGTGTCGAAGAAGATGACCTCTGTCAGCATGGCGTCAGACCGGCATCCGCAGGATTTCCTGATAGGCCTCGACCACCTTGTTGCGCACGGCGACGACGGTTTCGACCGCCAGTTCCGACTGGGCCAGCGCTTCGACCAGGGCATGGGGGTCCGCATCGCTGGTCATCGCGGCCTTGGCGGTGTCCTCGGCGGCCTTGAGCTGTTGAGTGAACTCTTCCGTGACCCGGGCAAATTCCTTTTCCAGCGGGGCCTTGGCGGTCTCCGGTTCGGGTTGCAGGGCGGGTTTGGAGGCCGCGTATTTCTGCGCGGCATAAAGCGAACGGACGTCCATTCTGGATTCCTTTCAAGGTTTCAAATCAGAGGGTTATCGGCGCAACAGATCCATCAGACTGCTCGACATCTGGCGTGTCTGGTCGAACATCTTGAGGTTGGCCTCGTAGGAACGCTGGGCTTCGCGCGCGTCGGCGATCTCGATGATCAGGTCGACGTTGGACCCAAGGTAATTGCCGGTCGTATCGGCAAGCGGGTGAGAGGGATCGTGGATCACCTCGAGGTCGCTGCGGTCCAGCCGCACGTCGCCCGGTTTCACGCCGGTGACGTCCGACCGTGTCGGCTCCATTTCAAAGGGCACGGTCTTGCGCCGGTAGCCGGGCGTGTCGACATTGGCAATGTTCTCGGACAGGATCCGCAGGCGCGCGGCCTGGGCCTGAAGGCCGGTGGTGGTGACCTTCAGGGCATTGGAAAAATCGCTCATTGCTCTCTCCGGTTAGCTGCGGCCCAGGCTGGCGCGCAGGATGCTGAGGTTGCTGCGGTAGATGGCCAGCGCGCGGTCGTGTTGGCGTTTGGCGCCAGCCGCATTGACCATTTCCTCTTCCAGCGAAACGGAGTTGCCGTTCGGGTCCAGCATGTCGCGCCGTTCGCGGATATCGACATCGCGGCCGAGACTGCCGTTCAGGTGTTTTTCCCGCGTGGCACGCTGGCCCATCATCGAGTCGCGCAGGGTGTCCTGGAACTCGGGCAGTGCACGGGCCCGGTAACCGGGTGTATCCGCATTCGCGATATTCTGGGCGCTGTAGGCCTGTTGCGTGCCAGCGTGCCGCGCCATTGCCATTGCCGTTCTGAAGACGTCCAAATTCTGGAACATCGGGGCTTCTCCCTCGATTGCTTCAATCAAGGCTTAACGCTGATTCCTTTAGATATGGTTTGCGAGGAATGAACGGAGCGTACGATGGAAGAAGACATCACCGGCCTCAGGGCCAGGATCGCGCAGATGCAGCCGGTGCGCGCGGTCGGCCGCGTGCAATCGGTGGATGGCACGATCATCTGGGTGCGCGGCCTGGCCGAGGACGCCTGTATCGGTGACCGGCTGCGCCTGATGCACCCGGGCAATGTGCTGGGCGGCGAGGTCCTGCGCATTCGCGACGACCTGGTGGCGATGCTGCCGGATGAGCCGGCCGAGGGTGTGTCGCGCGGCGATCGCGTTGCTGTTCTTGGCCCGCCGACGCTGGCGCCCTGCGACAGTTGGATCGGCCGGGTGATCGACGCCTATGGCCGCCCGCTGGACGGTGCCCCGATCGGCCCGGGGGCGCAACGGCGGCCTTTCCGCGCCAGCCCGCCACCGGCGGCGGCGCGGCGGCGCCTGGGTGAGCGGTTGCGCACCGACCTGTCCGTTTTCGATACCCTGCTGCCCATCGTGACCGGCCAGCGTGTCGGGCTTTTCGCCGGGTCCGGCGTGGGCAAGTCCAGACTGCTGGCGCAGCTTGCACAGGGGATGGAGGCGGATGTCGTCGTGCTTGCGCTTGTCGGGGAACGTGGTCGCGAGGTTCTGGATTTCGTGACCTCCGTCCTGGGACCTGAAGGCATGGCGCGCAGTGTCGTGGTCGCCGCAACCTCTGACCGGTCGCCGTTGGAACGTCGACGGTGCCCGCTGGCGGCCATGACCATCGCCGAGCATTTCCGGGACCAGGGCAAACACGTGCTCTACCTTGCCGATTCTATCACCCGTTTCGCAGAGGCGCACCGCGAAGTCGCGATCGCCTCCGGCGAACTCCCGGCCCTGCGCGGGCATCCGCCCTCGGTTGCCCATCAGATCATGCGCCTGGCGGAACGGGCTGGGCCGGGGTTGCAGGGAACGGGTGACATCACGGCGGTGTTCAGTGTGCTTGTGGCCGGGTCGGACATGGATGAACCGGTTGCTGATATCCTGCGTGGGGTCCTGGACGGGCACGTCGTGTTGGACCGGCAAATCGCCGAACGGGGCCGCTTTCCGGCCATCGACCTTCTGCGGTCCGTTTCGCGCAGCCTGCCCGAGGCGGCAAGCGACCATGAAAACACCCTGATCCAGAGGGTCCGTGGCCTGCTGGGTGCCTATGCGAAATCCGAAACGATGGTGCGGGCGGGTTTGTATCGGGAAGGTGAGGACCCATTGCTGGACCAGGCGATGAAGGTCTGGTCGGACCTGGATGCGTTCCTGTCCGAGAAATCGCCGGATGGGCCGGAGGGCGCCTTTCAAAAGCTGGAACTGATCCTGCGCCGGGCTCAGGCCGGCGTGCCGCAGGGTCGCCCGGCTCCGGGACGCGGGGGCCAGATGCCGGTGGCGCGCAAGATGTGAAAGACAGGCGCGGCGTTCATGGCGCGCCTGTCAGCCAAAGATCGATTGACGCGGAATGGAAGAAAGAAGTGTCAATGCAATCTGGTTCGACCCGGCGTTTGCCGTCTGGTTGATCTGGTTCTGCAACAGGTAGGTATTGATGACCCTGTTCAGGACGTCCGGTTCAGCCAGTTCGGAGAAGGACTTGACGCCGTAGCGGCTGCTGACCTTGTCTTTCAGCATCTTGACCTGCTTGTCGACGTCGATCTGGCTGAACCCCGAGGGCAGGCCCAGCGCCGCCTGGAAGACGTTGCGCAGCGAGGTCGTGCCAAGGACCGAGAACCACTTGGTATTGTCGGAGGACCCACGCCCCGCCAGCTCGGGTATTGCACGTTCAAAGTTCAACGCCGTGCGCAGGCTTTCATCCACATCGCCGACCGCAACTTCGAATTCATGCAGGTAGAAATCCGAGACGATTTCATCCGCGAACCCCTCTTTCTGGGTTGCGGATACCGGATCGCGGTTGAATTCAAAGGCTTTGGCCAGGTCGATATATCGGCTGTCGCCGAGGACATTGGCCAGGTCGCGGGCATCGTCAGTTCCCTGTTCCAGCACCCTCTGCATCAGCTTGGTGCTACCAGCCTTTTCACCCAGATCGAAGGCGACCAGAGCATAGGTGAACAGGCGCGGGTTCTTGATCATCCCCTCGGCCGAGGTCACGGCGCCGATGTTGTCCCGAAAGAACTGTGTTTCCGTCTCGATGTTCAGAACGACCTGCCGACGTACCGATTCCCCATAGGGCGTGTCCGTGTCGCCGGTTTCGGCCAGCCCGGCCTCCATGTTTGCCAGCACGGTTTCGCGATAGCGATCCGCAATCGGATCGGCGAAACCGGCTTCCCGGGTCTTGGGTTCCAGGACTTTTTCAAAGTTGAATGCATTGGCCAGCGCGACGAAACGCCCGTCCGACAGGCGATTGGCGAGCGCATCGTCGTTTTCCGTCCCTTCTTCCAGAACCTTCTGGATCAGGAACTTGCTGTCGATCTTGTCCTCGAGGCCGAAAGCCGACAGCGCGACCCGCATGACCCTTCGATCGGATACGAAGTCCTCCGCGCTTTTGATTTCGCCGATGCGGGATGCAAAATACTCGGCATCGCGTGCAAGAGTCGGCGACTTGTCGAAATTCGCGCGTTGAGAGTCCTGCGTGGCCTTCAGGAACTGCCAGGCGGTGAGACCGGAGCCGACGACAATGGGTTGAAAGCTCATTGTGACCTCGTGGCCAGCAACCTGTCCTCGCGCGGAATCAGCGCCCGAAGCGCCTTGAGGCACTGGTAGAACTGCTCTCCCAGCAGGGCCTCGGTCGCCTGTCCCAGCAAGCGCCGGCTGTCCGGATCGGTCAGGATCTGACTCAGCTCCTCGATCCGAGGAAGAAGTTTCAGGCGAGCCTCTTCGGCATCGGCGTCCCCGGTCAGGATCAGCTGTGCATGGTAGCAAAGCCGACGCACGGGCGTTTTCGCCTCTTCCGGGTGGATCGCATCGCGCAGGCGAAGGACATTCGCGTTCGGCGTCACGATTGACAGGCGGCTGCGGCGATCACCGTTTTCGATGACCGCGCCATTGATCAGCACGCGCTCTCGCGGGCCAAGTTTCAGGACAAGTCCACTCATTTTCGTATGCTCCTGCCGCTCAATCCTTTCAGGATCGCGGCGTTGATTTCCAGAAGCGGTCTGACGCGCGCTTTCTTGGTCAGCACCTGCGAGGTGTGTTGCTGCACGAATTCCGCCAGGTAAAAGATCCGCGCCCGCAACTCGGCGGGAAGGCCATTGTCGCTGTCGGCGACATCGACGGCCAGGGCGGTCCAGAGACGCTGGTTGTCGGAAAGGGCCTCGACCAGCCGTGGATAGGCCCGGGGACCAGCCTCGGCGGCGGACTTGATACGATGCGTGACCTTTGCGATCAGCTCGTATTCGGTGCCGCGGGGGGTCTGGGTCGAGCGGGCGTTTTGGGCATATGCTCGTTGTGCGAGAGTATGGGCGTTCACTTCAGAACCTTCTGGTTATGAGGATCAAGGGGGATGATCCGAAGGGCCGGTTGCCCGGCCCCCCGGGGTGTCTTGGATTAGCGGAACAGCGACAGCAGCGACTGCGGCGCCTGGTTGGCGATGGACAGCGCCTGGACACCCAACTGTTGCTGGACCTGCAGCGCCTGCAGGCGGGCCGAGGCCTCTTCCATGTCCGCATCGACCAGCGTGCCGATGCCGGATTTCAGGGCGTCGGTAAGGCTGCCGACAAAGTCGGCCTGGGTTTCGATGCGACCCTGGGCAGAGCCGAAGGCAGAGGCCGAGTCGATCGCGGTCTGGATCAGGCCCTCGATCGATTCCAGGGCAGCGTCGGCGCCGGCCTGGGTGGTGACGTCGACGCTTGACAGATCTTCCAGGCGGCCACCGATGGTGGAGTCCCCGACAGCGTAGCTGCGGACCTGGACCGAGAAGTTGTCACCGGTGTTGTTGGCGCCGGTAAAATCGATCTGGTTCGCGTTGGTGCCATTCACCGCCGCGCCGATGCCGAGGCCGTCGGTGATGGCCGAGTTGTCGGTCACGTACTTGTTAAACGCGTCGGCAAGACCGGCGGCCACATCGGCCTGAGTGTCACCGTCGCGGGCAACATAGGTGATTTCCTGTGCGCCTGCCGTTGCGGTGGTGTTGAAGGTCGCCAGACCGGCGGCACCCGCTGTGATCTCGATCGAGAAACCGGTGCCGGCCGCCACAGTGGCGGTGCCTGCACCTGCGGTCTGACCAACAACGGCAGCGGTGGTCGCCTGTGTTGCGTTACCGGCCAGGGCGACGGCGGCGGTGTTGGCCGCACCAGACAGTTCGTCCGAGGCCGCGGCGGTGGCGGATGCCGATGCCACGTCGATCGACGCGGCCGATGTGCCGAGGTCCTGCTTGGCCACAGTGATGTCCGACGCGGTCACACCGGTACCGGAGCGGTCCAGCGAGGCCAGCACGTTGATGCTGCCCGAACCGGCGGCGGTGTCGGTGTTCGACAGCAGGTTCAGACCGTTGAACTGTGCGGCACCGACGACTGCACTGATCTGGTTGCGCAGCGCGTCGATATCGGTCTGGATCTTGCCCCGGTCGACGTTCTCTTCCTGGGCGGCAACGATCTTGCCTTTGATCTCGGTCAGCAGCTCGGTCGTGGTTTCCGCGGCCTGGCGGGCGACGGCGACGGTGGACTGGCCAAGGTTGAGGCTGTCGGAGATCCCCTTGAAGCCCTTTACGTCCGCTTCCATCACCTTCGAGATGGCCCAGACGGCGGAGTTGTCCTTGGCGTTGGCGACATTCTTGCCGGTGGAGATCTGCGACTGGGTGTCCGCCAGGCTGGAATTGATGGATTTGAGGGTTTGCAGCGCGACCATCGCGCCATTGTTCGTCAGGATGCTAGACATAGATTGTCCTTGCTTTCAAAAGGCGCTTTTGCGCCGGTTTGCATTTGCCGCGAACGGCATCTCTGACGCCTTCTGACGTATGCAGTCCGACCCCTTTGTCGGCCTGCGCCACCCGTCTTGGTGCGCGGCCAACTTGGCCTTTCGAGTCCTAACGTTGCCCTAATCCCTCCACTGCCGTTTCGGCGGATTTGTCACAAATCTTCAGGCACGCCGTTCCAGCCGTTTCGATGCTGGCGCATCGATGGTCTGCCGTCGTCCCTTGGCATCATAGGTATCGGTCGCCTTGCGCACGCGGTTGAGATCGCCGATGCGGGCGGCAACGTTGCGCAGGCCGGCCAGCGCCTGGTCGAACAATTCCTGGTTTCGGCGCAAACCGTCCTTTATGGGCGCGACCTCCTCGGCCCGAAGCGGCGCATTCTCCAGGTCTGCGGCAAGGCTCTGTTTTTCCGTCATAAGGTCGGCCAGGCGATCGAAATCACCCTCGAGCAACGCTTTTCGCTCGGCCTCGAGCAGGGATTTCAGGCGGTTTGTCAGTGTCTGGTCAGTCATCGACTCTCTCCTTTAAGGCGTGAAACAGGGATTCGGCCAGTCCGATCCCGCCGCCTTCGGTCATCTGCCGGGCCTGTTCCAGGCGCATGAAAGAGGCGAACTGGTTTTCACCGGCACCCCCGCCGAAGGCCTCTGGCGCCTCGCCCAGCTTTGCGGATTTCAGCATTTCGGCAAGAAAGTTCGCCTCCAGCTCTTTGGCGGCTTCGCGAAGGGCCCGGTCCTGCGGCGTTGGCGTGGTTGCGACTGTATTTGGAATTTCCATTTGCTTTGTCTCCAATTCGACTCGCTCTTCGTGATTTGGCCTGATCGCGGTAAAGAAAGTGGTAAGGAGCTTGGCCCTAGTGTGCCCCCGTGGAAGAATTCCCGGAGCACTCATGCTGAGCCAATTGACTAGCCTGCTGGGCCTTGCCCCGGCGAAATCCATTCCGGAGGCCCGCAAGGATGCCCAACCGGACACCGATTTCGCCAGGGTTTTCGCCGATGCAGAGGATGACGCGCAGACCTTCCAGCCAGATCCTGCGCTCCTGACGGATGCCGATGAGGTCGATCCGGCAGACCCCGTGCATGATCCGGATACAGGAACGGAATGGGTCGACGACCTCGATCATGCGCGCGGTGGCCCGGAAAAATCCAAAGATGGTGAGTCGGTGGGCGAGTGGCTGGATCCGGAACCGGAAGGAGATTCGGACGCCAAGGGTTTGGCCAGATTGGTTGATGGTCAACCCGCTGATCCCACGGAGCCAAAGGACAGCTGGCTGCAACATGCAGAGGAATTGCTACCGAACCGAGGCCCTCTCGATGGTCCGTCCGACCTGGGCCGGGATGCCGAAAACTTGCCTGACCTCGGGCCTGTCACGGCAAGGGACTGGCGGAAGGCGGACAACCCGATCGATGGGACGTCATCGGACGGAGTCTTTCCCAAGGCAGAGATGGACCGTTCTCCCGTTTCTGATCTGATGCGGGGCGTGCCAGGGGCCGGGGCGCAACCTCCGGAACAGCATCCAGCCCTTCAAGGCATTGAAACTGTGATTAAACCTGCTGGCGCCGCAGCGCGGGAAGTCGCCCCTGACGCGCCGGTTCCGCCAACCATGTCGCAAGGCGGCGCGCGCTCGGACGTGGCGGATCGACTTCCTGCCAATCCCGGGTCAGCCTCCCCTTTGACTGGCAATGCGGCCACGAAACCTGCCACGGCTTCAGCCCCCGGCTTGCCGGATATCCCGGTCTTTCGTTTCGGCCTGTCACAACCGGCCCAAGAGCAGGCCTGGCCGCGCATGTTCGAGCCGCCTGTTTCCCAATCGGACCCGGTTTCCGTGCCTCCCGGCCATGCGGTGCGCACCGGGTCTGCTTTCGGTTTGGCTGCTTTGAGTCCCGAAGACCGGGTTGCCGGGACGCTCCAGGCACGGGAAAAACCCGCTTCGCCATTGCCGGTCGACTGGTCCGAAGGAGCCGCTCAGGACCGGTCCTACCGTATCGTATCGGAACAGGGAGCGGCAGGCCCGCGCGGGTCTGTGTCGGGTGCGGAGCCAGTGAACGTACAACCGAAATCCGCAACCGGTATGGTTGATCCGCGCGGAGTGCTGGAACGATTGAATACCGATCTCTCGTTGGTGGCCAAACCCGACAGGGGTACGTCTGGAAAAAGGACACAGGCTGACCCAACCGCTACATTGCAAGTCACCAAAGGTCTACGGGTGCCGCGAGAGACAGCGCCAACGAATCGCGCAGAAACCTCCACGTTGACGCCGGATGTTTCGCGCCCGATGGCGACGCCGGGCGGGGTCACAGGTCCTGCGGAAGGTGGGCATGCTGCGGCTGATGGGCGGGGTCCAGAAAGGGCGATCCGCCATGCGGGCTCGTCATTGAACGGGGAAGCTGTTGTTCCGTCGGAACAGCGGGGTGCAGACCCTGCGACGCGTCGCGAACCCTCTGTCATGAAAGTAGAAAATGCCCCACCGGCGACTCGGACAGAACCTGCGGCGCAGTCCTTGGCGACAAGCGTTCCGGAGGGTTTGAAACGGGATCACCTGCGCCACGATCCGGAAGCTACGCCACGCCCGGATCGGGTTTTCTCTGACAGTGTGATCCGGTTGCGGCCTGACGTGCAGGGAGGGGCTGCCGGCAAGGCAGATGCCCTTGCGGCTGCGCCCGGCGGCGCGACGCCCGCTCTGGCGGGTCTCCCCTTGCCGGGAACATCGGCGCGTGTGACGTCGCCCTTCCTCGATGACCTTGCCGAGGACCTCTTGCCCCTGGACAGCCAGGCCATGGGCGCGGGGCCAGGGACACATTCCTCGCCCGCCCAGGTTGCGGCGATGCCGCAGGCCATGCAGCGAGCGGATGTTGCGGCGATTCTTCGGCAGGTCTCGGATGGGATGGCACGTCTGGGGGAGGGCTCCGTAGAAATCCGCCTTTCACCCGAGGAACTTGGACAGGTGCGCATGCAAATGGTGCCGTCCGACGGCGGTATGACAGTGCATATCACCGCAGACCGCCCCGAGACGCTTGATCTCATGCGGCGCCATATCGATCTGCTTGCGCGCGACCTGGCCGATGCCGGGTACGAGAGCGCCTCTTTCAGTTTCGGCGAAGGCGGGGAGGGCGGTGAAGATCCGGCCCCGCGCCACGAACGCGCCGAGCCGATGCCGCAAGACGATGTGCCAGCCACAGTGGCGCGCAACACCGAAGTCAATTCGGACGGACTTGACCTCAGATTCTAGGACAGACCATGACAGAAATCACTTCTCCGCCGCCGCTCTACAGCAGTGCCTCGCCGACCTCTGCCAAGGGGCTGGACGACAAGGGTGTGCTCAGTTCGGACTTTGACACTTTTCTCAAGATGCTGACCGTCCAGGTTCAGAACCAGGATCCTCTCAATCCAGTGGACTCGACGGACTATGCGACTCAGCTTGCAACGTTTTCCTCGGTTGAACAGCAGGTTCTGACCAATGACCTGTTGCGGGAGGTCAGCGCCTCGCTCACTGGCAACGCGCTGCAAGAGCTCAGCAGTTGGATCGGGATGGAGGCCCTGGTCCGCGCGCCGGTTCTGTTCACCGGCACGCCAATCGCCGTCCGGCCAGAGTTCGCCGAGGACGCGGATGCCGCGACGCTGGTGGTCAGAGATGGAAATGGCGACGCGATCCAGCGGTTCGACCTCGACCTGTCGCAGGATGAGGTTTATTGGACCGGGACCGACGACACTGGCACTGCGCTGCCAGCCGGGATCTACAAGTTCGAAGTGGAAAGCTACAAGGATGAGGCCAAGCTCGATACCATCGCGGCCCAAGCCTACAGCCGGGTGGCCGAAGTTCGCCAAAACGGCGAAACGCTTGTTCTGCGCATGGCGGACGGGACCGAACTCGACCCCGGCCAGATTGACGGACTGCGCGCCCCGATGAACTGATGGGCCCTGCGGCGAGGCCCGTCCGACCCGGCTAGTGAAGCGTTCTGCGCTGCGACGGGCCAACTCCGGACAACGGCAACTGCACGCGTATTGGGCGTGGCATTTGGTGGATCTGGCGAATCATTGCCGATCGTCAAATGACCGGGGTGTCTTCGGCACCCCCCGGACAGTGCCGGAACCAACCGTCTGAAAAAAATCAGAAAATTGTGGCGTCGTTTGAGACATGGGTTTAAGGTCTATGCAGCCATGCCAAGGCTGCTTTGGGCGGTTGTTGCTGATTTGACGCGCATTCGCGCAAGTGCAGCAATGATTTCCGGTTCGGCGGTTATTTGTCATTTGAACGCGAAACAGTTTGTGTGTACGTTTGGTCATGTCGGGCGCGCCGCGTCCAAGCCTGTACAGATTTGGAGAGACACATGAAAAAGCTTTCGATCATTGCTGCCGCGGCAGCGATCGCAGCTGCAGCAGCCGCCCCGGTGGCCGCGCAGGAGAACACCCAAGACCCCTTCGTTTCCTCGGCCGGTATTGAGACGCTGCCGCTCGTCGTGATCGGCGGTATTGCAGCGATCATCGCAATCGCCGCGTCCTCGGGCACCGACTGATTTCATCGGTCAGAGTTTTATGGAAAACGGCGGCCGTCTGGCCGCCGTTTTTCTTTTCCGGGTCCTCCAGATCGAATCTGCGCCCGTTCGTGGCTCTCAGACAGTCGAATTCAGGAGAGCAGCGTCCAGCCCAGGGCCGCCGCCACGCCGATCAGCGCGCCGACACCAACCCAGGCCAATCGGGCCGGCCAGGGGTTTCGCGTCGGGACCGACTCTGGCTGTGATTGTCGGATCAGGGCGGCCTCGACCAGCGTGGGCAACCTCGGGCCGAACCGGGCCATGACCAGCGCCGTTTTCCACAGGTCCTTGGCCGCTGCACGCGGACCGATCGACTTCTTGATGTAGGCTTCGACGACAGGCTGCGCGACCTTCCAGATGTTCATCCGCGGGTCGAGAGAGCGGGCCACGCCCTCGACCACCACCATGGTCCGCTGCAGGAGGATCAGCTCGGTCCGCGTTTCCATCCCGAACCGCTCTGTCACCTCGAAAAGATAGGCCAGCAGTTTGCCCATGGAAATTCGCGTGGCGTCCATCCCGAAAATCGGTTCCCCCACTGCGCGCAGGGCACGGGCGAACTCATCCACATCCCGGTCTGCGGGGACGTAGCCTGCCTCGAAATGCACCTCGGCCACGCGCTGGTAATCACGCTGGATAAAGCCGAAGAGGATCTCGGCGTAGACCCGGCGCGTGTATTCGTCGATGTGCCCCATGATACCGAAGTCATAGGCGATGATGTCCCCGTTCGCCGCGACCTTGAGGTTGCCCTGGTGCATGTCTGCGTGAAAGAAGCCGTCGCGCAGCGCATGGTTCAGGAACAGTTGCAGCACCCGTTCGGACAAGTTCACCCGGTTGTGCCCGGCAGCATCCAGCGCGTCGTTGTCGCCAAGCGCCACGCCCTCGACCCAGCCCATCGTCATCACGCGGCGTCCGGACCAGGCCCATTTCACCTCTGGCAGGGCAAAGCCTTCGTCGTCCTTGGTATTGGCCTCGAACTCGCTGGCCGCGGCCGATTCAAGTCGCAGGTCCAGCTCGCCCATGACCACGCCCTCGAAATGGGCGATCACGTCCGTCGGTCGCAGGCGCCGCGACGCGGGCGAGAGCAGCTCGATCACGTTGGCCGCAAAGTAGAAGGCGTCGATGTCCTTGCGAAAGGCGCGTTCGATCCCGGGGCGCAGCACCTTGACGGCCACGGTTTCGCCGGTGTCGGCCAGCGTCGCCTTGTGCACCTGGGCGATCGAGGCCGCGGCGACGGGTTCACTGAAGGCAGAGAAGATCTCGTCCACCGGCTGGCCCAGTTCTGCCTCGACCTGGGTCTTGGCGGCCTCGACGGGGAAAGGGGGCAGTTTGTCCTGAAGGACGCGCAGTTCCTGCGCCATCTCGTCGCCAACCACGTCGGGCCGGGTCGACAGGATCTGGCCGAACTTGATGTAGGCCGGGCCAAGCGCGGTCAGCGCGCGGACCACCGGGGGCATGGCGGGATCGCCCTCGTCGCCCAGCCAACGGAAGGGCCGGCCGAGGACGCGGGCGGCGACGCGCAGTGGTGCGGGGGCCTCCAGCGCGTCCAGCACGGCGCGCATCGCGCCGGTGCGTTCCAGCGTGGCGCCGGTGCGGATCAACCGCCAGATATTGTGCGGACCGCGCACCTCAGATCTTCCAGCCGGAGTGCAGACAGGCCACGCCCATCGTCAGGTTGCGGTACTTGGCGTTCTCGAATCCCGCGCCCTTGACCATGTCCAGAAAGGTATCCTGATCGGGAAAGCGGCGGATCGATTCCACCAGGTACTGATAGCTGTCCCGGTCCTGGGCGATCACTTGGCCCATGCGCGGGATGATGTTGAACGAATACAGATCATAGGCCCATTGCATCAGGTCGTTGGGAATCTGGGAAAATTCCAGAACCATCAGCCGGCCACCGGGTTTCAGCACGCGGAAGGCCTCGTTCAGGGCCTCTTGCGGGCGGGTCACGTTCCGGATGCCGAAAGAGATCGTGTAGACGTCGAAGGTATTGTCGGAAAAGGGCAGGGCCATCGCATCGCCCACTACCCAGTCGAGCGAATCGACCATCGCCTCGGCCTCGGCCCGTTTGCGACCCTCGACCAGCATGGGTTCGGTCAGGTCCAGCACCGTGGCATGTCCGCTGCCCGCACGTTTCAGGAACCGAAACGAGATGTCCCCGGTGCCGCCGGCGACGTCCAGCAGGCGCTGGCCGGGGCGCGGGGCCAGCCAGTCCATCATCGCATCCTTCCAGATCCGGTGGATGCCAAAGGACATGGCGTCGTTCATCACGTCGTATTTCGAGGCGACAGAGCTGAAGACCCCCTGGACCCGTCCGGCCTTTTCGTTCTCGGGCACCTCGGCATATCCGAAATGCGTCGTTTTTCCGGTGTCTTCGCTCATGGCCCTTGCCGTCCTCGATTGCATTGCTTTCTTATAGGGCGCCGCCGGGGTGATACAACGCGAAGGAACCTGCCCGATGCCCGAATTGCCCGAAGTCGAGACAGTCCGTCGCGGGCTGGCCCCGGTCATGGAGGGGCAGGTGATCGCGCAGGCCCGCGTTAACCGCCCCGATCTGCGCTGGCCCTTTCCCGAGAACATGGCGGAACGGCTGACCGGTGAACGGGTCGAGCGGCTGCGGCGGCGGTCGAAATACATCCTCGCCGACCTGTCGAGCGGTGAGACGCTGCTCATTCACCTGGGAATGTCGGGGCGCATGCTGGTCTCGGGCGATCCGTCAAACCGTAGGTTTGCGAGAGAAATGGGCACTTTTGTGCATGATCATCCGGCGCCCGAGAAACACGATCACGTCGTTCTGGACATGGGGCAGGGCGCGCGTGTCACCTTCAACGACCCGCGCCGCTTTGGCGCGATGGACCTGATGAAGACCACAGAGGCAGAGCGGCACCCGCTGCTGGTCAGCCTTGGCCCCGAACCGCTGGGCAATGGCTTCAGCGAATCCTACCTGTCCGGGATGTTGAAGGGACGCAGGACGCCGATCAAATCCGCCCTGCTCGATCAGAAAATCATCGCCGGACTGGGCAATATATACGTTTGTGAGGCCCTCTACCGCGCGCGGATTCATCCGGCGCGCAAGGTCAACCGGATCGCCGAAGCGCGGCTGGAAGCCCTGGTTCCGATCATCCGCGAGGTCCTGCAGGATGCCATCGCGGCGGGTGGGTCGTCCCTGCGGGATTTTCGCCAAGCCGATGGAGAGCTTGGATATTTCCAGCACAATTTTGATGTCTACGGGCGTGAGGGCGCGCCCTGCCGAAGCGCGGACTGCACCGATACCGTGCGCCGGATCGTGCAGTCGGGGCGGTCGTCCTTCTATTGTGCAAGCTGTCAAAGATAGCTTGAACCATGTGAATGAAATGCTAAGGCTTGGCCCTTGACGGAACCGGACGGAGCCCAAACACATGGCCTATGAGACGATCATCGTCGAAATAGAAGACCACGTCGCCACCATCAAACTGAACCGCCCCGACGCCATGAATGCGCTCAACTCTCACCTCCTGGGAGAGTTGTCCGAGGCGCTGGCCGAGGCGGACAAGAACGACAAGGTGCGCTGCATCATCATCACCGGCTCGGCCAAGGCCTTTGCCGCCGGGGCCGACATCAAGGAGATGTCGGAGAAAAGCTACGTCGAGATGTTCCTGTCGGACTTCTTTGGCCGCGAGGGCAACGCCATCACCTCGACCCGCAAGCCGATCATCGCGGCGGTTGCGGGCTATGCGCTGGGCGGTGGCTGCGAACTGGCCATGATGTGCGATTTCATCATCGCCGGAGAGAACGCCAAGTTCGGCCAGCCCGAAATCAATCTGGGTGTGATGCCGGGTCTGGGCGGGACCCAGCGCCTGACGCGCTTCATCGGCAAGTCCAAGGCGATGGACATGAACCTCACCGGCCGTTTCATGGACGCCGAAGAGGCAGAGCGTGCGGGGCTGGTCAGCCGTGTCGTTCCCACCAAGCAGTTGATGGAAGAGACCCGCAGCGCGGCCGAGAAGATCGCCGAGAAGTCGATGATCTCTGCCATCGCCTGCAAGGAATCGGTCAACCGCGCCTATGAGACGACCCTTTCCGAAGGTCTGCTGTTCGAACGCCGCCTCTTTCACGCGCTGTTCGCCACCGACGACCAGTCCGAAGGCATGGCCGCCTTCGCCGAAAAGCGGACCGCGCAGTTTCGCGACCGCTGAGTCGCGAACTGCCCGAGTCCTTTGGGAAAAGGGCAGGGTGGAAGAAAGACCTTGCCCGATGATGGGCGCTCTTGTATAGGCGCCCGTCATACATGCGCGTGATGCCCGCTTTGGCAAGAATCGGTTCGGCACGGGATGCCGTTCGTCGGCGTTGCGCAATTCTTGAACACATCATCGTCGGCAGACGACAACAGCAGGATCGATCACATGGCAAATTCGCCCCAGGCCAAGAAACGCGCCCGTCAAAACGAAAAACGCTTCGCCGTGAACAAGGCGCGCCGCTCGCGCATCCGCACCTATCTGCGCAAGGTCGAAGAGGCCATCGCATCGGGTGACCGCGACGCCGCAACCGCAGCCCTGAAAGCCGCCCAGCCCGAGCTGATGCGCGGTGTAACCAAAGGTGTTTTCCACAAGAACACTGCCTCGCGCAAGGTTTCGCGTCTCGCATCGCGGGTCAAGGCACTGGGCTGAGCCCAATCTGTATCTAGTATGTTTTGGAAAGGGCGCCACTATATGTGGCGTCCTTTTTGCGTCTATAACCAATTGAACACACACGGGATTCTTTTCGGCGAAAGACAGAGTCAAGCTCTAGTTTCGGTTGCCGGTTCTTCTCGAAGATTGCTAATTTCAGCAAGCGAGCACGACTCGCAGGGGGGACAAGGCTGCCGGTTGCACTACGCCGAATGGGGTGTGTGCAAACCTGTTTGTCAGGGCGTTGGGTCGCTCCTGTCAAACGATCGGGGAAAAACCCCGGCCGTGTCCAAGGAATAGAGAATGCGGGTCGCATTGTAACGCGCCGAACGGGATTGCCGGGGCGTTTTGCGACCAAAACCAGGGGTCACTCCCTCACCTTTGCGTCTGCGCAAGGGACGGTTTCTCTGTTTCTCCTGCAAGCGAGCCCGCCGCCGACAGGTGTTCGGTGTGGGGATCGAGGAACGAGGACAAAACGGCAGATGACCGAAGAGCAATGGGGGGTCTTGCAGGACCAGATCTGCAAGGCTATCGGGCAAAATAACCATAAGACATGGATCGTACCGCTGCGTTTCGCGGGATCGACCCCGGAAGGAACGGTAACGCTGCAGGCGCCAACCAATTTCTTCAGCACCTATGTCACGCAAAACTACGGCGACCAGCTGTTGGAGCACATCATGTCGGTGTCGCCCCGGATGCGTCGCCTGGATATCAAGGTGGCCTCGGCGATGACCGAGACCGAAACGCGCGCCGTCCAGAAAGCGCCTGCCAGCGCAGAGCCGGCCGCCGCGCCCCAGCCTGCCGCCCGTGGCCATCTGCCCGGTGCACCGCTGGATGCGCGCTTTACCTTTGACACCTTTGTTGTCGGCAAGCCGAACGAACTGGCCCATGCCGCCGCCAAACGCGTGTCCGAGGGTGGACCGGTCAGCTTCAACCCGCTGTTCCTGTATGGTGGCGTCGGCCTTGGTAAGACGCACCTGATGCACGCGATTGCGCATGAGCTGACCCAGCGCAATCCGCACCTGGCCGTTCTCTATCTTTCGGCGGAACAGTTCATGTACCGCTTTGTCCAGGCCCTGCGCGAGCGCAAGATGATGGACTTCAAGGAGATGTTCCGCTCGGTCGACGTGCTGATGGTCGATGACGTGCAGTTCATCGCCGGCAAGGACAGCACGCAGGAAGAGTTCTTTCACACCTTCAACGCGCTGGTGGACCAGAACAAGCAGATCATCATCTCGGCCGACCGCGCCCCGGATGAGATCAAGGACCTGGAGAACCGCATTCGCTCGCGGCTGCAGTCCGGCCTTGTCGTGGATCTGCACCCCACGGACTACGAACTGCGCCTCGGCATCCTGCAGTCCAAGGTCGAAGGCTATCGCAACATGCATCCCGGCCTGGTGATCGACGACGGCGTGCTGGAATTCCTCGCCCACCGGATCAGCACCAACGTCCGTGTCCTCGAAGGGGCCCTGACCCGCCTGTTCGCCTTTGCCAGCCTCGTGGGCAAACCGATCAACATGGACCTGGTGCAGGACAGCCTGGCCGACGTCTTGCGCGCCTCGGAGCGCAAGATTTCCATCGACGAGATCCAGCGCAAGGTGGCCGAGCACTACAACATCCGTCTGTCGGATATGATCGGCCCCAAGCGGGTGCGCAATTTTGCCCGTCCGCGTCAGGTGGCCATGTACCTGTGCAAGCAGCTGACCTCGCGGTCGCTGCCGGAGATCGGCCGCCGGTTCGGCGGTCGTGACCACACCACGGTCATGCATGGCGTCAAGCGGATCGAAGAGTTGCGCCTTCAGGATGGGCAGATCGACGAGGACGTCGAAATGTTGCGCCGGGCGCTCGAAGCCTGACAGGCTGTGGAAAAAATGCGGCGCGCCGGAACTGGTGCGCCCGCAACGCCTTGACGCCTAGGCAAAAGAGCAAGACAAATCGTGAAAACCGACTTGGAGTGCGGGTCAGCGCGGGCTAGGCTGCGCTCCCGGGCGTTGCGGAGAGGGTAGGGCGATGAAATTCAGCATGGAACGGGCGGCGCTCTTGCGCGCGGTCGCGCAAGCGCAATCAGTCGTGGAGCGGCGCAACACGATCCCGATCCTGGCCAACGTGCTGATCGAGGCCGAGGGAGAGAGTGTCACCTTCCGCGCCACCGATCTGGACATCGAAGTGCTGGACCGCGCGCTTGCGCAGGTCGAAAAGGCCGGCGGTACCACGGTTTCGGCCGTCACCCTGCACGAGATCGTCCGCAAATTGCCGGACGGTGCCCTTGTTACTCTGGCCGCCGATCCCGGGTCGGGCCGGGTGTCGGTCTCTGCAGGCCGGTCGCATTTCTCGCTTGCGACCCTGCCCAAAGAAGACTTCCCGGTCATGGCGACCTCGGAATACGACTGTAACTTCTCGGCCAAGGCCGAGGTGCTGCGGCGTCTCTTCGACAAGTCCAAATTCGCCATTTCGACCGAGGAGACCCGCTATTACCTGAACGGTGTTTACATGCATGTCGCGGACACCGCCGATGGCAAATCGCTGCGTTGTGTCGCCACGGATGGCCACCGTCTGGCCCGGATCGACGCGCCGCTGCCCTCCGGTGCCGAAGAGATGCCCGGCGTCATCGTCCCGCGCAAGACGGTTGGTGAGATGCGCAAGCTGCTGGACCAGGACGACATGGACATCGCGGTGTCTGTCTCGGAAACCAAGGTCCGTTTCGCCACGCCCGACATCACGCTGACGTCGAAGGTCATCGACGGCACGTTCCCGGATTACACCCGTGTCATTCCCAGCGGCAACACCCGCAAGCTTGAGGTCGACGCAAGTGAGTTCGCCAAGGCCGTGGACCGCGTGGCCACGGTGTCCTCGGAACGCTCGCGCGCGGTCAAGTTGCAACTGGACGAAGACCGGCTGATCCTGTCGGTCAATGCGCCCGACAGCGGCGCCGCCGAGGAAGAGCTGGCCGTGGCCTATGGCGACGAGCGGCTGGAAATCGGATTCAACGCCAAGTACCTGCTGGAAATCGCCAGCCAGGTGGATCGCGAAAACGCCGTCTTCCTGTTCAACTCCTCCGGCGACCCCACCCTGATGCGCGAAGGCGGCGACGAAAGCGCGGTCTACGTCGTCATGCCGATGCGGGTCTGATCAGGGACGATTTTTCGCTGAAAAATCGTCTCGTCTCATGCCGCTCGCCCTCACCCAGCTGACCCTGTCGCATTTCCGCTCGCACCGTATGGCGCGGGTGGAAGCAGATCCGCGTCCGGTGGCGATTTTCGGTCCGAACGGCGCGGGCAAGACCAACCTGATCGAGGCGGTTTCGCTGTTTTCTCCAGGTCGCGGCATGCGCCGGGCCTCGGCCGCGGAAATGGCGCGTCGGCCTGAAAGCCTGGGGTGGAAGATCACCGGCCAGATGACCGGCCCCGAAGGTGAGCACGAGATCGCCTTTACCTCGGAAAACGGCGGTGCGCGGCAGGTCACGATCAACGACAAATCCGCCAGCCAGATTGCACTGGGCCGGATTGCCCGCACCGTCTGGCTGATCCCGGCCATGGACCGGCTGTGGATCGAGGGGGCCGAAGGGCGGCGTCGCTTTCTTGACCGCCTGACACTGTCTTTTTTCCCCGACCATGCCCAGGCCGCGCTGGACTATGAAAAGGCCATGCGCGAACGCAACCGCCTGCTCAAGGAAGAGGTGCGCGATTCGCATTGGTACATGGCGCTTGAATCGCAGATGGCCCGCGCGGGGGCCTTGTTGACGGTTAACCGGCAAGAGACCCTTGCCCGGCTGCAGGCCGCGCAGGCCGAGGCGGAAACCGCCTTTCCCGCCGCCGATCTGGAGTTGGTGCAGTCAGAGGGCAGCTTACCGCAGACAGAGGCCGACCTGCGGGATGCCCTGGCTGAAAGCCGGTTCCGCGACATGTCTGCGGGGCGTGCGCTGGTCGGGCCGCATCGCAGCGATCTTTACGGGGTCTTTGCGGCCAAGGGGGTGCCGGCGTCGGACTGTTCGACGGGTGAGCAGAAGGCCTTGCTGATCTCGTTGATCCTCTCCAACGCACGCGCCTTGGCGCAGGACTTTGGTTCTGCGCCAATCCTTCTGCTGGATGAGGTCGCGGCCCACCTGGACGCGGGCCGCCGGGCTGCCCTGTATGACGAGATTTGCGGATTGGGCGCGCAGGCCTGGATGACGGGCACGGGGCCTGAACTCTTTGCCGAACTGGGCGACCGCGCGCAGCATTTCGAGGTGACGGAAGAGAATGGCGAAAGCCGGGTCCGGCGTCATGATTGAGGTGATCCCGGAATACGCGCTGACACGCGAGGACGAGGCGCAGGTGGCACAGCTGCTGCGCGCCTCTTTCCCCACGGATTTTGGCGGGCGCAGCTTTTACCAGCAACGTCCCCACCTGCGGATCGTCTGGCGCGCGCCCGAGATCCTTGGGCACATTGCCCTGTTCTACCGTGCCATTCGCGTGGACGGGCAGCTGACCGACGTGACCGGGCTGGGCGATATCGCAACGGCCCCGAAGGCGCGCGGGCAGGGCATCGCAACCGCCCTGCTGGATCGCGCGCTGACCATCGGTAGGGACAGCAACGCCGGTTTTGCGCTCCTCTTCGGGGAACGGACGCTGTATGACCGTGCGGGCTTTCGGCTTGCCGCGAACGTCTACACCCGCGTCGATATGACGGGCGCACACACCGGTGACGTAGATCGTGTGCAAAGCCGATTTCTGCGCGTTCTTTCGCTGAAAGCGGCGCCCTGGCCCGAAAAGGCAGAGCTTGACCTGCTGGGTCCGCTGTTCTGACCCCGGAAATCCTGTAGAACACCAGGGAAACCGTGCGGGAGACCCATGACCGATCCGGTCGATGATAAGATGAAGACCCTGATCCGGGCCAAGCTGGACGAGATCGCCGGCGAGGAAGGGGTGCAGATCCTGCTTGCCGTCGAAAGCGGGTCGCGGGCCTGGGGCTTTCATTCGCCCGACAGCGATTATGATGTCCGGTTCATCTATGCGCGTCCGATCGACTGGCACCTGAAGCTGGGCAAGAAACGCAACGTGATCGAACGGCCCATCGACGACGAGCTTGATATCTCAGGCTGGGAACTGTCCAAGGCGCTGACGCTGGCGCTGGGGTCCAACGCGGTCATCGCGGAATGGCTGCAGTCGCCGGTGGTCTATTCGGCCGACGATATGGCCGTGCGGGGCCTGTCTGACTTCGCATCCGATGCGCTGGACCGGAAGTCGGTCAGCTGGCATTACCTGTCGCTCTTGCGGCGGCAGGAGGCCCGATTGATCGGCCCGGACGGGCGGCCCCGGCTCAAACGGTTCTTCTACATCCTGCGCCCGACCCTGGCCCTGCGCTGGATGCGCGTGAACGACCTGGCCATGCCGCCGATGGATATGGCGCGACTGCGTTCGGGCTGTGACCTCGATCATGTGACCGAGGCCGCCATCGACCATCTGATCGCCGAGAAGATGGCCGCGCCCGAAAGCGCCACATCCCACGATCCGGACCCGATCCTGACCGATCTGATCGCCGCGGAAACCGGCTTGGCAGAGCGTTGGCTGGCCTCTGCGAGCGCTGCGGAAAAACGCCCGCTCTACGCCAGGGCGGACGCGCTGCACCGTGATCTGACGCTGTCACGATTCCCTCTCTGACGGATTACCAAATATTGTGTCCGTCGCGTGACAATCCCCCGCTAAACCTCTATAAATTGGGCCGAAACGACCAAGGATCCCCCAATGTCCGACCAGCCCGCGTCGCAGAACGAATACGGCGCCGATTCCATCAAGGTTCTCAAAGGCTTGGAGGCGGTGCGCAAGCGCCCCGGCATGTATATCGGTGACACCGATGACGGCTCGGGCCTGCATCACATGGTCTACGAGGTGGTGGACAACGGCATCGACGAGGCGCTGGCCAAACATGCCGACTATGTCCACGTGAAAATCCATGCCGACAACAGCGTGTCGGTGC
Source organism: Mameliella sp. CS4 (assembly GCF_019392335.1). Lineage (GTDB taxonomy): Bacteria > Pseudomonadota > Alphaproteobacteria > Rhodobacterales > Rhodobacteraceae > Antarctobacter. The sequence goes on from NZ_JAHXRQ010000001.1 coordinate 605,171, forward strand.
GGGATAACGGGCGGGGGATTCCCGTCGACATCCACACCGAAGAGGGCGTCTCGGCGGCCGAGGTCATCATGACCCAGCTGCACGCCGGCGGGAAGTTCGACCAGAACTCCTACAAGGTGTCCGGCGGTCTGCACGGGGTCGGTGTGTCCGTCGTGAACGCCCTGTCCGTCTGGCTGGAATTGCGCATCTGGCGCAACGGCAAGGAGCATTACGCCAAGTTCGAGCATGGCGAGACCACCGAACACCTGCGCGTTGTCGGCGATGCCGAAGGCGAGACCGGGACAGAGGTGCGTTTCCTCGCCTCCACCGGTACGTTCTCGAACCTCGACTATCAATTCGAGATTCTGGAAAAGCGCCTGCGCGAACTGGCCTTCCTGAACTCTGGCGTGCGCATCATCCTGGAGGATGAGCGTCCCGCCGAACCGGTCAAGACCGAGCTGCACTACGAGGGCGGCGTGCGCGAGTTCGTCAAGTATCTCGACCGGTCCAAGCAGGCCGTCATGGAGGATCCCGTCTACATGGAAGGCGAAAAGGACGGCATCGGAGTCGAGGTCGCGATGTGGTGGAACGACAGCTACCACGAGACGGTTCTGCCCTTCACCAACAACATTCCGCAGCGGGATGGCGGCACCCACTTGGCCGGGTTCCGGGGGGCGCTGACCCGGACAATCCAGAAATACGCCCAGGAGTCGGGCATCGCGAAACGCGAAAAGGTGAACTTTACCGGCGACGATGCCCGCGAGGGGCTGACGGCGGTGTTGTCGGTCAAGGTGCCCGACCCCAAGTTCAGCTCGCAGACCAAGGACAAGCTGGTCAGCTCCGAGGTGCGCCCGGCGGTCGAAGGCCTGATGAACGAGAAGCTGTCCGAATGGTTCGAAGAGAACCCGCAGCAAGCCAGGGGCATCGTCGGCAAGATCATCGAGGCTGCGCTTGCGCGTGAGGCCGCCCGCAAGGCGCGCGAGCTGACCCGGCGCAAGACCGCGATGGATGTCAGTTTCAACGCGGCCAAACTGAAGGACTGTTCCGAAAAGGATGCCTCCAAGACCGAACTGTTCCTGGTCGAGGGTGACTCGGCCGGTGGCTCGGCCCAGACGGGACGCGACCGGCGCAATCAGGCCATCCTGCCGCTGCGCGGCAAGATCCTGAACGTGGAGCGCGCTCGGTTTGACCGGATGCTGGGCAGCCAGGAAATCGGTAACCTGGTGATGGCGCTGGGCACCGGCATCGGGCGGGATGAATTCGACATCTCAAAGCTGCGCTATCACAAGATCATCATCATGACCGACGCCGACGTGGACGGCGCGCACATCCGAACCCTGCTGCTGACCTTCTTCTATCGCCAGATGCCCGAGCTGATCGAAGGCGGCTATCTCTATATTGCGCAACCGCCGCTGTACAAGGTCGCGCGCGGCAAGTCCGAGGTCTATCTCAAGGACCAGACCGCGCTGGACGACTACCTGATCCAGCAAGGGATCGAGAACACCCATCTGAACCTCAGCTCGGGTGAGGTGATCGTGGGGCAGGACCTTGTCCGCGTGGTCGATGAAGCGCGGCAGCTGAAGCGCGTGCTGGATGCCTTCCCCACCCATTACCCGCGTCACATCCTGGAACAGGCGGCCATCGCGGGGGCCTTTGTCCCGGGGGCTGTGGACGCCGACCTGCAGGGGGTGGCCGACAAGGTTGCCGCCCGGCTTGACCTGATCGCGCTGGAATACGAACGCGGCTGGAACGGTCGGATCACGCAGGATAAGGGCATCCGCCTGGCGCGTATCCTGCGCGGTGTCGAAGAGGTCCGCACGCTGGACGGCCCCATGCTCCGCTCGGGCGAAGCCCGCAAGACCGGCAGCTTTACCGAGAGCCTGCAGCATATCTACGGGACACCCTCGACGCTGGAACGCAAGGACCGCCGCCAGTTGATCCAGGGGCCGCTCGACTTGCTCAAGGCCATCCTGGACGAGGGCGAAAAGGGCCTGTCCCTGCAACGCTACAAGGGCCTGGGTGAGATGAACCCCGATCAGCTGTGGGAAACCACGCTGGACCCGGATGCGCGGACTCTTTTGCAGGTGACGATCGACGACATGGCCGAGGCGGATGACCTGTTCACCAAGCTGATGGGTGACGTGGTGGAGCCGCGCCGCGAGTTCATTCAGCAAAATGCGCTGACCGTCGAAAACCTCGATTTCTGAGGAATAGCTGGCCCCGGACCTGGAAATCATCCTGGTCCGGGTCGTCTTTAGGCGCACAAACCGCCCACAATTGAACAACTTGTGCAAAATAGACCGGCCTGCGGGACGATGCGACTTTTGATTTGCGGTTTTGTAAAGCCTTGTGACAACAGGTTTTGCCTATAAAACAGCTAATTGTGGGGTATCCATGCATCTTTAACGTGGCCGGGATCACAACGCAGATCCGCACAGGAGAGCCACGACATGACCCGTTCACAGTTCAACCGCCGCACATTCCTGGGGGCATCCGCAGCCGGTATGGCCTATCTGTCGGCCGGAGGACCGGCGGCGGCTCAGGACCGGACCTTCCGGTTCATCACGCCCTTCAGCTTTTCCTTGTCCTTCGCCTCGGTGCTTTATGGCGATGCGGCCGGGTACTACGCCGACGAAGGGCTGGACATGCAGATCCAGGCCGGCAAGGGCGCGGCAATGGCCGCCCAGATGGTGCTGGCGGACCAGATGGACTCCGGCCGGACCGGCGGCACGAACTACATCCTGTCCCGGGTCAACAACGGCGCGCCGCTGATCTCGATTGCCACAATCGCGCAGCTTTCGCCCTTCTTCCTGATCTCTTCCTCCGAAAACCCGGTCAACGCCGTAACCGACCTTCCCGGCCGGATCGTGGGCATGGCTTCGCTCGGCGGGTCGATGGAAGGTACGCTGGATCTTCTCATGCTCAGCGGCGGCGCCTCGCCGGATACGGTGGACAAGGTCAAGGTGGCGGATACCGCAGCCTCTTTCGCGCTGATCGAGGCAGGCCGGGCCGGGGCCTTCATCGGCAACACCTCGTCGATGATCAAGGCCAAGGCCGCGCGCGACAACGTCGTGGCGATCCCGATGGACGACGGCATGCCGGGGCAGGTCTACGTGGGCCGTCCGGACGACGTCGAGGCGAATGTCGACAAATACGCGGCCTTCCTGAAAGCGACGCATCGCGCCGCGCTGGAAATCGCCCAGTCGGACGACCTGGAACCGATCCTCAAGGCCATCGGCGACGCGCATAGCGTCCGGGGGCTGGACGATGTCGAGGTTGCCAAGCTCGACCTGGCCACAAACGCCCAGAATTGGGTCGCCAAAGGCGAGGAAAACCTGCTGCGCAACATTCCCGAGGTCTGGGAAAACGCCGTGAATCTGCTGAGTTCCGCGGGCATGATCGAAGGCAATCCCGATCCCAAGTCGCTTTACACGAACGCGGCGCTCGACAAGGCTATCGGGTGATGCCCTTCGACGCGAGACAGGACAGGATGGAAATCAATGTTTCCGGTCTGACCAAGGTGTTCGGTGACGGCCCCAGCGCCGTCACCGCCATCAAGAATGCGGACCTGACAATGGAACGGGGTGAGTTCGTCTCGCTCCTTGGGCCGTCCGGTTGCGGCAAGACCACGCTCTTGCGCATCGTCGCGGGGCTTGAATCGCCGACCGAAGGCACCGTCGAAATTCGCGGCAATGCGGTCTGGAACGGCACCCGCCGGTCCGCTGCGGCCACGCGACCCGTGTCGATGATGTTCCAGGAGGCGCGCCTTTTTCCCTGGTTCACGGTCGTCGAGAACGTGGCCCTGCCCCTGCGCGTCGCGGGTGTCGGCCGCAAGGAACGGACCGAACGCGCCACCGAAATCTGCGAGACCGTCGGGCTGAGGGAGTTCCTTCATCATCGGCCCAATGCCCTGTCCGGGGGAATGCGCCAGCGCGCCTCGTTGGCGCGCGCCCTGGTGACCGAGCCGCAGCTTTTGTTGCTGGACGAACCCTTTGGCGCCTTGGATGCCATGACGCGTGATGCGCTCAATATCGAGCTGATGGACGTTTGCGCCCGCGCCAACGTCACCACGATCCTCGTCACCCACTCGATCGCCGAAGCGGCCTTCCTGTCGGATCGTGTGGTTGTCCTGGCCCCGCGCCCGGCACGGATCACCGCGATGATCGACATGCCGTTCGACCGCCCCCGCGGGCTGGACCTGCAACAATCGATGGCCTTTCAGAAGATGGTCGGTGAATTGCGCCACAAGCTGAGCGAGGGCGAATGATGCCGGAACGTACACTCAAGATCGCGCTGCCCGCGATTTCCGTCTGCCTCTTCCTGATCGGCTGGTCACTCTATGTCCGCACGGCAGAGGTGTCGGCCTTTGTCCTGCCCCCGCCAGAGGCCATCCTCGTGGCGCTGATTGAGATGGTGCAGACGCGCGAGCTTTGGGACCATGCGCTGGTGACGATCACAGAGGCCGTTTCAGGGTTCCTGATCGCCGTCGCCCTGGGCATCAGCCTGGGGTTCATCATGGCGCGGATCCCGCCGGTCGAATGGGCGGCCAAACCGTTTATCGTTCTGCTTCAGCTGATCCCCAAGATTGCGCTGGCGCCCCTGTTCATCCTGTGGTTCGGCTTCGGGCTGGAATCCAAGATCGTCATCGCGGCGGCCCTGGCCTTTTTCCCGGTGTTTTCCAACGCGCTACAGGCGTTCAAGTCCGTCGAGCCGGGGGACAAGGACGTCTTCACGATCCTGCAGGCAAACCCCGTGCAACGGTTCTACCTGCTGGACGTGCCGTCCGCTCTGCCGGTGATCCTGACCGGGACAGAGGTGGCCGTGGTTTTGGCCATGATCGGCGCCATCGTGGGCGAATTCATCGGCGGGAACGAGGGGCTGGGCTATCTCGCGGTGGCGCACCTGCAGAACCTCGCGGTGCCAGAGCTTTTCGCGGTGATCGTCGTACTGGCGATGGTCGGCCTGCTGCTCTACACCCTGATCGGTCGTTTGCGGCAAAGCTTTTCGGCCTGGCACGTCTCGTCCGAGACGGCCTGAGCCGTATCAGCAGACGGGGCAGCCCATCTTCCGCGTGGGCGCCACAACCTTTGCCTGGCCTTCGCGGGCCAGGCGGATCATTCCACCGGCAACGTCGATGACTTCTCGATCAAGGTGATCTGCCAAGGCTCTTGCTGCGCGGCTGGACCTGTTCCCGGACCGGCACACGATCAGGATTTCATCCGCCTTTTCAAGATCCTTGCCCAGGGCCGCCACCAGTCCTTCGGCGGACCGCCAGGAATGCAGGCGCGCCCCGGGCAGGACCCCGGTGTCCTTCCACTCGTCCGGTTCGCGGATATCCACCACCAAACGCCCTTCGCGCGGTGCAAGGTCCGCCGCAGAACGGGATTCGGACAGGGCCTTGCTGTCGCCGCTGCTGCGGGCCCACAGACCAAAGGCTAGTGTGGAAAACAGAATGGCCAGTCCGGCGATGGTTGTGCGTCGGGTCATGTCGATCTCAAACATATATCAGTTTCAATATATGATATGGGCGAAAACCTGCAAAGTCCAAGGCTGAACAGCGCTTTCGCCCTGACCTTTGGTCAGACAGATGGCCGCAGGCAAGTCCTTTCCCGGCTATGCGACACTGTATACGGCTGCATACTGTAGACGCGACCCTCTGCTTGGCCTATGGAGGGGCCAAACCGTCACCTCTGCTGAGAAAGGCCGGACACATGTCTGATTCCACTCCCGACATCATCTACACCAAGGTTGACGAAGCACCCGAGCTGGCCTCGGCCTCTCTGCTTCCGATCATCCAGAAATTCGCCGCCGCCGCAGGCGTGTCGGTCGGCACCAAGGACATCAGCCTGGCGGGCCGCATCATCGCCACCTTCCCCGAGGTCCTGACCGAAGACCAGCGGCAGTCCGACGACCTTGCCGCGCTGGGCGAACTGGTGAAACAGCCCGAAGCGAACGTCATCAAGCTGCCGAATATTTCGGCCTCCGAGCCGCAGCTTGTCGCCGCCGTCAAGGAACTCCAGTCGCAGGGCTATGCGCTGCCCGACTACCCTTATTCCCCTTCCACCGATGAGGAAAAGGCCGTCCGCGCCAAGTACGACACCATCAAGGGCTCCGCCGTGAACCCGGTGCTGCGCGAAGGCAACTCTGACCGCCGCGCCGCCGCCGCCGTCAAGAAATTCGCCCAGAACAACCCGCACCGTATGGGCGAGTGGACTGCTGACAGCAAGACGCGCGTCGCCTCGATGCCCGGCAGCGATTTCTTTGCCAACGAGCTCTCGGCGACCCTCCCCAAGGCCGCAACCGCAAAGATCGTGCTGGAAACCGCCGATGGCGAAACCGTCCTGAAAGAGGGCGTGTCCTACCCCGAGGGCACCGTCGTGGACGCTACCTACATGTCCGCCGCCGTGCTGGACCAGTTCCTGGCCGAGGAAATCGAGAAGGTGAAGGCCGACGGCACGCTGTTCTCGCTGCACATGAAGGCCACCATGATGAAGGTCTCTGACCCGATCATCTTTGGCCACGCAGTCAAGGCCTGGCTGGCGCCGGTCTTTGACAAGTACGGTGACGAGATGAAGGCGCTGGGCGTGAACCCGAACGCCGGCATGGGCGACCTGCTGAACCGTGTGAAGGACAACGCAGAGATCATGGCCGCCATCGAGGCCGTGCGCGCCGAACGTCCGCCGATGTACATGGTCGACAGCGACAAGGGCATCACCAACCTGCACGTTCCGTCGGATGTCATCATCGACGCCTCGATGCCCGCGCTGATCCGTGCCGGTGGCAAGGGTTGGGGCCCGGATGGCAATGAATCGGACACCACCTGCGTGATTCCCGACAACTGCTATGCGCCGGTCTATGACGAGGCGATCGAGTTCTTCAAAGCCAATGGCAAGCTGAACCCGGCCACCGCTGGCACCGTGCAGAACATTGGCCTGATGGCGCAAAAGGCCGAGGAATATGGCAGCCACCCGACCACCTTCGAGATCCCGGCGGACGGCACCGTCAAGATGATCCTCGACGACGGCACCGTTTTGCATGCGCAGGACGTCCAGGCGGGGGACATCTGGCGGTCCGCCTCGGCCCGCAAGGCCCCGATCGAGGACTGGGTGAATCTGGCCATCGAACGTCAGAAGGCGACAGGCTATCGCTCGATCTTCTGGCTCGACGAAAACCGCGCCCACGACGCGCAGCTGATCGCCTTCGTCAAGCCGATCCTCGAGGCCCGCGGCGTGGCCGACAAGTTCGAGATCATGGCCCCGCGCGAGGCAACCCGTGCCAGCCTTGAGACGATCACCAAGGGTGAGAACACGATTGCCATCACCGGCAACGTGCTGCGTGACTACCTGACGGACCTCTTCCCGATCCTCGAACTGGCGACCAGCGCCAAGATGCTGTCCATCGTCAAGCTGATGAACGGCGGCGGTCTGTTCGAAACCGGCGCGGGCGGCTCTGCCCCCAAGCACGTCCAGCAGCTGCAGGCGGACAACCACCTGCGCTGGGACAGCCTGGGCGAGTTCTGTGCCCTGGGCGAAAGCTTCAAGTTCCTGGCCGACGCGCGCGATAACGCCAAGGCACGGGTGCTGGGTGAGGCGGTGGAAACCGCGACGCAGGGGATCCTCGACAACGGTCGCAGCCCCAGCCGCAAGGTGGGTGAGCCCGACAACCGCGACAGCCACTACTGGTTCGCGCGCTACTGGGCAGAGGCCTTGGCCGCACAAGGCGAAGACGCCGAGCTGGCCGCGCATTTCGCACCCATTGCCAAGGCCTTGGCCGATGGCGAAGCAGCGATCACCGGGGAACTTGCCGTCGCGCAGGGAAGCCCTGCGGATCTGGGCGGCTACTACCACGGTGATCCGGCCAAGACCGCATCCGTGATGCGCCCCTCCGCGACGCTGAACGCGATCATCGGGTAAGGCCCGAACAAACCAAAGGAAAACGCCCGCCGGAGCGATCCGGCGGGCGTTTTTCGTTCTGCAATGGCGGTCAGGTCTGTGGCTGATCCGTTTCCTGCGGGTCCTGCTCTGGCGGATCGTCAAAGATCGACCAGTCATGCTCACCTCCGGTTGGCGGCAGGTCGGTGCGCCGCAGCCCCATCAGGATATGCGTCTGGGCAATGAACAGGGCAGAGACCGGAGCGGTCAGGAAAAGAAACAGGGTGATGAGCAACTCGTGGAAGGACAGGTTGTCCTTGACCAGCAGGAAATACAGCATCGACGCGATGAGAACGCCGCCGACGCCCAGCGTCGTGGCCTTGGTGGGGGCGTGCAACCGCTGCATCGTGTCGTTCAGTTTCAACAGGCCAAACGACCCGACCAGACCAAAGATCCCCGCGATCACAAGGAAGGCCGACACCAGGATTTCTGCAAACATGGGCATCCTCCTTACTCGATGATGTCGCCGCGCAAAAGAAAGCGGCAATAGGCGACGGTGGACACGAAACCGACCATTGCGACCAGCATCGAGGCTTCGAAATAGATCGCGGTTCCCTGCAGGACACCGTACAGGACCAGAAGCGCGATGATGTTGATCACCATCGTGTCCAGGGCAAGGACCCGGTCGGCCTGACCCGGCCCGGTCACGATGCGCCAGAGGTTGAACAAGAGCCCGAGGCCGAAACAGCCGATCGCGAAATACAAAGCGTAGGTGATCATCCGAAAATCTCCTTCAGCCGGGCTTCGTAGCGGGTCTTGATCTCGTCACGGACGCCGTCGGGATCATCCGTGTGCAGGCAATGCACCAGCAGAGACGTCCCGTCCGAGGACAGCAGCGCCGACACGGTGCCGGGCGTCATGGTGATGGTTCCGGCCAGCACCGTGATCGCCTCGGGCGAGGTCAGGTCGAGCGGGACGACAACCCATTTCGAATGGATCTTTGAGCGCGGCTTGAACAGAATTATCAGGGCCACCTGGATGTTGGCCACGATGATGTCCCATATCACCAGCAGGACGTAGGGCACCGTCATGAAAGGCCGTTTCAGCCGGGGCCGCCCGGGCCAGTAGGGCGAGGTCAGGATCGGCACCACGATCCCCAGGAAACCGCCCAGCAGGATGTTGCCCGGCGTGACCTTGTTGACCAGCATCAGCCAGACCAGCAGCAGGGTCAGGCTGAGCAGAGGGTGCGGAAAGACGCGTTTCAGCATGGCTTAATGCTCCTCTTCCGCGTGGGGGTCGGCCGCGTCGAGAGGCGGGTCTGCCTTGGCTTTCTCGGGCTTTTCCACCGGCGCCAGCACGGAGTCGATATAGCCCGAAGGCTCGAACAGCTGGTTGGCGGCGGCGCGCATGTAGCCCGTGGCCGGACCGGCAAGGACGGCCAGTCCCACCAGCAGCGCCAGCAGCATCATGACCGGTGCCACCTCTGTTCCCCGCGCGGGGGCTGGCGGCGGGTCGGACTGGATGGGCTCCGTGCCCTCGGGCAGTTTTACCGAGGTCGATTTCCAGAAGATCATGCTGCCCGCCCGGGCAAAGCCGACGATTGTCACCAGCGATCCCACCAGGATACCCGTCCAGGCCCAGGGCATCAGCTCTGGTTCGCGCAGCGCATCAAGGATCAGGAGCTTGCCCAGGAAACCAGACAGCGGCGGCATCCCGGCCATTGCAATGGCGGCGGCAAAGAACAGCGCCGCGAAAAGACCGTTCTGCACCACCGGCGGGCGCGCATCCAGCACGTCCGATCCCCGCCGGCTGACCACAAGATCGGCCAGAAGGAACAGGGCCGCCGCCGAGAAGGTCGAATGCACGAGGTAATAGAGCGCGGTTTCCGTCGCATAGGGATCGACCGGCGCCACCGCCAGCATCATCGTCCCCATCGACCCGATCACGGAAAAGGACAGCAGCGGCATCAGCCGTTTCGCGGCCAACACCCCAAGTGCACCCAGCGCCAAAGTCACCATCGCCGCGGGAAACAACCAGGTTGTCACCACGTCCTTGGTCGGTTCCGCGCCGGGGTGAAAGGCCAGCGTGTGCAGGCGGATGATGGCATAGGCGCCGACCTTGGTCATGATCGCGAACAGCGCCGCAACCGGGGCAGGGGCGTTGGAATAGGTGCCCGGCAGCCAGAACTGCACCGGGAACAGCGCCGCCTTGATCATGAAGACGATCAGCAACAGCACCGCCGCGACGCGCACCATGCCCGAATCCTCGGCCGCGATCTGCGGCACCTTCACCGCCAGGTCCGCCATGTTGAGTGTGCCGGTCGTGGCATACATCGTGCCCAGTGCGAACAGGAACAGGGTCGAACCGGCCAGGTTCATGACGACGTATTGCAGGCCCGCCTGCATCCGGACCTTGCCGCCCGAATGCACCATCAGGCCGTAGGAGGCGATCAGCAGGACCTCGAAGAAGACGAACAGGTTGAAGGCGTCGCCGGTCAGGAAGGCGCCGCAGATGCCCATCAGCTGGAACTGGTAAAGCGCGTGGAAATGGCGCCCCTTGGCGTCCCATCCCGTCGCGATACTGTGCCAGAGCACGATCAGCGCCAGCGTGGCGGTCAGCAGCACCATCATGGCCGACAGTCGGTCCAGCACCAGCACGATGCCAAAGGGCGCGGGCCAGTCGCCAAGGCGATAGACATGGGTGCCGCCATCCGCCGCCCAGACCGCCAGGCCCAGCGCGATGATGAACAGGGCCACGGTCGAGGCCGCCGAGGCGACCCGGGCCAGCACGATGTCGTGCCGCATGACATAGCCGATAAGCGGCGCCATCATGGCGGGCAGCACGACGGGGGCGATGATCCAGTGACTCATGCCGCGTCGTCCTTTTCTTCGGTCGCCGTCATGTCGATGGTGTCATCCCCGGCCTCCAGGTAGGCGCCGAGGGTGAACATCACCAGCACCGCCGTCATCCCGAAGGAGATCACGATTGCCGTCAGCACCAGCGCCTGCGGCAGCGGATCGGTGTAGGAGACATCGGCATATTTGTTCAGGATCGGCGGCGCGTTGATCGCCAACCGCCCGGTCGAGACCAGGAAGATGTTGACCGCGTAGCTGAGCAGCGACAGCCCGAGGATCACAGGGAAGGCGCGCAGCCGCAGGATCAGGTAGACCCCGCCCGCCGTCAGCACGCCGATGGCGCTTGCGACAAGCAATTCCATGTCACGCCTTTCCTTTCTCGACCATCTTGCGCGGGCGCGAGGGGTCGTAGTCCATTGGTTCTGTATTGACGGTCTCGCCCGCGTGGCGCGCCATTCGGCTCAGGCTGTAGAGCATCAGCATTACGGCCCCCAGCACGCAGAGGAATACGCCAAGGTCAAAGAGCGCCGCGGTGGCCAGCTCGAATTCCTCGATCGGGGGCAGGTGGACATAGCCGAAGGCCGAGGTCAGGAAAGGTGTCCCCGACAGCCAGGCGCCCATGCCGGTCAGCCCGGCGATGACCACGCCCCAGCCGATCATCGCGTGATACTCGAACTGCTGGCGGCGCGAGGTCCATCCGAAACCGGAGGCCATGTACTGCATCAGCAGCGCGATCGAGAAGACAAGACCGGCGACAAAGCCCCCGCCCGGCTGGTTGTGGCCGCGCAGGAAGATATAGACGCCGACCATCAGCGCGATGGGCATCATCACGCGGGTCGCGATCACCATCATCAGCGGGTGGCGGTCATGCGAGCGGTCGAAGTTGTAGCCCGAGTTGCGTAGCCTTGCGCCTGCCGGACCGCTCAGCAGCGCCTCCATCAGGGCAAAGATCACCAGACCCGCGATGCCCAGAACGATGATCTCGCCGTAGGTGTCATAGCCCCGGAAATCCACGAGGATCACGTTGACGACGTTTGTGCCACCGCCGCCCTTGTAGGAATTGGCCAGGTGGAAATCCGAGATAGAGCTGAAGTCCCGCGTCATGAAGGCAAAGGACAGCGCGGCGACCCCGACACCGGCGGCAACGGCGACCAGCCCGTCCAGCGCGCGGCGTCCGGCGCTGTTTTCCTGCGGCGTGGTCTTGGGCAGAAAGTGCAGCGCCAGGAGCAGCAGCATGATCGTCACCGTCTCGACCGAGATCTGCGTCAGCGCAAGGTCGGGGGCCGAGATGTAGATGAACCCGGCCGAGATCATCAGGCCAATGACCCCCAGCACCACCAGCGCGCGATAGCGCATGTGATGCTGCAGGACGATGACCGCCGTGGCGCAGACCAGCAGGACCCATCCCACGGCAACGACCGGCGGGATCGGCAGCATCTCACGCGTGGCGGGGGCAATCTCTCCGCGCAGGAAGGCGACGTAGCCGACCGTGACCGTGGCGGCGGTGAAGATCGCCAGGTAGCGGCTGATCGACCCGTCGTGCAGCGTATCCGAGATCCCGCGCGACAGGCGCACGCAACCGGCGATGACCGCGTCGAAGGCCGACTTGGCGTAGAACGGCCCGGCCTTGATCCAGGCGGCGTCCAGCGGACGGTGCAGCAGCAGCAGCACCGCGCCACCGGCAACGGCGGCCATCGACATGTAAAGCGCCGGGGTGACGCCGTGCCAGATCTTGAGATGGGCATGGGTTTCATGGCCCGTAACGGCGGTCGCGGCCATGTTGACCACGTCCTCGGCCAGGAAGGGCGCGACACCGATCAGCACCACGAAGACGCAAAGGAACGCGGGCGACAGCCACATGCCGGCGGGCGGATCATGCGGTTTGTGCGGATAGTCGTCGCGCACCGGGCCGCCAAAGACGTGAAAGATGAAGCGCAGCGAATAGGCGACAGAGAAGAGCGCCCCAAAGGTCGCCAGTGCGGGCACGATCCAGGGGTTCTCCCACCAATAGGTGTGGCTTGCCTCTTCCAGCATCATTTCCTTGGAGAGGAAGCCATTGAACAGCGGAATCCCCGCCATCGACAGGGCGGCGACCGTGCCGATCACGGCGGTGATCGGCATCAGTTTCGCCAGCCCGCCCAATCGCTTGATGTCGCGGGTATGGGCCTCGTGGTCGATGATCCCGGCGGTCATGAAGAGCGCCGCCTTGAATGTCAGGTGGTTGAGGATGTGAAAGACGGCGGCAATCGCCGCGGCCTCGGTGCCAAAGCCCAGCAGCATGGTCAGCAGGCCCAGGTGCGACACGGTCGAGAAGGCAAGGAGGCCTTTCAGGTCATCCTTGAACAGGGCGATCACGGCGGCCATGACCATCGTCACAAGGCCGGTCGTGGCGACGGCGTAGAACCACAGTTCCGTCCCCGAGAGCGCGGGCCACATGCGGGCCATCAGGAAGACCCCGGCCTTCACCATCGTGGCCGAGTGCAGGTAGGCAGACACCGGCGTCGGCGCGGCCATCGCGTGCGGCAACCAGAAGTGGAAGGGGAACTGCGCCGACTTGGTGAAGGCGCCCAGAAGGATCAGGATCACGGCGGGCGTGTACCAGTCCGACGCCTTGATCGCGTCCCCGGCGGCCAGGATGTCGGTGAGGTTGTAGCTGCCCGCGATATTGCCCAGGATCAGCATCCCGCCGATCATCGCCAGCCCCCCGGCGCCGGTCACGGTCAGCGCCATGCGCGCGCCCTGACGGCCTTCGGGCAGGTGTTTCCAATAGCCGATCAGCAGGAAGGACGAGAGCGAGGTCAGTTCCCAGAAGATCAGCAAAAGCAGGATGTTGTCGGAAATCACGATGCCCAGCATCGCGCCCTGGAACAGCAGAAGGTAGGTGTAGAACTGCCCCGCAGGGTCCTCTCCGGACAGGTAGTAGCGCGCATAAAGCGTGATCAGCAGGCCGACGCCCAGGATCATGCAGGCGAACATCAGCCCCAGCCCGTCGAGGAAAAAGGCGGCCTCCAGCCCCAACTGGGGCAGCCAGGGGATCGACATGGTATAGACCGTTCCCTCCATCACGCCCGGGGCCAGTGTCCCCAGCATGACCAGCGCAAGCACGGTCGGCACGGCGGTAAAGGTGGCGGTGGCGGTTCGGCCGGCCCGGATCATGATGCCGGGCACAAGAGCGCCCAGGAAGGGCAGCAGCGCGATGATGGGCAGAAGACTGCTCTGGGTGGTCATTCGCGTCTCCGCTGGGTCAGGAAATTGACGTTTTTTCCGAAAAGACCGCGAGGATTGCAATGATTATTCCAGAAAAAGGAACCATTGCCGCGGATACAGAACGGGTCTGCGCGGCCTCAAAGGCCGGAGACGGGACACCACGGATCGCGCAGACCACAGGGACAGAAGCGGAACAACCTCGACACCCCCCAAGAGAGGCCGTTGTTCGAGCTGATCCCATGTTGCGGCACTCTGCGGCCCGTCCCCCGTGTCTTCCGCCCTTGGCGGTCCCCAATCCTTATTGTGGGACAAGAACGGCCCGGTGCAAGGTCAAAGATGACGATTTCCATCATGTTTCCGGCCTGCGCAGCGTATTGGCGCCACAAGTCCGGCTGCCGCGTCAGGCGGACTCGTTGCTGTTGCGCAGGTAGTAGTCGCGATACCACGCGACGAATTTTGCCACCCCCTCGCGCACCGAGGTGCGGGGGGTGTAACCGGTCAGGCTGCGCAGCAGGGTGGCATCCGCCCAGGTCGCGGGCACGTCCCCGGGCTGCATCGGCATCAGGTTGCGGGTCGCGTTCAGGCCTGTGGCTTCTTCGATGGCCTCGATGAACTCGGTCAGTTGCACGGGTTCGGAATTGCCGATGTTCACGACGCGAAAGGGGGCCACCGGCGACAGGCTGTCACCCTCGGGGACGTTCCCGTCGGCGGGCCGTTCCGGCGCCGCGTCCATCAACAGGCGGATCCCCTCGACAAGGTCGTCGACATAGGTAAAGTCGCGCTGCATGTCGCCAAAGTTGTAGACGTCGATGGGCTTGTTCTGAAGGATGGCCTTGGTGAACTTGAACAGCGCCATGTCCGGGCGGCCCCAGGGGCCGTAGACCGTGAAAAAGCGGAACATGGTCGTCGGCACACCGAAGAGATGCGAATAGCTGTGCGCCATGGCTTCGGTGCTTTTCTTTGTCGCCGCGTAAAAGGACATCTGGTAATCCGCGCGGTCGGTTTCGCGATAGGGCATCCGCGTGTTCGCGCCATAGGCCGAGGAGGTCGAGGCCAAGAGCAGGTGGCGCGGGGGATGCGCGCGGGCAGCCTCAAGGATCTCGAAGGTGCCAACGATGTTCGATTCCAGATAGGACCGCGGATTTTCGATCGAGTAACGCACCCCGGCCTGCGCGGCGAGATGGATCACCACGTCGGGCTTTTCCCGCGCAAAAAGATCTGCCATGCGCCCCGGATCCTCGACCCGGCCGATCTCGGGGACGAAATCGCCCAACGGAGCCAGACGGGCGTGCCGGTTTTGTTTCAGCGACACCTCGTAATAGTCGGTCAGCGCGTCCAGCCCGATCACGCGCCAGCCTTCATCCAACAGCCGCGCGCAGCAATGATAACCGATAAAGCCGGCGGAACCGGTGACAAGAGCGGTGGGCATGGCGCAGGGTCCTGAGAATTCGTGCCTGTTACGGGGAGTCGTTTGCCTGATCCCCGGCGATGCGTCTAGTGTTTGCGCGAACGGATAGAGGGACGACGATGGAACTGAAGAAAAACGCCTTCAAGGCGGGCTTGCAGGAGGGCCGCCTGCAGCGTGGCATCTGGTGTAGCATGTCCGATCCGCTGGCCGCCGAGATGATGGCGACCTGCGGGTACGACTGGATGCTCTTCGACTGCGAGCATTCGCCGATGGACCCGATCCGCGTGCTGCCGATGCTGCAGGCGGTGGCGCCCTATCCGGTGTCTGCCCTGGCGCGGCCCGCCTCGCTGAATGCGCCCGAGATGAAACGGCTGCTGGACATCGGAACGCAGACGCTGGTTGTTCCTTATGTGCAAAATGCCGAAGAGGCCGCCGAGGCCGCTGCTGCCGTCGCCTATCCGCCGGCGGGCATCCGGGGTGTCGCCGGGATGACGCGGGCCAGCAGCTTTGGCCGGATCGCCGATTACCACGCCACCGCGCGCGACGAGCTTTGCCTGATCGTCCAGGTCGAGACGGTCGAGGCGATGGCCCAGATCGAGGCGATTGCGGCGGTGCCGGGGATCGACGGCCTCTTTATCGGACCGGCAGACCTGGGGGCCTCGATGGGCTACCCCGGCCAACCGAGCCACCCCGAGGTCCAGGCGGCGGTTGTCGACGGGATCAAGCGGATCACGGCGGCGGGCAAACCCGCCGGGACGCTGACCACCGACCCCGAGTTCGGTCAAAAGGCGATCGATGCCGGAGTGAGTTTCATCGCGCAGGATCTTGACCTGGTGGCCCTGCGCAAGGGTCTGACCCGCAGCTAGACGGCCGCCCCAGCCGGGACGCCTTGCCAGCAGGCAGGGCGCCTTTTGCCGTATCCGGCATGAGATTGTGAGGTGACAGGCGTCGCGGCGCGTGCCAGAACCAGCCCTGCCATGAGAAAACTCTTTGCCTGCCTGTGTTTCGCCCTAGCGCTTGCCCGGCCCGTGTCCGGGGAAGAGCAGGTGACCGTGTTCGCCGCCGCCAGCCTCAAGACCGCGCTGGACGAGGTCGCCAATGTCTATGACGGCAAGCTTGTCCTGTCTTATGCCGGGTCTTCGGCATTGGCGCGCCAGGTCCAGCAGGGCGCACCTGCGGACGTGGTCTTTCTGGCCAATACCGACTGGATGGATGTTCTGGAACGCGACGGGTTGATCGCCCGGGACACACGCACCGAATTGCTGGGCAATCGCCTGGTGCTGGCCGGACCTGCGGGTGCGGACCCGGTCGAGATCGGGCCGGACCTGGACCTGGCCGCGATGCTGGGTGAAGGTCGCCTTGCGATGGCCCTGGTCGAGGCGGTCCCGGCGGGCATCTACGGCAAGGCGGCGCTGGAAACGCTGGGCCTGTGGGAGGCCGTGGCCCCCCGCGTGGCGCAGGCCGATAACGTGCGCGCCGCGCTGGCGCTGGTCTCTCTGGGGCAGGTGCCGCTGGGCGTGGTCTATGCCACCGACGCGGCGGCGGATCCGGCCGTCGATGCCCTGGGCCTTTTCCCCGAGGACAGCCACCCGCCGATCCGCTACCCCGTTGCCGCGGTCGAGGGCCGCGCCGGACGGGCGGCCCCTTTCCTGGCTTTCCTGCAAACGCCCGAGGCGGCGGCGATCTTTGTCGCGCAGGGATTCTCTGTCCTGGACCACTGACGCGATGGATTGGCTCAGCCCGGCAGAGTGGGAGGCGGTCAGACTGTCCCTCCGTGTGTCGTTCTGGGCCACGGTCGCGGCGCTGCCCTTCGGATTGTTCATCGCCTACGCGCTGGCCCGCTGGCGGTTTCCGGGCAAGCAGATCCTCAACGGGTTGGTCCACCTGCCGTTGATCCTGCCGCCGGTCGTCACCGGCTACCTGCTGCTGATCACGCTCAGCCCGCGCGCGCCGGTGGGCGCCTTCCTGAAGTCCATCGGGATCAGCTTTGCCTTCAACTGGACAGGCGCGGCGCTGGCCGCCGGGATCATGGGCTTTCCGCTGATGGTGCGCGCCATGCGCCTGTCGATCGAGGCGGTGGACCCAAAACTGGAACAGGCCGCCGCCACCTTGGGCGCCTCGCGTCCCTGGGTCTTTGTCACCGTGACCCTGCCGATGGTGCTGCCGGGTGTGCTGGCGGGCGCAATCCTGGGCTTTGCCAAGGCGATGGGCGAATTCGGCGCCACGATCACCTTTGTTTCGAACATTCCCGGCCAGACACAGACCCTGCCCTCGGCGATCTACGCCTTTTTGCAGGTGCCGGGTGGAGAGGCCTCGGCCCTACGGCTGGTGGCGGTGGCGGTTGCCGTTGCGATGCTGGCGCTGCTCTTGTCGGAATGGATTTCGCGCCGGGTGGCGGCGCGGGTGGGGGGCGCGTGATGCTGGAGGTCGCGGTGCGTCACCGGCTGGGCGCCTTCACGCTGGACGCGGCCTTTGAGGCGCCGCCGGGGCTCTGCGTGCTTTTTGGCCGCTCCGGGTCGGGTAAAACCAGCGTCATCAATGCCGTGGCCGGTCTGATGCGCCCCGATGAGGGGCGCGTGCAGGTCGGAGAGCGTGTTCTGGGTGACACCTCTCAGGGAATCTGGTTGCCGCCGCACAAGCGCCGCCTGGGCTATATCTTTCAGGAAGGCCGGCTGTTTCCGCATCTCTCGGTACGGCAAAACCTGATGTATGGCCGCTGGTTTGCCGGATCGCTATTGCCGTTGGACCCGGTGGTCGAGATGTTGGGCCTTGGCCCTTTGCTGACCCGCCGTCCGGGGGCCTTGTCAGGCGGTGAGAAACAGCGCGTGGCCATCGGGCGCGCGCTTTTGGCCGATCCGGGGCTGATCCTGGCCGATGAACCGCTGGCGGCGCTGGACGAGGCCCGCAAGCGCGAGATCCTGCCCTATTTCGAACGGCTGCGGGACGAGGCGCGCTGTCCGATCCTCTATGTCAGCCATTCCGCCGCCGAGGTCGCGCGGCTGGCAACAACCGTGGTCGTGCTTCAAGACGGGCGGGTTGTCCGGCAGGGCACAGCCGCAGAGGTGCTGAGCGACCCGGCGGTGACGCCCGCAGGCATCCGCGCGGTTGGGGCCGTACTGGAGGTGCGGGTGGCCGCACACCACGAAGACGGGCTGACCGAGCTGGATGCCGGGGGTATCCCGCTGTACCTGCCGCGTGTCCCGCAGGTCGTGGGCGCGCCGCTGCGGATCCGGATCGCGGCGCAAGAGGTGATCCTGGCCCGTGAACGCCCCGAGGGGCTGTCGGCGCTCAACATCCTGCCGGGAAAGGTGGCTACGATCCGGGCGGGTGAGGGCCCGGGGACGCTTGTCTCTCTCGACACGGCGGCGGGCCGGGTGCTGGCGCGTGTCACGCGGCGGTCCGCGGAAACGCTGGGCCTGGTGCCCGGCGTCGACTGTTTCGCGGTGGTCAAGACGGTGGCCATCGCGCGCGAGGATGTCGGCACCGCTTGAACCCATGCCAGCCACCGCTAACTGGCGCTGCATGAAAAACGCATTGATCATCGGGGACAGCGGCGGCATCGGCGGGGCGGTGGCGGCGCATTTGCGCGGGCAGGGCGTGGCGGTCACCGGCCTGTCTCGGTCACGCGACCGGCTGGACGTCACGGACGAGGCCAGCCTGCGCGCGGCGCTGGGCGCGCTGGACGGTCCCTTTGACATGGTCTTTGTGGCCACCGGCGCGCTGGAAATCGGCGGGGCGGAACCGGAAAAGACCTTGAAATCGTTGGACGCAAAGGCGCTGGCGGATCAATACCTGCTGAACGCCATCGGCCCGGCGATGGTGTTGAAACATGTCCTGCCGCTTTTGCCGCGCCGGGACCGGGCGGTCTTTGCCGTTCTGTCCGCGCGGGTGGGCTCGATCGGGGACAATGCCTTGGGTGGCTGGTACAGCTATCGCGCCGCCAAGGCGGGGGTGAACCAGCTGATCCACACGGCGGCGGTGGAACTGGCGCGCTCGCATCGGCAACTGGCCTGCGTCTGCCTGCATCCCGGGACGGTCGAAACCGCCTTTACCGCGAAATACGCCAGCCGCTATCCCACGGTCACGCCCGCACAGGCCGCCGAGCGTCTGGTCAAGGTCATGCAGGGGCTAAGCCCCGAGGATACGGGGAAATTCCTGGACTACGAAGGCCGGGAGATCCCCTGGTGAGCCGGCTGGTCCTGGTGCTGGGCGACCAGTTGAGTGAGAGGGGCGCGGCGCTCAAGGCGGCGGACAAGGCCCGTGACGTGGTGGTCATGGCCGAGGTCGCGGATGAAACCGCCTATGTGCCCCATCACCCCAAGAAGATCGCGCTGATTTTTGCCGCCATGCGCAAGTTTGCGGCGCAACTGCGCGAGGACGGTTGGGATGTGCGCTATACCGAGCTGGACGACACGCAGAACGCCGGGTCGATCTGCGGTGAGCTGTTGCGGCGGGCGGAAGAGACCGGCGCCAGCGAGGTGATCGCCACCGAACCCGGAGAATGGCGCCTAATCAATGCCTTGCGGCATTGTCCGCTCAAGGTGCGCCTGCTGGAGGATGACCGTTTCATTGCCTCGCATGCGATGTTCGACCAGTGGGCCGAGGGCCGCAAGGCATTGCGGATGGAGTATTTCTATCGCGAGATGCGGCGCAAGACGGGCCTTCTGATGGAGGGGGACGACCCCGCCGGAGAGCAGTGGAACTTTGACCACGACAACCGAAAACCGGCCCCGGATGCGGTCACGCACAACCCGCTCCGGTTCGAACCCGACGCTGTGACCAAAGAGGTCCTGGATCTGGTCGAGGCGAGATTTCCGAATAATTTCGGCAAGTTGCGCCCCTTTGGGTTTGCCACGGACAGAGCGCAGGCACAGCAGGCGCTGGCGCATTTCATCGACCATGCGCTGCCCTGTTTCGGCGACTATCAGGACGCGATGCTGGACGGGAACCGTTTTCTCTATCACTCGCTTCTGTCGGCCTACATGAACATCGGGTTTCTGGACCCGCTGGAGATCTGCCAAGCCATTGAAAAAGCATATGAAAATGGGGATGTCCCGATCAACGCCGCCGAAGGCTTCATTCGCCAGATCATCGGCTGGCGCGAGTATGTCCGGGGCATCTACTTTCGCGAGGGGCCTGACTATCCAGATCGCAACGTGTTGAAACACAACAGGAAACTGCCCTGGTTCTACTGGAGCGCCGAGACCGACATGCGCTGTGTCGCCAAGGCGGTGGAACAGACGCGGGACGAGGCCTATGCCCATCACATCCAGCGGCTGATGGTGACGGGGAATTTCGGCCTGCTGGCCGGGGTCGATCCGCACGCCCTGCACGAGTGGTATCTGAGCGTCTACATCGACGCCTTTGAATGGGTCGAGGCGCCCAATACGGTGGGGATGAGCCAGTTTGCCGATGGCGGCATCATCGCCTCAAAGCCTTATGTTTCCTCGGGAAATTACATC
This sequence comes from Mameliella sp. CS4, assembly GCF_019392335.1. Taxonomy (GTDB): domain Bacteria; phylum Pseudomonadota; class Alphaproteobacteria; order Rhodobacterales; family Rhodobacteraceae; genus Antarctobacter. Next base: position 625,953 of record NZ_JAHXRQ010000001.1, read on the forward strand.
AACAAGATGTCGGACCACTGCAAGCCCTGCGCCTATTCGGTAGCAGCCAAGACAGGGAAAAACGCCTGCCCTTTCAACCTGCTCTACTGGCATTTCATGGACCGGCACCGCGACCGGTTCGAGGGCAACCCGCGCATGGCCCAGATGTACCGGACCTTTGACAGGATGGATGCGGACAGGCGCGAAACCGTATTGCGCGAGGCGCAGGACTTTCTTGACCGGATGGAGGCGGGTGAGCGGGTCTGAACTTTGTACAAAACGTACGTTTTGTACGTCGAAATCCGCATTTTGTACAAAGCGGTCATAAAGCATTCACGAATGGCTGTGCCGCCGCCCGTCACGGGCGGCGACGTGCCCGGTCAATCAGGGCTTGATATAGGTGAAGCCCTGCTGCTGCAGCTTGGACAGTTCCGCCACACCCGAGGGCACGATGTCATCCTCCCAGACATCGTAGAGGTCGTTCGAATAGTCGATGTTACGGCCCCTCAGGGTGTTGTTGCAGACGTGAAAGGCCACGTTCTGGCCCTTGAGGCTGGCCACGGTGGTTTTCATCGTGTCATCGCCATTGGCGGCCGCCAGCAGGCCCAGGCCGTTGCCATGCATGACCACCTTGACCTCCATGTTCTCGGCGCCGACGGCGTTGATGTGGTTCTGGATGTTGCGCATGGCGCCCTTGTAGGCCTTGTTTCCTTCGCCGCCGACATAGTTGATGTGATAGACGACCTTCTGCTTGCCATAGCCGTCGGCCTGCGCCGTGCCGGTCATGGCAAAGGCGGTCAGGGCCAGGCCCAGGATCGCGATCAGGCGGATAAAATGGGTCATGTTCTGTGTCTCCTCCCTTGGGGGCGGTCTGGCGCGCCCCGGTCTTGTCAGAGTGACGCAGGGGGTGCCCATCCTCACACCCGGCGGAATCCCGTGATTCCTGCGGGTTTCGACCTCGGGAAAACCCTAGGTTTCGGTTTCCGGGGGCGAAATATGGCGTCCGGCGCGGGCGATCAGCTGGGCCGAGCTGCGCACCTCGAACTTGCGCAGCAGGTTGGCGCGGTGGAACTCGACCGTCTTGGGACTGATGCCCAGCGTGGCGGCGATTTCCTTGGTGGACTGTCCTTCGCCGATCTGGGTCAGCACCTGCTGTTCGCGCCGGGTCAGGGGAACGTCGTCTGCCTGCGGCGCAGGTGGCGTGGGGGCCGGGCGGCGGGCGCGCAGGGCAAAGAACAGCAGCGCGCCGACCAGGGCAATGGCGGCAAGGGCCAGTGCGGCGATGCCCAGAGGATTGCGCGCAGGGCTGGCGGCCTCTGGCCTGCGCGCGGCGAAGGCGGCCACCAGCGCGCGCGCCTCAGTGTAGCTGACCGGGGCACCCCACTGGTCGGCAAGGTCGCTGTTGCCGGTCTGGAGGAGCGCCAGCGCCACCGCATCGCGCAGGCCCGGATCGGTGCCCGACAGCGCGAGGAAAGGCCATTCCGGGTAGAGCCGGGTGCTGATCGCCTCGGGGTGGGTGTAGGTGACATTGGCATTGAGCGCACGCAGCGCGCCATCGGGCACGCGGCCCTCGTCGACGAGATGTTCCAGCAAGCCGCTGCGGACGATGCCCGCGTCCAGCCGACCGTTTAGGACAGCGGTGGCGATGTCGTCCTGCGGGAACCCCAGGAACACCAGCTCGGCCGGATCGTCGAACAGGTCGACGCCCTGCGCACGAGCCTCGAACCAAGCGATCTGAAAGCCGCCGAAGGCCTGTTGCGCCACGGCGCCCAGCCGGGTGCCGCGCAGGTCGCCAAGCGTGGCAAGCCCGCTGTCGGCCCGGACCAGCACCGTCGAGCCGAACTGGCGGATGTGACTGCCATCGGGCAGCGCCCGCTTGCGCGTGGCGAGCACGCTCAACGGGTAGAGATCGGCAAGCTGGATGTAGTGGCCGGGGTTTGTCACCAGGAAGTCGAGCCCGCCGGCATTGATGAGCGGCCCGGCCGAGGTCAGCGTGACCGGCACGAAACGCACGACATGGCCGGGGAGCTGCCGGGCCAGGTAGCGTTCCAGAGAGGTCCACTGGGATTCGCCCGCGTCCCAGCCGCGATGGGCGAGGATGCCGATCCGCAGGATCGGCGTTTCCGGTCCCTCTTGGGCATGGACGAAAGTGACAAGCCCGCAGGCCAGCAGCAACACCATGAGGAGGTGGCGTGTAACCCGTGCGATCCCGCCAAGGAAGGCCGGCCGCCGGATGCGGGTCAGGACGGAGAGGCGGCGCGGGCGCCCGGCGGTCAATTGTCCGCCGGCTGCTCCGCCGGGTCGGGTGCGGGTGCGGGGGCCGGGGTGGATTTCAGCGCGCCGCCGATCCATTCGCCAGTGGCCTCTTCGCCGCTGGCGTATTTCATCGTGCCTTCGCCCTGGCGTTTGCCGTCCTTGAACTGGCCTTCGTAGATGTCGCCGTTTGCGTAGACCGCGATCCCCTGGCCGTTGATCTCTCCGCGCACCCAGTCGCCCTCGTAGCGAAAGCCCGAGGCCATGACGATGGTGCCCTTGCCGTGGCGCTGGCCTTCGCGGAACTGGCCCTCGTAGACGGTCCCGTCGGGATAGGTGGCCTTGCCCTCGCCGTGGCGCTGACCGTCCTTCCACTGGCCCTCGTAGCGATAGCCGTCGGGGTAGGTCATCACGCCGAAGCCGTCATTGCGGGCATTGTCAAAGCTGCCCTCGTAGACAAGGCCGTTGGGATAGACCGCGCGGCCCTTGCCCTGGATCACGCCATCGACCCAGTCGCCTTCGTAGGTGGCGCCGTCGGGGTAGGTGATCTTGCCCTTGCCGTTGGCAAGATCGCCCTTGAACTGGCCCTCGTAGACAGAACCGTCGGGGTATGTGACCTTGCCCTTGCCCTCGATCTGGCCGGTGATCCAGTTGCCCTCGTAGCGGTAGCCGTCCTTGCCGATGAAGGTGCCGATGCCGTGGCGCTGATCGTTGTTGAAAGCGCCCTGGTAGATGTCGCCGTTGTCGTAGGTGACCTTGCCCTGACCCTCGCGGCGGCCATCGACAAGCTGGCCCTCGTAGACGTCGCCGTTGGGCTGGATCAGCTTGCCCTCGCCGTCGATCTGGCCTTCGCGCCAGGTGCCTTCGTAGATCAGACCGTCGGGCATGGTCAGCTTGCCGAACCCGTCGCGTTCGCCATCGGCGACGCGGCCTTCGTAAACCGACTTGTCGGGGTAGGTGATCTTGGCGGTGCCTTCCTTGACGCCGTTCACCCACTGGCCGTCATAGACATAGCCGTTGGGCGCGGTCATCACGCCCTTGCCGTGGTGCAGCGCGTTGCGGAACGAGCCTTCGTAGCGGACGCCGTTGGCGTAGATGGCGGTGCCGCTGCCGGTGATCTTGCCATCCAGCCACTGGCCCTCATAGGTGCCGCCGTCGGCAAAGATGATCTTGCCCTTGCCCTCGGGCTTGCCCTTGGCGAACTGGCCTTCGTAGACCGAGCCGTTGGGGAAGCGGGCGACACCCTCGCCCTTGATTTCGCCCTGGACCCATTCGCCGGTGTATTCATAGCCGTTGGGCAGGCGGTAGGTGCCGGTGCCGTGCTGCAATCCGTCCTGGAATGTCCCTTCGTAGACGCCGCCGTCGTCGTACTGCTTTGTCACCACCTCTTCGTCCTGGGCCAGCGCGGCGCCGGCCAGGGCAAAGGGGATGACAAGAAGGAAACTGCCTGCGGATTTCATGCGTTTGCCCGTTTTCTGTCCCTGGGTGTACGTCCCTTGCGGAAACTAAAGGAGGCCGGGGCCGGGGGCAATGCATTTTGCCCCGGCGGGCGTGGCCTCGCCGGGCGGCGCGACCGTCGACCAAAGAGAGAGTGGTTTCAGGGCCGCGCGTCGAGCGACAGGCTGCCGCCTTCCTCCGGGGCAATCCGTTTGGTGGGCAGGGCGCCCGCGATGCCGCCCACGGTCACGTTGCGCCCCTCTGGCAGGTCAGGTTCCGGTGGCAGACCGGCGGCGTTGCCGTCCAGCGTGCCGTTGCGCCAGATGCCTTCGCGTACCGTGCCGTCGGCATAGAGCAAACGGCCCTGTCCGTGGCGCTTGCCTTTGAGGAACTGGCCGGAATAGGCATCGCCGTTGACGTAGGTCGCGATGCCCTTGCCGGTGATCTCTCCGTTTTCCCAGGCGCCCTGGTACTGGAACCCGTCCGACATGACGATCCGCCCGTGTCCGTCGCGCTGGCCCGAGGCGAAGGCGCCTTCGTAGACGGTGCCGTCCGGGTAGGTGGCCTTGCCGCGGCCGTGGCGCTGGCCGTCTTTCCACTGGCCCTCGTAGCGGTAGCCGTCCGGATAGGTCATGACGCCGTAGCCGTGGTTGCGCGTGTTCGCGAAGCTGCCCACGTAGGTCAACCCGTCTGCGTAGACGGCCTTGCCCTCGCCCTGGATCACGCCCTTGTCCCATTGGCCTTCGTAGGTGGCGCCGTCGGGATAGGTGATCTTGCCGATGCCATTGGCCAGATCATCCTTGAACCGGCCTTCATAGATCGCGCCGTCGGGGTAGGTGACCTTGCCCTTGCCCGCGATATGACCGTCGATCCACTGGCCCTCGTAGCGATAGCCGTCGGTGCCCGTGAACGTGCCCTGTCCCTGGCGCTTGTCGTTCCGGAATTCGCCGATGTAGATGTCGCCATTGGCATAATGCACGGTGCCCTTGCCGCGGCGCTGACCGTTGACGAGGGCGCCGGTGAAGATGTCGCCGTTGGGCTGGACCAGCTTGCCCTGGCCGTCGATCTGGCCCTTGACCCAGCCGCCTTCGTAGACCAGCCCGTCGGGCATGGTGATCTTGCCATAGCCGTCGCGCTCTCCATTCTTGATCTGGCCTTCGTAGACGGCCTGATCGGGATAGGTGACCCGCGCCTGCCCGTGCTTGGCGCCGTTTTGCCACTGGCCATCGTAGATATAGCCGTTGTCGCCGCGCATGACGCCGCGCCCGTGGTGCTGGGCGTCAAGGAAATTGCCTTCGTAGGTGACGCCGTTGGCATAGCGCGCCTTGCCCTGGCCGTTGATCTTGCCGTTCAGCCACTGGCCCTCGTAGTGGCCGCCGTCGGGATAGTCGATGCGGCCGGTGCCGTCCGGGCGTCCGCGGGTGAACTCTCCGACATAGACCGCGCCGTTGGTAAAGCGCGCGCGGCCCTTGCCCTGGATCTCTCCCATGATCCAGTTGCCGCTGTATTCATAGCCGCTTGGCATCCGGTAGGTGCCCTGTCCGTGCTGGACCCCGTCCACCAGCTGTCCGCTGTAGGTGCTGCCATCGCTATAGGTCCGGGTCTGGACGTCCTGCGCCGCCGCGATCTGCGGGAGGGTCATCAGGGCAAGCGCGAGGAGCGGCGACGGGCGGGTCAGGGTCATGCGGTCTTGGGCCTCTTGGCGATGGGGTATCGTTCGGAAACCTAGGTCAGCCGGGCAGGCAGGGCAACGGCGGGTGCCGGGTGACTTCCCCTCAGGCGTGGGTCTGCTATGTGGGCACAAGGACTTGGGAAAGGGCAGCGCGATGAGCGATCGGTTTCGCGTGACACTGGCACAGCTGAACCCCGTGGTGGGGGATCTGGCGGGCAATGCGGCAAAGGCGAAGGCCGCCTGGGAAGAGGGGCGCGCGCAGGGCGCCGACCTGGTGGCCCTGCCCGAGATGTTCATTGCCGGGTACAACGCGCAGGACCTGGTGATGAAACAGGCCTTTCACATCGCGGCGATGGAGGCGGTCGACAAGCTGGCCGCCGACTGCGCCGAGGGTCCGGCGCTGGCCATTGGCGGCCCCTATGTCGAGGGGACCGAGCTGTTCAACGCCTATTTCATCTGCAACGGCGGCAAGGTCGTCACGCGGGTGCTGAAGCACGAACTGCCCAACGAAAAGGTGTTCGACGAGGTCCGCATCTACGACAGCGGCCCCATCGGCGGGCCCTATGCGGTGGGCAACACGCGCATCGGGTCGCCCATCTGCGAGGATGCCTGGCACCCGGACGTGGCTGAAACGCTGGCCGAAACGGGGGCCGAGTTCCTGCTGGTGCCCAATGGATCGCCCTATTACCGCAACAAATACGAGACCCGGCTGAACCACATGGTGGCGCGGGTGGTCGAGACGGGCCTGCCGCTGATCTATCTCAACATGGTGGGTGGGCAGGACGACCAGGTCTTTGATGGCGGCTCTTTTGTGCTGAACCCGCATGGCGGGATCGCGGTGCAACTGCCGGTTTTCGAGGAATGCGTGGTGCCGGTGGACATGGTGCGCGGGCCTGATGGCTGGCGCTGCGAGGAAGGCGTGTTCGATGTGCATCCCGATGCATGGGAGCAGGATTACCGCGTCATGGTCGAGGCGGTCCGCGACTACCTGCGCAAGGCGGGGTTCGCCAAGGTGCTGCTGGGCCTGTCGGGCGGCGTGGATTCGGCGCTGGTGGCGGCGATTGCGGTGGACGCGCTGGGCGCCGACAACGTGCGTTGCGTGATGCTGCCCTCGGAATATACCTCGCCGGAGTCACTGGAGGATGCCGAAGGCTGTGCCAAGGCGCTGGGCTGCCGCTATGACTATGTGCCGATCAAGGGACCGCGCGACGCGGTGACAGAGGCGCTGGCGCCCCTGTTCGAAGGGTTGGAACCGGACCTGACAGAGGAAAATATCCAGTCGCGCCTGCGGGGCCTGCTGTTGATGGCGCTGTCGAACAAGTTTGGCGAGATGCTGCTGACCACCGGCAACAAGTCAGAGGTCGCGGTGGGCTATGCCACGATCTACGGCGACATGGCGGGCGGCTATAACCCGATCAAGGACCTGTATAAAACGCGGGTCTTCGAGACCTGCCGCTGGCGCAACGCCAACTTTCGCCCCTGGATGAATGGCCCCGAGGGCGAGGTGATCCCCGAGCGGATCATCACCAAGCCGCCCAGCGCCGAGCTGCGCGAGGACCAGAAGGACAGCGACTCGCTGCCCGATTACCCGGTGCTGGACGCGATCCTGCAGATCCTCGTGGATGACGACGGCTCCATCGCCGACTGCGTGGCGAAGGGTTATTCCCGCGAGGACGCCAAGAAGGTCGAGCACCTGCTTTATATCAGCGAATACAAGCGGTTCCAGTCGGCGCCCGGTGCCCGGCTGACGAAACGGGCGTTCTGGCTGGACCGCCGTTATCCCATCGTCAACCGGTGGCGCGACGGCGAGTCGTGACCCTGTTGCATGCCTGCGCCGTCTTTGACAGGGTCGGGGCACGACATGTGGAGGTTTGCATGACACGTTTTCTTTCGTTTATTGCGGCAATGCTCATGGCCGTGCCGGGTCTGGCCGCAGAGCTGGACGACCGGTACGAATCCATGGGGACAATGACCGTCACGCTGGACGGAACAGCCACCCGGATGGTCATCCCCTACGACCGGGAAAAGGATCGGCCCTACGCCGAACAGAAGATGATCATGGGATCTTTCCTGACCATCAACACCGTCGGACGAGTGGTCGATGAAACGGGCAAGCCGGGGCGCCCGATGGTGCAGGTCACCTTGCAGAAGCGGAACGGTGACATGGCGCTGATCTCGGCGGAAATCTTCGACGACAAGGGCTATGATGCCCCTATGGTGATGGGGGCCGACGGAGGCGACGGCAAACTGGTGGCGTTCGAGATGACGCCGGACAATGTCGTGACCGCCACGGTCGAGGGCACCTTCCTGCGCCTGACGGGCTATACCAGCGAACCGCGGGTGGCCGACGGGGCAGAGCCGGTTGCGGCCACGATCGAGTGGACGGCAGAGATCGCCCCGCTTGAGTGATCCGGCTTTCGGTCCTGCCCGAATGGGTCTGACGCCCGATCCCGGCTAAATCCGTATCATCCTGCAGATTGCCAGGCACCCCGACAGACCGGCGCGTAGGATCGGGCGCCGGGCCGCCAAGGATCGCCCCTCAACCCGCAAAGCGGATGCATCGTCAGAGGTATGCCGTTTATTCCCACCACCGGTCAATCGCCGCGATGTCACCGTCGGACCAGCCGAAGTGATGCGCGAATTCATGCACGGTGACATGGGCGATCAGGTCGTCCAGCTCGATATCGCCGCGCGTGCGCCATTCGTCGAGGATCGGTTCACGGAACAGCCAGACCGTGTCGGGAAAGGGTGCCGGATCTGCAAAGCTTTTCTCCGTCATGGGGATGCCGTCATAAAGCCCGGTCAGCTCGTGGGGGTCGTCGATCCGCATCTCGTCCAGGATCTCCTGCGGCGGCCAGTCGACCACCTGCAGGACCACCGCGCGGGCGCCGTTGCGGAACGGGTCCGGGAAACTCTCGATGGTCCGTTCAGCCACCGCGTAGAAATGCTGGGTATCGCTCATGGTGCCAAACTCAGGGGCGGGGTCAGCGGGTAGCGGGCCAGTTCCTCGTGCAGGGCGCCGTCCTGGTGCAGGGTCGAGGCGAAGAGGCTGAAGCTGTTGCAGGCGAAGGGGCCAATGCTGGCGCTGGCCAGCACGGCCAGCAGCGGCGAGGCATCGGCCTGCCCCTTGAGCCGGGCCAGCGTGACATGCGGGCGGAACCGGCGGCGTTCCGGAGCCACGCCGACGCTGCGCAGCCGGGCCAGCACGCGGTCGCGCAATTCGTTCAGCGGGGCATTTCCATCGGCCTCCAGCGCGACGGCCTGTCCGTGACGCCCGCCAAAGATCGAGGCCCCGGCCAGCGTCAGGTCCAGCGCGGGCGCGCGCAGGGTCTGCAGCGCGTCATGGACGGCCTCGGTTGTCTCTTCGTCCTGTTCACCCAGAAAGGCGAGCGTCAGGTGCAGGTTCTCGTAGGGCGTGGGACGGCCGACGGAAAACCGCGACTGCAGGTCGTCCAGCGCGTCGCGGGCCTCTTCGGGCAGGGACAGAGCGATGAAGAGCCGCATCAGAGCGCGGTCAGTTCGGTGCGGGGCAGGATGGCGGCGAAATCCTCGGGCAGGCAAAGTTGCGTCCCCGGCGACATGACCGCCGCCGCTGCCGCCGCCGCGCCCTGGCGCAGGGCCTCGGGGTGGTCCAGCCCCTCGGCCAGTGCCTTGACGAAACCGCCGACGAAACTGTCGCCTGCACCGATGGCGCTGACGACCTGGTCATTCGCGGCGGAGACATGCCAGCGGCCCGTGTCGGTTGCCATGACGGATCCATCCTTGCCGCGGGCGATGATGACGATCCCTGCGGCGCCGCGGGCGCGCAGGGTCTCGGCAAATGCGGCGCTGTCTGAACGAGTTTCCAGCCCGAGGCCGGAAAGATCGCGTGCCTCTGCGCTGTCCATGCGCAGGACAAAGGGCGCGGGACCCGGTGCCGTGGCCTGGTGGTGCAGATGCGCGCCCGAGGTGTCCACCACCACGCGGCGCCCCTCCAGCCGGGCGCAGGCGCGGGTGATCCAGCCCGGCGCGCAGCCCGGCGGCATACTGCCCGACAGCACGATATAGTCCCCCTCTCCGGCCTCGGCGGCGAGCCTGTCCAGGACATCGTCAAGCTGGGCCTCGGTCCATTCGGGACCCGACAGGACAAAGCGGTATTGGCCGCCGGTCGACTCGTCGGTGACGGAAAAGCTGTGCCGGGTCTCGCCCGGCGCCTCGTGCCGGATCAGGTCCAGACCCCGGTCGCGCAGCAGCCGTTCCAGCGCCATGCCGTTGGGGCCGCCCAGGGCGACCAGCGCGCGCGCCTGGCCGCCCAGTTGCACCACCGCGCGGGCCACGTTGACGCCGCCGCCGCCCGGTTCCGCCGTTTCCGGCCCGCAGCGCAGTTTCGGCCCCGCCGAGACGCTGGCGCAGGAAGTGGCGAGGTCGAGCGCCGGGTTCAGGGTGACGGTCAGGATCTCTGTCATGGGCGCGGTTCCTCTGGAGGCGCGTTCGGGGCCACGGACCCCTTGCCTAGCATCGGGGCGGAACGTGGGCCAGCGTCACCGCGCGTCGCGCCCTGACATGCGGCGGAACTGGACAAATCCCGCGCCTTGTGAAAACACGCCGCCCTGACAGGAGGCCACGTCATGACCGTCACCCGCTTTGCGCCCTCGCCCACCGGCTATATCCACGTCGGGAACCTGCGCACCGCGCTGTTCAACTACCTGATCGCCCGCAAGAGCGGCGGTGAGTTCGTGCTGCGCATCGACGACACCGACCCGGAGCGGTCGAAAGAGGACTATGTCGACGCCATCAAGCAGGACCTGGAATGGCTGGGCCTGACCTGGGACCGCATCGAACGCCAGTCGCAGCGGCTGGACCGTTACGAGGCTGCGGCGGACAAGCTGCGCGAGATGGGCCGGTTCTACGAGGCTTTCGAGACACCGACCGAGCTGGACCTCAAGCGCAAGAAGCAGCTGAACATGGGCAAGCCGCCGGTCTACGACCGCGCGGCGCTGGATTTGTCCGACGAGGACAAGGCGAAACTGCGGGCCGAGCGTGGCGATGGCGTCTGGCGGTTCAAGCTGGACCACGAGCGCATCGCCTGGGAGGACGGCATCCTGGGCGAGGTCTCCATCGACGCGGCGAGCGTCTCGGACCCGGTGCTGATCCGGGCGGACGGGCAGTTCCTTTATACGCTGGCCTCGGTGGTCGATGACATGGAAATGGGCATCACCAACGTGGTGCGTGGCAATGACCACGTCACCAATACCGCGACGCAGATCCAGATGATCCGCGCGCTGGGGGGTGAACCGCCGGCCTTTGCGCATCACTCGCTGCTGACCGGGCCGCAGGGGGAATCTCTGTCGAAACGGCTGGGCACGCTGGCCCTGCGCGACCTGCGCGAAAACGGCGTGGAGCCGGAAGCGCTGTTGAGCCTGATGGCGCGGCTGGGATCGTCGCAGCCGGTCGAGCTGCGCCTGTCGCTGGACGAGATCGCCGAGGGGTTCGAGCTGGACCAGTTCGGTTCGGCGCCGACCAAGTTCGATGTCGAGGACCTGTATCCGCTGACCGCGAAAAAGCTGCACGGGCTGGAGCTGGACGCGGTGGCGGATGAGGTGCGCGCGCTGGGCGTGCCCGATGACAAGGCGGCGGCTTTCTGGAACGTGGTGCGCGACAACATCACCACCCGCAAGGAGATGGCGGGCTGGTGGGCGCTGTTCCGCGACGGGGCGGAGCCGCTGGTGGACGAGGAAGACCGCGACTTCGTGACCGAGGCCTTTGGCATGCTGGGCGAACCGCCCTATGACGCCGAGACCTGGGGCAGCTGGACCACGGCGGTCAAGGACGCCACGGGGCGCAAGGGCAAGAAGCTGTTCATGCCGCTGCGCAAGGCGGTGACCGGGCTGCAGCGCGGGCCGGAGATGGCCGAGGTGATGCCGCTGTTGCAGGTCAAGCCGGGTGGCAAGGGCGCGGCGGGGTAAACCCCGCCCTACGCGGTTTGTCCCGGGACGGCGCCTGTCTGGTGCGGTCGGAGGGGGCGCTGCCCCCGCGCCTTTGGCGCCCCCCGGAAGTATTTTCAAGCCCAAAGAAGACAGGCCGGTGTCGCCTGAGGCTCAGGCGGCGGCGATGATCCGGCTGCCCAGGGCGGACAAGCCCGCGTCGGTCAGGGTGCGGATCTCGTCCGTGAGGGGACGCGCGCGGGCATAGCGGGGCGCGGCGCGGTCATCCAGGATCGGCGCCTGCCAGCCCAGGGTGGACTCGAAGAACTGTGCCGGGCCGCCGGGACCGTATTCCGCCAGGTAGCCTGCCACCACAACGTCGAGATAGCTGAGCAGGATCGGGTTTTCCGGGCCCGGATCGCGGTGGCGGTCGGGATCGATCGCATAGACGACGACGGCCCGCGCGTCGCTGTCATGAGTCAGGTTTTGGGTGGCGTCGTGCCGGTCATAGGCGCCTTCGCGGTGGTCGAGCTCTGCCCAGCTGTCACCGGGGACCGGGGCGATCAGCCCGTCGATATGCGCCTCTGGGTCGCGCACGGCGGTGAGATAGCACAGGTCCCGTTCGGGCACCGCGCGCCAGGCGCGGCGCCAGCCATGCAGGCGGGCGCGATGTGCGGGTGTGTGTTCATGGGTCGTGCGGTTCACCAGCGACCCGTAGCCAAAGAAATATACATGCTCCATGTGCGAAATATTCGCCTGTTTTGACGCATGTCAAACCCCGAAGGCCCGCATCGTGCCAGATAGGTGACTGATCAATGTATTTTGGAGATCCGCATGCGGGTGACGAAAAGAACCAATATCGCGATGCGCGTACTGATGTATTGCGCCGCGAATCCCGGGCGGCTTGTCACCAAGCACGAGATTGCCCAACGGTGCAACGCCTCGGAAAACCACCTGGCGCAAGTCATCAACCAGCTGGCCCAGATGGGGTTCCTGCACACCCAGAGGGGGCGAAACGGCGGGCTGGAACTGGGCCGTCCGGCGGAGGATATCGTCATCGGTGACATTTTCCGCGCGCTGGAACAGCCGGTGCCGCTGGCCGAATGTTTTGCCGATGTGGACAACACCTGTCCGCTGACCGATGCCTGCCGGTTGCGCAATGCGCTGACCCGGGCCGCCAACGCCTTTTACGAGACGCTGGACCCGATCACGCTGGATTCGCTGGTCTGTGACAACGCAGCGTTGATGAACATCATCTCGAGCGAGGGATGCAGAGTGGGGCGGCTTGCCAACGCCGGGGCGATGGACTAGCGTCTGCCCATCTTCGACGGGAGAACCGGGGAGGGCCTAGGCCCGGAGCCGGTGCCGAAGGCGCAACCGCCCCGGAAACGCTCAGGCCGCATGGACCGCGAAGAGGCAAGACTCTGGAGAGAGGCGCCGGATGTGCGTCCGCCGAAGGGATAACGATCTCAGGCCGAAGGACAGAGGGGGCAGTGGGGCTGCGGAATTGGTCCGTGGCGGAACTGCCCGGACGCGCTGTGCGTCATGGGCAAAGGGGAGCGCATGGCGGACGACGAGCCCAACGAGTTGAAGACAACCGTCCTGAACGAGTTGCACCACGCGCGCGGCGCGAAGATGGTGGGATTCGCCGGCTACGAGATGCCGGTGCAGTACAAGCTGGGCGTGCTGAAAGAGCACCTGCAGACACGGACCCAAGCCGGACTGTTCGACGTCAGCCACATGGGACAGGTGATCCTGCGCGGGCCGAACCTGGCCGAGGCGCTGGAGCGGCTGGTGCCTGTGGACGTGGCGGGACTGGCCGAAGGGCGGCAGCGCTACGCCTTTTTCACCAATGACGCGGGCGGGATCGAGGACGACCTGATGATCGCCAACCGGGGCGATCACCTCTTTGTGGTGGTCAATGCCGCCTGCAAGGAGGCCGATGTGGCGCGCATGCGCGCGGCGCTGGAACCCGGCGGCATCACCGTGAAACTGCTGGAAAATCGTGCGCTTGTGGCGCTGCAGGGGCCCGCGGCCGAGGATGTGCTGGCCGAGCATTGCCCCGCGGTGCGCGACATGCGTTTCATGGACGTCGAGACGTTGCCCATCGCGGGAGCGGAATGCTGGGTCTCGCGGTCGGGCTATACCGGCGAGGATGGCTTTGAGATCTCGGTGCCCAATGTGGCCGCCGTGGATCTGGTGAAATCGCTGCTGACGGATGCCCGGGTGGAACCCATCGGGCTGGGCGCGCGGGACAGCCTGCGGCTGGAAGCGGGCCTGTGCCTGTACGGGCAGGACCTGGATCCGGGAACATCCCCGGTCGAGGCGGGGCTGACCTGGGCGATCCAGAAGGTGCGGCGCGCCGATGGTGCGCGCGCGGGCGGCTATCCGGGCGCGGACCGGGTGCAGCGCGAGATGGCGGATGGCCCGGCGCGCAAGCGCGTGGGCCTGCGGCCCGAGGGCCGGGCGCCGATGCGCGCGGGCGTCGTGCTGTATGATGCCGAGGAAGGCGGGGCCGAGGTCGGCGCCGTGACCTCGGGCGGCTTTGGCCCCTCTGTCGAGGGGCCGGTGGCCATGGGATACGTGTCGGCAGGATGCGCGGCAGAGGGCACGGCCCTCTGGGGCGAGCTGCGCGGCAAACGGGTTCCGGTGCGGGTGGCAAAGCTGCCGTTCGTGCCGGCTGGGTTCAAACGGTGAAACAGGGAGACTTACATGAAATTCACCGAGGAACATGAATGGCTGCTGGTCGAGGGTGACCTGGTCGTCGTGGGCATCACCAATCATGCGGCGGAACAGCTGGGCGACATCGTCTTTGTCGAACTGCCCGAGGAAGGCCGCGAGGTGACCAAGGACGAGGAAGTCGTGGTGATCGAATCGGTCAAGGCGGCCTCGGACATCCTGGCCCCTCTGGATGGCGAGATCGTCGAGGTGAACGAGCCCATCGTCGAGGAGCCCGGCAAGATCAACGAGGACCCCGAGGGTGATGCCTGGTTCTTCAAGATGAAGGTCGAGGACCTGTCGGCACTGGACGACATGATGGACGAGAAGGCCTACAAGGACTTCATTTCGTGAGCGCGGCGGCGGGGTAAACCCCGCCCTACGCTGAGGCCTGCCGTGGCGCGGGCGACACCCGGGGCAGGGGGCGCTGCCCCTCTTGGCCAGTTGGCCAATTCACCCCGGGAGTATTTTTGGAAAGAAGAAGCCCGGGAGCGGTGCATGACCTACGAGCCCATCGACTATCTGCCCTATGATTTTGCCAATCGGCGCCACATCGGCCCGTCGCCCGAGGAAATGGCGCGCATGTTCAACGTGCTGGGCGTTTCGGGGCTGGACCAGCTGGTGGATGAAACCGTGCCGGCGAACATCCGGCAGGACAGGCCGCTGGATTTCGGCAAGCCGCTGTCCGAGCGTGAATTGATCTACCGGCTGCGCGAGGTGGCGTCGAAGAACAAGGTGCTGACCTCGCTCATCGGGCAGGGGTATCACGGCACGGTCACGCCGCCGGCGATCCAGCGCAATATCCTGGAGAACCCGGCCTGGTACACCGCCTACACACCCTACCAGCCCGAGATCAGCCAGGGCCGGCTTGAGGCGCTTCTGAACTTCCAGACCATGATCTGCGACCTGACGGGGCTGGAGATCGCCAATGCCTCGCTGCTGGACGAGGCGACCGCCTGCGCCGAGGCCATGACCATGGCGCAGCGGGTGGCGAAATCGAAGGCAGGGGCGTTTTTTGTCGATGAGAACTGTCACCCGCAGAACATCGCGGTGATGAAGACCCGGGCAGAGCCGCTGGGGATCGAGGTGATCGTGGGGGCGCCGGAGGCGCTGGAGGCCGACAAGGTGTTCGGCGCGATCTTTCAGTATCCCGGCACCTATGGCCACCTGCGGGATTTCACCGCCGAGATGGAGGCGCTGCACGCCGCCAATGCGGTGGGGATCGTCAGCGCCGACCCGTTGTCGTTGTGCCTGCTGAAGGAGCCGGGCGCGATGGGGGCGGATATCGCCGTGGGCTCGACCCAGCGATTCGGCGTGCCGGTGGGCTATGGCGGCCCGCATGCCGCCTACATGGCCTGCAAGGACGCGATGAAACGCTCGATGCCCGGGCGGATCGTCGGCGTGTCCGTCGACAGCCACGGCAACCGCGCCTACCGTCTGTCGTTGCAGACGCGTGAACAGCACATCCGGCGCGAAAAGGCGACCTCGAACGTCTGTACCGCGCAGGCGCTTTTGGCGGTCATGGCCGGGTTCTACGCGGTTTTCCACGGGCCCAAGGGGTTGCGCGCCATCGCGCAGCGCATTCACCGCAAGACCGTGCGCCTGGCCAAGGGGCTGGAGGCGGCGGGCTTCAAGGTGGAGCCGTCCGAGTTCTTTGACACGATCACGGTGGATGTGGGCCTGTTGCAGCGCGGCGTCTTGCAGGCCGCCGTGCAGCAGGGGCTGAACCTGCGGCGCGTGGGCAAGACCCGCGTCGGCATCACGCTGGACGAACGAACCCGGCCCTCGACCATCGAGGCGGTCTGGCGTGCTTTCGGGCTGGTGAAAAAGGACGACCCGGCGGAGTCCGAGTACCGCCTGCCCGAGGCGATGATCCGGCAGAGTGCCTACCTGGAACATGACGTCTTTCACATGAACCGGGCCGAGACAGAGATGATGCGCTACATGCGCCGTCTGGCCGACCGTGACCTGGCGCTGGACCGGGCGATGATCCCGCTGGGCTCCTGCACGATGAAGCTCAACTCGGCTGCCGAGATGATGCCGGTCAGCTGGCGCGAGTTTTCGATGATCCACCCCTATGTGCCCAAGGACCAGGCGCGGGGCTATGCCGAGCTGATCGAGAACCTGAACGCCAAGCTGTGCCAGATCACCGGCTATGACGCGATTTCCATGCAGCCCAATTCCGGCGCTCAGGGGGAATATGCGGGGCTGCTGACGATCCGGCGCTGGCAGATGGACCGGGGCGACGGGCAGCGCAACGTCTGCCTGATCCCGGTCAACGCGCATGGCACCAACCCGGCCTCGGCGCATATGGTGGGCTGGAAGGTGGTTGCGGTGAAATGCGATGCCCAGGGGTCGATCGACGTCGAGGATTTCCGCGCCAAGGCGGAGAAGCATTCCGACGCGCTGGCGGCCTGCATGATCACCTATCCCTCGACCCACGGGGTCTTCGAGGAGACGGTGAAAGAGGTCTGCGCGATCACCCATGAACATGGCGGGCAGGTCTATATCGACGGCGCCAACATGAACGCAATGGTGGGCCTGTCGCGGCCCGGTGACCTGGGCGGGGACGTCAGCCACCTGAACCTGCACAAGACATTCTGCATTCCGCACGGCGGGGGCGGCCCCGGCATGGGGCCGATCGGGGTCAAGGAGCACCTTGTCCCGCACCTGCCCGGCAACCCGCTGGACGCGGAAGGCGGCGCGGTCAGCGCGGCGTCCTTTGGCTCTCCTTCGCTGTTGCCGATCTCCTGGGCCTATTGCCTGATGATGGGCGGCAGCGGCCTGACCCAGGCGACGCGGGTGGCGATCCTGAACGCCAACTACATCGCCAAGCGGCTGGAGGGCGCTTATGACGTGCTCTACCGCGGCTCGAACGGCTGGGTTGCGCATGAATGCATCCTGGATACCCGGCCTTTCGAGAAATCGGCGGGTGTGACGGTCGAGGACATCGCCAAGCGGTTGATGGATGCAGGCTTTCACGCGCCGACCATGAGCTGGCCGGTGGCGGGGACGTTGATGGTGGAACCGACGGAGTCCGAGACCAAGGCAGAGCTGGACCGCTTCTGCGATGCGATGCTGGCGATCCGAGAGGAGATCCGCGCCATCGAGGACGGCGACATGGACCGCGAGCAGAACCCGCTGAAACTGGCGCCGCACACGATGGAGGACCTCGTGCGCGACTGGGACCGGCCCTATAGCCGCGAACAGGGCTGTTTCCCGCCGGGGGCTTTCCGGGTCGACAAGTACTGGCCGCCGGTCAACCGGGTCGACAACGTCTATGGCGACCGGCACCTGATCTGCACCTGCCCGCCGATAAGCGATTACGCCGAGGCGGCGGAGTAGGTCCACAGGCACCAGAGCCGCTGCACCAGAAAATGCCCTCGCAGGGAGCTGCGAGGGCATTGCCATTTTTTCTCGGCGCTCAGGACCTATACCTGCAGCTCCGCGCTTTCCCGGTCCGCGACGGCCTTTATCGCCGGGCGATCGGCGCAGCGGTCTATCCACGCCTTGACGACGGGGTCCTTCGGCGCCGCCTCCGGCAACCATTGGAAAGGGCTCGACAGCAGAAGGTCGACCGCCGAATAGGTGTCGCCCAAGAGGTAGGGCTGACCGTCCAGCGCCTCTGCCAGCCGGGCCACGACGGTGTTCATGTCGCGGAAGGTCGCCTGCACGATGGGATGGTCGACCTTGGCCCAGTCCAGCACGAGCAGCGGCTCCATCACGCCCTGGTAGTAGAACAGCCAGCTGAGGAAGGCCCCGCGCTGCGGATGCCCCACGGGACGCCCGAGCCCGGACTCGGGGAACCTGTCGGTCAGGTAGGTCATGAGGGCGCCGCGTTCGCGCACATGGTCCGCGCCATCGGTCAGATAGGGCACCTTTTTCTCGGGGTGGGGGTTCTTCGGGTCCGGTGCGCCGCTGCCATCCCCACGGGCGACGGTGACGTCGATGACTTCGACCTGGTCGGCGATGCCCATCTCCTCGATCAGGACGAGGATGGAGGTCGAGCGCGAGCGCGGGGCGTGGAAAAGCTTGAGCATGGGTGTCTCCTGTTACTCGGGAATGCCTTGCTTTAGCCGACACCTGCTGACAGATGCTGTCAGCATGGCCCGGACCGACCGCCTCTTTCGCCTCATGGACGCCTTGCGCCGTCTGCCCGCCCCGGTCACCGCCGGGCGGCTGGCGACGGAGATGGGCGTTTCGCGACGCCAGCTGTATCGGGACATTGCCACGTTGCGCGCGGGCGGCGCCCTGATCGACGGTGAGGCGGGGGTGGGCTATCGGCTGACCGAGGACCCGGCCTTGCCGCCGCAGAGCTTTTCCCGGCTGGAGATCGAGGCGCTTGTGCTTGCCGTGGCGGAGTTGCGCCAGACCGGCGATGCGGCACTGGAGGCGGCGGGCCGCACCGCCCTGGCCCGGATCATCGCCACGCTGGCAGACGAGCAGGCGCGGCAGGCCATGCACACGGTCCTGCGCAGTTTTCGCGCGCCGCCGGTCCGGGTGGACGTCACCGTGGACATGGCGCTGTTGCGCCGGGCCTGCTGGGAGGAACTGGCGCTGGACGTGCGGTATCGCGACCTCAAGGACCAGGTCACAGAGCGCGAGGTCTGGCCCCTGGGCATCAGCTATTCGGAGGGCACGTTGATGGTGCTGGTCTGGTGCTGCCTGCGGCAGGACTGGCGCCTGTTCCACGCCTCGGGGATCGAAAGTGCGGCCCTGAACGGGCGCAGCTTTCGCCCACGGCGCGTGCCCTTGCTGCGCGATTACGCGGCACGCTTTGCGGACTGTGGGTAGGGCGCCGCCTCAGGCGTCGTTGTCGACGGCCAGTTCACCCGGATAGGCGTTTTTCTCGGGCGCCGGGGCCGGGTCGGGCGCGGGGGTGTCGACGAGGAAGGCAAAGGCGTCGCGCACCTTGTCCCAGGTCGCCTTGTCGCTGGCCGCCAGCAGGTAGCCCGAGCTGGTGTCGCCCGTGTATTCCGACCCGTCCAGCATGGCGACATGGCCGCCCGCCTGCCGGGTCACGACGACTCCGGCGGGCTGGTCCCAGGCGGTGAGTTTCGCGAACAGCACGAAATCGATCTCTCCCTGGGCCAGCGTGCGAAACTCGTGGCAGGCGCAGCGCAGCGACCAGACCCGACCGAATTTCGGCAGGGCGGCGGCGGCCTCGGCGCGCTTGTCCTCGGGGATCAGGAACAGCGGCACGAAGCCGTTGAGCTGGTCCAGCGGCTTGTTCCGGTCGTGATCGGTGTTGACGAAGCGGCTGTCGCGGCGCGGCAACTGCATTTGCGCCGGGTGCTCGTTATCGGCCCAGACGATGTCGTTCAGCACCGGATCATACAGCAGGCCGAACACCGGGCGGCCAAAGCGCAGGACAGAGACCATGACCCCGAACAGCGGCAGGCCCTTGGCAAAGTTCCAGGTGCCGTCGACCGGGTCGATGGTAAAGCAAAGCTCTGCCTCGGGGATCTTCTTGACCAGGTCGGGGTTCGACGAGGCGGCCTCTTCGCCGACGATCACGGCAGAGGGAAAGAACCGTTGCAGGCCCCGGGTGATCATCGCCTCGGCGCTGGTGTCGGCCTCTGTCACCAGGTCATGCGGGCCGGTCTTTTCGCCGATCTGATGGGTTCCAAGCTTGCGGAAACGCGGCATGATCTCGGCCTTGGCGGCGCGTCGGACGAGATTGAACAGCTGCGTGCGCTGGGCGGAGGTCAGCGGCGCCGTGACCGGCATCGGCAGGGAATCACTCATGGGACAGATCCGGCGATGGTTTCGGTTGCCCAAGGTGGTGCCAGTCCGGGCCACGGGATGCAACGTGACAGCCTGTCCGGGGCGTCATTCCCGGGCGCGCAGCACACCGGCTGGACGCGCCGCAAGCGGGCGCCAGGCAAAGCCCAGACCGGCCAGCAGGGTGGCCAGCACGCCGCCGGTGACGATCCCGATGGCCGAGGGCCAGATCACCGCGAATTCCGTCTCCATCACGAAGGTCATGACGGCCCAGGCCCCGGCGATGCCCGCACCCAGCGCCACCGCACCGGCGGCCCCGCCAAGCAGGGCAGAGCGCAGGGCAAAGCTCTGCAGGATGCGGGCGCGGGTGGCGCCGAGGGTCTTCAGCACCGCCGCCTCGTAGGTGCGCGGGCCTTCGCCCGCCGCCGCCGCACCGATCAGCACCAGGAAACCGGTCAGCAGGGTTGCCGCCGCGCCCCAGCGGATCGCGGTGCCGATGCCGTCCAGCAGGTCGCTGACCCGGTCGATGGCGTCGCGGACACGGATGGCGGTGATGTTGGGATACTGGCCTGCGAGGTCGCGCAGGATCTGCGCCTCTGCCTCTTCCTCGGCGTAGACGGTCGAGATGAAGGTATGCGGCGCCGCCTGTAGCGCGGCGGGGTTCATCGTCATGACAAAGCCGATCCCGGCGGTGGAAAAATCGACCTCTCGGAAAGAGGTGATGGTGGCGGTGATGTCGCGTCCCAGGATGTTGACGGTCAGCGTATCGCCCAGCTGCAAGCCCATTTCCTGTGCCTCTTCGGCGGCAAAGCTGACCTGCGGCGGGCCGCTGTACCCTTCGGGCCACCATGCCCCGGCGGTCACTGTCGTGCGCGCCCCTGCCGTTTCGGAATAGGTCACGCCACGGTCGCCGCGCAGGACCCAGTGTTCGCCGACCGCCTCTGTCGCCGGTTGCCCGTTGATGCGGGTGATGATGCCGCGCAGCATGGGCGCACTGTCGATGCGGCTGACGGCGGGGTCGTTTTCCAGCCTTTCGAGGTAGCCGGGCATCTGGTCCTTCTGGATGTCGACAAAGAAATACGAGGGCGCGACCTCTGGCAGGTCACGCTGGATCGCGCTTTGCAGGTTGCCGTCGATCTGGCCGATGGAGGCCAGCACCGTCAGTCCAAGGCCCAGCGACAGCACGACCGATCCGGCGCTTTCGCGTGGTCCGCCGATGGCGCCCAGTGCCCAGCGCCATGCGGGTCTGCCACGGGTGACGGGCGTGGCGATGCGGGCGATCCAGCGGATCGCCCAGGCGGCGCCCAAGAGCACCAGCAGCGCCCCGGCAATGCCGCCCGCGATCCAGAGCGTCAGCCCGGGCCGCCCGGCAAAGAGCGTCGCGCTGCCGACCAGCAAGGCGACCAGCACCAGCGTCGCCAGCACATAGCGCCAGGCGGGCAGCAGGCGCGCGCTGTCCAACGCGTCGCGGAACAGGGTTGCGGCGCGCACTTCCTCGGCCCGGGCCAGCGGCCAGAGCGTGAACAGGAGCGCGGTCAGCACGCCATAGAGCGCGGCCTCGCCCAGCGCGCCGGGATAGAGGGTAAAGACCGTGGGAACGGGCAAGGCGCCGGCGATAAGCGGGGCAAAGAGGAGGGGCACCAGCGCGCCAAGGATCAGGCCAAGGGCGATGCCGACGAGGCTGAGCACGCCGATCTGGATGAAATAGGTCTGGAAGATGGTATTTCGGGTCGCCCCCAGCGTGCGCAGCGTGGCAATCACGCTGGTCTTGCGCGCAAGATAGGCGCGCACCGCCGCCGACACCCCGATGCCCCCCACGGCCAGCCCTGACAGCCCGACCAGGACCAGGAAACTGCCCAACTGGTCCACGAAACGGGCAATGCCCGGGGCGCCGTTGCGGGCGTCGCGCCAGCTCAGGCCCTTGTCCTCGAACCGCTCCAGCGCGTCCGCGCGCACGGTGTCGAGGTCGGCGCCCGGCGGCAGGAGCATGCGGTATTCGGTTTCAAACAGCGATCCTTCACTGAGCAGGCCCGAGCCTTGCAGGTCGGCGGTGCGCACGATGGTGCGCGGGCCAAGGCCGAACCCGTCCCCGGCGTCGTCCGGTTCGACGGCGATGGTGGCCCGCAGGGTGAACGCGCGCGTGCCAAGGCGAAAGCTGTCGCCCGGTTGCAGCGCCAGCCGGTCGGCCAGGATCGGCGCCATGACGGCGCCATGATCTGTCAGCGCCTCGGCCAGCGGCATCGGCGGGTTCAGCACCATCTCACCCAAGAGGGGATAGGCGGTGTCCACGGATTTCACCTGCGTCAACCCGCGCTCGGTGGTTCCGTCACGAGTCACCTTGGCCATCGAGCGGAAATCCGTCACTTCGGAGACGGCGCTGGCGGTCGCCTGCATCCAGGCGCGTTCCTCCTCGGTGGCAAAGCGGTAGGTGAATTCGGCCATCGCATCACCGCCCAGCAGGACGGCGCCTTGGTCCTCCAGCCCGGTCTGGATGGCTGAGCGCACCGAGCCGACCCCGGCGATGGCCGCCACGCCCAGCGCAAGACAGGCCAGGAAGATGCGGAAACCGCGCAAGCCGCCGCGCAACTCGCGCCGGGCAAAGCGCGCCGAGGTGCCAAGGCTCATTCCGCCGCCCTCAGTTCGGTCGAGGCGATGCGCCCATCGTCCAGGTGCACCACCCGGTCGCAGCGCGCAGCAAGGTCCGGCGCATGGGTGACCAGCACCAGCGTCGCGTCATGTTCCCGCGACAGGCCGAACAGCAGGTCGACGATGGCCGCGCCATTGGCGCCGTCGAGGTTGCCCGTGGGTTCGTCGGCCAAGAGGATGTCCGGTTCCGGCGCCAGCGCGCGGGCCAGGGCGACGCGCTGCTGCTCGCCCCCCGACATCTGCGCCGGGTAGTGATCGGCGCGCGCGGCAAGCCCGACCTTGTCCAGCATCGCCCGCGCCCGGTCAAAGGCCCTTCGGTCGCCGGCAAGCTCCAGCGGCGTGGCGACGTTTTCCAGCGCGGTCATGGTGGGGATCAGGTGGAAGGACTGGAACACCACGCCCATGTGGTCGCGGCGAAAGCGCGCGAGCGCATCCTCGCCCATCGTCGTCAGGTCATGGCCCAGCGCGTGGACCTGCCCGGTGCTGGCGCGTTCCAGGCCGCCCATGATCATCAGGAGCGAGGATTTGCCCGATCCCGACGGTCCGACAAGGCCCAGCGTCTCACCCCGCGTCACGTCCAGCGAAATTCCGTGCAGGATTTCCACAAGTCCGGCATTGCCCCTGAGGCTGAGGGTGACATCTTGGAGCGAGAGAACGGCATCGGACACGGGGGACCTCGGAACATGTTGCACTGGGTCAGATATGGGCTGGAGGGCCTGCGCAACAAGGCATTGGCGGCCTTGTTCCTGCTGCTGGCGACGGGCGCGGCGGCGGAGCGGGTGCATATCCTGGCGCTGGGGGACAGCCTGACGCAGGGCTACGGGCTGATCGAACAAGAAGGGTTCGTGCCGCAGCTGCGGGCCTGGCTGGCCGCGCGCGGCCATGACGCGCGGATCGTCAACGGCGGCGTGTCGGGCGATACCACGGCGGGCGGGCTGGCGCGGGTGGAATGGTCACTGACGCCCGAGATTCAGGCGATGATCGTGACGCTGGGGGGGAATGACCTGCTGCGCGGGATCGACCCGGCGGCGGCGCGCGCCAATCTTGAAGGTATCCTGAAGGTGGCAGAGGCGCGTGGGCTGGAGGTGTTGCTGATCGGGATGTCGGCGCCGGGCAACTACGGCCCTGACTACAAGGCGCAGTTCGACGCGATCTATCCCGAACTGGCCGAGGCTTATGACACACTGCACCTTGAAAGTTTCTTCACGGGCCTGATGCAGGACGGGGAGATGCCCGGCGACCTGGGCCGCTACATGCAGCCCGACGGCATCCATCCCAACGGGGCCGGCGTGGCGCGTATCGTCGAGGCGATTGGTCCGAAGGTGGAAGGACTGATTTCACGGGTCGACCGCTGAGCGGTCAGGCGTCCACCTCTGCGCAGTCGTGGTCGAGCGTGTGCAGGGTGGTCAGGATCAGGGCCATGCCCACCAGCAGGCTGACGCTGAGATAAAGCCCGAAGGCGGAGAGGATCGACATGTCGAAACCAGCCCATCCGACCACAGCACTGACCAGTCCGATCATGCAACCTATAAGGAATGAGAAAATAGCCACGACACCCTCCATCTGTTTGGAAGGTACGCGGCCAGACCCTAACAAAACCTTAAGACTCGACGCATGGCGCGGGGGATATTCGTTAAGATTCTTCATGTTCCGCTGACCGCGCGCCAGGCAAAACCCGGCAGTCTTGCGGCCATCTTTTGCATCAGGGGGCCATAGTCCGTCTCTCCGGCCATCATGCGCAGATATTCGCCGCGCAGCGTGCGCGAGCTGCGAAAACTGCGGATAAAGGCGGGGCGGAGGGTTTCGCGGAACATCAGGTTGCGCAGCAGCCGGGCATGGCGCAATCCGCGATGGATCGGGTGTAACGCACGAATATAGCTGGCCAGCGCAGTGTCAGGCCTGCCCTGATCGAGGGCGCGGCAAACGGCCTCGGCCGCGAGCGCACCGCTGTCGAGCGCGTGGGCAATACCCTCGCCGGTGATCGGGTCTACAAGGCCTGCGGCATCGCCTGCCAGCAGGATGCGCCCCTTGCCGGGGACGGCCCGGAAATCGCCGAAGGGCAGAAACTGTCCCTTGACCGGCAATGTGTCCGGCAGGCCAAGCTGGTCGAGATAGCGGTAGAGCGCGGATTTCATGTCGGCGTTTCGGGACATCACGCCGCCAAGGCCCACGGTGGTGCCCCGCGGTTTCGGAAATTGCCAGCCATAGCCCCAGTCCGCAGCACCGAAATCGATCCGCAGAGGGCGGTCCGGATCGGCGCCGGGATGCTCGACCTCCAGCGCGAACCCGATCCGCGCTCTGTCGAAGGCCGTGCCAAAGAGGGTCCGCGCAGTGGGGCTGTTGACGCCGTCGGCGGCGATCAGCAGCGGTGCCTCGATCCGTCCGCAGGGCAGGTCCAGAGCCGGGCCATCGGAATCCAGCGTGCCGCTCTGCCCGGTGAAATCCACCGCACTAGCCGCCAATGCCTGTTCGACCAGGGCTGCGTCCAGCTCATAGCGCATGCCGAGGTGCAGGGGCGGGGCATCACGGCTGTCGCCGAGCGGTTGGCCGTAGGCGTGAAAGGTGAACATGTCGCGCCGTTCCAGCGGAACGGGCGGCAAAGTCCCACCGAAAGTCTGGCGATAGCGCGCAATGGCGCGGCCGGTCAGGCCGCCGCCGCACAGCTTGTTGCGTGGGAAGCGTGCCTTGTCGACCAGGGCAACGCGCAACCCGGCCTGGACCGCGCGCATGGCGGCGGCGGAGCCGGCGGGTCCGGCCCCCAGAACGATCAGATCGAAGCGCCCGGTTGCCTGCGCGCGTCCCCGTGTCACAGAACGGTGACTTTGGCGCCGGGCTGCACGCGTTCGAAAAGGTCGATTACGTGATCATTGATCATCCGGACACAGCCGTTCGACACTGAACGACCAATCGACCGGGGGGACGTCGTGCCGTGGATCGCGTTGAAGGTGTAGCGCCCGTTGCGATAGAGGTAGAGCGCCCGCGCGCCCAGCGGGTTGCCGGGGCCACCGGGCTGGACATAGTCGTTGTCGATGAATTTCTCGTAGGCGTTCGGGTTGCGCTTGATCATCGCGTCGGTCGGACGCCAGGTTGGCCATTTCTTCTTGCCGCCGACGTCATACGTGCCCGAAATCGCCTGTCCGGCGGTGCCGAGCCCGACGCCGTAACGGCGCGCCTGTCCCGGGGCCTCGACCAGGTAGAGGAAATGCGCCTTGGACAGGATCAGGATCTGACCGGGGGACAGGTCCGGCTTGATCGAGACGACCTGAGGCTTGAATTTTGTGTCCACCGAAAAGGCGAGCGCGGGCATGGGGAATGCCGCGGCAGTGGCCGAGGCGGCAAGGAAGGTACGGCGGTTCAGCATGGCAGCCCCTGCGAATTTATCCTAAGTGCGGCAATTTATGTGGCCCAAGACGGCCTGAAAAGCAATCCCGCGACCGCCAGCCGGGTGTCACGTTGCCGTGCAACTGCGCCCCTCGTGGCACACCCGGGCGCGGAGCAGGGTCATTCCTTTGGGACATCCGCGTTGCGCCCGGCCAGGACGACGCTGACCAGATAGGCGGATTGCGGGGTCATCCCGGCCATGATCGCGGCGGCGGCATCGGGGCGCATCCGGCCAAGGAAACCTGCGGCAAACTGGGGATCCATCTCTTCGAAGAGCGCGGCGGCCTGCTTGGGTTTCATGTTGGCGTAGACATCCGTCAGTTTCTCGACATCGTCCGAGGCGGCAGTCCGGGCAAGGGCGAGGGTTTGCTTGAGGCTGGCCTCGGCCTCGGCCAGCGCCTGCATCTTGCGCTCGATTTCCTCTTCGGCGACGGCCAACGCCTGCATGCGCACGTCGATGGCCGATTCGCGCTTGCGAATGCGGGCCTCGCGGGCGTCGAGCGCCTCCAGCAGGGGCTGGATGTCGGCCTCTGCCACGACGCGGGGGGCCGGGTGCCCGGCGGCGGGCCTGGCCTTGGCCGCATCCGCCGCCAGCGCCGCCTCGAGCTGTGGTTTCGGTGCCGTGTCCCCCTCGCGGGCCAGGGCCTCGCTCGCGCCCACGGCCAGCCGCAACAGGCCGGATGTCACCAGCAGGGCGCAGATTGCCGCCAGCGCGCCGCGCGGTTTGCGCCTGGGCGTTCTGCGCGCGGATTTTGCGGCGCCGGGGCGCGCGGAAACCTTGGCTTTGGCCATGTTCAACCCTCGTATTGCGTGGCGATGCGAGCGCTCAGTTGCGCGAGTGACGCAGGAAAACCGGATCCTTCGCGTCCTGCTGGGGCGGCGCGCTGTTCTGTGGCAGGTCATGCATCGAGGCCACCAGGAGTTCCAGCCTGCGGGCCACGTCCTCGGCCCTGTCGGTCAGTTCGCCCAGCGACTTGTTCGATTCGCCGGCGCTTTTCTGCGCATTTCCCAGCGTCCGGGTCAGGTCATCGACCTGCGCCGACAGCACCGCGACGGCGCCGCCGACGCCGTTTTCCAGGTCGGTGAAGCGGGACAGCCGCCGCGCCAGGATAAAACAGTAGAAACCGGCACCAAGGGCACCCGCCACCAGAAGGATATCTGCAATCGCTTCCATTCCCATCTCCCTCAATTCAGGACAAATTCAAGCACGAGCAGGTCGCGCACGCGGCCTTCGCCGGCCACCAGCTTGATTCGCCGCAGCATCTGGCCGCGCAGCCGCACCAAGGCGCCCTGCGCCTCGATGTCCTGCGCTTCGAGCGCGCGGAGATAGCTGTTCAGCACGTCCTGTATGCGCGGCAGGATCTTCTCGACCTCACTCTTGTATTCCGACGGCACCTCCAGGCTGGCGCGAAAGCGCAGGTGGTTTGCCTGGGCGTTCGGCCCCAGCGAGATCAGCACCGGCGGCACCTCTATGAAAGTGACGTCCGGCAGCGCCTTGGTCGCCACGTGCGGCTCATCGTGATCCGCCGGAGCGTGGCTGTCCGCCGCCTTGCTGCCGCCGAGGCCAAGCAGCCCCGACTGAACCGCGTAGAACCCGCCGCCGCCGCCTACAAGCGCAAGCACCAGGCCAATGATCAGCGGCAGCTTGGACGGCGTCTTGCCGGCAATCTTGTCTTCATCAACGGTGGCGTCAGACATTCTTTACCTCTTCGTCGGCGTTGGCCCCGTTGTAACGAAAAGGGGCTAACTGATTGTTAAGGCGAATAGGTCAACCTCGGCACAACCGAACAGAATGTTTGGAGCGGAGGTCGGTCTTGAATCAGGTACTGTCGAGCTGGAATGCCCTAGCCGGGCGTCAACGCATGATCGTCATCGGCGCCACGGTGGTGGTGATGCTGGCGATTCTCGGACTGACGC
Source organism: Mameliella sp. CS4 (assembly GCF_019392335.1). GTDB lineage: Bacteria > Pseudomonadota > Alphaproteobacteria > Rhodobacterales > Rhodobacteraceae > Antarctobacter. The sequence goes on from NZ_JAHXRQ010000001.1 coordinate 653,583, forward strand.
GTCTGGCGTCGTCCCCCAATATGGCACTGCTTTACGCGGGGCTGGAAAACGATGCCGCAGGCGATGTGGTCAAGGCGCTGGAGGCGCGCGGGGTTCAGTATGATGTGCGTGCCGGCGCGATCCTGGTCCCCGAGGCAGAGCGTGACGCGCTGCGTCTCACCCTCGCCAGCGAGGGGCTGCCGGCCAATAGCGGCCAGGGCTACGAACTGCTCGACGGTTTGTCGGGATTCGGCACCACAAGCCAGATGTTCGACGCCGCCTATTGGCGCGCGAAAGAGGGGGAACTGGCGCGGACGATCGTCTCGAACCCACAGATCGCAAGCGCCCGCGTCCATATCGCGAACTCCAGCGCGAATCCCTTTCAACGCGATGTCACGCCCACGGCCTCGATCTCGGTCACGACAACTGGCGCGGTCCTGAACGCGGCGCAGGCCCGGGCGCTGAAATTCCTTGTCGCCTCGGCGGTTCCGGGTCTGATCCCCGAAAACGTTGCGGTGATCGACGGCAAGGGCGGGTTGATCGGGGCCGAGGACAAGACCGGCGGCGGTGTGACCGCTGATGACCGGGCCGCCCAACTGCGGGACCGGGTGCAGCGTCTGATGGAGGCCCGCGTCGGATCCGGCAACGCGGTGGTCGAGGTCAGCGTCGACACGGTGACAGAGCTGGAACTGATCCGGCAGCACAGCTTCGATCCCGACGGGCGCGTGATCGTCTCGACCGACACCGAGGAGCGCACCGACAAGTCGGAGAACCTGGGCGGCGGTGGCGATGTCACGGTGGCGTCGAACCTGCCCGATGGCGGGGCGGGCGGCGGCCCGGACCAGTCGTCCGCCGCCAAGTCCGAAACGCGAGAACGAATCAACTACGAGATCTCCGAGACCACCCGCGAGATCACCCGCCAGCCCGGTGCGATCAAGCGGTTGACGGTCGCGGTGCTGGTCAACGGCAGCTTTGAACCCGCGGCCGACGGCACCCAGACCTTTGTCCCCCTGCCGGATACAGAGCTGGAGGCGCTGCGCGACCTCGTGGCCTCGGCCGTCGGTTTCGACGAGGCGCGCGGCGACCAGATCACATTGCGCTCGATGCCCTTCGAACGGCCGGACGGCCTGGGCACCGGCCCGTTGGAACCGGGACTGTTCTCGGGGTCGCTCGACATGATGCGATTGATCCAGATGGCGGTTCTTGCCGTGGTGGCGCTGATCCTCGGGCTTTTTGTCCTGCGTCCGATCCTGTCGCGCGGCGGCGAGACGGCCACGGCCAGCGCCGGAGCGCTGCCCGCCCCCGGTGTCCCTGCCGAAGGCGAGGCGCTGGAGGGCGAGATCGAACCCGACAGTGGGTTCGACAACCTGCCTGTTCTGGCGGACGGACCGGATTTTGGCGGCATGGGCATGGTCGATTTCGATGCCCCTGCCGAAGAGGATCCGGTCGAACGCCTGCGCAACCTGATCGAGGCGCGCAAGACCGAAACCGTCGAGATCCTGCGCAGCTGGCTTGAGGAAGACAAGGAAGACGCGACATGAGCGCGCTTGCGGACCTTCTCGAGGATTTCGGCGCCAAGGCGCAGGCGGCTGGACCCACCGCAACAGAGGTACCGGCCGAACCGCAGATCAGCGAAGCCGAGATCGAGGGGCAGAAACTCGAGGCCTTCGAAAAGGGCTATCGCGCCGGCTGGGACGATGCGGTCAAGGCGCAGTCCGACGATCGCACGCGGATCTCCAGTGCTTTCGGCCAGCACTTGCAGGACCTGAGTTTCACCTATCACGAGGCCTATACCCAGGTGATGAACGCGGTGACGCCGTTGCTGGACGAGATGGTCCGCTCGCTCTTGCCGGAACTGGCTCGGCAGACCCTGGGACAGCACATCGTCGAACAACTGCAGGCCATGAGCCTGGAGATCGGCAGGATGGACGTGGTGGTCGCGGTGCATCCGGAGCGGATCGAGGCGGTCAAACCGCTGCTCGACCAGGACTTCGGCTTTCCGATCCGCCTGACCGCGGACGACTCGCTGGCCGAGGAACAGGCCGACATCCGTTTTGGCGCCACCGAACGCCAGATCGACCTGAGCGACCTGGCCGCCTCGCTGGCCGAGGCCGTTGCAGGTTTTGCACATGACAACCAGAGGAAGATGAAACATGGATAGCGCGCAGACCGCCGCCCGCGGCGAGCAGGGCACGCCCTTTACCTCGGTCCCGATCGAAATCACGGTTTCCGTCGGCCGCGCCCGCCCGCTGGTGCGGGAACTCCTGCAGCTGAACGAGGGGTCCGTGCTAACCCTGGACAAGCAGCTGGACGATCCGGTCGAGCTGTATGTCGGGGAAAAGCTGATTGCCATCGGCGTGCTGGAGGTCGTCGACGGCGAGGGGTCCGGTCAGCTGGCGGTGCGGATCACCGAAGTGGTCGACCTGCAGTCGCCGGCCTGAGAGATGCGTATCCTTCTGCCGGTGCTGGCGCTGTGCCTGCTCTTGCCGGGCATGGCCAGCGCCCAGTCCATCGCCATTGACATGGGTGATGGCGGGTCGGTCACGGCGACCTCGATCCAGCTGATCGCACTGATCACCCTGCTGAGCCTCGCGCCCGGCCTCGCCATCATGGTGACCTGCTTTCCCTTCATGGTGACGGTGCTGGCGATCCTGCGCCAGGCCGTGGGTCTGCAGCAGTCGCCGCCCAACATGCTGATCGTCAGCCTTGCGCTGTTCCTGACCTATTTCGTGATGGAGCCGGTCTTTAACGAGGCCTGGGAAACGGGCGTCCAGCCATTGCTGGAGGAACAGATCGAGGTCGAGGAGGCGGCGGTTCTGGCCATCGAACCCTTCCGCGATTTCATGGCGGGCCGGGCCGATCCGGACACCTATCGCGCAATGGCCGACCTGCGCCCGGACGCGGTCGAGACCACCCTGTCGCCAGAGGCGCCGCTTTCGGTTCTCGTTCCCAGCTTCATGTTGTCCGAGGTGGCGCGCGCCTTCCAGGTGGGCTTTCTGATCTTTCTGCCCTTCTTGATCATCGACCTTGTCGTGGCCGCCGTACTGATGTCGATGGGCATGATGATGGTCCCGCCCGCCATCGTGTCACTGCCGTTCAAGCTGGCCTTCTTTGTCCTGGCGGATGGCTGGGCGCTGCTCGCCGGCAGCCTGGTGCGCGGGTACTTTTAGCCCGCATTAAGGTTAATGCCGGTAAGGTTAATGCGCTGATCATGGGCCGGCCTGACGAGGGCTGGCCACCCTTTTGGGGATACAAGTGGCCTCGCCCGCATGTTCCAGAGAGAGGGCTGGCGTGGATTGGTTAGGCGAACATGGCGGTCCGGGACAGGAGCGGGCAGGTCACCTCTTTCTCGCTCCGATGGGCAGGGCCGCTTGAACGCAAAGGCGGCAAGGGTATCCGTCCCGCCCAATGAAGGGCCTGAAGGTCAGCCTTGGGCAATCTCGATTCGCGTCACCTGCCGGTAAGGCTTGTCCGGCGACACAAGGATCGATCCGAAGCCGGGCGTGTTCAGCGCGTTCGGAAAAGCTTGTGCCTCCAGGCAGATACCGGTGAAATTCCCGTGGTTCACTCCCGGCCAGGGCGAGGCAAAGGGTTTGAGGAAACCGCAGGTATAGACCTGCAGCCCCGGTTGATCGGTCCAGAGCCGCAGGCGCATCCCGTCCGGCGCCACAAGTTCGGTCGCCGGTCCTTCTGTCCCGTCGAGGGCGAAGTTCAGGTCATAGCCCTCGCCGTCCGGGTCTGCCTCGTCGATGCGGCGCAGCGTGCGGTAGTCAAATCGGGTGCCATCGACCGCTGGCAGCTCGCCGGTGGGGATCAGGTCGGGACCGGTCGGCGTATAGGCCGAGGCCGCCAGCCGCAGGGCGTGATCGCGCACCGTTCCCGACCCCATCAGGTTGAAGTACAGGTGTTGCGCCATGTTCACCGGGGTCACGCGGTCGGGCACCGCCGTCATGTCCCAGGTCAGGGTCGCCCCCTCCAGCGACATCCGCACCTCGAAATCCACAGCGCCGGGATAGCCCTGGTCAAGGTGCGGCGAATGCAGGCTCAGCCGCACCGCGCGCGGCCCTTCCGGCTCCATCCGCCAGTTCCGCTTGCCCAGACCCATCGGCCCGCCGTGCAGGTGGTGCGGACCGTCCCCGACATCCAGTTGCCAGGTTTCGCCGTCGAGGGTGAAACGCCCCTCTGCCGTGCGGTTCGCGACCCGGCCCACGACCAGACCCATCGAGCCGGGGTTCTCGCGGTAGGCCTCGGGATCGTCGTAACCCAGCACCACGCGGCGCCCGGCCACCTGCCAGTCCTGCACCGCGCAGCCCAGTGAAAGCACCGTGACCTGCGTGTCGCCATCGCTGAGCACATGGCTGGAAATCGGATGGCTGGAAATCGGATCTGTCATCTTTGTTCTCCCCGTCGCGGGGAGGCTAGCAGCCCCACACCGGAGTTCCCAGACCGGTCAATCCTCGTCGGTGATGTCTGCGTGCAGATGCCGTTCGCCGCGCGCCTTTGCCAGCGCAATCTGTTTCTGCCGCTCGCGAAACCGGGCCTTGTCCTCGTCCGACGTCTCGCCGATGCAGAGATGGCACGACACGCCGTGTTCGTACTCGGGGCGCGCGCGGTCTTCGGGCAGGATCGGGCGGCGGCAGGCATGGCAGAGGTCATGCGGCCCCTCGCGGAGCCCGTGTTCGACCGAGACCCGCCCGTCGAAGACGAAACAGGCGCCCTGCCATGTGCTGTCCTCCTCGGGCACGTCTTCAAGGTATTTCAGGATGCCGCCCTTGAGGTGATAGACGTCCTCGATCCCCTGGCTCAGCAGGTAATTCGTCGATTTCTCGCAGCGGATGCCGCCGGTGCAGAACATGGCGATGCGCTTGTTGTGGAAGCGGTCCTTGTTGGCCTCCCACCAGGCGGGAAAATCGCGAAAGCTGTCGGTCTGCGGGTCCACGGCGCCCTGAAAGGTGCCGATGGCGACCTCATAATCGTTGCGCGTGTCGATCACGGCCACATCCGGAGACCGGATAAGATCATTCCAGGCGGTGGGGTCGACGTAATGGCCGGTGCGGGCGCGCGGATCGACGTCGGGCTGGCCCATCGTGACGATCTCTTTCTTCAGCCGCACCTTCATGCGGGCAAAGGGGCGCTCGGTCGCGGTGGAGAGTTTCCATTCCAGATCGGCGCAGCCGGGCAGGGCGCTGATATGCGCCAGAACCGCCTCAATCCCCGCGGCGGGTCCGGCCACGGTGCCATTGATCCCCTCGTGGGCCAGTAGCAGCGTGCCGGTGATCTTTTGCGTGCGACAGAGATCCAGCAGCGGATCGCGCAGCGGGGCGGGGTCGTCGAAACGGGTGAAGTGATAGAGGGCGCAGACGGTGAACATGGGATTTCGATACGCAGGCAAAGACGGGGCGTCCAGCGGCTATTCTGCCGCAATGGCAAGACCGTGCACAACGGCGGTAAAGACCTCGCTGTCCACGGGTTGCGCCCCGGGCAGGGCGCGCGACATGGCGTGGCGGACGGCGCCCAGCAGGCTGGAACCGCCGACATAAACCACCTGGTCGACACTTTCCGGGGCGCAATTCGCCCTGCGCAGGGTGTCCAGCGCGCAGGCGGCGATATGGTCGCCATAGCCCGCCAGGGCAGTGGTCAGCGCCTCGGCGCGCAGCGTCACCGACAGCCCGCGTTCGACGACGCCCAGCGCGATTTCACCCGCGTCGGCACCATTTGCGGCGATCTTTCCGCCCTCGACGGCATAGGCGATGTCATGGCCCAGGTGGGATTCCAGGACGTCGGCCAGCCGTTCGAAACAGCGCGGTTCCGGCGCCAGGCGGATCCATTTCCGGACCTCGCGCAAAAGGCTGGCGTCATAGACGAAGGGGATCTTTTCCCAGCTTGCCAGGTCGTGGAAGAGGGCGCGCGGGGCGGCATGGGTTGCAGAGCCAAGTTCGGCACCGATCTGCGCGCCGTAGCCCAGCAGGGGCATGACATGCGCCAGGCTCAGCACCTTGTCGAAATCCGTCCCGCCCAGCCGGATGCCGCCGCTGGCCAGCACCCGCGTCTCTCCGCCGTCGCGTTCGCACAGAGTGAAGTCCGAGGTGCCGCCGCCAATGTCGACGATCAGCATCCGCCCGGTGCCGTCCACTGCCCGCGCGGCGGCCTCGGGTTCCGGCAGGAAGTCGACGGATTTGAACCCGGCGAGGTGGTAGGCCTCTGTCAGGTCGGTCAACGCCTGCGCGTCACGTTCGGCCGAGGCAGAATGGAAATGCACCGGGCGCCCGGACAGGGCGGTGTCAAACGTCATGCCGGTGTGTGTCTCTGCCCGGCTGCGGATCTCGGCCAGGAAGCGCGCGATGACCTCGATCAGGGTCAGGCGTTCGTTCAGCAGCCGACGCGGTTCCCGCGCCAGTGGCGTGCCCAGGATGCTCTTGAGCGCGCGCATGAACCGGCCCTCGGCGCCGTCCATCATGGCGCGGACGGCGCGGCTTCCGTAAAGGTACTTTCGTTCGGCAAAATCGACAAAGATCGCCGTGGGCAGCGTCTGTTCCCCCGGTTCCAGCGGGATCGCGTAGGGGCGTCCACCCGCCATGACGGCGGCCCCCGTGTTGGACGTGCCGAAATCCACGCCAAGCCGTGCCATGTCAGAATCTCCTGTCCGGAAGGGCGCAACGCCTACCAGTGCCCGCGCGGCATGGCAATTCCCGGATGTCCTCCCTATGCTGCGCCAAGGACGCAAACGGGAGATGGCCCATGCACGCCCTGATCGTGATCGACGTTCAGAATGATTTCTGCCCCGGCGGGGCATTGGCGGTCGAGCACGGCGACGAGATCGTGCAGCCGATCAACGCGCTGATGGCCGAATTCGACGCCGTGGTGCTGACGCAGGACTGGCACCCGGCGGGGCATTCCTCCTTTGCCTCGACGCATGACGGCAAGGCGCCCTTCGACATGGTCGAGATGGCCTATGGTCCGCAGGTGCTCTGGCCCGATCACTGCATCCAGGGCTCGCCCGGCGCGAACTTCCACACCGAGCTGGAGATGGACCGCGCCGACCTGATCATCCGCAAGGGCTTTCGCGCGGCGATCGACAGCTATTCGGCCTTTTTCGAGAATGACCACAAGACTCCCACCGGACTCGAGGGCTATTTGCGCACACGCGGTATCGACACCCTCACCTTGGTCGGCCTGGCGACGGATTTCTGCGTGAATTTCTCTGCCGTGGATGCGGCAAAACTGGGCTTTGCGGTAACCGTTCGGCAGGACCTGTGCCGGGGGATCGACCTTGACGGGTCGCTGAAGGCGGCGCTGGACGGGATGAAAGAGGCGGGCGTCACGCTTGCGTGAGGCCGCTGGTTCAGCTTTACCTGACCGCTGACGCGACGGAGGACGGGCATGGTCGACATTGCGACACGGGTCTGGAACCACAAGTGGAAGATCGATCCGATCGTCCGCTCCCTGATCGATACGGATTTCTACAAACTTCTGATGTGCCAGTCGGTGTTCCGCAACAAGCGCGACACCCAGGTGACATTTTCGCTCATCAACCGGTCGACCCATGTGCCACTGGCGGAACTGATCGACGAGGGCGAACTGCGCGAACAGCTGGATCACATCCGGTCGCTCAGCCTGACCCGGGGCGAAAGCACCTGGATGCGCGGCAACACCTTTTACGGCAAGCGCCAGATGTTCACGCCCGAGTTCATGGACTGGTTCGAGAACCTGCGCCTGCCGCCCTATCACCTGGAACGGGTGGGCGATCAGTACGAGCTGACCTTTGAAGGCAAGTGGCCCGAGGTCATGCTGTGGGAAATCCCGGCGCTGGCGGTGCTGATGGAACTGCGCGGGCGCGCAGTGCTGCACGACATGGGGCGGTTCGAATTGCAGGTGCTTTATGCCCGGGCGATGACCAAGCTCTGGCAGAAGGTCGAACACCTGCGCCAGGTGCCGGAACTGCGCATCGCCGATTTCGGCACCCGGCGGCGGCACAGCTTTCTGTGGCAGGACTGGTGCGTGCAGGCCATGCTGGAAGGGCTGGGGCCGAGTTTCGTCGGCACCTCCAACTGCCTGATTGCCAAGAACCGCGATCTGGAGGCGATCGGCACCAACGCGCATGAACTGCCGATGGTCTATGCGGCCCTGGCGGGGAATGACGACGCGCTGGCGCGGGCACCCTATGACGTGCTGGCCGACTGGCATGAGGAACACGAGGGCAACCTGCGCATCATCCTGCCGGATACCTATGGCACCGAGGGCTTCCTGCAGCGCGCGCCCGACTGGCTGGCGGGCTGGACCGGTATCCGCATCGATTCAGGTGATCCGGCCACCGGCGCCGAGATCGCAATCGACTGGTGGAAAAGCCGGGGTGAGGATCCGCGTAACAAGCTCATCATCTTCTCGGACGGTCTGGACGAGACCAAGATCCTGGAGCTTTACGAGCAGTTCACCGGGCGTGTCCGGGTGTCGTTCGGCTGGGGCACCCTGTTGACCAATGATTTCCGTGGTCTGGTCGAGGACGACCGCCTGTCGCCCTTCAGCCTGGTCTGCAAGGCGGTCAGCGCCGAGGGCAAGCCGACGGTGAAACTGTCGGACAACCCCAACAAGGCGATGGGCCCGGCGGATGAAATCGCGCGTTACAAACGTGTCTTTGGCGTCGGCGAACAAGAGGCCATGGAAGTTGTCGTCTGAAAGTCCGGGGCCATGACCGCCTTGGGCGTGATTGAAAGCCGTGACTTTCCGGCCGGACAGGGACCGGACAGGGGTTTGCCTCGATGAAATACCGCCCGGAGGTCGATGGGCGGCGCGCCGTCGCCGTGTTGCCGGTGATCCTGCCCTGCCTTGCGCTGGACCGGTTTGTCATGCTGCCCGACCCCTACGAAAATCTGGGATAAAGCGTTGTCGTGACGCTGTTCTTCGGCAACAACCTGTTGGCTTCCCTGACCAGCGGATATTGGGGCCCGGTCGGAGAGTTCCGGCCCCTGCTGCAGACCTGGAGCAAGGGGGTCGGGGAACAATTCTACGTCGTGCTGTTCGCAGTCTGGCGGGTCGCGCGGGGCTATCTGCTGCAGGCCGTTGTGGGCTGGCAACCGGGCCGGGCGCGCGTCACAGCCCCCCGGCCTGTCGCAGCGCGCGTCCCATGTCGCCTTCGGCCCGGAACAGGCGCCCCGAAGAGATGTTCGAGAGTTCGGCAAGCTGCCCGGCATCCGCGTCCCCGAAGGCGACGACCTGGATCGGGACATCCTTGGTAAAGCCGGTCTGGTCGCGGTAGGCCAGCAGAGAGATGCGGCTTTCCGTGTCGGACGATCCGGCGGCCAGCAGCACGATCCTTGGCTGGTAGTCCGGGATCGTCCCGTCCTCGACATAGGGGCTCATCGCCTCGAAAGCCTCGTAGACGGCATAGTACATGTCCATGCCGCCCGTGGCCTGCAGGGTGCCGAAACTGCGCAGGGCGGCCTGTGCCGCTGCCGTGTCCTCTCCTTCGATCACCATCGGATCAAGGATGTTGTGGTTGTAGGGAATGACGATGCTCACGTCCTGCGGGCTTGGCTGCAACAGGCCGGTCATCGCGTCTTTCAGGTCGGCGATGGGCTGGCCGCTCATGGCGCTGGACACGTCCAGCACCCAGACCGTCAGCGCGGGTTTGCGCAGTTCCGTGTCATACAGCGCCAGCGCCTCGGCAATCACGGGGGCCTCGGGCAGGGGCATGGGGGTGAGGGCATGGGCAGGGTCGATGCCCCAGTCCGGGTTCCAGACCGACCTGTCCAAATCGTCCGGTGCCCCGGTGAGCGGTTCGACGACCGATCCGGCCCGCAAGCCTTGCCTGGACAGGAGGGCCCGTGCCTCTTCTGTCTCGAGAAAATCCCGCAACTCCAAGAATTTGGCTTCCTTGTCCTCGTCGCCCTCGGCCAGCAGGGCCAGCGGCGATTCCAGCACCGGCTGCGCTCCGGGCAGGTAGAAGACCTGCAGCGGCTCGATCCCCTTGGCGGTCAACTGCCGGTTGGCGGTGATCACCTGCGCCTCACTGGCGAAAAGCGCGTCGAAGGCTTCGTAATTCGCCACCAGCGTCTCTGTCAGCGGGCCCGAACCGCCGGAGGTCCGGCTTAACCGGTCCAGCAGGGCGCGCATGTCGTCGCGCAGGGACTCGTCGGCCAGGTGCTCTGCCGTCAATGCGCCCTCTGTGCCCGAAAGGCTGTGCCACATCCCCAGATAGGTCGCGGCGCCGGTGGCGGATTGGGTGGCAGAGGGCATGGCAAGGCGGAACCTGCCTTCACCGGCGGCCTCCCGGATCTCCTGCAGGGTGATGTCGTCGCGCCCGGTCCACCCCAGGGTATTTGCCGTCGAGTTTCGAAGGGCCAGCACGACGGGGGAATGGTGGACAGGCGTGGCATGTCGGATGGCCTTGCCGGTTTCGCCAAGTGTCACCCACAGCGAATCCGAGGGCCAGACGGCATCGAACGCGCCGACCGTCGCTTCTGACAGGTCGCGCGCGATCTCGGCGGAGCCGCGATAGGTAAAGCTCAGCTCGGCGTTGTTGTCCTCGGCCCAGTCCACCAGGACGGGTTCAAGCGCGCGGTTCGCCGGATCTGCCAGGACATGCAGCGCGATACGCGGGGCAAAGGCGCCGAAATAGACCAGCAATAGAACGACCAGAAGCGCGTTCAGAGCGACGAAAATGGCAAACAGCGTCCGCATGAATTGGGTCCGTAAAAACTTCTGACGGCATCGTATCCTGCGGGGCGTGGAATGGAACCCGTTTGTGGCTTTTCTAAGCAAGGGCACGGCGCTATGCACGGGGGGCTTTTGGAGGTTGAAATGACAGCGATCAAGCCGCAGCCCGGGATCATGGACATCGCGCTTTACGTGGGTGGCAAATCCCACGTCGAGGGGGTGACCAACGTGGTCAAGCTGAGCTCGAACGAGAATCCGTTCGGGCCAAGCCCAGCAGCGCAGGAGGCCGTGAAACGCTCTGTTCACGAGCTGCATCGCTATCCTTCCACCGACCACCGGGGCCTGCGCGAGGCAATCGGCGAGATGCACGGCGTCGATCCGGATCGGGTGATCTGCGGCGTCGGTTCGGACGAGATCATCACCTTTCTCTGCCAGGCCTATTCCGGGCCGGGCACAGAGGTTGTCCATACCGAACACGGCTTTGCCATGTACCGCATCAGCGCGCTGGCGGCCGGTGCGACCCCGGTCGAGGTGAAGGAGCGTGAGCGGGTCACCGATGTCGACGCGATCCTTGCCGGCTCTACCGACAAGACGCGGCTGGTCTTTATCGCCAACCCGAACAACCCCACCGGCACGATGATCGGCCTGGCCGAGATCGAGCGCCTGGCCGAAGGTCTGCCCGAACAGTGCCTGCTGGTGCTGGATGGCGCCTACGCGGAATATGTCGAGGGGTATGACGGCGGCGCCAAGCTGGTGGAACACCGCGACAACGTCGTGATGACGCGGACCTTCTCCAAGCTTTACGGCCTGGGCGGCCTGCGCGTCGGCTGGGGCTATGGCCCGCGAGAGGTCATCGACGTGCTGAACCGCGTGCGGGGCCCGTTCAACCTGTCAGGTACGGCGCTGGCGGCGGCAGAGGCGGCGGTGCACGACACCGCCTATGTCGAAAAGTGCCGGTCCGAGAACACCCGTATGCGCAACTGGCTGGCCGAGGCGCTGGCCGAACATGGCGTGCCCTGCGATACCTCGACCGCGAATTTCGTGCTGGCGCGCTTTGCCGACCAGGCCGAGGCCGAGGCCTGTGACCTGTACCTGCAAAGCCAGGGGCTGATCGTCCGGCGCGTGGGCGGATACAACCTGCCCAACTGCCTGCGGATCACCGTGGGGGATGAACCCTCGTGCCGGCGCGTTGCGCATAACATCGGTTTGTTCAAGGCAGGTGCGCGATGACGGTGATCTATGAACGCGTGGCATTGATCGGCCTGGGGCTGATCGCCTCGTCGATGTTCTGGGCGATGAAACGCGGCGGCGTGGCCACCCATGTGACCGGCTATGCCCGTTCCGAGGAAACGCGAGAAACCGCGCGGCGCATCGGGTTGTGCGACGAGGTTTGCGATAGCGCGATCGACGCGGTCAAGGATGCGGACCTGGTGGTGCTGGCAACCCCCGTGGGTGTCATGGGCCGGGTGGCCGAGGAAATCGCCCCGCACCTGAAACCGGGCGCCACGGTGATCGACGTGGGGTCGGTCAAGCGCACGGTGATCGAGGAGGTCGGCCCGCATATCCCCGAGGGCGTGCATTTCGTGCCCTGTCACCCGATGGCCGGGACCGAGCATTCCGGCCCCGAGGCAGGCTTTTCGACGCTGTTCGACAACCGCTGGTGCCTGATCGTGCCCGTCGAGGGCACCGATCCGGCAGAGGTCGAGCGGATGCAGGCCTATTGGCAGGCGCTGGGGTCCAACACCGAGGTGATGGAGGCCGAGCACCACGACCTTGTCTGTGCCGTGGTCAGCCATATCCCGCACCTGATCGCCTACACGATGGTGGGGGTCGCGGACGATCTGCGCCGCGTGTCGGACCAGGAAGTCATCAAGTTCTCGGCCGCGGGGTTCCGCGATTTCACCCGGATCGCGGCCAGCGATCCGACCATGTGGCGGGACGTTTTTCTGACCAACAAGGACGCCACGATCGAGATCCTGGGCCGCTTTACCGAGGAATTGATGGCCTTGCAGCGGGCCATCCGAACCGGCGACGGTGAGCAGCTTCATGCCTATTTCACCCATACGCGGGCCATCCGCCGTGGCATTCTGGAGGCCGGGCAGGATACTGATAAACCGGACTTTGGCCGCGCAAAGGTGGAACGGTGAAAAGACTGACCCTCGGGCTTTTCTGTCTGGTAATCCTTGGATCCTGCGGTGTGCGCGAACGTGTCGGCAACGGTCTGGACGGGGTGCGTGGCGCCCTTGGCAATGCCTTTGCCAGCAGTGACGGACGCGGATTGTGTGGTGACCCCTCCTTGCGGGGCGAGGTCGTGGGCGCTGTTCCGGGCAAGCTGAACGGCTGCGGTATCCAGGATGCGGTGCGCCTGCAATCGGTGGGCAACGTGCGGTTGAGCCAGGCGGCGCTGATCGACTGTCCCACGGCGCGCGCGCTGGAGGTCTGGGTGCGGGAAACCGCCAAGCCGGCCGTCGGGCGGCGCGGCGGCGGTCTGACCGGCCTGAAGGTCGCGGCGCATTATTCCTGCCGGACCCGCAACAACCGGCCCGGCGCGCCGATTTCCGAACATGGCCGGGGCAAGGCGATCGACATTTCGGCGGTGCTGCTCAAGGACGGCTCTGCGATCACGGTCGAGGACAACTGGGGCAGGGGTCGGAAGGGCCGGGCGCTGCGCAGGATGCACAAGGACGCCTGCGGGGTCTTCGGCACGGTCCTGGGGCCCGGATCGGACGGCTACCACAAGGATCATTTCCACTTTGACACCCGGCGGCATGGCAGCGGCGCCTACTGCCGCTAAGGTCTGTCGGGCCTTGCTGACGGTGCGGCGGGATAAATCCCGCCCTACGCAGTATGTCTCTTGATCAGAGGATTGTGGCAGCGCCTCACCAAATGTGGGGCGCTGCCTGAGTACGCTTAGTGCCGCGGCTCTTCCGGGGCGTCCGGCGCGGCGTCGTCCTGACCGGGCTCTGCGGCCTCGGGGGCGATTGGGGCGGCGGGCGTCGTGCCCATCAGCCCGTCGATGGTGCCGTCCATCGTCATGCCCAGTTCCTCGCCCAGCTTTTTCAGCGCGGGCATCTGCACGGCCATGCCCATGATCGAGTCGAGCGCCTGGTTCACCGGGGCCTTTCCCTCGGATGACCCTGCGCCGCCATAGCCACCCGCGCCATTCAGGCCCGAGACCTGATGGATGCGGATCGAGTCGATCTTTTCGGCGGGCTTGACGGCCTCGGCCAAAATGCGCGGCAGGGCCTCGATGCGGGCAAGGTCGACACGCATGGACACCAGCGCATCCGACAGCGCGTTTTCGGCGTCGTTCAGGGCGCGCGTCCCCTCGGCCTGGGCCAGCATGTCCAGCTTGCGGGCCTCGGCGGTGGTGGTGATTGCGTCGGCCTCGGCCTGGGCCTCTTCACGGCGGGCCTCGGCGCGGTCGGCGGCGGCATCCTTTTCCGCCTGGGCCGCAAGGCGAATGGCGGTGGCATCGCGTTCCGCCTCACGCGCGGCCTCGATCAGGGCGATCTGCTTGATCCGTTCGGCCTCGGCCACTTCCTTGGCGGTGGTCACGGCCTCCATCGCCTTGGTCGCCTCGGCACGGGCCAGGTCGGCGCTGGCGCGGGCGCGGCTTTCTTCCTCGGATTTCTGCGCGATGATGATCTGGCGTTCCTGCTCGGCGACTTCCAGTTCGCGCTCCTTGGCGATCTCGGCTTCGCGGATCTTGCGTTCGCGGGCGATTTCCGAGGTGCGGACGGCTTCCTCGCGGGCGATCCGCGAGCGTTCGGTCTCGCGCTTCGAATCCTCGGTGCGGGCGGCAATCTCGGCCTCCTGCGCCATGCGCATTGTCTGGATGCGCTGCACCTGTTCGATACGGGCCTGTTCCTCGTCCTGGTCGATGGAGATCTTGTGGCGCGCGGCCTCCATCTCGGCCCGGCGGACGGCGACGTCTGCCTCCGCTTCAATGTTGGCGCGTTCCTTGCGCGAGGTCGAGATCACCTCGGCCAGGCGGCGCATACCCACGGCGTTGAAGGCGTTGTTTTCGTCCAGCGCCTCGAAGGGTGTCTGGTCCAGCGCGGTGAGCGAGACGGATTCCAGCGACAGGCCGTTCTTGGTCAGGTCCTCGGAGACGGTGTTCTGCACCTCCTGCACGAAATCGGCGCGGTTTTCATGCAGGCTGTCCATCGTCATCTGGGCGGCCACGGCGCGCAGGGCGTCGATCAGCTTGCCCTCGATCATCTCGCGCAGCTGGCTGATGTCGAAGGTGCGGTCGCCGAGGGTTTGGGCGGCGCGGGCGATGCCCTCTTCGGTGGGCATGACCGAGACATAGAATTCCACGCCCACGTCGACGCGCATCCGGTCCTGGGTGATCAGCGCGGCCTCGCCGTTGCGCTGCACCTCAAGGCGGAGGGTCTTCATGTTGACGGGGCTGACCTCGTGGAACAGCGGAATGACGATGACACCGCCGTCCATGATGACTTTCTTGCCGCCGGCGCCGGTCTTGACGAGGCTGACCTCGCGGGTGGCACGGCGGTAGAGGCGGGCGAGTACCAGCATGATCAAAACGATGAAGGCCAGCACGGCCACGACGATAATGGCAATGGGTAGTATGTTGTCCATTCTAGTCCCCTAATAGTTGGAAATAACTCAGGAAAGCGCGACCAGCAGGTAGCCCTTCTCGTACCGGTGGCGCAGCACCATGACCTCTGTGCCCTGCGGGATCGTCGCGTCGTCGCGCAGAGGTTCGGCGCGCAGGTAGTGGATATTGCCGTAGCGGTCGGTGACCTTGACCTCGGCCGGGCGCCCACGGGCGGAGGTGCCCTGGGTCACGACGCCGGTGCGGCGTCCAAGGTGGCGTTCCGACAGGGCCTCTGTCTCCATCTTCGGCAGGAGGCGGGCAAAGAGCGTGCCGAACTGGCGGGCAAACCAGATGGCCGCCGCGCCTGCGGGCAGGGCCACCAGCCAGGAGGGCAGCGGGCCGCCAAAGAGATTGTCGGCCACGGTCTGGATCACCAGCCCGCTCAGGCCGAAGGCCAGCAGGATCGCCGCCAGCCAGATCAGCGCCGGCATCTTGCCGAAACCCAGCCAGGCGGCCACGCTGCCCGCGCCGTCGGGGGCGCCGTCGGGGGCGCCATCGGGCAAGTCGGTGTCCAGGTCGGGCGTGTCGATGTCGAGGTCCGGCTCTGCCAGTTCCAGATCGGCGATGTCGATGTCCGTTCCGTCCAGGCCCAGGTCGATGTCCATGTCGCCCAGGTCGGGCATGTCGACATCCAGGTCCGGCCCGTCGGCATCCAGCCCGTCCGCCCCTGCGCCCAGAAGTGTCCCGCCCAACAGGCCAAAGACCACCTCGAGTGCCAGCAGGCCGAAGAGCATTGCAAGGGCGAGGGTGAACGGGAACATCCCGTTCGACAGAAGAAGGTCGAACATGCTTAATCCGAAATTGTGTATACTACGGTATACTTAACATATGGGAGCCTCACGAACCCGTTACAAGTATGTGCACAATAAATCGGCAACGCTGCAACAGGTTGATGACAGCAATCGGAAAAAGCGCCGCCTCGCGCAAGTCTGGAAAGCCCGACCCGCGATCCGCCTTGTCGCTTTTGATCCTTTGGCACGCGCGATTCGAGTGGTGCAGTGAGGTTTCGCCGGGCCAAATGTGGCGGAATTTGCACAGTATCCGGAAACAATGCCGAAAGCAGAGGCGCACTGTCACGCATTTCGGGGCCATTTTGCCGAAAATGGGCAGAAACAGTTGCCCAGCGCCCCGGTTTTGCCCATTTTCAGTCTGGTCGGTGGGGGCCGACGACCCGGAGCAAACAAACGTGACGATGACGTTTTCAGCCTTTTGCCTGATTGGCCTTGTGGCCTTGGCGCTGCAGTCCCGCCCGACGCGGGAGCCCGCACTGCAGGCCGTTCGGGCAGCGGTCAAACGGCCCCCGACCGACACGAGGCTTTAAGCCGCCCCAGAATTCTCTCTCTCTCTCTCTCTCCGAAAACCCCCGTTCAGCCACCGCTGGACGGGGGTTTTCCTTGTCGGACCTGGCGCAAGCGAAGGGCGCTCAACCTTCACCGCCACCGATCAGAGCCGTCAGAACCGCGCGCGCCTCGTCCGAGGCCCAGTCCGCGTCCCCGGTCAGCCGCGCGACCTCTTGTCCCTCGGGGTTCAGGATCACCGTCACCGGCAGACCCAGAACGCCCATCTGTCGCGCCAGCATCGAGCGGGGATCGCGGTGCAGCGGCAGGTTGTCGACCCCGATATCATCGAAAAAGGCCTTCATCTTGGCAGGCGGGTTGCGCGAGGTGGCGATGGTCACAACCTCGAAGGTCTCGCCGCCCAGATCCTCTTGCAGGGCGGAGAGCATCGGCATTTCCTTGCGGCAGGGCGCGCACCAGGTGGCCCAGAAGTTCACCACAACCCATTTGCCCTGCCAGTCGGACAGGTTCAGCGGCTGTTCGTCGAAGGTCATGAAATCAACGTCGGCCGCGTCCTTGGGCGCTGAATGGAACACCAGCTTGCGCATGTCGCCCCCAACCGCCGCCTTCGCGGCCTCGACATCGGCAAAGGCCGGATTTGCAAGCACCAGTGCAGCGGTATACAGAGCCGCAAGCGTGAGACGTATCATAAGACCTCCGAAGGACAGTGCATGTCTGACAAGACCTCGAACCAGATGTGGGGCGGCCGCTTTGCCGCCGGGCCCGATGCCATCATGGAAGCAATTAACGCCTCCATCGGCTTCGACAAGCGGCTAGCGGCGCAGGACATCGCCGGTTCGCGAGCCCATGCCGCCATGCTTGCGGCGCAGGGCATCATCACTGATAGCGATGCAAAGGCGATCCGGGAAGGACTGCTCACGGTCTTGTCAGAGATCGAAAGTGGCGATTTCACCTTTTCCACCGCGCTGGAAGACATTCACATGAACGTCGAGGCGCGGCTGAAGGAGGTCATCGGCGAACCGGCAGGCCGCCTGCACACGGGCCGCAGCCGGAACGACCAGGTGGCGACCGATTTCCGCCTTTGGGTGCGCGATCAGCTGGACGCCGCCGAAAGCGGGCTGCTGGCCCTGATCCAGGCGCTGCTGGGACAGGCGGAACAGGGCGCCGACTGGGTCATGCCGGGCTTCACCCATTTGCAGACGGCGCAGCCGGTGACATGGGGCCATCACATGATGGCCTATGTCGAGATGTTCGGGCGCGACCTGTCTCGCGTGCGCGATGCCCGCGCGCGGATGAACGAATCGCCTCTGGGCGCCGCGGCGCTGGCGGGCACCGGGTTCCCGATCGACCGCCACATGACCGCCGAGGCGCTTGGCTTTGATCGTCCGATGGGCAACTCGCTGGATGCCGTCAGCGCCCGCGATTTTGCGCTGGAGTTCCTCTCGGTCGCCTCGATCAGCGCCATGCACCTCAGCCGCTTTGCCGAGGAGCTGGTGATCTGGTCCTCTGCCCAGTTCCGCTTTGTCACCCTGTCGGACCGGTTCAGCACCGGGTCCAGCATCATGCCGCAGAAGAAAAACCCCGATGCGGCCGAGCTGATCCGCGCCAAGATCGGGCGGATCTTCGGCGCCAATGTCGCGCTGATGATGGTGATGAAGGGCCTGCCCTTGGCCTATTCCAAGGACATGCAGGAGGACAAGGAACAGGTTTTTGACGCTGCCGACAACTGGATGCTGGCCTTGGCGGCGATGGAAGGCATGGTCCGCGACATGAGCGCCAATACCCCCGCACTGGAGGCGGCGGCGGCACATGGTTTTTCCACCGCGACCGACCTGGCCGACTGGCTGGTGCGCGAGACCGGCCTGCCCTTCCGCGACGCGCACCATGTTACCGGCAGCCTGGTGGCCAAGGCGGAGGCAAAAGGATGCGACCTGCCAGACCTCTCGTTGGAGGAAATGCAGGAGGTGCATGGGAATATCGACGCATCCATCTATGATGTGCTGGGCGTGCACAACTCTGTCCGCTCGCGGATGAGCTATGGCGGAACCGCGCCGCAGCGTGTGCGTGAACAGATCGCGGCCTGGAAGGAGCGTTTGGCATGAGAGTCCTCGCATTTCTCGGACTGGTGGCGCTCGCCGCCTGCGGTGCCGATGGCGAACCGGAAACGCCCGATGGCAAGCCCGCGAGCCCGGGGCTTGGTGTCTCGATCACCGGCAAGGCCGAGGTGGGGATCACGGGCTGATGCTGCGGTGGCTTTGGCTGGCGCTGGCGATTTGGGGCGCCGTGCATCCGATGTACTACTTTGTGACCTTCCTGGCCGCGAACGGTTGGGATCTGGGGGTCATGATCGACGCCTGGTTCGTGAATGACAGCACGCGCGGGTTGACCTGGGACCTGACCATCACCGCCATCGTCCTGACGACTTGGGTGCTGGCCGAGGTGTCGGTCCGCCGCAACTGGCAAGCGCTGTTGGCGATCCCGGCGACCTTCTGCATCGGGGTCAGTTGCGGCTTGCCTCTCTACCTGTATTTCCGGTCGAAACCGGTGTGAGGAACGGCGGGGTGAACCCCGCCCTACACCTCAGGTCTTCAGCCAGTTGGCGAAGGCCTGTTTGTAGTCGGGGTGCCAGCGCGACAGCGGTGCGCGGTTCTCGGTGATGTCCTGCGCCGCCCAAAGGATGCGCTTGACGTCCGTCGCCCGGTCCACATCGTTGTCCGGGCAGAGGATGTAGAAATCTTCTTTCCCGAGCGACTCCAGCAGGTAATCCACCACCTGTTCCGGCGTCCAGGCGTCGTCCGGCTTTTCCGTCCGACCGCGCGCGGTCAGCAGCGTGTAGACGAACCCGGGGATGAACAGGCGCGCCTCGGTCCGGCATCCGTCCATGTTGCGCAGCTCGTGCTGCAGCGCCTCGGTAAACGTCTTCACACCCGACTTGGACACGTTGTAGGCCGGATCGCCCGGGGGCGTGGTGATCCCCTGTTTCGACCCGGTGTTCACGATCAGACCGGGCTTGCCCGCGGACGCCATGTCGGGTGCGAAGACCTGGCTGGACCGGATGATGCCCCAGAGGTTCACGCCGATGATCTGGTCCCAGTTGCCTTCAACGTCGAAGATCGAGCTGCCCGGCTGGATACCTGCGTTGTTCATCAAGAGATCGACAGGGCCCAGCATCTCTTCGACCTTGGCCTTGAGCCGGCGCAGCTGGATGATGTCGGACACGTCCGTTTCCATCCCCAGCGCCGCGCCGGTCTCTGTCACCGCGTTTTCCAGCGTCTCGCCGCGCAGGTCGGCGATGCAGACGCGCATGTCCATCTCGACCAGCCGCCGCGCCATCTCGCGCCCGATGCCGGAGGCGCCGCCTGTGATGACTGCCACATTCCCCGGTTTGATGGTCTGATGCATGGTTTTGCTCCCTCTTGCTCCCAGGGCGGAGAGTAGAACCGACAGCCTATCCGTTGCAATCGGGAGAAGGCGCGCGGTTGTCCTGCCGGAGGTCCGGCAAGGAACGATTTGGCGGTCCGGCTCAAAGTGGGGGCTGGCCCCGTTCTCCGCTCTCGGCTAAAGCGCGGACATGGATCATTTTCTGTACCGCGACGGGCAGCTCTATGCCGAAGACGTTCCGGTGGCCGAGATCGCGGCCGCCGTGGGCGCGCCGTTCTATCTTTATTCCACCGCGACTTTGCTACGGCATTTCCGGCTGTTCGACGAGGCGCTGGACTGGGGCCCGCATCTTTTCTGCTACGCGATGAAGGCCGCCTCGAACCAGGCGATCCTGAAAACGCTGGCCGAGGCCGGAGCGGGCATGGACGTGGTGTCGGGCGGGGAATACGCGCGGGCCAAGGCGGCGGGCGTGCCGGGCGAACGGATCGTCTTTTCGGGTGTCGGCAAGACGGGCGCAGAGATCCGCGCGGCGCTGGAAGGCGGCATTCGTCAGTTCAACGTCGAAAGCGAACCCGAGATGCGGGTGATCTCGGAGGTGGCAACCTCGATGGGGGCCGAGGCGCCGATCACGTTGCGGGTGAACCCGGACGTGGACGCCAAGACCCACGCCAAGATCGCCACCGGCAAGTCGGAGAACAAGTTCGGCATTCCGATCGCCCGTGCCCGCGAAGTCTATGCCGAGGCCGCAGCCCTGCCGGGCCTCAAGGTTGTCGGCATCGACGTGCATATCGGCAGCCAGCTCACCCAGCTGGAACCCTTCGAACAGGCCTATACCAAGGTGGCCGAGCTGACCGAGGCGCTGCGCGCCGACGGGCATGACATCACCCGTCTGGACCTGGGCGGCGGTCTGGGCATTCCCTATGCGCGCTCGAACGAGGCACCGCCGCTGCCCACCGATTATGGTGCCCTGATCCAGCGCACCGTGGGCCACCTGGGCTGCGAGATCGAGATCGAGCCGGGGCGGCTGATCATCGGCAACGCGGGGCTGCTGGTCAGCGGGGTCATCTACGTCAAACAGGGCGAGGGGCGGGACTTCCTGATTCTCGACGCGGCGATGAATGACCTCATCCGCCCGGCCATGTATGACGCGCATCACGAGATTGTGCCCGTTAAAGAGGCAGCGCCGGGGGCTGACCTGACGCCCTACGACATCGTTGGCCCGGTCTGCGAGACCGGTGACACCTTTGCCAAGGGCCGCCTGATGCCGCCGATACAGGCGGGCGATCTGGTCGCTTTCCGCTCTGCCGGGGCCTATGGCGCGGTGATGGCCAGCGAATACAACACCCGTCCGCTGGTGCCAGAGGTGCTGGTGAACGGCGATCAATTCGCGGTTATCCGCCCAAGGCCGACCTTTGACGACATCATAAATCGCGATACCATCCCCGAGTGGCTGTGAGGTATCCTCCTCGCAGGCTGACCCTGCGAGGAGCGATATGGCCCCGAACCGGACCGACATCCCCGAGATATTCCGCACCCTGCGCTGGCCGCTGGTCCTGACCCGGCTCGGCATGGTGGCCGAGCGCGTTGCGCGCGCCTTTTGGCCGCTCTGGTCCATCGCGATCTTCGCGCTCGCCCTTTTGATGCTGGGGGTGCAGGACGAGGTTGCCGTGGAATGGGTCTGGGGCGCGGCCGCTCTGTTGGGCGCGGGCGCGATCTGGGCCGCCTGGTACGGGATCCGGTGCTTCCGCTGGCCCTCGCGCGGGGCGGCGATGCTGCGGCTGGACGGTACGCTCAAGGGCAACCCGATCCAGGCGGCGCTGGACACGCAGGCCATCGGGGGCGGCGACGCTTCGTCCACGGCGGTCTGGCGGGCGCACCAGAAACGCATGCGCGACCGGCTGGCCGAGGCGCGGGCCGTCGAACCGGACCTGCGGGTATCGCGGAACGATCCGCTGGCCCTGCGCTATGTGGCGCTGCTGGCGCTTTCGGTGGCGATCCTCTTCGGGTCGCTGGTGCGGGTGCAGTCCGTCACCGGCATGGGCGCTGGCGGGCCAGACCTGGCACAGGGGCCGGCCTGGGAAGGCTGGATGCAGCCGCCTGGCTATACCCGTCTGCCCTCGGTCTATCTGAATGACATCACCGCGCCGGAAATCGACGTGCCCGAGGGCGCCGAAATCACCCTGCGCATGTACGGCGAGGTCGGCGCGCTCAGCGTGCGCGAGAGTATCTCGGGCCGCGACCTGAGTCCGGAAGAAGCGCAGGACACGGCGCAGGACTTTGCGGTTCTGAAATCCGGCGAGCTGGCGGTGGACGGCCCCGGCGGGCGCGTCTGGCAGATCGCCATGATCCCGGACGCCGCGCCCGCCGTGAAACGCGATGGCGAGATCGAGGTCAGCTACGAAGGTGAGGCGCAGATCCCCTTCACCGCCACGGACGATCACGGTGTCGTCATGGGCCAGGCGCGCTTTACGCTGGACCTGGCGGCCGTCGACAGGCGCTATGGTCGCGCGATCGAACCCGAACCGCGTAAGACCATCGAAGTGCCCCTGCCGATGCCGGTGTCCGGCGACCGGTCCGAGTTCACCGAGGCTCTGGTGGGCAACTTTTCGTTGCATCCCTGGGCCAATCTGCCGGTGAAACTGTCGCTGGAGGTTGAGGACGGACGCGGCCAGCGCGGCCTGTCGGAACCCCAGTCGCTGACCATGCCGGGGCGGCGCTTTTTCGATCCGGTCGCCGCGGCGCTGATCGAGCAGCGGCAGGCGCTGCTGTGGAACCGCGAGAATGCGCCCGAGATTGTCATGATCTTCAAGACGATCCTGAACGAGCCGGACGACCTGTTCCGCAAGGATGTCGAGTTCATGCGCCTGCGCGCACTGACCAAGCGGCTGGAAACCCTTGCGAAATACGGCGCCATCACCGACGAGAAGCAGGATGAGCTGGCGCAGAAGATGTGGGACCTGGCGCTGGAAATGGAAGAAGGCGACCTGGAAGACGCCCGCCAGCGGATGGAGCGCGCGCGTGAGCGGCTGGAAGAGGCGATGAAGAACGGCGCCACCGACCAGGAGATTGCCGAGCTGATGCAGGAACTGCGCGAGGCGACTCGCGACTACATGCGCCAGCTGGGACAGCAGCAGGCGCGGGACAACCCGGAGGGCCAGCAGCGCAATCCCCAGGACATGATCGAGATGTCGCAGGACGACATCCAGCGCATGATGGACCGCATCCAGGAACTGATGGAACAGGGCAAGATGGCCGAGGCCGCCGAGGCCATGCGCCAATTGCAGGAAATGCTGGACAACATGCAGATCACCCAAGGCCCGGGTGGCGGCGGGCAGTCGCCCGGCGAACAGGCGATGGAGGGGCTGGCCGACACGCTGCGCGAACAGCAGGAACTGTCGGACGAGGCCTTCCGCGATCTGAACAACGGCCAGCGCGGGCAGGGTCAGCGCCAGCCGGGGCAGGGGCCGCAAGGGCAAGACCGCCAGCCCGGTCAGGGTCAGGCGGGCCCAGAACCCGGCCAGGGGCAGGGCGGTGACGATCCGGCCAGCGAACTGGCGGAACGTCAGCGCGCCCTGCGCGACGAGTTGAACCGGCAGCGCCAGGCGTTGCCCGGCCAGGGCAGCGAGGCGGGCGAACGCGCCGCCGAGGCGTTGGAACGGGCCGAGGGTGCGATGGACGGTGCAGAACGCGCCTTGCGCGATGGAGACCTTGGCCAAGCGATCGATCAGCAGTCGCGGGCGCTGGAAGCGCTGCGCGAGGGGATGCGCGACCTGGGCGAGGCGCTGGCGCAGCAACAGCAGCAACGCACCGGCGAACAGGGGTTCGCCGACGGCGGCGATCCGGGCGAGCAACGTGACCCGCTGGGGCGGAACACCGGCAACACCGGCCGCGTCGGAACCGACGAGGGTCTGTTGCAGGGCAAGGACGTCTATCGCCGGGCCGAGGAATTGCTGGGTGAGCTGCGGCGCCGGTCGGGTGAGCTGGACCGTCCCGAGGATGAGCGCAACTACCTCGACCGGCTGCTGGAGCGTTTCTGATCCCGTAATCCGATTGTGCGCTTGCGCGCGCAGGTCATCTCGGGTCCGGCCTTTGGCCGGGTCCTCGGGGGGGCCTCCGGCGGGAGTATTTTTACAGAGAAGAAGCCGGGGTCAGCTGTCGGGGTCGACCTTGCCGCGCAGGGATTTGACCTCTCCGCGTTGTTTCTTGCTTGCGAGGCGGCGCTTTTTTGAGCCCAGCGTCGGTTTTGTGGGAATGCGCCGCTTGGGCTTTTGCGTGGCCTTCAGCACTAGGTCTGCCAGGCGTTCGCGGGCGATTTCGCGGTTGCGGGCCTGGCTGCGGGTGTCCTCGACCTGGATGATGACGGCGCCATCCTTGGTCCAGCGGCGTCCGGCAAGCTTGCGCAGCCGCGTCTTGACCGCTTGCGGCAAGTTCGGGGAGCGTTCCGCCTCGAACCGCAATTCGACGGCGGTCGAGACCTTGTTGACGTTCTGGCCGCCCGGGCCAGAGGACCGGATGAAGTGTTCGGTCAGTTCCCAGTCTTCGAGGTTGATTTGGTCGGTGATCCGCAACATGGGCAAGGACCTAGTGCAAAATAAAAAGGGCCGCCAGATCAGCGGCCCTTCGAGAATACGGAGGCGGGGCCGGTTAGGCACTGCCAATTCGGGGGTACATCACCCCAGGGGCTGCCCTAGAGCGCGTGCTCCCGAACTGTTCCGACACCTCTCTCCAATGCTTCTCTCGACACTGGATCACCTCCTTTCAGCTGTTGAAAACGCAAGATGATGGTGCCATGCACATGGCAAACCACAAAGTCTTTTTTGCGCCTCAAGCCAATTTTTGATTCTTCAGTGCCCGCGAAACGATCATCCGGAAGGGGATCAGGGCAATCAGGGCAAGGCCGAGTTTCACCATCCAGTCGGCCACGGCCAGCGAGGCCCAGTAGGGCAGGGCCGGGCCTGTCCCCAGCAGCGGGCGGGCGACATTGGCCCAGCTGACATCGTTTGCAGGCTCGATCCAGGCCAATCCGGACGAAAAGGCAATGGTGAAGAAAAGGGCGGTGTCCAGCGTCGAGCCGACCAGCGTAGAGGCCAGTGGCGCGCGCCACCATTTCCCCTGGCGCAGGCGGTCAAATATCGCCACGTCCATCATCTGGGCCGTCAGGAAGGCCAGGCCCGAAGCGATGGCGATCCGCAGCGTCACGGCCGGGTAGGTGAACCCGTCACCCTGCAGCATGATCTGCGTGCCGACGAGCGAGCAGAAGACGCCGACGATGAAGCCGACAAAGACCACCTGACGCGCCGGGCCGGGCCCGTAGATGCGGTTCATCAGGTCGGTGACCAGGAAGGCCAGCGGATAGGTGAAGGCGCCCCAGGTCAGCCACTGACCAAAGAGGAACTGGACGAGGATGTTGGAGGCGAGCACGATGGCCGCCATGGCAAGAATGCCGGGAAGATGTCTGCGCGTCATTGGGTGACCCGTTTTTTGCAAGGTTGCGGGGACTTGATCCGGACATCCGGATTGCGGGGGCTTACAGGCGGCCCCGGTGCCGCGTCAAGGGGCATGCAGGTCAGTCGGCGACCCGGTATTCGACGAACTCGCTGCGCAGGAAGCTCTTGAAATTGTCGTCCGACAGCATGGTGAGCCGGATCGCGCCGGTGGCATCGCGCCAGACCGCCAGCCCTTCCAGGTTGCCATGGGTATGGCGGGGCGTTTCCAGCAGGGTCTCTTCGCTGGAAATCCTGTCACCGGCGATGACGAAACGCCGGACCCGGCTGCGAAAGGCGAAGCCGGTGAATTCGCGCTCCAGCAGGTAGAGCCGCCCGTCAGGGCCGAAATCGGCACCAACCGGCAAAAAGCCGCCAGACCGTGGGATCGAGAAGGGCTGTGTCCATTGAGTGCCGTCAAACCGCCAGACCGGGAAGGGTCGCGTCAGCCGGCCCGAGCGTTCGGGGAGGGTGTAGAGATGGCCCCTGGCGTCGATGGCCAGCGCCTCGAAGCCGGAATTTCCCTGAAGCGCGTCAAAGGCATCGACTGTCGGAAGTGGCTGGCTGCGATCCGGTGAGGGATAGGCGCTGACCCGGTGCAGCCCTTCGAACGAGACGTGTACGCGTCCGTCCGGACCAATGGCGAGGCCCTCGGAATCCGCCTCCAGCCCGGAGACAGGCGCGCCCTGCGCGTTGCGCAGCGGGCCGGGGGTGTCTTCCTCTATGGCGGTCAGTTTCGGGCCCTCGCGGTGAAGGCGCCCGGTGACGATGAACCCGCGATCGGAAATCGCCGTAAAGCGCGTGCCATCTTCGGACAGTTCCAGCCCGGAAAACCCGCCCATCCGGTGCGGTCCGGGAGGCCAGTCCAGATGGCTGATGAACTGAACTTTCGGTCCGACCTCTGCCGCGCAGGCACCGAGACCCGTGAGGCTGGCACAGATCAGTGTCAACGCCCGCAGGCGGCGGAACAGGCGGATTGTCATGCCTGGATCAGTTCGCGGCCAGAACGTCGGCGCAGGCGCGCGGCAGGTCGCCCAAGGTCAGCTCACGCCGAGGCGGCGAGGGCTTGGCGTTGGGATCGGGCGGCGGCGGGTTCAGGATACGGTCGACCCAGCCTTCGGCCTCCTTGCAGCCATCGCCGGGGGGCGGGGCCGCCTGATCGACACAGCCCGCGGCGCCCTTGGGACAGCTCAGCCGGACGTGGAAATGGTAGTGATGCCCCCACCAGGGGCGCACCTTGCGGAGCCAGGACTTGTCGCCCTTTTCATCCTTGCACATCTGAACCTTGGCGCCGGGAAAGATGAAGATGCGCGCGACGCGCGGGTCGCTGGCGGCGGCCTTGACGATCTCGTGGTGCTGTTTCGTCCACTTGTCGTTGGTATAGGCGCCCGCCGCGCGGCGCATCGAAATGGACGAGATGTTTTCGCGCGCCTTGGCCGAGAGAGACAGGTTGTCGGCGGGACGCAGCCAGATGTCGGCGTCCAGCCCGATCTGGTGGCTGCGGTGGCCGGTCAGCATGGGGCCGCCGCGCGGCTGGCTGAAATCCCCCAGGTACAGCCCGTTCCAGCCGGGCTGCTGCGCGGCCTTGCGGCTGAGGTCCTGAACGTAGTCGATCAAGTCCGGGTGGCCCCAGTTGCGGTTGCGGCTGAGGCGCATGGCCTGCCAGGTCGGGCCGGTTTCCGCCAGTTGCACACCGCCGGCGAGACAGCCCTTGGCATAGCCGCCAAACGGTTGTGCCTTTTGCGTCGAGGCATCGCTCTTTGCGCCGAAGAGTTGCTTGGCTTCCTTGGAAGAGAGCACCGGGTCCAGCGGGCGGGCCGGGGCGCGGGCACCGGAAATATCACGCCCGCCGCCGCCACAGGCGGCCAGGGCAAGGACAAGCGAAATGGTCGTAAGAAAACGGATCATGCGGGTCTCTCTCCCTGCGGATGCACCCATGCTAGCAGAACGAGACCGATCAGGAAAAGCCCGATCACCGGCAGAAAGCCAAGCTGGTTGGACTGTGTCACATAGGTGAACAGGGTGATGAGCGCCGGTGCCAGAAAGGCCGTGGCCTTGCCCGCCAGCGCGAAGAGGCCGAACCCCTCTGCCGGGCGGGCGGGATCGCAGTGGCGCACCATCATGGACCGCGAGGCAGAATAGAGCGCGCCGCCCGTGCCGCCGATGATCGCGCCGCAGATGTAGAAGATGATGTCCGGCACCAGAGAGCCCTGTGCCAACGGCATCCCGAACAGGTTTTCACGCGACATGCCGACTATCACGCAGCCCACCAGGATCAGCACCCAGATGCAGATCCGGATCACCGGTTTGGGTCCGAACCGCTGATCCGCCAGCCCGCCGACCCAGGACAGGACCGCCGCCGCGATGGCCGCGATTATGCCGAAGACGCCGACCTGGATCACTTGCCAGTCCAGCACCAGTGTCGCGTAGATGCCGCCATAGGCATAAAGCGCGGTCAGCGCGTCGCGATAGAACAGCGAGGACAAAAGGAAGCTGCGGCAGGACTTGCGGCGCGAGACACGACGGATGGTCTGCCCCAGGTCCGCCAGAACCTTGCGGACGCTTTCGGGCTTTTTGCGCTCCAGCGGGTCGTCATGGTTCCAGGCAAAGAAGGGGATCAGGAAGATCGCGAACCACAGCCCGATGAAGGGGCCGACGAACCGCGTGCCCTCGCGGGCCTCGGCGTCCAGGCCAAAGGGCGGGGCAAGTCCGATCAGGGTGGTGCCGCTTTCGTTTTCGGCAAAGAACAGCAGCATGATGAAGAGCGACAGCACCCCGCCCCAATAGCCAAAGGCCGTGGCGGTGCCCGAGATGCGGCCCACCTCTTCCTGTGTGCCGAGGCTGGGCAGGATCGCGTTGTTCAGGTTGAAGGCGGATTCGCTGGCCACGAAACCGATCCAGAACATCGCCAGAGCGATATAAAGGCCGCTGCCGTTGGGTTCGAGCTGCCACAGGGCAAAGGCCGACAGGATGGCAACCATGGTGAACAGCCAGAACCAGGGCCGTTTGCGCCCCGTGGCATCGGCCCAGGCACCCAGCAGGGGCGCGGAAAAGGCGATGACCAGCCCCGCGGCGGTCTGGGCCGAGGACCAGAGGCTTTGCGCATTGGCCTTGGCGCTGGCGGCCTCGGCGCCCTGGGCCATGAAATACTCTGCCGCGACGGCCGCGAAATAGGGGCTGAAGATAAAAGTCAGGCCAAGGGTGGCATAGGGCTGTTGCGCCCAGTCGAAGAACATCCAGCCCCAGATGCGTTGCCGTTTCGTCGGATGTGCCATGCCTGCCCCTTTGCGGAATGGGGCGATAGAACCCATCCGGCGGGGGTGTGGCAAGTCGATTGCACGGAAGGGGGCTCTGCCCCCGGCTCTTCGAGCCTCCCCCGAAGTATTTGCCGGCCCAAAGAAACACATGCGGGCCGCGCTGATCGAGACGCTTTGGCGGCGGTGGGGCGTCAGCCCGAGGTTGCCGGTGGCCAGGGGCGGGCGTCTTCGGCGGCGATCCAGGCCTGGACCCAGTCGGGCAGCGGCGGGCTGTCTTCCGTTGCTCCCATTGCGCGGGCCGATCTGTCGGTGGTGACGATCCCCTTGGCGTCGGTCAGGGCGGCGCGATAGATCGCCTGGCTGGCGCATTCGCCGTCCGACCGCCACATCGACTGGTCAAGGTAGAGGAACCGGCGGTCCCAGCCCAACATGCGTGAATGCATCTCGACCCTGTCCCACATCCGGACCCGGCGCCGATAGCGCACCACCGACCCGGCGATGGTCAGGCCCCAGCCCTGGTGTTTCAAGACGTCCACCAGGCCGGTGCGGACGGCCAGGGGGATGCGGCCAAGGTCATAGATCGTCAGGGTGCGACCGTTGTTCAGCTCCCACCACAGATCGAGATCCCAGGGCATGCAGACATGGGTCGAGACATGGGTATCGAAGAGGCCGAGGCGTGGGGCGCGGCGGGCTTGGCGGACGTTGCGGGCAAGACGCAGAAATGGGTACATGGGCAGGCTCCTTGGCCCGCGTGATGCTGCGCGCGCAAAGCCGCGTCAATCGGGACCTCGCGGCACACTTGTCCTCCGGGGGATCTGCGCATACCTCTTGGCCGACCGGCACCACGAGGAAAGGCCCATCAGATGCAGTCGCTCTTTCAGATCCTGAACATGCTTCTCAGCATCGCGGTCTTTGTCATCGTCGCCCATGTCATCATGAGCTGGCTGATCAACTTCCAGATCCTCAACCTGCGCCAGCCGATCGTCGCGGCGATCTGGGACGGGCTGAACCGGATCCTGGAACCGGTCTATTCGCGCATCCGGAGCATTCTCCCGTCGATGGGCGGGCTGGATCTTGCGCCGCTGATCACGCTGATCGGGGTCTACGCGCTGCAGATCATCCTCGCCAACAACGCCGGGTTCTTCTACGGGTTCTAGGCCTCGGGCACCTCGCCAAAAGGCCCATATTGTGGTCTCCGGGGCTTGATTCACCGAATCTTAGTATGTGATTGTCTGGCGTGAGAGCAGATCAAGACAAATCCGACAGGTTATCCATGCCGCGCGATGCCGGGGGCGCCGAGGCGCTGTTGCAAGAGATTTTCGGCTTCGACGCCTTTCGCCCCGGTCAGGGCGAGATTGTCGAGGCCGTGGCCGCGGGTGAAAACGTGCTGGCCATCATGCCCACGGGTGGCGGCAAATCCCTGTGTTTCCAGCTGCCTGCGCTGTTGCGCGACGGGGTGACCGTGGTCATTTCGCCGCTGATCGCGCTGATGCGCGACCAGGTGCGGGGCCTGCGTGAGGCGGGGGTGGCCGCGGGTGCGTTGACGTCGGGCAATACGCCCGAGGAAACGGACGCCGTCTGGGACATGCTGCATTCCGGTGAGCTGAAACTACTGTACCTCGCGCCGGAACGGCTGGCCAATGGCGGCACGCAGCGGATGCTGGCGCAGGCCGGGATCTCTCTCATCGCCGTGGACGAGGCGCATTGCGTCAGCCAGTGGGGGCATGATTTCCGCCCCGATTATCTGCGCATCGGGGAATTGCGCCGCGCGTTGGATGTGCCGCTGGCGGCCTTTACCGCAACGGCGGACGAGGAAACGCGTGTCGAAATGGTCTCGCGCCTCTTCGACGGACAGCAGCCGACAACCTTCTTGCGCGGTTTTGACCGGCCCAACATCCATCTTGCCTTTCAACCCAAGGACGGGCCACGCGCACAGATCCTGAAATTCGCCGCCGCCCGCAAGGGCCAGTCCGGCATCGTCTATTGCGGCACGCGGGCCAAGACCGAAGGTATCGCGCGCGCCCTGCGCGAAGAGGGCCACGCCGCCTGCCACTATCACGGCGGGATGGAGGCCGATGACCGCCGCCATGTCGAGGAACGCTTTGCCACCGAGGACGGGCTGATTGTCGTGGCGACCGTGGCCTTTGGCATGGGCGTGGACAAGCCCGACATCCGCTGGGTCGCCCATGCGGACCTGCCCAAGTCCATCGAGTCCTATTATCAGGAAATCGGCCGTGCGGGCCGCGATGGTGCCCCGGCCGAAACGCTGACCCTGTTTGGCCCCGAGGACATCCGCCTGCGCCGCAGCCAGATCGACGAGGGGCTGGCGCCGCCGGAACGGCGCGCCGCCGACCACGGGCGGCTGAACGCGTTGTTGGGGCTGGCCGAGGCGCTGGGCTGCCGCCGCAAGGCGCTGCTGGCCTATTTCGGCGAAGAGGCGGCGCCTTGCGGCAACTGCGATCTCTGCGACAGCCCGCCAGAGCTGTTCGACGGCACAGAGGCGGTGCGCAAGGCGCTCTCTGCCGCGCTGCGTACGGACGAAAGCTTTGGCGCCGGACATCTCATCGACATCCTGATGGGCAAGGACACCGACAAGATCAAGCAAAGGGGCCATGACAGCCTGCGCACCTTTGGCGTCGGCAAGGACCTGAGCCGCGGCCAGTGGCAGGCGGTGTTCCGGCAGATTATGGGCCGTGACCTGATGCGCCCCGATGCCGAACGCCACGGCGCGCTGGTCATGACGGACCGGGCCCTGCCGATCCTGCGCGGCGAAGAGGCGATCCAGTTGCGCAAGGATGCCGTGACCCGTGCCACGGAACGCCGCCCGGCGGTCAAGGCGCTGGTCAGCGAGGAACATGCGCCCATGCTCTCGGCGCTCAAGGCCAAGCGGCGCGCCCTGGCAGAGGCCGCGCGCGTGCCCGCCTACGTGATCTTCGTCGACCGCACCCTGATCGAGATGGCCGAGACCCGCCCCACCAACCTGGATGAGCTGGCGCGCATTTCCGGAATCGGGGCCAAAAAGCTGGAACGCTACGGCGCGGAGTTTCTCGAGGTGCTGAACGGCGGGTCCGAGGACATGCATCCGCGCCGGCGCAAGCTGGCGGTGCGGGGCAGCGGGGCGATCTATGATGCACTGATGGCGGCCCAGGCCGACCTTCTGCGCGGCCCTGATGGCACCGACAAGCCGCTGTCCTGTTCGGCCTCGCTGCTGGCCAAGCTGGCAGAGCGCCCGCCCCATAGCGAGGATGCGCTGTGCCAGGCGCTGGGCGACAAGCGGGCGGAACGGTTCGGCCCGGTCTTCTGGTCGGTGCTGCAGGAAAACGCGGGCTGAGAGGCGCGGCTCTGGACCTTGGCGGGCGGGCAGACTACCTCGGGGTCACTGGAAGTGATGGAGGCGGATGGTGCTTGTCGTGATTTCTCCGGCCAAGCGGCTGGACTGGGCGGAACGGACGGTCGAGATGACCGAACCCGCGTTCGAGGAAGATGCACAGCGTCTGGCCAAGACGGCCCGGAACCTGAGCCTGAAGGATCTGAAGGGCCTCATGGACCTTTCGGACGACCTGGCGCGGCTGAACCGCGATCGTTTCCGCGCCTTCACCGACACGCCCGGCCCCGAGGACCTGCGCCCCGCCGCGCTGGCCTTTGCCGGGGACACCTACCAGGGGCTTGAGGCCGGGTCGCTCGACCCCGAGGAAATGGCCTGGGCGCAGGATCACCTGCGTATCCTGTCGGGGCTTTACGGCGTGTTGCGTCCGCTGGACGCGATGCAGGCCTACCGGCTGGAAATGGGCTCACGGCTGAAAACGCGGCGCGGCGGCAACCTGTATGACTACTGGCGCGACCAGATCGCCAAGGCCCTGCGCGCGCAGGCCGAGGCGCTGGGGACCGACGTGCTGGTGAACTGCGCCAGCCAGGAATATTTCGGCGCGGTGCCCGAGAAACCCCTGAACCTGCGGATCATCACGCCGCAGTTCATGGAGGACAAGCCGGGCGGCCCCAAGATCGTCAGCTTTTTCGCAAAACGGGCGCGCGGGTCGATGGCGCGCTACATCATCCAGCGCCGCCTGACCGACCCCGAGGGCCTGCTGGATTTCGACCTTGGCGGCTATGCCTACCAGCCGGACATGTCCGAGCCGGACCGCCCCGTCTTCTTGCGGCCAGCCGAGGCCGGTGCGCAATCCGCCTGATCCCGGCGGTCGGGATCACGAAACCGCGCGGCGCGACTTCTGCGGTGCGTAGAGGTCGAATTTCTCGGCCAGCGCGGCCTTGCGCAAGGGCTTGGTCAGGTAATCGTTCAATCCGGCCTCCAGGATGCTTTCGCGGTCGCCGCTCATGGCATGGGCGGTGACGGCGATGATCGGCACCTGCGGGCCGCCGTCTTCCAGTGCCCGGATTTCGCGCGTGGCCTGCTTGCCGTCCATGCGCGGCATCGAGATATCCATGAAGATCAGGTCCGGCCGCTGGTCGCGATAGGCCTCGACCGCCTCGATGCCGTTGTTGGCAAAGCGCAGGGTCACGTTGAAATCCTTGGCCATTTTGCGAAAGACCAGCTGGTTGGTCTTGTTGTCCTCGGCGACCAGAACATCCAACGGGCCGCCCGGCACGGGAGAGGCAAGCACGGGGGGCGTGTTGTCGGCCACGGGCCGCGCGCCGGTGCCGTCATCGTCGGGGTAATGTGCGACACCGATTTTTTCCAGGGCGGCAAAAAGCGCCCTGCGCGGCACGGGTTTCTGCAGGACGGCGGCGATTTCCAGCCCGGGACGTTGGGTGACATGGGCCGGGTTGTCGGCCATCAGGATGACCGGGATGTTGCGCCCGCCGCGCGTGACTTGGGCGGCGAGATCCTGACCGCACATGTCGGGCAGGTCCTGTTCGATCAGCAACAGGTCGGGGCGCTGGGCCATGTGGTCGATCGCCTCGTAGCCGGTCTTGCAGAAATCCGCGCTCAACCCGATGATCCCCAGCTGTTTCGACAGGATCTCTCGATTGACGTTGTGATCGTCGACGATCAGCACCCGTGACAGGTGTCCGGGCAGGCGGGCGGTTTCAAAGACGGCGGGTTCCTCCGTCGGTAGCAGGATGCGCAATCCGAAACAGCTGCCCTTGCCCAGGTCGGATTCCACCCAGACCTCGCCGTCCATCAGTTCAACCAGCCTGCGGGTGATCGCCAAGCCCAGGCCGGTGCCCTCGAAGGTCCGGTTGCGCTCATCCTCGACCTGGTTGAATTCGCCAAAGACGTGGTCAACCTTGTCCGGCGGGATGCCGATGCCCGTATCCTCGACCGTGATGTGGATGGCCGAGGCGCTTTCAGCCCCCGGCACGCCGACGACGCGCACAAGGACATGGCCCTGGATGGTGAATTTCACCGCGTTGCCCAAAAGGTTGGTCAGGATCTGCCGGACCCGCCCGACATCGCCGATAAAGCGGGTCGGCAGGAACATGTCATAGTCGACAAGCAGCGAGATTTCCTTGTCCCGCGCGGTGGGTTGCAACAGCATCACGACCTCGTGGATGGCGCGTTCAAGGTCAAAGGGTTCGGGGTGCAGTTGCAGCTTGTCGGCCTCGATCTTGGAGTAGTCGAGAATGTCGTTGATGATGACCAGCAGCGCCTCACCCGAACTGCGGATCGTGTCTGCGTAAAGCTGCTGTTCCTCGCTCAGCTCGGTGTCCATCAACAGGTCGGCCATGCCGACGACGCCGTTCATCGGGGTACGGATCTCGTGGCTCATGTTGGCGAGGAAGGCGGACTTGGCGCGATTGGCGGCCTCGGCCCGGATGGTCGCCTCTTTCAGACGCTCCTGGTCCTGCTTGATCTGGGTGATGTCCACCCGCAGGCCAACAAGGCCGCCATCGCGGGTGCGCCTTTCGTAAACGCGCAGCCATCGGCCATCTTCCAGCTGCTGCT
Organism: Mameliella sp. CS4; assembly: GCF_019392335.1. GTDB lineage: Bacteria > Pseudomonadota > Alphaproteobacteria > Rhodobacterales > Rhodobacteraceae > Antarctobacter. The sequence continues at coordinate 688,163 of NZ_JAHXRQ010000001.1, forward strand.
CCAGTTCGGTCTCGGAGGCGCGGTGGGCCTGCAGCCGGTCCTCAAGCCATTCTTCCTCGCGCCCGACCGCCTCGCTGTATTGCTTGCGCTCCAGCCCGTAGCGCAGGATGTCCTCAAAACTCGTGCCGCGCTGCATCGCCGGGGCGCTTTTGGCGTAGATGTCCTTGTACTGCTGGTTGCACATCAACAGGCGGTCATCGGCGTCATACATGACAAAGCCGTCCGGCATTTCCTCGACCGCGGACCACATGCGCATCAGCCCGGTGATATCGACCCCCAGGCTGACGATGCCGCCATCCGGCAGACGGCGGTCGCGTATCTTGACGAAGCGGTTGTTCCACAGGCGCAGAGTCTCGTTCGGGATCGGGTCCATGTCCCAACGGGCGCGCATCCGGTGCAACCAGTCCTCGGGGCGTTCGCCCTGCGGGTCGACGATGCCTTCCTGAATCAACATCGTGAGCACGTGTTCATAAGAGGCGCCGGGCGCGATGCTTTCCAGGCCCTCGAAAACCTGCAGGTAGGCGGGATTGGCCAGTTCCAGGCGCAGGTTCTCATCGTACATGGCAAAACCGTCGCGCATGGTTTCCAGCGCGCTCCACAGCTGTTCCGTGACCACCTCGATCTTTTGCGTGGCCTCGCCCAGCTGGTGCATGACGCGCTGGTTCTCATCCCGGACAACCTTGACCTCGGTCCGGGTTTCCTGGATCTCGTTGCGCAGTTCCAGCGCGTGCTTGCCCAGGCGGCGGTTGGCCTCGAACAGCTCGGCCTGCTTCTGTTCCAGCAGTCTTTCCGCGGCCAGCCGTGCGCGCCGTTCCTTGGCCAGGCGATCGGCCATTTCCATCCCGGGCTCTCCTTTCAGACCTCGGAACTCTTGCCCCGGCGAGGTGAACATCTCCTTAAAACAGGGGCTTCAAGCCCGGTTCGGGTCAGGTTTCCCTGACCCTTCGAATCCTTGTCTTGCCCTCCGGCGCGTGCCACGATGAACCGCATTGTTCTAAAGGGAGCTTTTTGATGCGTCGCTTTGCTCTGGGCCTCGCCGCGGCCCTCTTTGGCTTGTCCTCTGCCCAGGCGCAGGAGGCGATGCCGGACCGGCGATACGTGGTGACCCGGGACATCGACTATGTGGGCAAGGACCTGCAAAAGCTCTTCGACACCACGCTGGATGCCTGTCAGCAGGCCTGCCTGGATGCCGAAGGATGCATCGCGTTCACGTTCAACAGCCGGACGAATGCCTGTTTCCCCAAGTCAGAGGTGACGGACCGTTCCGCCTATGAAGGTGCGGTGTCAGGGCGCGTCGCCACCACCCCGCCCGAGGTGCTGGCCCGGGCCGAGACCCGGCGCCAGGACCTGGATTTCCTGCGGGACACCGATATCGACCGCGCGCGTGCCGAGGCGATGGACCTTGCTGTGCGCCACGGGGGCGGCCAATGGACCGTTCAGGCGCTGCTGGATGCGGCGACCAAGGCCCGCGACGAGGGCAACCTGCGCGATGCGATCCACTGGACCGGCGCCGCGTTGGCGCAGAACGACGATCCGGCGCTCTGGTTGCAGTATGGCCAGTGGTCGACCGACTACCTGCGCGAGGTTCAGGGCGCGGACAAGCGCAAGTACGGTCGCCGCGCCTTTTTGGCCGCGATCAACGCCTACCTGCGCACTGGCGACGACGCGCAGCGGATCACCGCGCTTTATGATCTTGCCCGCGCGCTGGAGGCCGACAAGCGCGGCCGCCTGATGATCCCCGCCCTGCGCCTGGCCGAGAGCATCGGCCCCCGCGCCGACGTGTCCGCCCTGCTGGACGATGCCATCGGCAAGTACGGCTTTCGCGTTGACGATCACGTCGTCGAAGCCGACAGCGCCACGCCGCGCATCTGCGCCAGCTTCAATGAGCCACTGGTGCGCGTGGGTCAGGACTATGCGCCCTACGTCAAGCTGCCTGACCCGCGTCTTGCCGTTGTGCAGGAAGACGAACGCATCTGCGTGACCGGCGTCGAACATGGCAGCCGCTATACCATCACCTTCCGCGCCGGCCTGCCCGCCAAGTCGGGCGAGGAGCTGATCCGCGATGTGCCGATCACCGCCTATGTCAGCGACCGCACCCCGACGCTTGGTTTTCCGGGCCGGGCCTACGTGCTGCCGCGAACCGCGGATGCCGGCATTCCGATCGACACGGTCAACCTCGACGAGGTGGACCTGATCCTGCGCCGCGTGTCCGACCGCAACCTGGTGCGCGCGATCCAGGAGAATTACTTTGGCCGCCCGTTGGGCCGCTACGACGAGGACTACTTTGCCCGCGATGTGGCCGAGGAAATCTGGAGCGGCACCGGCGTGGTCGAAAACCGCCTGAACGCCGACATGATGACCCGCCTGCCGATGGGCGAAGTGCTGGGTGACCTGCCGGCGGGCATCTATGCGCTGACCGCCGCCGTGCCTGACCCGAAACGCGGGGAGGGCCGCCGCGCGACGCAGTGGTTCATCCTGTCCGACATCGGGCTGACAACGCTGCAGGGGACCGACGGCCTGACCGTCTTTGCCCGCGACCTGGGCGATGCTTCGCCGATGGCGGGGCTCGAGGTCTCGCTGCTGGCAGAGGCGAACCGCGTTCTTGAGACCGTGACCACCGATGCCGATGGGGTGGCGCGTTTCGCGCCGGGCCTGCTGCGCGGCAAGGGCGGCACTGCGCCCGCGTTGGTCATGGCCAAGCGGGGCGAGGAAGACCTGGCCTTCCTGTCGCTCACCGACCCGGCCTTTGACCTGTCCGACCGGGGTGTCGCAGGGCGCGCGCCCGCCGGGCCGCTGGATGCCTTCGTCGCCACCGATCGCGGCGTCTATCGCGCCGGGGACGAGGTCAACGTGACCGCGCTGTTGCGCGACGCACAGGCAGAGGCGGTCAATGACGTGCCGCTGACCGCCGTGCTGACCCGGCCCGATGGCGTCGAATACTCGCGCCACATCTCGGACGGGGGTGATGCGGGGGGCCATGTCTTTACCCTGCCGCTGGGCCCGACGGTGCCGCGCGGCACCTGGCGGCTGGCCGTCTATGCCGATCCCAAGGGCCAGGCGCTGACCTCTGACACGCTGCTGGTCGAGGATTTCGTGCCCGAGCGCATTGATTTCGACCTGTCGCTGCCCGAAGGGCCGATCAACCCGCTGTCGCCGCCACTGCTGGAGGTGGACGCGCGCTATCTCTTTGGCGCTCCGGGGGCTGACCTGGACATCGAGGGCGAGTTGCGCCTTGCCACCGGCACCCGGCTGGACGCCTTTCCCGGCTATCGCTTTGGCCGTCATGACGACGACACCGTGACCCGGATCGAGAGCTTTGCCGCTGACCTGACCACCGATGCGACCGGCGCCGCGCAGCTGACCCTGCCGATGCCTGACATCGACCCAAAGGGCCGCCCGATGACCGCCACCGCCACCCTGCGCCTGTCCGAGGCGTCGGGGCGCCCGGTGGAACGCCTGATTTCGCGCTCTGTGGCTCCGCCGACCCCGATGATCGGCATCAAGCCCGCCGCCGAGGAATTTGCCGAAGGCGCCGAGGCACGGTTTGACGTGATCGCCGTGGGGCCGGATCTGCAACCGCAGGCGATGGAAGTCAGCTGGCAGGTCAACCGGGTGCGCACGCGCTATCAGTGGTACCAGAATTACGGCAACTGGTACTGGGAGCCGATGACCACCCGCGAGACCGTGGCCAAGGGCACCGGCACGCTGGGCGCTGACCCGTTGAAGATCGCGGCAGAGGTCGACTGGGGCCAGTATGAGGTTGTCGTGGAACGGGCAGATGGCACCTATCTTGCCGCCTCGATGGGTTTTTCGGCGGGATGGTACGCACCGGCCGATGCCGCCGACGCGCCGGACATGCTGGAGCTTTCGCTGGACAAGCCCACCTATCAGCCGGGCGAGAGCGCAACCCTGCGCATGGTCCCGCGCTATGCGGGCAAGGCCGTGGTCACCGTTCTGGCCGACCGCGTGATTTCCATGCAGGCGGTGGACGTGGCAGAGGGGGAAAACACCCTGACCCTGCCCGTGACCGAGGATTGGGGCGCCGGTGTCTATGTCACCGCGCAGGTGATCCGCCCGATGGACGTGACCGCAGGCCAGAACCCGGCGCGCGCCCTGGGCCTGACCCATGCCAGCGTCGATCCCGGCGATGCCAAGCTGAAGGTCGGCTTCGACGCACCACAGGAAAGCGCCCCGCGCGGCCCACTGACCGCGAAGGTAAAGATCGACAACGTGGCGCCGGGTGACGCGGCCTATGTCACCGTCGCCGCCGTCGACCTGGGCATCCTGAACCTGACAGGCTTCGACACGCCGGACCCGGCGGGGCATTACTTTGGCCAGCGCCGCCTTGGGGTCGAAATCCGCGACATCTATGGCCGCCTGATCGACGGCATGAACGGCGCGATGGGCACCGTGCGCTCTGGCGGTGACGCGGCTGCGGGTATGCGCCTGCAAAGCCCGCCTCCGACAGAGGCCACCGTCGCCTTCTTCTCCGGCCAGTTGCCGGTGGGCGAGGATGGCAGCGTCGAGGTTTCCTTCGATATCCCCGATTTTAACGGCACCGTGCGGCTGATGGCCGTGGCCTGGTCGCCCAAGGGCGTCGGGTCGGCGGAAACCGACGTGCTGGTACGCGACCCGGTGGTGATCTCGGCCTCGCTGCCGCGCTTCCTGTCGCCGGGCGACGAAAGCCGGCTGCTTCTGGAACTGACCCACGCCAAGGGCGAGACCGGTGACATGCCGCTGACCGTCAGTGCCGATGGGCTGACGTTGGACACCGGCGCCCTGCCGGCCTCCGTGACGCTGGGCGAGGGCGAAAAGACCGCGCTGGTCATCCCGCTGACCGCCGGTGCCGTGAGCGATCACAAGATCCAGATCAGCGTGACCACGCCAGAGGGTCAGCGCCTGACCAAGGATCTGACCCTGGGCGTGCGCTCCAACGATCCGGATGTGGGCACCACCCGCCGGATCCAGCTGGCCGCCGGTCAGACGTTTACGCTGGATGATCAGGTCTTTGCCAACCTGCGCCCCGCCGGTGCCTCGGCGATGGTTTCTGCCGGTCCGCTTGCGCGCTTCGACGTGCCCGGGCTGCTGGCCTCGCTGGACCGCTACCCCTATGGCTGTACCGAACAGGTCACGTCCAAGGCGCTGCCGCTGCTCTACATGTCGGCGATTGCCGAGCCCCTGGGACTGGGGGACAAGGATCGCATCGACCTGCGCATCGACCAATCCATCGCGCAGGTGCTGACCCGACAGGCATCCAACGGGGCCTTCGGGCTGTGGGGGGCATGGTCGGGGGATTTCTGGCTGGATGCCTATGTCACCGACTTCCTCAGCCGTGCAAAGGCGGCGGGCTATGAGGTGCCGCAGGTTGCCTGGCAGAATGCGCTCGACAATCTCAAGAATCGCATCGCCTATGCGCCCGATTTCGACAAAGGGGGCGAGGACATCGCCTATGCCCTAATGGTCCTGGCGCGCGAGGGTGAGGCCGCGATGGGTGATCTGAGGTACTATGCCGACGAAAAGGCAGAGGATTTCGCCACGCCGCTGGCACAGGCACAACTGGGCGCCGCGCTGGCCAGCTACGGCGACCAGCCGCGCGCCGATGCGATGTTCGGCCGTGCTGCAGCCCGCCTGCTGGCCACGCCTGTGTCCAAGGAACAGGGCTATCGTGCCGACTATGGCAGTTCGCTGCGCGACGCGGCAGGCCTGCTGACCCTGGCGGTCGAGGCGCGGTCGGACCGGTTTGACCGTAACGATGTGCTGCGGCGGATATCCTCGGTCGACCGTCCGCTGTCGACGCAGGAAAAGGCCTGGGCGCTGCTGGCCGCACACGCGATGGTGCAGGATCCGACCGTCTCGGGGCTTGCCCTGAACGGCGAACCGCTGTCCGGACCCTTCGTGCGCCGGATCGAGGCCGAGGGGCTGGAGCCGGTGGCCCTGACCAACACCTCGGACAAGCCGACCGACATCACGCTGACGACCCTGGGCAAGCCATTGGGCGCGACAGAGGCGACGGGCTATGGCTATGCGCTGACCCGCGAGTATTTCACGCTGGATGGCGAACCGGTGTCGGACATCCGCGCGGGTGATCGCATGGTGGCCGTGCTGACGATCAAACCCGCGGAAAAGACCGGCGCGCGGCTGATCCTCGACGATGCGCTGCCGGCGGGATTCGAGATCGACAATCCCAGCCTGCTGCAGTCCGGTGACATCCGCGCGCTCGACTGGCTGGAACTGGCCAGCGCCGAACATACAGAGTTCCGCGCCGACCGTTTCCTGGCCGCCATCAACCAGGAGTCGGACAAGCCGCTGAAGCTGGCCTATATCCTGCGGGCGGTCTCTCCGGGCACCTTCCACCACCCGGCGGCGCTGGTCGAGGACATGTACCGGCCCGAGTATCGGGCGGTCACCGCCTCTGGCAGCGTGACGATCCTGCCATGAACGGAGAGACGGTTGCGACGATCCACTGGCGGGCGCTGGACCGCGACGGTGAAGACAAGTGCCGGCTGGCGCGGCTGGACCTGGGGTGGATGCTGGTGGGCCATGCGCGGTTCCGCGACGCCACCGGCTGGTCTGCATTGGATTATGTGATCCGCGTCGGCGCGGACTGGTGCACCACCAGTGCCGACATCACCGGCGACTACGGCGGCGAAGCCGTGGCACTGCGCCTTGCGCGGGGTGAGGACGGCTGGACCGTGAACGAGGAACCGCGCCCCGACCTGGCAGGGGCCGAGGACGTGGACATGGCCTTTACGCCTGCAACGAACCTGATGCCCTTGAACCGCGTGCCAGAGGTGGGGCGGCTGGAGACGACATCGGCCTGGCTGCGCTTTCCCGGCCCGCAGGTGACGCCGCTGACTCAGGCCTATACCCGTGAACGCGGCGGGCTGGTGCGCTACGAGGCGGAGGAAACCGGGTTCGAAACACATCTGTCGGTCGATACCCACGGCTTTGTCACGCGCTACCCGGGCCTCTGGGAGGCGGATGTGTGAAACGGATCGTCGTTCTCGTCGTGCTGCTTTGGTCGGCGGCCTTCGCGCGCGACCGGTTCGACGATTTCATCGACGCCACGGAAATCCCGGTGCTGGTGCACGCGACCTCGCCCGAGGTCCGCGACCGCAACGGTCATCTCCTGCGGGCCTACACGATCGAAAACGGTCTCTGGCGGATGGATGTTTCTTCGGACCAGGTCGATCCTTTGTTCTTCGAGATGCTGATCGCCTACGAGGACAAGCGGTTCTACAGCCACCGCGGCGTTGACCTGCGCGCCACCATGCGCGCCGCCGGACAGGCGATCAGGAATGGAGAGATCGTCTCGGGCGCCTCGACCCTGACCATGCAGGTGGCCCGCCTGCTGGAGGACGGCACCACGGGGCAATGGCGCGGTAAACTGCGGCAGATGCGGTTGGCGCTGGCGCTAGAACGACGCCTGGACAAGCAGGAAATCCTGGCCCTGTACCTGCGGCTTGCCCCCTATGGCGGCAACGTCGAGGGGCTGCGGGCCGCCTCTCTGATCTGGCTGGGCAAAGAACCGTCGCGGCTGACCCCCGCCGAGGCGGCGTTGCTGGTGTCATTGCCGCAAGCGCCCGAAAGCCGCCGACCCGACCGTTACCCCGAGGCGGCGCGTATCGCCCGCAATCGCGTGTTGCAGCGCATGGCCGGTGCCGGTGTGATCCCGATGGAGGCGGCGGAATCCGACCGTCTGGATCCGGCGCCTCTTGGCCGGCAGCCGATGCCGAAACTGGCGCCGCATATGTCCGACCGGGCGGTGGCGATGGGGCCGGGGCGCCACGATCTGACCCTGGACCGCGACCTGCAGGCCAGCCTCGAGGATCTTGCGCGCCGCTACATGCGCGGACGGGGAGAAAAGCTGTCGGTCGCGCTGGTTCTGGCGGATCACCGCAGCGGCGAAATTCTCGCCTCGGTCGGGTCCAAGGACTACACCGACATGGTGGCGCAGGGGTTTGTCGACATGACCACTGCGCAGCGGTCGCCCGGTTCGACGCTGAAGCCGCTGGTTTACGGGCTGGCCTTTGACCGCGGGTTGGCGCATCCCGAAACGCTCATTCTGGATGCGCCGGTCCAGTTCGGCACCTACGCGCCGCAGAATTTCGACGGCAAGTACCGGGGCGAACTGCCGGTGCGCCGGGCATTGCAACTGTCGTTGAACATCCCCGTGGTGCGCCTGACAGAGGCGCTGGGCCCCGCGCATCTGATGGCGGCGCTGGAACGGGCAATGGTCGATCCGGGTGTTCAGGGCGGGGCGCCCGGGTTGGCGCTGGCCCTTGGCGGCGTAGGCCTGACGCTGGAGGAAATGGTTCAGCTTTATGCGGCGCTGGCGCGTGGCGGCGAGGCGATCCCGCTGCGCTGGCATGCCGGGAGCGACCCGGCCACGGCGCCGTCGCAACGCGTCCTCAGCCGCACCAGCGCCTGGCAGGTCGGCAATATCCTCGCCGACCTGTTGCCGCCGCCCTCCGCAGGGCCGCCGGGGCGCGTGGCCTACAAGACGGGCACGTCCTACGGGCATCGCGATGCCTGGGCGCTGGGCTGGACCGGGCGGCATGTGGCGGGCGTCTGGATCGGACGGCCAGACGGCACGCCGGTGCCCGGTGCCTTTGGCGGCGACCTGGCAGCGCCGCTCTTGTTCGAAGCGCTGGGCCGTGTCGAAAGCCGGTTCGAACCGCTGCCGCCACCGCCACCGGAAACACTGTTGGTCAGCCGCGCGCAATTGCCCGAGACGCTGCAGAGGTTCGGCCCGCGCGACACGGTGGCCGCGCTGAAACTGACCTTTCCGCCCGAGGGCGCGCGGCTGGCTGCCACGGGACTGGGCGTGCCGATCAAACTGCGCGGCGGGGTGCCACCCTATACATTGCTGGCCGATGGTGCCGTTCTGGCGACCGGCCTCCAGCGGCCCGAGTTCTTTGCTCCGCTCGCGGGGCCGGGGTTTACGACCCTGTCGGTGATCGACGCCAAGGGGGCCGCGGGGCGGGTGTCGATCGAGTTGCGATAGGGGCGGTTTCGCCGCGCGATGCGCGGCGACCGGCGCGGGCTGCGCCCGCGTATCGGGGGCTCTGCCCCCCGCCTGCGGCGTCCCCCGGAGGTATTTTTCTGCCCAAAGAAACAGGGGGCTGTGCAGGATGTGCCAACCTGCGCATCGGTGTGATTCGGCGAAGCCTTGCCACCTGATTCGCACCGGCAATTCCCCGCGCACAAAATGGCATTGACGTGCTAGAATCACTCAAAAGGTCCGAGCAGACGGAGCATAACATGGCACAGGTGCTGTGGCGGCTGACATTGGCCGCCCTCCTCCCACTCTTCGCAGGCATGGCGCAGGCGGCGCAGATCACTCTGTCAGAGGGGCAGGAGATGGGCTGTCAATTGCGCATAGACGGCGCAATCACCGAGGGGGACGCCGAGGCGTTGCGCGACATCCTGGCAGAGCTGCCCTTGCCCGAAGGCACCAGCCCGGTGGGCCAGCGGATCTGCCTGGACAGCCCGGGTGGATCGCTGATCGAGGTTGTGCGCATGGCGGATATCGTCAAGGCGCGTTTCATGGGCACCGCCATCGCCGAGGGGGCCACCTGCGAGAGCACCTGCGCGCTGCTGTTCCTGTCCGGGCGCTTTTCGCACCCGGAATCGGATGGCAATTCCATTCCGGACCGGGTGCTGCATCCGCGCGGAACATTGGGCTTTCACGCCCCGGCGCTGGTAAAGGAAGACCGCAGCTATACCCGGGACGAGGTCAACCGGGCCTATGCCCGGGCCCTGGGCAGCATGGGTGAGGTGTTGCGCGTCACCTCGGAAATCCCCGAGTCGCTGTTCCTGACGATCCTGAACACGCCGGCCAGCGACATGAGCTATGTCGAGACCGTCGAACAGGCTGCGCGCTGGCAGATCGAGGTGGCGCCGGTTTCCCTGACGGCCTCGGATATCGACTCCTCGCTGAGGTTTGCCTGCCTGAATGCCGATGGCGGCATGCTGGATGAGCGGGCCTCGGACAGTTACCTGTATGGTTCTGCCAACCTGCCTTTCACCTTTGGCAACCTGGGGCCGGACCGGGCGCAGGTGACGTCGCGCGGCGGATTCCGGGCCGAGGATTCGGCCAATTGCGAGATGACCTTGCGGGCCGATGGCGATCCGCTGGACCGGATCGGCTACCTGGTGATGGACGGCGCGGGCGCCAACGAGATTTCGCGGCGCGAGGTCTATCCCTACATGTTCCACGATCCCCGCCTGCCGCTGTCGGCACTGCCGGTGGTGCGCAGCCCGGCCGAAACCGGCGAGCAGATCTTTTTCGCCGCGATCCAGGCGGCGGCGCGCGAGGAGCTGTCGGAGGTCGAGATCCGGTCCTGCTGGTTGCTGAGTCCCGAGGCGCGGATCGTCAACGTCAATGACTACGTCAACCTGCGCGGCGGTCCGGGGTTCGAGGCCGGGGTGCTGCGGCAGGTCCCCTTGGGCGAACGGGTGCGCGTGATCGCCACCCAGGACCTGCGCACACCCGAAGGCGGCGACAGGGCGCGCAGCTGCATGAAGGCCTGCAACGAGCTGGCGCTGGACAATGGCGATGCGGACCTGCGCACCCGCGTGAATCGCTGCATCGAGGGCAATGTCTTCTGGTACGAGATCCGTGACGGATCGGGCACGGCAGGATACGTCAGCCGCAAGTTCCTGGCGGATTGAGCGGTTCGCTGGCCGGAACGGCGCAGGGCATTCCCCGCTTCGTCCGGCGCCGGCGCCATGCTAACCTTTCGGCTGTATTTCGCAGTACGAGAGCCGATATGACCAGCCCGCTTCGCATCCTCCTTGCAGCCTTCTGTCTGTATACCTTTGCCGGGTTTCAGCCGGCCTTGGCGGCGACGATCACCCGCGGCGAAGACCAGGTCATGGGGTGTCGCATCTCCATCAAAGGCCAGATCGAAGAGGGGGATGCCGACGCCCTGCGCGCGCTGCTGGACGAGATCGGCTATACCACCGACTACACGCCGGTCGGGCGCCGCATCTGCCTGGAGTCTCCCGGCGGACGGCTGCGCGAGGCGCTGGCGATGGCTGACCTGATCGGGGAGCGTGCCTATGGCACCGCCGTCCCCGAGGGCGCTGCCTGCGAAAGCGCCTGCGCGGTCATTTTCCTGGCAGGGCGTTACCGTCATCCCGAGGCGGGTGGCGCCCACAGCAACGACAGGCTGCTGCATCCCCGGGGCAAGCTTGGCTTTCATGCGCCCTCTCTGCTGCTGGGGGATCGCGCCTATACGCGGGACGAGGTCGATACCGCCTATGCCATCGCGCTGGATAGCATGGCGGGCGTGCTGCGGCACCGCGCCGACATGGGGACCGCGATCCCGGATTCGCTTTTTCTGGCGCTGCTGGGCACGCCGCCGTTCGAGATGACCTATGTCGAGACGGTCGGCCAGGCCGCCCAGTGGGAGGTCGCCGTGGCGCCGGTCGCCTTTCCCGGAGGCAATGCGCAGCAGGCGCTTTCGAACCTGTGCTGGCACGTCGATTCAGGGCTGATCGATTACCCGCTTCAGGCAGAGCCGGGGCCGCTCGATTTCACCTACGAGGAAATCGAGGACACATCGGTATATGCCCTCAGCAACCGCACGTTCCGCTACGAGGGCTCTGCCCGATGCGAATTGCGCATCTTCGGCGATTATGGCCCGGTCCGCTATATGGGCGGGGCCTCTTATACCGGTGGTGCGACCGATCAGGACATCAGCGGGCAGGCCTTTCCCTATATGCTGTACCCGTCAGACACACCGATCGCGGACCTGCCGGTCTGGACCGAGGGGGATACCACCCATGTCCGGGCCTTCTTCCGCGCGGTGCAGGATCCCGGCTCGGCCGGTGGCGCTGTCGGCGGGTTCAACAACTGCCGCTTGGCCAGCACCTCGGCGCGGGTCATCAACGTCAATGACTTCGTCAACCTGCGCGCCGCGCCCGGCCTGCGCGCCCCCATCGTGGGCCAGTTGCGGCTGGCGGAGCGGGTGCAGGTGCCTGACACCGGTCGCCTTTTACCCCTGCGTGACAGTGAACGCGGACAGGAGTGCCTGAATTTCTGCCGCGCGCTGACCGAATACCCGTCGTCAGAGGATGTCCGGCGCCGGGCCGAAGGTTGCATCGCCGAGAATATGCTATGGTACCAGGTCGTCGCGCCGGACGGGAATACGGGGTTCGTCAGCCGGCATTTCCTGGCCGAGTGACCGGCGGATAACCTGACTTGCGGTGCCCGGTCCGGCGGGCTTCCCTGAGGCAGAGGCGACATGAGCAGGAGAGACAGGATGAGACAGATCCTTTGGGCCGGAGTGCTGGGCATGATGTGTTCGGCCTCGATGGCCAGCGCGCAGGCGCGGGGCACGGCCCAGCCGATCCCGGAGCGCACCTGGGCCGCGATGCAGGGTGTCAGCTGGCACGCGAACCTGCCGTGTCCGGCGCGCGAAGACCTGCGCCTGCTGACCGTTCCCTACGTCGATTTCAAGGGCCGCACCCGACAGGGAGAGCTGATCGTCGCCGCCGATGTGGCCAAGGACATGCTGGACATCTTCGCGGATATTCACGCCGCCGGGTATCCGATCCAGAGCATGCGCCTGGTGCATCACTTTCGTGGCGATGACGGGTTTTCCATGGCGGCCAACAATACCAGCGCCTTCAATTGCCGCGTCGTCGCGGGCACTTCGCGCCTGTCCCAACATGCGCTGGGGCGCGCCATCGACATCAACCCGGTGCAGAACCCCTTTGTCACGGGTCGGCGCACCTCGCCCTCAGCCGGTGTCGACTATGATACGCCCTCGGAACGGAAGCGGGCGGCAAAGGGTGTGATCACTGCCGGGGATGCCGTGGTGAGGGCCTTCAGGAAACGCGGCTGGGGTTGGGGGGGCGACTGGACCTCGATGAAGGACTACCAGCACTTCTCAGCCAACGGGAACTGACGCGACGGCGGATAGCCGCCCCCCGGCAGCTGGGGTCGGGGATACCTTTATTGAATGACCGGGCGGGGCGGTGCCCAATGGTTTGTAGGTCGGCAGCCATGCCTGCCGCGTTTTCCCCGTCACGGGCCGCGCCCGGGAATTTTCAAAGGAACCTGATATGAAACCGAATTTCTTGAATCGCCTCGCAGGGGCCGGCCTTGCCGCGCTCATCACCATGACAGTGTCCGGTGCGGCAGAGGCCCAGCAGTGGGTGTCGCGCCACGGCATGACCAGCGCGCAATACCAGTCGTGGTTCGACACCTACACGGCGCAGGGCTATCGCCTGACCGACATCGACGCCTATAGCGTGGGCGGCAAAGGCTATTACGCCGCCATCTGGTCGAAAACCGGCGGTGGCGCCTGGGTCGCCCGTCACGGACTGAAGGCGCCCGCCTACCAGCAGACCTTCGACAACCTGACCGCCAAGGGGTATGCGCCGGCCTTCGTCGATGCGATGAGCCTCGGGTCCGGTCTGTTCGCGGGGTTCTGGCAGAAGTCACGCGGTGCCTGGGTCGCACGCCACGGCTTGTCCGGCCAGACGTATCAGCAGGAATTCAACAAGTGGGTCGGGCAGGGCTACCGGCTGGTAGATGTCTCGGGCTACTCGGTGCAGGGTCAGGCGCGCTATGCCGCGATCTGGAAGAAGCAGGGCGGCAGTGCGTGGCAGGCGCGTCACGGCATGAGCGGTGCCAGCTACCAGCAGACCTTCAACGCGATGAAGGCGCAGGGCTATCGCCCGGTGCATGTGGACGGCTACACGGTTAACGGCAAACCGTATTTCGCGGCGATCTGGGACAAGGGACGTGGCGGCTGGGTGGCCCGGCACGGCATGAGCGGGTCGCAATACCAGGCAGAGTTCGACAAGTGGGCCGCGCAGGGGTACCGGCTTGTCGCCGTGTCGGGATACGAGGCAGGCGGCAAGGCCAGGTACGCCGCGATCTGGCACCGCTGACAGGCCTCAAACACGGCAGGCGCGCGCGGTATCAGTCCGCCGCCCCTGTATCGGGTCCAAAGACAAGGCCCGCGTGCCGATCCAGGTAGATGCGCAGCCAGGGTGTGAACAGCTCTGGCGTTTCGCGGACCTCGACCTCCAGCACGGTGCGCGGGATCCAGCGGATGTCCATGACCTCCTCGGGGTTCGGCGCAAGGGTCATCCCGGGCGCCGCTTCGGCGCGAAAGATCTCGACCACCTCGTGTTCGATCATGCCGCCGCCGACGTCGGCCCGGTATTCGACCTGCCCCATGTGGCGGGGCGCAACCCCGGTGATGCCCAGTTCGTCCTGCAGCCGCCGCAGCGCACAGGCCGCTGCGGGTTCGTCCCAGTCGGGATGGGTGCAGCAGGTGTTCGCCCAAAGACCCGGCGTGTGATATTTGCTCAGCGCCCGGCGCTGGATCAGAATCTCGTCGCCGCGGGTGACAAAGACCGACACGGCCTTGTGTTTCAGGCCGCGTTCGTGCGCTTCAAGTTTTTCCACCGGTTGCAGGGTGCCATTCACCCAGGCGGGAATCATGATCGTCATGGCGGTTCGGGGCTTGGTCCCTCGTGATGGGTCAGGATTGGTCACTTATAGGGGCAGGATCGGGGGCTTTGCACGCCGAAACCGTTCGCATCCGGAAAACCGGACTGTGCCATGCTGGCCCATGCCCCTAGGCTGCAAGGACATTTCGCCCGTGCCGGGACAGTCCGGGCGGCCCCCGAAGATTGAGACCGGAGACGCCTGATGGATTTCGATGTCCTGTTCACCGCCCAGCTGGACGCCCTGAAAGCCGAGGGCAATTACCGCGTCTTCGCCGAGCTTGAGCGGGAGTGCGACGGCTTTCCCAAGGCCCGGTGCCGGGCGGAGGGTCAGGCGCAGGACCTCACCGTCTGGTGTTCCAACGACTACCTTGGGATGGGTCAGCACCCGGCGGTCCGTGCGCGGATGAAGGAAGTGGTGGACCAGTGCGGCACCGGGGCGGGCGGGACGCGCAACATCTCGGGCACCAATCTGCACCACGTTGCGCTGGAGGCGGAACTGGCCGACCTGCACGGCAAGGAGGCGGCGCTGCTCTTTACCTCGGGTTACGTCTCGAACTGGGCCGCGCTCTCGACGCTCGGCAGCCGACTGGCGGATGCGGTGATCCTCTCGGACGCGTCAAA
>NZ_JAHXRQ010000197.1 GCF_019392335.1 Mameliella sp. CS4
TCGCGCAGCAGCGGCAACGGGTCCATGACCAGGAAGCCTGAGCGGCGCTGGTGGTCTTCCAGCTCCGAGATCCGCAGCAGGCCCCGAAAGCGCGCCATCAGGGTGTCGGTTTCGGCAATCGCATCGTCGAGTTTCACCGCGTAGTCCGAATCTTGCTCAGCCTCTTGTTTGATGCGGTAAAGCTGCGCACGCAAGCGTGTCAGTGGGGTGCGCAGGTCATGGGCGATGTTGTCGCACACGCCCTTGACCTCGTTCATCAG
>NZ_JAHXRQ010000198.1 GCF_019392335.1 Mameliella sp. CS4
GCTCAGGCGCGCCTCGGCCGCGATCAAGAGGGCTGGCGCCCGCCCGAACCGCGTGAAGATCACGCCCGCGGAGCCTGTTCGCACAGGTCACGATGAGGCTGTCGCGTGAGTATATTCGTGGGAGATTTGCCGGCGGGCTCCATGAAAACCGTTAGGACGCCAGCACCCTGACACGCGGAGAGGGGAAAGGGGACGTGTCGCGCGCTGATTGGGCGTTATGGAGCCTCCATCGGGCAGACAGATACTGGCCAGCATGAGGC
>NZ_JAHXRQ010000199.1 GCF_019392335.1 Mameliella sp. CS4
TTCTTCGTCGAAGCGTGTGCGATGAATGCGGGACGTGCGGTCTTCAACCAGTTCAAGTCGTGCGCGGCGTCTCTTCATGGATGTACACTCCAACGGGACTTGCCAACCTGGATCTGTATATGAACTGCCGTTTACCTGCGTGCTCCCGGGTCTACTTGTTTGCGGAACTTAATACCGGCCCCAGGCCGAAGGTTCCGCCCCGCGCTCGTCCGCCTGTGGAAAGCGTCACGACGTTCCGTGCGCGGCCGAATACGCGATGC
>NZ_JAHXRQ010000200.1 GCF_019392335.1 Mameliella sp. CS4
GTGGCCAACCCTGCCCGATGTGCTTGAGCGCCATGTACCTGTGCGGCGTAGCGCGCGTGGTGTTTGCCGCCAGCAACGCAATGGCCGAACCGTTCGGCCTGTCGACGGCGGTGATTGGGCAGCAGGTCGGCCTGCCACTGAGCGAACAGCGCCTGCCGATCCAACACCTGCCCGACGCCGCCATGACCGCGCTGTATCACCGATGGAAAACCCTGCATGACCCTGAATAAATCCTTCGCCGGCTGGGGCCTGCTGGTGG
>NZ_JAHXRQ010000201.1 GCF_019392335.1 Mameliella sp. CS4
GACATTTCTTACTCACTGACCGCAATAGAGGGCTGACGCGCATCCAGCGCCAAGTTGAGTTGCAGCACATTCACCCGTGGCTCGCCGAGCAAACCGAGGGTGCGGGCGGCGGTGTGGTCGTTGAGCAGTTGCAGCAGTTCGGTTTCGGGGACCTGCCGCAAGCGCGCCACCCGCGCCAGTTGCAGCCGGGCGTTGGCCACCGAGATGTGCGGGTCCAGGCCCGATGCGGATGCGGTGACTGCGTCCACCGGTACCGGTG
>NZ_JAHXRQ010000202.1 GCF_019392335.1 Mameliella sp. CS4
TCGTCGGTGAACTCCAAGCACCCGATGCCGTCGCTCCTGGCCTACAGCGCCACCAAGGGCGCCCTGAGCAACATGGTGCTCAGCCTCTCCCAGCTGCTCGCCGACAAGGGCGTGCGCGTGAACGGCGTGCTGCCCGGGCCGATCTGGACGCCGTTCATCCCCTCCGGGATGAGCCAGGATTCGGTGAAATCCTTCGGCAGCCAGGTGCCGTTCGGCCGGCCCGGACAACCGGCCGAACTCGCCTCGGCTTACGTGATGC
>NZ_JAHXRQ010000203.1 GCF_019392335.1 Mameliella sp. CS4
TCCTCGCGCGGGCGCATTGGCTGGCTGCCCGCCAGGCGCGAGCGATCGCCCGGGCGGCCCCTCTTGCGGGCCGGCCTTCACGCGAAAGCGCCGCGATCAGGACTGCCCTGTGCGGAGCGCCGCTGCCCCGTGCGGGAACACCCCGTTCGGATTCTCGCATCGTCGGTGACGAAGGGCCGGAGCCTGGAAAGGCCGGTTCCTAGCGGAGCATGGGGAGCAGAGCGTCCGGGTCAGCGCAGATGAAGTTCGGGTTACCCG
>NZ_JAHXRQ010000204.1 GCF_019392335.1 Mameliella sp. CS4
GTCAACGCCAAGGTGCTGGTCAAGGATGGCGAGACCATCGTCATCGGTGGGGTTTTCTCCAATACCCAAAGCAAAGTGGTAGATAAAGTGCCATTTTTGGGCGATGTGCCGTATCTTGGCCGCCTTTTCCGGCGCGATGTGCTGGCGGAAAGAAAATCCGAGCTGCTGGTATTCCTGACTCCGCGTATTATGAATAACCAGGCGATTGCTGTGAGTCGTTGATTCTGTGCGAAATTTGATTCTTGTAGGACCGATGGG
>NZ_JAHXRQ010000205.1 GCF_019392335.1 Mameliella sp. CS4
TCCTTGGCGAGGACATCCTCCTCCGGAGTCAGGTAGGTCGCCAGGTAGGCCGACCACTCGGTGTGGAGCTTCGAGAGATCGCGCTCGATCTTGTCCCTGGCCCGGGCGGGCTCGATCTGCTTGTTGCGCAGCAGGCGCGAGGCATCGATCAGGTCATCATAGGCATCACGAATGGTGCTGAATTGCCGAAGACAGACGACCCGGTCATCGAATACGGTTTTTAGGCTTTGATGACTCCAATATAGCGCGAAATTTCC
>NZ_JAHXRQ010000206.1 GCF_019392335.1 Mameliella sp. CS4
TAGAATCTCCGATTGAATGATCGTACGGCGCTGAAACGGGCAGATTGCGCAAACCGTTCCAGCAAAAACGGCAATATCCGCGCACGATGCCAACACTAACGGCAGCGGAATGTGCGTGATTCATCGTGTTGAGCATGAGTGTGTCGCGAGGCGAAACCCGCTCTGGAGCCGGTTTTGCCTTCGAAGCGGCAGGCGTCGACTTGCGCGGGGTGGCCTCGCCCGAGGTCGGTCACGTGCTGGCGTGACGCGCGGCCAGG
>NZ_JAHXRQ010000020.1 GCF_019392335.1 Mameliella sp. CS4
CCTTGCAGTCGTTGACAACTGCACTTTGGCACATTCGATGCCGGTGGAGCAGGAGCCACCCACCTCATCCGCTCTGGACGAAGAGGACGCCCTTGGCCGCGATGGGCAATCGACTGTGGAACTGGACCAACAGGCCGTGGGTCGCCTGTCACGGCAGGACGCGCTGTTGAACCAGTCGATGGCCAAGGCAACGCAGGCACGCCGCGACGCCCAGCGCCGCGCATTGAACGCGGCACTGGCACGCATCGAAGACGGAGACTTTGGCTACTGCGGCGATTGCGGCGAAGAGATCGCCGTCAAACGCCTGGAACTGGATCCAACCGCGAGACGCTGTATTTCCTGTGCCTCGGGCTGATGGAAGGCACGCAAGGCTTCGAGCATCTTCACCTGGCAGTCCAGAAATTCGGGATCTTCGAAACAGGTCTCTCGCCCCATTTCGTGCCCATGTGCCGCGCCCAGAAGCGTCCCGTTGCCCCAGCACCTGTGCGCCTGTCCGGTCCGTCGGCAATGCAGGTCCGCGGCACAAGCTTCGTCGATCAGCCGGCGGGCCAAGCCTGAACGCGCCTCGGGCGGCAGGGGCAACAAGGCCCGTGCCGCCGCAGTCACATCCCCGGGAAGAACCGGTTTCACACCGTCACCTCCAGTTCGGAAAAGGGGCCCGCGCCATAGCGTTCCGAGACCTGGGCCACGCGGAGCGTGATGCTGCCGCTTGCGCCGTCCCCAGCGATTTCCGCCTCATCATAGGTCCATGACGGGCTGTGTACGGTCACGTCGCGAACAACTGTCTCCCCCCGGCGCACCTGCACCTGGTAGGCTTCGCTGTCCTCGCCCAAGGGCACCTCTGCGCGGTCCCAGCCATCGCCGTCGATCCGGGTGCGCCGGACCCACTCGATGGACAAGTCACCGTTTGCCTGTTCCGCTTTCAGATGCACAGGTCTGTACGGCCGAAGGCCATTCCCCTCGAAGACATGCACCCGATGTTCATAGGACGCGTGGTCATAGGCCTGACTGGCCGGTCCGATCCGATAATGCCGCTCCAGCCCCCTGTGAAGGGATTTGAGCGCGACTTGTGAGGGCGTACCGTCAAGCAGAACAACCCAGGAGCCTGCGGGCCAGGAGGATGGCATCAAAGCATCGCTCCCCAACTGTCCGCGCAGCCGGTGTGAAAGGCGCCAGCGCCCGTCAGAGATCAGCTCGGCATCCCGGAACTGGAACAGCTCCCAGTTTCCCGGCGTGCCATCGCCAATGGCCATCAGGTTGCCTCCCCCAAGAAGGGCCGCATCGCTGACCGATTGCAGGCTTCCACTGGCCAACCGCACCTCAAGCGGCGCACCGCTGTCGATCACCCCGGACCTTGCCGCGGGAAGGTCGGTCTCGGTCAGCCCGACAACAGACCGGGCCGCCACGACGCCGTTCAACGAATAATCCGAATCCTGCGCGGCCTCATAGACGGCCACGGTCCCCGGCCAGGGCGTCGCGCTCAAGGCAAGGTGCGGCGCGTGTGGCACCTCGTCCCCGCTGATCAGCGGCAGGTCCAGAAACACCGGTGTCACCGGCACAGAAGGAGTGAACGGCCTTACCTGCGCCGTCTCCTCTGCCATCTCCGAAGGCAGGAACACCTCCGGCTCAATCCGGACCGCATCGACGATCTGATGTTCCATGATCTCGACCTTGTCGATCCGCGCAAGGTTTGGCCCACTCTCCGAAGGCAATCGAACAATGTCGCCCGCGCCCAGCGCAAGCTGCGACGGCGGCAAGGCAAAGCGCAGGGTATCCCGGGCGATGCGGGCCTCCGCCAGCCAGCGCTCCGCCGTCTGCCGCCCCTCGCTGCGCGTCAGGGCCAGAGGCATGTCGGCTTCCGAAACCGCATGCGTGGCCTCATCCGGCAGCACGGCTTCTTCCGCAGCTATCTGATGATCCGCATCTGCCAGGACGAACTGCACGCGCACACGCCCTGCCATCTCGGCCTCGCCGGCGCGCGTTTCCACCAAGTCTCCCTCGATTTCGTCGCTTACGGCCAAGACCTCTCGCGGAATATCGACCGGCCCCAGCCCCCGGCGCATCCGAAAGACAAGCGTCCCGTCCCGTTCAATGGCGTCGAAACCATGCGCCAACATCAGTGGCTGCAAGGCCCGTCTGGCATCACTGACATGGGACACCACGTAGCCGCGCACCACCCCGTGCAAGTCCCTCGTATCAACATCAGTCAGACCCACCCGGGCACAAATTTCGCGCACGACGGAGGCAAGGCTGCGAACGGACAGTCGCCCGTTCAGCCAGTGGCCACGCCGATAGTTCGGACCGTCCGTCCAAAGCTCCTCATCCGCCGGAAACCAGGGATAGGGGCGTGCATCCCAAGCCCAGAGAAAGCAGCGCTCAGTGTCCAACATCTGCCCGCCATAGACCGACGAAACAGGGTTGTTCCCGGCATCGCTCCAATAGCCCAGTTGGGCCTTCAGGTATTGCTGCTGGATCGCCTCATCCCGCAAACCGTTGGAGTAATGCGGCAGGTTCGACTCCGATGATTTCGGATCGAGGAAGGTGTTGGGCTGGTTCGTCCCCTTGTCGACGGCCGCACACCCCAACTCCGTGAACCAGATCGGTTTGGATTCCGGCTGCCAGCCGGTCGCCTGGGGCTGCCTGACGCCAGCGATGCGCTCATGATGTGCATTGCTCCACCAGTTGCGAATGTCCTTGTAGCGCCAGACCCAGGGCTCACCATGCGCGCCGTCGCTGATCGGTGTGCGCACTTGTGCGTCCCGGTCGGACTGGGACGCATAGTACCAGTCGTACCCCTCACCACCTTCGATATTGGAGCGCAGGTAGTCAGGGGCGTAGATGCTCCCCCAATCCGCATCCGCGTGTTCCTCTCCATCCCGCCAGTCGGACAGCGGCATGTAGTTATCGATCCCGATGAAATCGATCTCGGAGTCTGACCAAAGCGGATCGAGATGAAAGTAGAGGTCGCCCGATCCATCCTGCGGATGATACCCGAAATACTCGGTCCAATCCGCCGCGTAGCCGATCATGACCGAGGATCCCAGCAAGGCCCGGCATTCGGCAGCAAGCTCTTTCAGCGCGGCCACCGCAGCAAAACCTGCAGCGCCCCGAATCTGGGTAAGCCCCCGCATCTCAGAGCCGATGCAGAAGGCTTCGACCCCTCCTGCCGCCGCACAAAGCGCCGCCTGATGCAAGATGAAACGCCGGTAGCCCCACTCCTGCGGCCCCGAGTATCCAACCACGCCGCCACTCACCGAAAAGTCGCTGGCCGAAGCCGTGCCAAAAAAGGCGGCGATCTCCGCATCGGCCGTTTCCGTCCCATCCGGAGACCCCGGTTGCCCAGGCGCGGTGCTCAGAGTGATCCGTCCACGCCAGGGCAAAGCCGGCTGTTCCGCCATCCCCGTCCAGGGGTCGGGCAATCCATTGCCGGGCATCTGATCCATCAAGATGAAGGGATAGTACATCACCGCCAGACCCTCGGCCTGCATCTTTTGGATTGCCTGGATTACGGAGGCATCGGTTGGCGTACCTCCGTAAACCGGACGCCCATCGCTTTGGGGAACGATCTCCGCCGAACTCCGGGCAATCCCCGTGACCGACCAGGGCATGGACTTTGCCTCATACTCCGCCTGCTCGACCTTGGGACGGATGGTGCAACTGCCGCAGCGCAAATCGTCCCCGAACCAGCTCACGATCAGCGAGGCCGCTCCGCAATTCGGCGCCTCGTCGCCCAACTGTTTGAGCGATGTGACAAAATCCGGCGCTTCAGAGGGCGAGTTGACGTTGGCGACCGCCTTGCCCTTCGCTCCAATGCCAAACGGATTGTCCAGGGAACTCGCAGCATGCCGCATGTAGATCGGGTCGGTGGCAAGGGCGTATTCACCCGTCCCGGGGATCATTGCAACACCCCGAACCAGATCGGGAGCCTCCCCGGTCGACAGATCCGGACGAGTGACCTCGAAACTGAACTGGGGCACGCGGTTGCCAAAGCGTTCCAGCCGCAGGTCCTCGATGACCACATAGGCAGTACCGCGATAGGCGGGCACCTGCCCTGCGCCCTCAACCGCCTCGATCTTGGGATCGGGAAGTTGATCCTCGGTCCCCGCGTAAACCCGCATG
Organism: Mameliella sp. CS4; assembly: GCF_019392335.1. Taxonomy (GTDB): domain Bacteria; phylum Pseudomonadota; class Alphaproteobacteria; order Rhodobacterales; family Rhodobacteraceae; genus Antarctobacter. Next base: position 4,120 of record NZ_JAHXRQ010000020.1, read on the forward strand.
TTCAGGTCATCAACAGGAACCTCGGCGCCATCCGCCCAGACCCGGTTGACCGATGTGATCTGGCCTTCGCAGAGCGCCAGCGCCAGGCTCACCGAATAGCTGTATTCTCGAAGCTTGGGCTGGGGCGGCGCTCCCTTTCCGGATCCCCCGGATTCGCGGACGCGCTCCTTGAACTCGGTCGCCCAGATCACGTGGCCGCCAACACGCATACGCCCATAGACCTGTGCAATGGGTGCCCCTTCGCCAGCGCCAGTCAGGCGGAATCGGTCGATCCTGCCCGTTTCCACCGCCTCTGACCCGGCTCCAAGCAATCGTTGGTCCAGAGTCCGGCCGATGGAGGCCCCGATAAACCGGCCAACCGCCGTCATCGACAGGCCAAGGACAGAGCCACCAATAGAACTGCCGATTGCCGCACCTGCGGCGGAAAGAAGGATCGTCGCCATCACTCAATCTCCAAAGGAAGGGCGAAACGGGCCACGACCCGCCGCGCCCAGGGCGTGCTCAGGGCGCTCTCGATCACGCCATGTCCGCTATATGCATGGATGAAACTCGCCCCAGCCCCGACCTGCGCCTGAAGGCCCAGATGTTTGGCCACAGCCCCGTCGCGCATCCGGAACAGGAGCACATCGCCTGCGGCCACATCATCGAGATCCTTGACCGTCATATGCCGAAGGCCTGCCCACCATAGGCGTTCCTCCCCTTCGGGTTCAGACCAATCCTTGCTGTAGGCAGGCACGCTTTCAGGTTCTTCGCCGATTACCTCGCGCCAAACCCCACGCAACAGTCCCAGGCAATCGCAACCCGCGCCCTTGCACGAGGCCTGGTGTACGTAGGGCGTCCCGATCCAAGCGCGGGCCGCCACCACCGCCCGGTTCATCTCCGACTCCCGCCGTTCAGCCGTTTCGCATAGCTGGGATGAACGGTGATCCAGTCTTCTTCGGGCAAGTCGGGAAACCCTCTGAAATTCAGGTGGTTTCCGAATTTCAGGCGACAGGTCTCAAAGCGCCGGTCGCATCCCGCTGTCAGACGCACCTGATCTCCAGCCTGCGGCGCCGCCCGCAAAGGCTCCCAAAGCTCGATCGCCCGGGCCCCGTCCTTGCGCAGGTGATCACGCTTGATTGCCCCCGCCACCCCTTGGGCCGCACCGCTCAGAACTTCCAGCTTGCCGCGTTGAAACCACCCGGCGGAAAATCCGGACAGGTCTCCCGCAAGGAACACGCGGCTCTGTTCGACATCGATCAGCGAGCCTGTGAAGACATATCCGCCGGACGAAAGGTCAAAACCACACTCCGCATCACCCAGTACTACCGAACACGGCTTTTGGTAGACCCGCCCCACCGGGCGGTTCAGCATCTCCGTCAGTCCGCGAAGTTCGGCGTGAAAGGCTCCTTCCCCGCGCCGGACTTCACCGATGGCCCCCCGGAACATGATCCGCCGCGCCGAGACATCCGTCCAGTTCACCAGCCATGCCACGACCTCGGCGCCGTCATAGCGGCCCGCCGCAATATCCGTTTCACTGATGGCGCTGGTGCTCAAGGCTCCCATTGCCTCGGAATTGTCCACCGACAATCCGGTCGACTGGCTGAGCGCCCTGGCCGACAGACCGCTGTCTGCCCTGAACACCAGCCCATCGAACGCCAGGTCCCGATCATGGTCGGTGAACCCCAGCCGCAGGCCATCCTTGCGAGTCACGGCCCAGGCGCGTGCAACGGTCGTCAAGCCACCGGACAGGTGGCCATTCAATTCCTCCGCGCCCATCAGACCCGAACCTCCACCACCGGCACATCGGGAACCTGGCCTGCGTTGAAAGCTCCTGCGCTGACTTGAATCCGATCCGCGTCGAACCTGACCGGCACGTCAAAAACGAACCCTGCCCGCACCTCCTGACCAACCCCCGGCACAGTTTGCAGCGTCACGATGCCCGCGGCCACATCTACGGAGAACCCCGATCCTTCGGTCAAAACGATGCCGTCGACCTCGACCAAGACAGAGCCGGACACGGGCTTGGTTACCGGGCGGACATAGCTTGCTCCGCCCGACGAATATGTCTTGGACAGCTGAAACCCGACACGCGCTCCATCACCGGTGCCAATCAACTGGTCGGAAGACGCGGGCACAGCGGAGGGCGCGCAGGATTTGAAATCCGCCCAATCCTTCCAGCGAAACCCATAAAGCTGTCCCTGCCGCGCTTCGAAAAAAGCGATCAGTTCGGCCAGGTCGTCGAGTGATCGTAACCCAAGACCCGCGTCATACCGCCTACGCGAATGCGCCCAGGGCGTATTGCGCTCTTCGTAGCCGGAGGTCAGCGTCACGATATCCGTACGCCGCTCTGGCCCACCGACCGAGCCAAAGCTCAGGTCGGTCGGAAATCTCACGTCGTGAAAGCTCATGTCATCCTCCTCAGCGGTTGCGCGCGCCACGGCTCAGCGCCTGCCCCATCCGGGCCGCGATCTGGCTCTGGCTGCGCTGGAATCCGGCCACGTCCGGTGTGGAAATGTTCATGACCACGGTCACGGGCCCCTGGCCGCCGCCCTCGGCGCGCACGCCAAGCTTGCCATCGGCGCCCCTCGTCAGCGGCATGATCGCTTCCGGACCGGCCTCGCCCATCAGTCCGGTTCCACCGCGCATCGGGAAATAGGTCGGGCTGGCGACCACACCGCCATTGGCAAAGGGCATCACCCGGCCCTGGGAAAACCCTGCGCCATCGGCAAAGGGCGAATAGCTGCCGAACATGCCGGACACGGCCGAGGACAAGAGCCCGCCGACGTGGTTGGCAACCGGCGCAACGGCCGCCTTCCAGGCCGCGTCGATCATGGATTGCGCAACCGTCCGGAGCGCGTCCGAAAGCTTCATGCCGTCCAGAACGACCCCGTCGATGGCCCTTGCCACGCCCCGGCTCAGCGTGGCTTCCAGCTTGGCGGCACCGCGTCCGGTGGCGGAAAAGGTTTCGTGGATGCGTTTCAGTTCGGCGTCGAATTGCGCCGCCATCCCGATCGCGCCCCCCAGTGAGGTCTCCAGCGCCTCGACCTGGTCATCAAGATCCTCGATCATGTCCCGTTACCTCGCATCTCGTCGGGAAAGGCCGACATCAGTTCAGTCAATCTTGCCCGTTCCATTGGTTTCGTGCCGTCGCCCTCGCCCAGCATCAGTTGCAGTTCGGCGGGTGTCAGCGCCCAGAACTCCCAGGGTTTGAGGCCAAGACCTCGCATCCCCGCCCGCATCAATGCCGGCCAGTCAAACCCCGGCATTACCGGTCTCCGGCAACATGAAGGCCCGCGCCAACAATTCAGCCGCCGCGCGCGCCGCAGCCATCGGCCCACCCTCGATCTTCGCGGACAGAAGATCGACAGCCTGCCCGGTCCAACCGCCCCCGCGCAGCCCTGCCACGATCAGCGCCAGCACATCGCGCGTGCTGAATCCTCCCGTCTCGAAACGCTGCACCAGGTCGACGAGCGATCCGCTGGCCAGTCCGTCTTCCAGTTCGGCCAACGCACCCAGCGTCAGCCGCATCACATGGGTCTGGCCATCGATGACCAAATCCACGTCCCCCCGCCACGGATTGCCCATGACTTACGCCGCCGTGAAGCTGAGCGCGCCCGCCGAGGCCAGCGCCAGTTCATAGGTCGCCTCCCCGTCATGCGCGCCGGCGTATTCGATCGACGTCACCTGGAAAGGCCCCTCGACCGTACCGAAATCCGGGATGATGACCTGAAAAGCCGGAGTAACCCCGTCAAAGAAGATCTGTCGCGCACGTTCATCCGTCGCCCCATCCTTGAACACGCCCGACCCGCTCAGGCTGGCCGATTTGACACCGGCGCCCGCCAGAAGTTCCCGCCACCCCCCGGTGCTTTCCAGCGTGGTGACATCCACCTGCTCGGCGTTGAAGCTGATGCGCGTCGCGCGCAGCCCCGCCAGTGTCTCGAAAGTGCCGCTCACGTCGACCTTGATCAGCAGGTCTTTCCCGTTCTGTGCCGCCATTGTTTTCACTCCTGCGAAAAGAATTCATTCATCCTCGGGGTGCGCATTCACTGCGCACCGTCATCCTCGACCCGTGCACGAAAGGTCAGGTCGATGCGCCGCAAGCCGCGGCTCTCGCGCCTCGCCCTTGCTTTCTCGAACCACAGTCCGACCAGCTTTCCCCGTTCCAGCGTCAGGTCCGCACCGTGGAGCGCATCGCTGACAGCTGCCGCCGCGTCCTTGGCCGTCTGGAAACCTGACTTCGACGTCACCACCGACACGACGAACCGATGCCAGGCGCCCGCTCCGTCCTTGTCGCCCGCGTCCTTCGCCGTCTCGGGTCCCAGCGCCACATAGATCGGCGGCAAGGTGCCCGTGGGCAGCGCGTCGTAGATGTCGGCCCCCACCTGTGCGCCCAGCGCTGGGTCGCCCTGAAGCTGGGCAAAGACAGAGGCCTGCAAAGCACTCGAAACCGCGTAACTCATGCCGAAAGCTCCTCCTGGCATTCGCAGATCAGGTACAGACCGGATGGTTCCTGCTCTGTCACGGACTCGATCCGGAACAGCCGCGTGCCCATGCGGAACCGCTGGCCCGGCCCCGGGCGGTTGGAATGTCCCTGCGGCGCGCCGCGCACAGTGATCCGGAATCCGCCGATGGAAATCTCGCCGGTCTCGCCCCGGGCCAACCGCCCGGTCCGCGGCTTGACCTCGGCCCAGAGCGTGCCCAGCGCCCTCCAGGTTTCCTCGAACCCGCCGGCCCCGTCGCCGACACGTTGCGGCGCCTCCAGCACCAGTCGCCTGCTCACCCGGCGGCTCATGCGCCCAGCCCCATGCGCACGGGACGGTATCGCGCGATCAGGCTGGTCACACCAAAGGGCATGCACCCCTGACCCAGCGCCGTGTCGCTGCGGTACTCGTAGTAATGCGCCGCCAGCATCAGGACCGCCTGTCTCAGGTCGGCAGGCACAGCGTCGAAACTTGCGCCATATCCGGCGTCGAAACGGATCTCCACCGATCCACCGGTGGGGACGCCTGGCAGGCATGTCCCGGTGGGCCGCAGCCTCGGGTCAAAGGCATCCTTTTGCAGCCGGAAGGCGCCCGGATCTATGGTGGTCGCCGCACCGTAGGCATCCACAATCGTCACCTCCGTGACCGCTTGAACCGGCGCCACCGGCAACCGCTGTCCTTCGCAAGAGGTCCAGCGATCAAGCGTCATCAGAAATCCCCGGGCGATCAGCGCCTTGCTCGTCCGCCCTTCGATAGCGGCCAGCGCCGCGCGCAAAAACGAGACCAGCACCGGATCCTGCAGATCACTCTCGGTAAAACCGCTGCCCAGCAGCAGGTGGTCCTTCAGGGCACCAATCGGAAGCGCCGCCTCTGGCACCTGGGTTTCTTCCACCAACATCATGTTTCTTCTCCGAAATCCTCGACCATCCCTAGTCCGCCAGGCGGTTGGGCGCGCGCCGCCCAGGCTGCACGGGCGGAGGGGTAGCTGGACAACATGAACAGGCGCGCGCCCCGGAGAGACGGGCCAAGCGGCCCGCCTCCCATCTCATGGCCAGGCTCAGCTGACGGCGACGCGCAGCAGCTTGATGGCCGCGAAATCGCTCACGTCGCCGCCCACGCGCTTGGTGGCATAGAACAGGACGTGCGGCTTGGCGCTGAACGGGTCGCGCAGAACGCGCAGATCCGGACGTTCAGCAACGGTGTAGCCGGCACCAAAATCACCAAAGGCAATCGGATAGGCGTCGGCCTCGACATCGGGCATGTCCTCGACGATCAGCACCGGGTAACCCAGCAGACGGGCCGGTTCGCCGGCGGCCAGGCCGTCGTTCCAGAGGTGCCGGCCATCGTTGTCCTTGAGCTTGCGGATCGCCGCGGCGGTCTTCGAATTCATCACGAAGCTCGCATTGGCACGATAGCGCGAGTCCAGCGCATAGGTGACGTCGATCAGCACATCGCCATTGCCCAGATCACTGGCCGAACCCGATGCCTTGTACCCCAGATTGCCCCAGGTCCAGCTGTCGTTCTCGACCGTCGGGTGCGTCAGAAAGCCGGTCGGCTTGTCGATACCGTCGCCGTTGACGAAGGCCGCCGCCTCGGCGCGTACGAACTTGTCGGCGATCCGCGCCGCCAGCCAGCTTTCGACGTCGAACGCGCTGTCATCCAGCAGGCGTTGCGAAACCTTGGGCATCGCGTTCAACTCGTAGAGCGGGATCGAGATCCGCTCGATCGTGGGCGTCCCGGTCTCGGCGGTCGACGAGGTCTCGTTGGCCCAGCCCGCGCCGGTGTCGTTCTGGTCGATCAGCACGTCGAACGACGAGGCCTCGACATTCACCACGCTGGAAATCGCCCGGATCGAGACCTTGGAGTCCAGCTTGGACTTGATGGTCTGCGCGGTCTCCGGATCCACCAGGAACCCGCCGTCCGAGTTGATCGCGCTGGACATGGCCTTGCCTTCCAGTTCAAGGCCGCGCAGGGCATCGTCGTCGCCGCTGCGCAGGTAGGCGTCGAACGCCTTCAGGTGGGGGGCCTCGACCTCGGTACGGGTCGAAAGCGCCGGACGGTTCGCTTTCGCGGTCTTGTGATCCAGCATGGTCAGTCGCTCTTCCTGTTTCTGAAGCTTCTCTTCAAGGTCGGCCTGCAGGGCCTTGTAGTCCCCGATCAGTCCCGCCATCGCGGCACTCACCCGGGCGACCGGGGACAGATCTTCCCCGGTCCGAGACTTGGTCTCGGTTTCGCTCATCCTTCGTTCCCTCATGAGTGGCGCGCGTCAGCCGCCCGCCAGGTTGCGGCGCATGCCCTCCAGGGCCTCCGCCAGATCGCGCAGGGCGATGTCCTCGGGGCTCTCGCCCTTGGACGCCACCCGCGCACTGGGCAGCATCGGAAAGGTCACCAAGGACACCTCCCAAAGCTCCAGTTCCGTCAGGACCCGATGGCCCTTGTCGTTTTTCACGGCCTTCAAGGTGCGATACCCGATCGACAGCCCGTCGATGGCCCCGGCCTCGATCAGGGCCGCCGCCTCGCGGCCACGCTCGACACTGTCCAGTAGTCGCCCCTTGACGTAGAGGCCGCGCTCGTCCTCGCGCACCTGCTGCCAGATGCCGATGGGCTGCGCCGGGTCATGCTGCCACAGCATCTTGACCGCGCGCCCCTCACCGGCCAGCCGCTTCAGCGACCGGGCGTAGGCGCCCCGGGCCACCACGTCGCCGCCCTGGTCGCAGGCGCCAAACAGCGAGGCATAGCCCTCGATGTCGCGCCCCTCGACCGTCACATCCGCATCGAAGCGGCAGAATTTATGCTCAAGTTCCATCTCGATCCCTCTGCTAGGTTCGCGGTCCGGCCCTCAGGGCGCCGCGTTCAGAAAGCCCTGGAACAGATCCGCAAGGATCGCCCCCGCTACCCCGTAGACCGTCAGCCACAGCCGCCGCTCCAGCCGCTCGATCAAGGCCTCCAGCCGTTCGAAACGGTCGGTCAGGGCATCGAACTGCAGCTTGCTCACCCGTTCATGCGCCTCCAGGCGCAGTCCCGGCGCACAGGCAAAGGCCTCGTGCCGCGAACGCAGGTCAGTCACCGCTTTCCTCCTCCGCCTCGGCGGGCAGGCCCAGCATCCGGCGCTTTTCTGCACGGGTCAGGAAGTCCGCCTGCGCCACCCTGTTCCACTGCGCATCGCGCTCGGTCGCCAGAGCCGGCACCTGGTCCAGGTCGGGCGCCAGGACCACGTCCTCGCCGCTCCAGGAGGACAGCCAGCGCCCGACGCTCGCCGCGACCTTGGTGGCCAGGGGCAGCACCGTCTGACGGTAAAAGGCCCGGTGCGCCTCGGCGTAGTTGGCATAGGTCGCCTCGCCGGGGATCCCCAGCATCATGGGCGGCACTCCAAAGGCCACCGCGATCTCCCGCGCCGCCGACTCCTTTGTTTTCTGGAACTCCATGTCCGACGGCGAAAAGCCCATCGGCTTCCAGTCCAGCCCGCCTTCCAGCAGCATCGGCCGCCCGGCATTGCGCGCGCCCTGGTGGTGCATCTCCATCTCGGATTGCAACCGCTCGAACTGTTCCGGGCTCAGGTGCCCCTGCCCGTCCGACCCCGTCCAGACGATCGCGCCAGAGGGTCGCGCCGCATTGTCCAACAAGCCCTTGGACCAGCGCGAGGCCGCGTTGTGCACGTCCACCGCCTGAGCCGCCGCTTGCAAGGGTGACAGACCGTAGTGGTCATCCTGCGGGTGAAACGCTTTCACATGGCAGATCGGCGACACGGGGCCTGTCACACCGAACCTGTGTTTGCGCCCGCCTACCGCGTATTCATAGGCCACCGGCCAGCCATCGGCCCCGGGCACCACGCTCATCCGGTCACTGCGCAGCACATGCAACTCGAAGGGCAGCCCGCTCTCGCCCGCCACCGCCTCGATATAACCGTCCCCGGACAGCAACAGCTGGCCATACAGCGCCTCGAACAGCTCCGCCCGCCCCTGCGCCGGGTTCGGCGCCGCCACCAGCTTGAGGATCGGATGCTCGGCAAAACGCGTCGCATTGTCCTGCAGAACCAGCGGCAATGCCGCCGCCGCCTCGGCGATCAGCTTGACCGCGCGAAACCCGACCGGGTTTCCGGCAAAGGCCTGCTTGGTCAGTGACACGGTATCACGCGGGCTCCAGGCCACGCGGCCGCCGTTAAGATGCGCCACAAGGCGACCCGTCGCAGAGGCCTTGACCTGAGGCGCACCCTGCTCCTCACCGGCCTGACCGCCCCGCCGCAGAAAATCGAATACCATGCCAAGTCGCTCCTTTTCCCAGGCGGCGCCCCGCGGCCCGCACCCGTCCCGACCGCGCGAACCACCGGTCCACGCGCTGCCGGTCTCTTCCGTCTTCTGAACTCGTCCGGAGGCTGCCCACCTCCGCGTCTCTTGAAGCAATCTAGAAAAACCGCCTTAAGGCCGCGTCACACCACCGTCCGGCCTATGCGCAACACCGCAAGAGGGGCGCCGCGCACGGTGTTTCTTTGGGCCGGAAATACCTCCGGGGAGCGCGAGGGGCTGGCCCCTCGCTCCTGGCCGCCCAAACGCCGCGCCCCAGGACTATCGCACGCACGTGCCACGGACCGTAGGGCGGGGTTCACCCCGCCGCCCCGTCACAACACCCGCAGCTGCGGGCTGCGCTTCACCGGGCGCGCACCCAGCATCAGCTCACTCAGCGCCCAGACCAGAGCATCCACCCGGTCCGGACTGCCGGACCCGTGATACCCGTTAGGCGTCATCAGGCACATCTGCGCCTCCAATTCCGCCAGGCCAACCGCATGTTTCACCCGCCCCTGTTCATACAGGGCCGCCACCGGCTCGGCCCGCAAGGATTTCCCCTGCGAGGCATGCACCGCCTTGTAGGCGACATAGGGATCGACCTGCCGCAGCGTGGCCTCCACCATCGCTCCGCCCTGGTTGACCTCGGCCACAACCCGGTCGGCCTGCCAGCGCGCCGCCGCCTCGATGGCGGCCGTCGCCCAGCCAACCGGCGTCAGCCCCTGGACAGAAGCATCCTCCAGCACATAGGCCCGCCGCTCGCGCGGATCTTCGCTGTCGACCAGGCCCGCAACCACGATTCCGCAGGCATCCGCCCGCGCCCCGGACCCCGCCGGCGGATCCACCGCCACCACGACCCTGTCCATATCCGGCAGCCGCCCGGCGCGCGCGCCATCCAGCATCTCCCGCGTCCACAGCGCCCCGTCCACCTGGTCCAGCAACACACCGTCCAGCTCCTGCAAGCCCAGCGACTGCCCCTCGTAACGGGCCCGCACCTCATCCAGGAAGGTCTCGGCCAGGTGCGCCTGGTTGGCCTCGGTTCGGGCATGGGTCGATACGGTAGACGGCAGCTCCAGCAACTCCTTGAGCGCCTCGACATTGCGAGGCGTCGTCGTCACGCAGACCCGGGGCGCCTCGCCCAGCCGCAGGCCGAACTGCAGCATGTCCCAGACATCCTGCGCCTTCTTCCACTTGGCGAATTCATCCACCCAGGCGCCATCGAACTGCGGCCCGCGCAGCGCCTCAGGGTCCTGCGCCGAAAACACCATCGCCTCGGCCCCGTTGGGCCAGACCAGCGTCCGCCGGGTCGAGACGTATTTCGGTTTCCGGTCCGGGGGCGTGCAGTTCATGATCCCGCTGTCGCCATAGATCATCACCTCGCGCGCCTGGTCATAGGTCTCGCCGATCAGCGCGATGCGCTTGCAGCGTCCCTTGTCCAGCGGCTTGGCCCCTTCGACCTGCGCGCGCACCCATTCCGACCCGGCGCGGGTCTTGCCCGCGCCGCGCCCGCCCAGGACCACCCAGGTGCGCCAGTCGCCTTCGGGTGGCAACTGGTGCGCATGGGCCCAGAATTCAAACAAGTAGGGGAGCGCCATGCGCTCCCCCTCGGTCATTTCACTCAGGAACCTGTCCTTCAGAACAGCAGGCCCTGAGGCTATCCAGGCGGCACCCGACCGCAGATCTGGCCGCTTCGAGGTCGAGTCCGTAGACGTCGCTGATTCCCTCTTCCTTTCGGATGATCTCTTCAAGTTCCAACTCCGTTTCCCGGGCTGCACGCAGCCAGTATCTCAATTCGCCCAAGGCACTGCTCGCCTCGGACTTTTTCGCGATGTCCCCTCGCTTCGCCCTGTCCTGCAGTTCGCCGATCTGATCGACCAGATCGGCGATCGTGGCCGTTGCCCGGTCACGTTGCCTGCGCAGTCGCTCGCATCGCTCGCTGGCGATGATGACGATGCGCGGTTCTTCTGGTTTCTGCTCTGCACTGCTCATGCTCGACACCTTTATTGCCTGTAGGTTGCCCCTCCTGGGTGGCAGGGCACGAAAAACGGCCCCAAGGGGTTCCCCCGGGGGCCGCTTGCCGTACCTCGTCCAGCATGTCTGAAACCATACGTTCGACCGCGCGCTGGGTCAATCGGGGGTGCGCGCGCAAACCCTTGATTTCGTTCACAACTCTCAACAGAATCTTAACGTGGGGAGAACCGGCTTGCCGCGCCTTGGTGGCTCTGGCAAGACATTTCCAAGAAAGGACAACAACATGCCCCAGCTCTCTTCCCGCATCACCACACTCAACGAAGGCGGCTCCGACGGCTGGGAGGTGTTCTACCGCGCTCGCGCGCTCGTCGCCGCCGGCGAACCGGTGACCGAACTGACCATCGGCGAACATGACATCGGCACCGATCCGTCGATCCTGCAGGCGATCCACAAGGCAGCCCGTGGCGGGCACACGGGCTACGCGATGGTCCCCGGCGTCTCTTCCCTGCGCCAGGCCGTGGCCAGCCGCATCAGCGCACGTACCGGCGTGCCCACGACCCCGGACAACGTGCTCATAACGCCCGGCGGCCAGGCGGCGCTCTTTGCGGCGCATATGGCCGTGCTGACCCCCGGCGACGCCGCGCTCTACATCGACCCCTATTATGCCACCTATCCCGGCACGATCCGCGCCGCCTCCGGTCGCGCAGTGCCCGTGCCGACTCGGGCCGACGACGCCTTTCTGCCGCGCGGCGAGGCCATCCAGGCCACCGCCCGCGAAACAAACGCCAAAAGCCTGCTGGTCAACACGCCCAACAACCCCACCGGCATGATCTATCCCCGCGACACGCTGGAGGACATCGCCCTGGCCTGCACGGACAACGATCTCTGGCTGATCTCGGACGAGGTCTACGACACGCAGGTCTGGCAAGGCCAACACGTCAGCCCGCGCAGCCTGCCCGGCATGGTGGACCGCACGCTGATTGTCGGCTCTATGTCCAAAAGCCACGCCATGACGGGGTCCCGCGCGGGTTGGCTTGTCGGGCCGACAGAGGCCATCGACCGGCTGATCGACCTTGCCACCGCCACCACCTATGGCGTGCCCGGCTACATCCAGGACGGCGCGCTCTTTGCCCTGGAACAGGGCGCCGAACTCGAACAACAGATCGCCGAACCCTTCCGCCGTCGCCGCGACCTCGCGCTCTCGGTGATCGAGGGGCAGACGACAGTCAAGGCAATCCCGGCGCAGGGCGCCATGTACCTCATGCTCGACATCCGTGCGACGGGCCTTTCGGGCCGCGATTTCGCCGAGGATCTGCTGGACGATCACCGCATCGCCGTCATGCCGGGCGAAAGCTTTGGCAAATCCGCCGCCGGGCATGTCCGCGTAGCTCTGACCGTGGCCGACGACCGCCTGACAGAGGCCCTGCAGACCCTCTGCGCCTATGCGGAAACCAAGGCCCGCGCCCATGCCTGACAGCTTCCGGCAGATGCACCGCCCCGGCGATCCCTTCATTCTTGCGAATGCCTGGGACGCGGGGTCGGCCAAGATGCTGGTAGCCTTGGGCGCAAAGGCCATCGCCACCTCCTCTGCCGCCCATGCCTTTACGCTTGGGCGGCCCGATATGGGCACGCTCACCCGGGACGAGGCCTTGGCCCACGCGCAGGACCTCGTCGCCGCCGTCAATGTGCCTGTGTCGGGCGATTTCGAAAACGGTTTTGGCGAGGCGCCCGAGATCTGCGCCGAGACCGTCCGCCTTGCCGCCGAGGCGGGCCTTTCCGGCATCTGCATAGAGGACACGGCCCTGCCGGATGACACGCCCTATGAGGCGCAGCTGGCCGCCGACCGCATCCGTGCCGCCGCATCCGCCGCCCGCGCCCTGTCCCGCGACTTCATGCTTGTGGCGCGCGCCGATGGCATCCTGACCGGCCACTATGACGAAGCAGAGGCCACGCGCCGCATCCAGGCCTTCGAGGCGGCAGGCGCCGACGCGATCTATGTTCCCGGCCCACCCTCGATGGAGGTGCTGGGGCGTCTGGTCAAGGCTACCAGCCTGCCCTTCAACGCGCTTGTCGCTGGCCCTTACGCACAATACGCCCGGTCGGACTTCGCCGCCCTGGGCGTGGCCCGGCTCTCGCTCGGCTCTGCTCTGGCGCGGGCGACCTGGCGCACGATCCACGACGCCGGACAGGCGATGTTCACCGAAGGCCGGTTCGACCCGTTGCAAGACGCCCTGCCCTTCGCCACCGTCAATCCCATGCTGACATGAGCGGCACAGCAATCAGCACCATCCGCAACCTCGGCCCCGCTTTTGAACGGGCCTGCACCGCGGCAGGCATCCCCGACGCCGAAACCCTGCGTGAACTCGGCGCGCATGAGGCCTATCGCAAGCTGCTTGTCTCGGGCGAGCGTCCGCATTTCATCGGCTATTACGTGCTGCACATGGCCCTTCAAGGTCGTCCCTGGAACGACTGCAAAGGCGCGGAAAAGGACACCCTGCGCGCCCAGTTCGACGCGCTCAAGGCACAGACCACAACCGCGCCCCAAACTGCACTCGACCGCATCCTGAACGAAATCGGCGTGATCGAACGCCGCTGACCGTGCCGCCGTTCAGACGTCCATCTCGTTCCATCGGGCCTGGCAGTCCTTCATCAGCGCATGGACCTTTTCGGCCTCCGCGATGTGCTTGAACCCGGTTTCGACACATTGCGTGCTGTCGCCCTTCTGCACGACGCGGGTGTCAAAGATCACCGAGGGCGGTTCGGTCTTGTGCAACTCGATCTTGCGTCCCGGGTGCAGCCAGTAGTCCCGCAGCTTGCGCCCCTTGATCAATCCCACCGTGGCGATAAAGGCGCGGCGGTCGGTCAGCGTGTACCAAGTCCTTCGGTGCTTCCACCGAAGCGAGAGCAACCCAGCCCCCAGGAACACGACCAGCCCCCCGACTAAGGCCATGACGGGCATCAGCGCGCCCACACCCTGACCCGAGTCCAGCCAATCCGTCACCGGGGTGTACAGAAAGGCCGCGAAGATGAAGCCCAGCACCAGGAAGGTTCCGACCCCCTTGCCCTCCAGCCACTTCCCGGCGTCTGGCCGCCCTTGCCAAAGGATTTCTTCCCCCTCTTCGAGAATCCCGGTCCAGCCGTCACGCGCCGCCATGATCGCCTTGCCTTCCTCCGCCATTGGCACGGTCTGTTGCATGTCATCACCTCGGCCAGTGTGAGGATCCGTGCCCTCGGCGCAACCCGTCGCCCGCGAAAACGAAAAATGCCGCCCCCGGAGCTCCCGGAGACGGCATCGCACTGTCAGATCTGCGTGACGGCTTAGCCGACCAGTTCGAGACCCGAGAAGAAGAAGGCGATCTCTTCCTTGGCGGTTTCCGGCGCGTCCGAGCCGTGGACCGAGTTTTCACCGACCGATTCCGCGAACTCGGCGCGGATGGTGCCCGGTGCGGCATCGGCGGGGTTGGTCGCGCCCATGACTTCACGGTTCTTCAGGATGGCGCCTTCGCCTTCCAGCACCTGCACGACCACCGGTTCGGAAGCCATGAATTCGCACAGCTCGTCGTAGAACGGACGCTCGGCGTGCACGGCGTAGAACTGGCCGGCCTGCGCCTTGGTCAGCTGGATGCGCTTTTGCGCGATGATGCGCAGGCCCGCGTCTTCGAACTTGGCATTGATCTTGCCGGTCAGGTTGCGCTTGGTGGCGTCGGGCTTGATGATCGAAAGGGTGCGTTCGGTGGCCATGTCTGTCTTCCTCGCGTTTCGGGGCCGGTTCGCCCGGCCGAATTCTGCGCTGGCGCCTAGCACGCCCCCCGCATCTTGAAAAGCCCTGTCATGGATCTGCGGCCAAGGCGGACAGCGGCCTTGCACAGCCCTCCCCAAGACGGGCTCTGGCTCCTTCCCGCAGCCTCTGCTACAGCCCCGCCATGCTCAGGATCGACTGCATCTCCTATTCCGTCGAGGGCCGCCCGCTCTTCGAGGACGCCTCCGCCACCATCCCCGAGGGCCACAAGGTCGGCCTCGTCGGTCCCAACGGTGCGGGTAAGACAACGCTCTTTCGCCTGATCCGGGGCGAACTGACGCTGGACAATGGCGAAATCTCCCTGCCCAGCCGCGCCCGCATCGGCGGCGTCAGCCAGGAGGTCCCCTCGTCCGAGACCTCGCTGATCGACACGGTGCTGGAGGCCGATACAGAACGCGCCTCCCTGATGGCCGAGGCGGAAACCGCCACCGACGCGCACCGTATCGCCGAGGTCCAGACCCGTCTGGCCGATATCGACGCCTGGAGCGCCGAGGCCCGCGCCTCGACCATCCTGCGCGGCCTAGGCTTTGACGACGCGCAGCAGAAACAACCCTGCTCTGCCTTTTCGGGCGGCTGGCGGATGCGCGTGGCGCTGGCGGGTGTGCTCTTTGCCCAGCCCGACTTGCTGCTGCTCGACGAACCGACGAACTACCTCGATCTCGAAGGCGCGCTCTGGCTCGAATCCTACCTGGCCAGATACCCGCACACGGTCATCGTGATTTCCCACGACCGGGGCCTTCTGAACCGCGCCGTGGGCAGCATCCTGCACCTCGAGGACCGCAAGCTGACCTATTACGGCACGCCCTATGACGGCTTTGCCAAGCTGCGCGCTGAAAAACGCGCCCAGGCCGCCGCAATGGCGAAAAAGCAGGACCAGCGCCGCGCCCACCTGCAAAGCTTTGTCGACCGCTTCCGCGCCAAGGCGTCGAAGGCGAAACAGGCCCAGTCCCGCCTCAAGATGATCGAGCGCATGGACATGATCACCGCCCCCGAGGACGCCGCCAAGCGCGTCTTCACCTTTGCCCAGCCCGACGAGCTCTCGCCCCCGATCATAAACATCGAAGGCGGCGTGACCGGCTATGACGGCAAGCCGGTGCTCAGCCGCCTGAACCTGCGCATCGACCAGGACGACCGCATCGCCCTGCTGGGCAAGAACGGTCAGGGCAAGTCGACCCTGTCGAAACTGCTGTCCGACCGCCTGCCGCTGATGGACGGCCGGATGAGCCGTTCGTCCAAGCTGCGCATCGGCTATTTCGCCCAGCACCAGGTGGACGAACTGCACCTCGACGAAACGCCGATCCAGCACCTGCAACGGGAACGCCCCGGCACGCCACCCGCGAAACTGCGCGCGAAACTGGCCAGCTTCGGCCTGATGGCCGCGCAGGCGGAAACCGTGGTCGGGCGCCTGTCGGGCGGACAAAAGGCGCGACTCTCGCTGCTGCTGGCGACGCTGGACGCGCCGCACCTGCTGATCCTCGATGAACCGACCAACCACCTGGACATCGAAAGCCGCGAGGCGCTGGTCGAGGCGCTGACCGCCTATTCCGGCGCGGTGATCCTGGTCAGCCACGACATGCACCTCTTGTCGATGGTGGCCGACCGGCTGTGGCTGGTGGGCGATGGCACCGTCAAACCCTACGAGGAAGATCTCGACACCTATCGCGCCATGCTACTGTCGCGCGACACCCCTGCGAAACCGGCCAAGCCCGTCGAAAAGCCGAAACGCCCCTCGCGCGATCAGATCCTTGACCTGCGCGCCGAGGTCCGCAAATGCGAGGACCGGGTCGGCAAGCTGGAAGAGATGCGCGAGAAGCTGGCGAAAAAACTGGCGGATCCCACGCTCTACGAGGACAGCCGCCTGGGTGAGCTGGAGACCTGGAACAAGAAATACGCCGAGGTCATGGACGGGCTGCACAAGGCCGAGGGCCTCTGGGAAAAGGCGATCGAAAAGCTGGATACGGCGGAAAGCGCTGCTTAGCCATTTGCTGGTACCTTGTGGGGGAGCTTGCCAATGGAATGCAGAATTCACCGCGTTGTCGGGAATGATTGTCACTGGACCCGTCCCAGTCCCGGTCGTTTTGGCAAAGACGGATTTGGTGATTATGTCAAACAGAACGGTTTTGGCCATGAGGATTGGAATTTCGATCTGAGTTTGGCGAGGGACGGCTTTCACTACGGGTATACTTCGGCCACGCCTCCGCGAGACCAGATCGGCAGGCCCCTTAACCTCGTTTTGGCGACCTGCGAGGGCAGGAAATGGCAAGCCGTCGGATGTTATCTCGGCGCACGATTCGTCGAAGGCGTCCGTCAAGATCCCGATGTCTTGGCCCGCAAACGTCAAGATGTCGAAGCGCTGCCAGGGTCTTCGCGTTTGACAGGCCCTGAAATCGAACAGGCGCTGACGGTCGAGCCTTTCCTGATCCGCGTTGCCACGAAAGACATCCGTATCTTCACACACCCTGTTCCGCTGCCAGATGTCATGATGCACAACAGGTGGCGTTTTCGGACCAGCTATCCGATGGATGAAGGCGAGTTTCAGGCAATCCTTGAAACAAGCGATTTGTATGAACGCCAGAGGCCAAAAAGAAGTGATGATTCCGGGCTCTACGAGGAAGGGCAATTGCTCGAAGCCACACACCGACACCGCGAGCGAAATCAAAGGCTTGTCGCAGAATTTAAGAGGAGCCTTTCATCGTTCGACTGCTCCTGCTGCGGGTTCTCCTTCGGAGCCGCCTATGGCGAGATCGGCGAGGCCTACATAGAAGCCCATCACACCAAGCGCGTTTCCGACATGAAGCCTGGCGAGAAAACCCGGGTCGAAGTCCTGGTCGCGGTTTGCGCCAATTGCCACCGCATGATTCACAGCAGGATTCCGATGCTTTCCCCCGACGACCTCAGGGCGATGGTCCTGAACCACACCCAACGCAACACCTGACCGCCGTCAGCCCCCCATCAGCACCCGCGCTGCCCGGATCAGGACCATCGGATCCAGGTCCGTGCGCGCCACCGGCGGCGGCGGATCGGTGCGGCCCGTCAGCGCCGCCACCGCCGTCCGGGCCGAGCGCACCGAGTATTCCACCGTGAATACGCAATCGCGTGGCAATTCGCAGAACTGCCCGATCACCGCGAAATTCCGCGCGCCGGGCGGGCGCACATCAGGCCTGTCGCCGGTATGGCGCGGCATGAACTGGCTGGTGATGAAAGGCATCCGGCACACGCGCACCCGGGCATCGTCGAACCAGTGCCGCTGCGCCTCGGTCAGCCGCAACTGGCCAGACATCTCCTGCAGGATCTCCTCGCCGCTACAGCGCCACATCGGTTTTTGAACGAAGTCGCCGTCGCGGTCGCCGCGCAGCCCATATCCCCAGAGCGTGTAGGTGCCGTGTTTCTGTCCCCGGAAATGCGGCTGGTGGAACAGCACGAAGGACAGGGTCCAGCCCGAGTCGGCAAAGGTTATCAGCCCGCCGGTCCCGGTCCGGTTGCCGGTGAAATCCTCCATGAATTCAAAGAAATCCGGACCGTCCAGCGTCACGGTAAAGGAATGCCAGGCCGTCTTGCCGGTATCGGTGCAAAAGGCCTCCGGCCGGCCCAGCCCCTCGTGCCGCGCCGCCAGGGCGCGCCAGAGCCGCCAGGCCCCGCCCTCTTGGTCGTCCAGCGAGGGCGCACTGCCCCGGTCCCCCAGCACCGAGGCATCGGTCATCGAGCCCAGCGTCATGTAGACCCGGTCGCTGTCCGAAACCGCGACCCGCACGCCATCGGCCAATACCAGCGCCGTCACCGCGCGGCCCTGCCGCGTGCCCTCGATCTCGACATCCGCCACTTGTTCCCCTGTCCGCACCGTCACACCCCGGTCACGCAGCCAGTCGATGATCGGCGCGATCAGCGAGTCGTACTGGTTGTAGCGCGTGCGCAGGATGTCCTCGATCCGCGTGAACCCCGGGAAAAGATGGATGAATCGGCGCAGGTATCGGCGCATCTCGCCTGCCGAATGCCAAGGCTGGAAGGAAAACATGGTCGACCACATCATCCAGAAGTTGCTGTCGAAGAACCCGGCTGAGAACCAGTCGTCGATCCGGCGTTCCCCTAACCCCGCCTCGCGGTGCAGTATCAGGCGGTTGATGTCGATGACACCCTCTGCGCTGAGCGTCAGTTCAAGCCTGTCCTCGGCCGGTTTGCCCCCGCGCACGAGGCGGCAGTTGGAAGACCCCGGCACCATGCGGTTGAAGGCCAGGATATCCTCGGTGACGCTGACCCTCGGGTCATCCGTCGAGGGGATACCGTCCAGCAGATCGAAGGTGCAGGCGAAATGCTCCTCGAACATGCGCCCACCGCGGATCAGGTAGCCCCCGGCGGCATCCCCCGCCCCGTCGAGCGAGCCGCCCGCCACGTCCAGCTGTTCGTAGATGCGGATATCCTTGCCGCTGACCCCGGCGTCGCGCAGCAGGAAAACCGCCACCGCGAGCCCCGCGATACCGCCGCCCATAATGTGATGCCGTGCCTCTTGCGTTCCGTCTGTCATCGCCGCACCTCCCCGATCCGTGGCCGCGATTTTAGGCGGGGCGGTCGCCGACCGCCTTGAGCCGGATCAACCGGGGGCTGGACAGGATCGCGCCCGGCGGGTAGCCCAGATCGCATGGACACCGCCTTTCTCATCAGCGCCTTTGTCACCGTCTTCGTGGTGATCGACCCCATCGGGCTGACGCCGATGTTCATCGCGCTGACCCAGGGGGCGGATGCGCAGCACCGGCGCGCGGTCGCCTATCGCGCCTGCATCATCGCCTTTGGCCTGCTGACGATCTTTGCCTTCCTCGGCGAGGCGGTGCTGGGCTTCATCGGGATTTCCATGCCCGCCTTCCGAATCGCGGGCGGCATCCTGCTGTTCATCACCGCGCTGGACATGCTGTTCGAGCGCCGTACCAAGCGGCGCGAGGACAAGGCCGACGAGGAAGAATTCCCCGACCCTTCGGTCTTTCCGCTTGCCATTCCCCTGATCGCCGGTCCAGGCGCCATCGCCTCTATGATCCTGCTGGCGGGCGCGGCAAAGGATGCGCTGGAGATGGCCGGGGTGTTGGGCGTCATGGCCGCCGTCCTGCTGCTGGTGCTGCTGCTGTTCCTGACCGCGGGCGTGATCGAACGTGCCTTGGGCCGTGTCGGGATCAACGTGGTCACGCGCCTGCTGGGGATGCTGCTGGCCGCGCTGTCTGTGCAATTCGTGCTGGACGGTCTGCGCAATTTCGGGCTTGCCCCGGTCTGACCCTGTAACTTGGCCCCGGAATACCTATCTTTCTCGGGCAGACTCACCGGAGGCCAGCCATGTCGGGCAACCAGATCGGAAATCTCATCTATCTTGTGTTGCTGGGCAGCGTGATCGCGGGCTGGTTCTTTGTCCAGAACCGGAACAACCTGAACAAAACCCTGCAATACATGGCTGCCTGGGCGCTAATCTTTGTCGGCGTCGTTGCGATCTACGGGCTCTGGCAGGACATCCGCCAGACCGTGCAGCCGCAACAGATGGTGACCGCCAGCGAGGGCCGGATCGAACTGCCCCGCGCGCCTGACGGGCATTACTACATCAACCTTCAGGTCAACGGCGCCCCGGTGCGTTTCGTCGTCGATACCGGCGCAACCTCGATGGTGCTGACACAGGACGCGGCCCGGCGCGCGGGAATAGACATGGACGGCCTGCATTTCCTGACAGAGGCGATGACCGCCAACGGCGTGGTGCGCACGGCACGGGTGACGCTGGACGAGGTGGCCCTTGGCCCCTTCACCGATAGCCGCGTGCCGGCCTATGTGAACGGCGGGGAAATGCAGAATTCTCTCTTGGGGATGAGCTATCTGAACCTGTACCACAGCCTTCAGATCACCGGCGGCAAACTGGTCCTGCAGCGTTAGGCGCGCTCAGCTTTCGGCCTTCTTCTCCCAGCGGCCCGATTCCTCGGACCAGTACTGCGCCTTGCAGCCCGCGCCCGTCAGGCTGCGCCACTGGTCGCGGGCGCGTTGCAGTGCGGCCCCGTCGTGGCCGTCGAAGAGAACACAGACCCGGTCCAGGGCTGTGACCTCGTCCGGCGCCACCTCGGCCCCGTCGATGCACATCAGGCAGCCGGGGTCATTGGTGGCCTCGGCATCCAGCGTCAGCAGCACCGGTTGATCCGCGTCATGCGGACCGCCCGCCAGACCATGCGGCAGGAACCCTTCTTCCGGTCCCAGCCAGAGCTTCTGGTCCAGCCAGTCCATCCTTTGCGCCTGCGTGCCGCGCACAGAAACACGCCAGCCGCGGGCCAGCGATTTTTCCAGCAAATCCGGCAGAACCGCCTCCAGCGGGCGGCGGGTCAGGTGATAGAAGAACGCCTCTCCCATGCGGGTGCTCCGGGTTGCGGACCGGAGGAAGGGGGCGCTGCCCCCGTCTGCCAAGGGCAGACTCCCCCGAAGTATTTTCGGCCCAAAGAAACAGCGCGCCCGTCAAACAGGGACAGGCGCGCCACGCGTTCAGCTCTCGAAACGGTCACGCACCAGACGGTCGAGCGCCATCACGCCCCAGCCGGTCGCACCCTTGGGCGACAGATCCGTGTCCTTGCTGACCTGGGCCACGCCCGCAATGTCGAGGTGGATCCAGGGCGTACCCTCCTGGACAAACCGCTGCAGGAACTGCGCCGCGGTGATCGCACCCGCCGGGCGGCCCCCGACGTTCTTGATGTCGGCCTTCTGGCTCTTCAGCATGTCGTCATAGGCCTGGCCCAGCGGCAGGCGCCAGGCCCCCTCGCCCTCTGTCGCCGCAGCCTTGAGGAAATCGCCCGCCAGCCCGTCGTCGTTGGAAAAGACGCCGGCGTTCTCGTTGCCCAGGGCAACGATGCAGGCGCCGGTCAGCGTGGCCAGGTCGATCATCGCCGCCGGTTTCTCGGCTTCCTGCGCGTGCCACATCACGTCGGCCAGCACCAGGCGGCCTTCGGCATCGGTGTTGATGACCTCGATCGTGTCGCCCTTCATCGAGGTGACGATGTCGCCGGGGCGCTGCGCCATGTGCGAGGGCATGTTCTCGACCAGGCCGACCATGCCGACCACATGCGCCTTGGCCTTGCGCAGCGCCAGCGCCTTCATCACGCCGGACACGGTGCCCGCACCGCCCATGTCCATCGTCATGTCCTCCATGCCCTGCGCGGGCTTGAGGCTGATGCCGCCGGTGTCAAAGACAACGCCCTTGCCGATCAGCGCCAGCGGCGCGCCCTCGGCCCCCTTCCAGCGCATGGTCACGACCTTGGACGGCATGGCAGAGCCCATGCCGACGCCCAGCAGCGCGCCCATCCCCAGCTTTTCCAGCTGGTCCTCCTCCAGCACCTCGACCTCCAGCCCGATTTCGCGCAGAGCCTCCAGCCGGGCGGCAAATTCGACGGTGGTCAGCACGTTGGCCGGTTCCGAGACCAGGTCGCGGGTAAAGGCGATGCCCTCGGCCACGGCGCGGGCGGCGACAAACGCGGCCTCGGCCTCATCGGGGGCCTTGACCATCATCAGCGCGGCAGCGGGCACCTCGGCGGGGGTGGCCTTGCGCGCGGTGAAGGCATAGCCACGCAGGGCCAGCCCCAATGCGATCTCCTCGGGCAGGCGCGTGACCTCGACAAGCGCGGTCAGCGCCGATTTGTCCGCCGCCTTGGCCATCGTGGCCCCGGCCTTGCGCGCCTCCACCACCGAGGGGCGGCGGGCCAGCTTGACGATCTCGACACCTTCGGCGGCCAGTCCGGCGGGCCAGGCCAGGCTCAGCGCCTCGCCGGCGGAAAGCTTGCCCCAGGCCTCGCTTTCGACCGCGCGCCCCAGCGCCCCCTTGGTCAGGCGGTTCAGGCGCCGCGCGCCGGGGCTGAGCGTGCCTTCGGGTGTGACGAGGACGGCAAGACGCCCCTCCGCCTGCTCGAGCCCGTCCAGGGCCACCTCGGCAAAGCTGATCGCGCGCAGATCGGTCATGGGTCGTTTTCTCCTGAGCTGAGTTCCGCCAAGAGAGGTAACGCCGCCCGCCCCGGTTGACCAGAGCCACCTTTCCCAATTCCGTACGATGGGGTAGCGTGCCGCCATTGGGACGGGTCTGGGGGGACCAAGCCTTTGCAGAGATTCGACAGATATGTCCTGTCGCAACTGATGGTGGTGTTCGGCTTTTTCGCCCTAGTCCTTGTGGCTGTGTATTGGGTGAACAAGGCCGTTGCGGTCTTTGACCAGTTGGTTTCAGACGGCCATTCGGTGCGCGTGGTGATGGAGTTCACCGCCCTGTCCCTGCCGGCGGTGATCGCCCAGGTGCTGCCATTGGCCAGTTTCGCGGCAGCGGTCTATGTCACCAACCGGCTGAGTTCGGACAGCGAACTGACGGTGGTGCAGGCAACCGGCTATTCCCCCTGGCGGCTGGCGCGACCTGTGCTGATCTTTGGACTGACCGTGGCACTGATGATGTCGGTTCTGACGCATCTTCTGGTGCCGAAATCGCTGGAACAACTGCGCATCCGGGAAAAGGCGCTTTCCGGCTCTGTCAGCGCACGGCTCCTGCGCGACGGCGTCTTCCTGCACCCGGTGGACGGAGTGACCTTCTACATCCGCGACATCACGGAGCAAGGAGAGTTGCGCGATGTTGTTCTGTCGGACCGGCGCACGCCCGGGCGCGACGTGACCTACACCTCGGAACAGGCCTATCTGATCAACGATGACGAAGGACCTAAGCTGGTCATGCTCTCAGGCATGGCGCAGACGATGGACCTGGAAAGCCGCCGCCTTTCGACCACGAATTTCACCGATCTTGTCTACGATGTCTCGGACCTGGTGGTCGCAGGGCGGCCGAACAGGCGACAGCTGAACTACATGCCCACCTGGGAGCTGATCACCCAGCCCGTCGCAGCCGCCGAAGAGGCACGAGACCCGCCCGGCGAAGCGGCCGAGGAAGGCCACCTGCGGTTCCAGCTTGCGTTGCTGGTGATGATCGCCCCGCTGATCGGCTACGCGGCGCTGATGGTCGGCGGGTTCTCGCGCTTCGGCGTGACCCGGCAGATCGTCTTTGCCATCGGTTTGCTGGTGCTGGTCAAACTGGTCGAAAGCCTGGTAACGGACCCGGTGCGCGCCGACCTCACGCTCTGGCCGCTGGTCTACCTGCCCAGTGTCATCGGGCTGTTTGTGGTCTGGGTCCTGCTCTGGCAGGCGTCGCGGACCCATCGGCCCCGGCGCAGGCGCGCAGCGGTGCAGGAGGCCACCGCATGACACTGCATTTCTACTTTGCCCGACGCTATCTCTGGATGTTCCTGATGATCTTCGGGATCTTTGCCCTGTTCCAGGGCCTGCTGGACCTGATCGAGGAAATGCGCCGTTTCGACGACAGCGTCAGCTTTGGCCAGGTGGTCCAGGTGACGCTGATGAAACTGCCCAGTGGCGTCTATGAAATCGTGCCGCTGGTGATGATCCTTTCGACCGTCGCGCTGTTCATTGGCCTTGCGCGCTCTTCGGAGCTGGTGGTCACGCGGGCCAGTGGTCGGTCCGGCGTGACCGCATTGATGGCGCCCGCGGTGGTGGCCCTGCTGATCGGCGGGCTGGTGGTCGGACTGCTGAATCCCATCGTCTCTGCCACGTCGAAACGCTACACCGAATTGCGCGAAACCTATGAAAACGGCAGCGCCTCGGCGCTGTCCATCGGCCCCGAGGGGCTGTGGCTGCGCCAGGGCGGCGACGAGGGTCAGGCAGTGATACACGCCGCCCGCGCCAATGCCGAGGCGACCAGGCTCTTTGACGTCTCCATCGTGGTCTATGCCCCGGGGGGTGGTCCTGCGACCCGCATTCAGGCCGATCGCGCGCGCCTGTCGGATGGTTTCTGGGTGCTGAACGATGCCAAGGCCTGGCCGCTGACCGCGGGCCTGAACCCCGAGTCCGGCGCCAAGCTGCACGACGAGTTGCGCCTGCCCTCGACCCTGACCCAGGACAGCATCCGCGACCGGTTCGGCAAACCTTCGGCGGTGGCGATCTGGGATCTGCCCGCCTTTATCCAGGGCCTTGAATCCTCTGGGTTTTCCGCGCGCCGCTACATCGTCTGGATGCACATGGAATTGTCGCGCCCGCTGTTTCTGGTGGCGATGACCCTGATCGGTGCGGCCTTTACCATGCGGCCCACGCGCCTCGGCCGGACGGGAATTGCAATCCTCTCGGCGGTCCTGCTTGGATTCGGTCTCTATTATGTGCGAAGTTTCGCCCAGATCATGGGGGAAAACGGTCAACTGGCACCACTTGTTGCTGCCTGGGTGCCACCGGTTGCATCCGTTCTCCTTGCAATGGGGTTGGTCTTGCATATGGAGGACGGATGACACGCGTGCTGACATGCCTGGCCCGTCTCCTTGCGGCCCTCACCTTTCTGGCCCTGCCCGCCAGCGCCCAGGACAGCGGCGATGACGCGGCCGACCCGGCGATGCTGGTCGCGGACGCGGTCTATGTCGAGGCCGACAGCCGGCTTGTGGCCACAGGCAACGTCGAGGCCTTCCACGACGGGTTGCGGCTGACGGCAGAGCGCATCGTCTACGACCAGAGCACCGACCAGCTGAAGATTGACGGGCCGATCCGGATCATCGACGCGGACGGCAATGTCATCACCGCCACCTATGCCGAAATGGACCAGGGGTTTCGCAACGGGCTGTTGGCCGGGGCGCGCATGGTGCTGGACCAGCAATTGCAGCTGGCCTCTGTCGAGGCGCGACGGGTGGAGGGCCGTTTCACCCAACTGAGCCGCGTCGCCGTCACCTCCTGCCAGGTCTGCGGCAAGAACCGCGTGCCGCTGTGGCAGATCCGCGCCTCCCGCGTGGTGCATGACCAACTGGAACGCCAGCTTTATTTCGACAACGCACAGTTGCGCGTGCTGGACGTACCGGTCTTTTACTTTCCCAGGCTGCGGCTGCCCGACCCGACGCTGGAGCGGGCCCGCGGCTTTCTGATCCCGACCATCCACAGCAGCACGCTGTTGGGGTTCGGCATCAAGACGCCCTATTTCATCCCGATCGGGCGCCATCAGGACATCACCCTGACACCCTACCTGTCGCCAAAGACGCGCACGCTGGAATTCCGCTATCGGCGGGCCTTTCGCAGCGGTCGGCTGACGCTCTTGGGCGGGCTGACCTCGGATACGCTGATGGAGGACAGCCTGCGGGGATACCTTTTTGCCAACGGCAATTTCCGGCTTCCGCGGGACTACAAGCTGTCCTTCAACCTCAAGTCGATTTCGGATGACGCCTATCTCTACGACTACGATCTCGACGACAAGGACAGGCTGGCCAGCGACCTGTCTCTGTCCCGGATCAAGTACGACAGTTTCATGCAAACCAGTGTCCGGAACTACCAGACGCTGCGCGATTTCGAGAGCAATTCGACCCAGCCGCGCTTTATTGCCGACTACCGGCTGGAGCGCCGGTTCTTTCCGGGACTGTTGGGCGGAGAGCTTCGCCTCGCGGCGGAAGCCCACGGCCACCTGCGCCAGTCCAAGAACGATACCGACGGCCCCGATGCCGACAGTGATATCGACGGTCGCGACGTGACCCGCATCAACGCCGAGATGAGCTGGCGCAACCGCTGGACCCTGCCGGGCGGCATCCGCGCGGGCCTGTCGACGCACCTCTGGGTCGATCACTACCTGACCGAGCAGGACGTGACCTCGGACGCCGAGGTCAGCCGCGCCATCCCCGGCATCGCGGCGGAATTCCGCTATCCGATGCAGCGCCAGGGGGCCGCTGGCGGGCGCACCCTGCTGGAGCCGGTACTGCAGTTCGGCTGGGTCGGCGGAGAGAGGCTACGCAACCCCAATGACGAAAGCACGCGAGTCGAATTCGACGAGGCCAACCTGCTGACCCTGTCACGCTTTCCTGCCAGCGACCGCCGCGAACACGGCGCAACGCTCGCCGCCGGGATGCGCTGGCTGCACCAGGCGCCGGACGGGTGGTCCGCCGCGCTGACCTTCGGCAAGATCTGGCGCGAATCCGCCGATACGGATTTCTCGCGCTCTTCCGGGCTGACGGGCACCTCGTCGGACCTGCTGATCGCCGGGCGCTTTTCCAATCCGCTGGGGCTGACGCTTTCGGCGCGCGGTCTGCTGGACCATGACGGCAGCTTTTCCAAGGCCGAGGCACGTGCGGGCTGGTCCAACACCCGCATGGATCTGGGCGCCTCCTACCTGCTGCTGGTCACGGATCCGGATGAGGACCGCGACCGGACACAGTCGGAATGGACCTTCGATGGCCGCTACCAGCTGAACCGTCACTGGTCCACCTCCAGCGAGGCCCGCTACGATCTGGCGGACCAGCGGGTTGACCGGGTCGGGCTTGGGCTGCAATACCGCAACGAATGCATCCAGGTGGATTTCCGGGTGAAGCGGGACTACGCCTCTTCCTCCGTTGTCGAACCATCCACCGATTTCGATCTGACCATCGCGCTGACAGGGTTCGGCGCCGGCAACAGTGGCAAGGAGTACCGCCGCACATGTTCGTTCTGACCCGTCTGCTTGCACCGTTTGTCGCGGCCCTGACGATTGCCCTGGCCCCTGTTCCGCTGGCTGCTCAAAACCTCTTTGGCCCGGCGATCCAGGTCAACGACAGCGTCATCACCAACTACGAGCTGCAGCAGCGCAAGCGCATGCTGCAGGTCCTGCGCGCCCCGGGCAACCTGGACAAGCTGGCCCGCGAACAGCTGGTCGATGACCGGCTGCGCCTGCAGGCGGCGCATGACAACGGCATCCGTCCGACCGACGAGGAAATCCTGGACGGCATGGCGGAATTCGCGGGTCGGGCCGACATGACCCGCGAACAGTTCGTCGCCGCGCTTGGCGCCGAAGGCGTCGCCGAACAGACCTTCCGCGACTTCGTGCAGTCCGGTCTCAGCTGGCGCCAGCTGGTGCAGGCGCGTTTCGGCGCCCGCGCCACCGTCTCCGAGGACGAAATCGACCGCGCCTTGTCGCAGCAGGGCACCGGCAGCACCGTGCGCGTGCTGCTGTCCGAGATCATCATGCCGGTCCCTCCCGGCGAGGAAGAGGTGGTGCGTGCCCGCGCCGAGCGGATTGCCCAGATCAAGAGCTTTGGCGCCTTCGCCGCCGAGGCACGTCAGTATTCCGCGACCGCCACCCGACAGGACGGCGGCCGCCTGCCCTGGCGCGACCTGTCCGAGCTGCCGCCGCCGCTGCAACCGCTGCTGCTGGGCCTTGCACCGGGCGAAGTGACCGACCCGATCCCGCTGGACGGCGCCATCGCACTGTTCCAGCTGCGTGACGTCCAGGAAACCGGCTATACCCCGGCCAAGGTCAGCGCCGTGGAATACGCCGCCTACTACATGCCCGGCGGGCGCTCGGCCGAGACGCTGGCCAAGGCGCGCGAGATCGCGGGCCGCGTCGACCGGTGTGACGACCTTTACGGCGTAGCCAAGGGACAGCCGCCAGAGGTGCTGGAACGCGGCACACTGCCGGTGGAGGAATTGCCGACCGATATCGCCCTGGAATTGTCCAAGCTGGACCCGGGCGAGGTCTCGACCGCCCTGACCCGCTCCGGCGGTCAGACGCTGGTCTTCCTGATGCTCTGCGGCCGCTCCGCCGAAATCCAGGAAGACGTGGACCGCACCCAGATCACCGTGGGCCTGCGCAACCAGCGGCTGGCGAAACTGGCCGACGGCTACCTGTCGCAGCTGCGCGCCGACGCCCTCATCGTCGAGAAATGAGTCTTCCTGTCGCGCTGAGCTGTGGCGAACCGGCGGGCATCGGCCCGGAACTGGCCGAAGCGGCCTGGAAGACCCTGGGCACGGATCTGCCGTTCTTCTGGATCGGCGATCCGGCCCATCTACCCGGACAGGTGCCGCATGTCGTGCTGGACGATCCCGCCCAGGCGGTGGCGCGTTGCGCCGAGGGCCTGCCTGTCTGGCCGATCGAGATGCCCGGCCCCCGCGTGCCGGGCGCGCCGCAGGCGGATCATGCGGCAGGCGTGATCCGGGCCATCGAGGAAGGTGTGCGGCTGGTCCAGTCCGGCGCGGCTTCGGCGCTCTGCACCCTGCCCATTCACAAGCAGGCCCTGGCAGAGGGCGCCGGGTTTTCCTTTCCCGGTCATACCGAGTTCCTGGCCCATCTCGCCGGCGCGGAAGAGGTTGTCATGATGCTGGCCTCGGACCGGCTGCGCGTTGTGCCGGTGACGATCCATATCGCTATCGCCGATGTGCCCGCTGCCCTGACGCCCGACCTGCTGGACCGCCGCATCCGCATCACCCATCAGGCCCTGGTCACGCAGTTCGGCATCGCCAAGCCGCGCCTGGCCGTTGCCGGGCTGAACCCCCACGCGGGCGAAGGCGGGCGGATGGGGACCGAGGACGCGGCGCTGATCGCCCCCGTGCTGGACCGCTTGCGGGCCGAGGGCATGGACCTGCGCGGCCCCCTGCCCGCCGACACCATGTTCCACGAACGCGCCCGCGCGGGCTATGACGCGGCGATCTGCATGTACCACGATCAGGCGCTGATCCCGATCAAGACTCTGGATTTCGACGAGGGTGTGAACGTCACGCTGGGCCTGCCTTTCGTGCGCACCTCGCCCGATCATGGCACCGCCTTCGACATCGCGGGCAAGGGGCTGGCCAATCCGTCCTCGACGCTGGCGGCGCTGCGCATGGCGGCACGTCTGGCATGAAGGGGGCTTTGCCGCCTCGGCCTGCGGCCTTCACCCCCAGAGGTATTTGGACCAAGAAGACGCCATGAGCCGGATCGACGACCTTCCCCCGCTGCGCGAGGTGATCGCGCAGCACCAGCTTTCGGCGCGCAAGTCGCTGGGGCAGAACTTTCTTCTGGACCTGAACCTGACGGCGCGGATCGCGCGGGTGGCGGGCGACCTGAGCGAAACGGATGTTCTGGAGGTCGGCCCCGGCCCCGGCGGGCTGACCCGTGGCCTGTTGGCCGAAGGCGCGCGCAAGGTGCTGGCGGTGGAAAAGGACCGCCGCTGTCTGCCCGCGCTGGCGGAGATCGCCGCAGCCTATCCCGGGCGGTTGGAGGTGATCGAGGGTGACGCGCTGGAGATCGATCCATCCCAGCATCTGGCCGCGCCCTACGCGATCTGCGCCAACCTGCCCTACAACGTCGGCACGGAACTGCTGGTGCGCTGGCTGACGCCGCGCGATTGGCCGCCGGCCTGGAAATCACTGACGCTGATGTTCCAGAAGGAAGTGGCCGAACGCATCGTGGCCGAGCCGGGATCGAAGGCCTATGGCCGCCTTGCCCTGCTGGCGCAATGGCGCTGCGAGGCGCGCATCGCTCTGACGCTGCCGCCCGAGGCCTTTACCCCGCCACCCAAGGTGAGCTCTGCCGTGGTGCATCTGACCGCCCTGCCCGCGCCGCGGTTCGAGGCGGATGCGAAGGTTCTGGAACGGGTGGTGGCCGCGGCCTTCAACCAGCGGCGCAAGATGCTGCGCGCGGCCCTGAAGGGCCTGTCACCGCAGATCGAGGATCACCTGGCCGCTGCCGGGATCGCGCCCACGGAACGCGCCGAGCGCGTTCCGCTGGAAGCTTTCTGCGCACTGGCCCGCAGCCTCGCCGCGGGCTGAGCGCACCTACGCCGGTTTTACTCGGCGGCGTCCGGGGCCGAGCTGTCGCCCTCTGCCGGGGTGCTTGCGGCGGGGGCCTCATCGGCCTCTGCGGCTTTCGGCTCGGGCTTTTTGCGGGGTTTGCGCGGCGCACGCGGCTTCTTGGGCTTTTCCTCGGCCTTGGCAGGCGCCTCGGCGGCGGGGGCCGCCTCTTCCGGTGCCTTTGCGGCCTCGGGGTCACCGGCGGGTTCCTTGGCCGGGGTCTTCACCTCGGGCTGTGCCTCGGCACGCGACTCGGGTGTGTCGACCAGGCCGGGCCCGTCATCCTCGGCTCCGAAATCGACCACGTCGGCGTCCATCGAGGCGGTTTCGGGCTGTTTCTGGGGGGCGCGTTCCTTGCGGGCGGGCCTATCGGCCTTTTCCGGCTTGTCCGTGCGTTCCAGCCTGTCGGATTTCTCGGGTCGGTCGCTTTTCTCGGCCTCGCCCCCGTCGCGCGGCTGGCGGTCACGGTCGCGCTGCGCCTGGCGTTCGCGGTTTTCCCGTTCCTGCTGCTCGCGGCGCTGCTCCTGTTCGCGCTGCGCCTCTCCCAGCATCCGGAGGTAATGTTCGGCGTGCTGCTGAAAGTTCTCGGTTGCCACGCGATCGTTGCCAAGGGCGGAGTCGCGGGCCAATTGATTGTACTTGTCTATGATCTGCTGCGGTGTACCGCGCACCTTGCCCTCGGGACCATTGCTGTCAAACACACGGTTGACGACGTTGCCCAGCGAGTTGCGGTTGCGGTTGTTCTTGTTCCGCGAGCGGGATTTGGAAGAACGCATGTTGTCTGGTTTCCAGCCTTATTTCGACGGCTTGGTGACAGGTTACGGCGCATCCTGCGCCAATCCGGTAGGGTCACCTTCATGTTGGCTTGTCGTTGATCGGGATTGGCCGAAGGCCATTCGACTGATCAACTAACCCTGAATATGCATATGGTCCGCCTGGAGACAAGTCAAAACGCCGAAAAACTGTCATATCCGGCAGGAAAATGTCGTTATCCGGGCCTGCGTGTCCCCAGTACCACCCTGTCACGCCCCGCAAGGTCCGGGATCACCCGTACACCGCGCAGCCCGGCCTGCGTGAACAGTTTCGACACCGCCATGCCCTGGGTGGCGCCGATTTCCACGATCAGCCGACCGCCGGGCGCCAATACACGGTTCAGTCCGGACAAAAGGATGCGGTAGGCGCTCAGCCCGTCGCCTTCGTCCGTGAGGGCCAGGCGCGGCTCGTGTTCGCGCACCTCCGGGGCGAGAAAGGGCATCTCGTTCACCGCGATATAGGGCGGGTTCGAGACCACGAGGTCAAACTCACCGTCCGCCGGTGTCAGCGCCTCGTACCAGCTGCCCTCGCGCAGATCCGCCCGCGCCTCCAGCCCCAGCGCGTTGCGGTTCCAGTAGGCCACGTTCAGCGCCGCCGGGCTGAGATCCGTGCCCAGGCCCACGGCGCCCTCGCGTTCCGCCAATAGCGTCAGCAGGATGCAACCGGACCCGGTGCCCAGGTCCAGCACCGTGGCAAAGGGTTCGGTCAGGGCCACTTCGATCAGGGTTTCCGTCTCGGGCCGCGGGTCCAGCGCCTCGGGCGTGACCAGGAACTCACGCCCATAGAAGGCCCGGCGCCCGACAAGATGGCTGACCGGCACACGGTCGGCGCGGCGTTCGACCAGCGTCAGAAAGACCACCTCCAGCTCGGGGTCGACCGGTTCGGGCAGGAAAAGCGTCAGCCGGCCGGGCGGCACCTTGAGCACATGCGCCATCAGCCGCCGGGCGTCACGGCCCGGGTCGGGCACCTCTGCCGCGACCAGCCGCGCCGTGGCCCGCGCCAGAAGATCGGAGCCACGTGCCAAACCCTCAGCCCTCCATCTCGGCCAGCTGCGCGGCCTGCGCATGCGAGGTCAGCGCATCGACGATCTCATCGAGGTCGCCTGCCATGACCTGCTCCAGCCGGTAAAGCGTCAGGCCGATGCGGTGATCGGTCAGGCGCCCTTGCGGGAAATTATAGGTCCGGATGCGTTCCGACCGGTCCCCCGAGCCCACCTGCGCCTTGCGGTCGGCAGAGCGTTCCGCATCCGCCTGCTGGCGCTGCTGGTCGAACAGCCGCGCGCGCAGAACCTGCATGGCGATCTCGCGGTTGCGGTGCTGGCTCTTCTCGGAACTCGTGACCACGATCCCGGTGGGGATATGGGTGATCCGCACCGCCGAATCCGTGGTGTTGACGTGCTGGCCGCCCGCCCCCGACGACCGCATGGTGTCGATGCGCAGATCGTTCGGGTCGATCCGGATATCCACCTCTTCGGCCTCGGGCAGAACGGCGACGGTGGCGGCAGATGTATGGATACGCCCGCCCGATTCCGTTTCGGGCACGCGCTGGACACGGTGCACGCCGCTTTCGTATTTCAGCCGCGCAAAGACGCCCTCGCCGGCGATGCGCACCACCAGCTCGCGCACGCCGCCCAGTTCGGAAAGCTGCTCCTCGATCACCTCCCAGCGCCAGCCCTTGGCCTCGGCATAACGCTGGTACATCCGCGCGAGATCCCCGGCAAAAAGCGCCGCCTCGTCGCCGCCGGTGCCGGGGCGGATCTCCAGCATGGCGGGCCGCGCATCGGCGGCATCGCGCGGCAAGAGCGCCAGCTGCACCTCACGCTCGGCCTCGGGCAGGCGCGCGCGCAGGTCCGGCAGTTCCTCTTCGGCCAGGGCCTTCATCTCGGGGTCGTCCAGCAGCGCCTCGGCCTCGGCGATCTCGGCCACCAGGCGCTCCCATTCGGCGATCTGGGCCACCACCGGACGCAGGTCGGCATATTCACGGCCCAGCGCGGCAATATCGCCCTCACCCGCAGACATGCGGGCCTCGACGTATTCCAGCCGTTCCTTGATCTGTTGGAGTCTCTCTGTCGGGATCATCCGGGATGCATTGCCCATCCCGCGAGGGGCGTCAAGACGCCCTGAACACCCACCCGCAGTGCCTGTTCGCCGGAGCCCTCCATCGCTGATGCCGAAAAGAGGCGAAGGGGGCCGGCCCGCAAGGGGGCGCAGCCCCGCGCCCCGCGCGGCTTGCCCTTGCGGGACGGCGCCGTTTGCCTCGGGCATCTGTCAGCGATGGCGGGTTTCGGAGGACAGGCGCGTGGCCTGTTCACTGGTGACTCCGGAAGCGACAGGCCTGCGGGACGGCGGGCCTGCGGGACGGCGGGCGGGGCGACGTTCCGGCAGCGCCGGGACAAGCGCCGTCAGACGCCCGCCGACACCGTCCAGAGTTACAACCGGCTCAGCCAGTCATCCACCCGCGCCCGGTTCACCCCCAGATCCGACTGACCGAAACGCGCCCGCGCCCAGAGCTCCAGCACATCGCCGTTCTGGCGCACGGTGGTATAGTCGGGGAACCCCATCCACAGCGAGCGGGTGATATAGGTGACCTGGCCCTCGGCGATACTGCCCGCCAGGACCTCGGTCCGGGGCGTTTCAAGGATGATCGCGTGCAGCCGGGCAAAGCCCTCCTCGCCCGCTGCGATCCGCCGCCGCACACCGGCCGCCAGGTCCTGGTCGGCCGTCACCTGGGGATCGACGTGCCAGACCTCCGGATCCGACGGCGCCAGGCGGATCCAGGCCAGACCGCCCAGGATCACAAGAATGAGGATGAGGAATACCAAGCGCACCTGCTGTCTCTATCTCCCGATTAGGCTCTGTAAGGGGGCATGCCATGCCCCCGCCCGATTCTGAAAGCCAAGGTTTCGCAACAGCCTGTCACGTCACTGTGCCCGACGGGTCCACCCCCAGAGGCAGAGCAGCTCCATCCCCACATGCGCCGCCGCCACCGCCGTGGCCCCGGTGGTGTCGAACGGCGGCGAGACCTCGACCACGTCCCCGCCTTTCAGGTCGATCCCCGCCAGGTGGCGCAGGATCACCGCCGCCTGGTGGCTGGACAGCCCACCCCAGACCGGCGTGCCGGTGCCCGGCGCAAAGGCCGGGTCCAGGGCGTCGATGTCGAAGGTGATGTAGCAGGGCTGCGCGCCGACGATCTCGTGCACCCGTTCGGCGATCCGCTCAGGCCCCTCGCGGTGGACCTGGCGCGCGTCGAGGATGTTGAAGCCCAGCGTGTCGGGGTTGTCCGTGCGGATGCCTATCTGGACCGAGCGTTCCGGCACCACGATGCCCTCTTTCGCGGCCTTGTACATGAAGGTGCCATGATCGACCCGCGCGGCATCGTCGTCGGCCCAGGTGTCCGTATGGGCGTCGAACTGGATCACGCTCAGCGGCCCGTGTTTCTCGGCATGGGCGCGCAGGCAGCCATGCGTGACCGAATGGTCGCCGCCCAACACGACACAGGCCGCCCCCGCGTCCAGGATACCGCCCACGTGTTCGGCGATCCGCGCCAGCACTTCAGAGGGCATGGCATAGTCAAAGGCCATGTCGCCGTAATCCGCGATGGCGAACTCGGACAACACGTCATAGCCCCAGCCATAGGGTGCGTCGCAGGGTTGCAGCAACGAGGCCTCGCGGATCGCGCGCGGCCCCAGCCGCGTGCCGGGCCGGTTGGTGACGGCCTGGTCGAAAGGCAGGCCCGTCACGGCGATATCCACGCCCGCCAGGTCCTTGGTGTACTTGCGTCGCAGAAAGGACGCCGCGCCCGCAAAGACATTCTCGAAGGACGGTCCCTTGAGATCGTCGCGGGTAAAGGCATGGTCGATCTGGCGCTTGGCGTCTTCAAGGCTCATCGGTTCGATCCTGTGGCAAAGGGGGGCGAGGGGGCGCTGCCCCCTCTGGACCTCTGGTCCATTCACCCCCGGAGGTATTTTCAGCCCAAAGAAACACGGGCGGTCAGCCCGGCGGCAAGGCCTTTTCCACCAGGCGGGCGAAAAAGCTGGCGCCCACCGGCGCGATGCCGTCGTTGAAATCATACTGCGGATGGTGACAGACCGGCGTGTCGCCCTGGCCGAGGAAGAGATAGGCCCCGGGCCGCGCCTCCAGCATGTAGGAGAAATCCTCGCCCGGCATGATCGGCGGAGATTCCAGATCGACGGCCTCGGCCCCGACGACCTCTTGCGCGACAGAGGCGGCGAATTCTGCCTGTTCCGGGTGGTTGATCGTCGGCGGGTAGCCTTCGACATAGTCCAGCTCGGCACGCATGCCAAAGCTCTTGGCCTGGAACTCGGCGATCTCGGCCATGCGGGTCTTGACGACGGCCTGCACCTCCTTGTCGAAATAGCGCACGGTGCCGTTCAGCAGCGCGGTTTCCGGTACGATGTTCATCGCGCTGCCGGTGTGGATCTGGGTCACGCTGACCACCAGCCGGTCGAGCGCGTCGACGTTGCGGCTGACGATGGTCTGCAGCGCCTGCACCATCGAGGCGGCACAAACCACCGGATCCCGCGTCTGGAAGGGCATGGCGCCATGACCGCCCTGACCGGTGATCCGGATCGTGAACTCGTCCACCCCGGCCAGCAACGCGCCGCGATTGGTGTACATGTGGCCCACCGCGCCGCCGGGCATGTTGTGGATGCCATAGACCTCGTCGATGCCGAAACGATCCATCATGCCCTCTTCGACCATGATACGCCCGCCGCCCTCGTTTTCCTCGGCCGGCTGGAAGATCAGCGCCACCTTGCCCGAGAAATTGCGCGTCTCAGCCAGGTATTTCGCCGCGCCCAGCAGCATGGTCGTATGCCCGTCATGGCCGCAGGTATGCGCCATTCCCGGCACCGTGGAGGCGTGATCGGTGCCCGACAGGTCCTCCATCGGCAGCGCATCCATGTCGGCGCGCAGCCCGATCGTCCGCCCCGGCCCGCGCCCCTCGATGATGGCGACAACGCCGGTGCGGGCAATGCCGGTGTGAATCTCGGTGATGCCGAAGCCCTTGAGCTTTTCGACGACGAATTCCGCGGTCTTGAAACAGTCCAGCCCCAGTTCCGGATGCTGGTGCAGGAAACGGCGCCATTCGGTCATCTCGGGTTCGAGCGCGGCGATGGAATTGACGATGGGCATGGGTTGGTCTCCTTTGCGCGTCAGACTGCCTGCTTGGCGCGGCATTGAAAAGGGGCCCGAGCGACGCGTGGCTTTCCGGGATGGAGAATGAGTATTTTACGAGAGAAGAAACCAGCAGCACGCGCCCAGTTTCTTCTCTCTGGAAATACTCAAAAAAGCGCTGGATTCACCCCAGCGCGTGCCGTTTCTCGATCAGCCGGGCAAAGAAGCTGGCGCCGATGGGGGCCACCGCATCGTTGAAGTCGAAGGCGGGGTGATGGGCGGAGGGGCCGATCCCCTGTCCAAGGAAAAGAAAGGCGCCCGGCCGCGCCTGAAGCATGTAGGAGAAATCCTCTGCCCCCATTTCGGGTGGCAGGTCATCGACGACGCGGGGCGAGACCTCGCGCGCGATCTCGGTGGCAAAGCGTGTCTGGTCCGCGTGGTTGATGGTCTGCGGATAGTTGCGCCGGTAGTCCAGCAGCCCCTCGACGTCATAGCCTTCGGCGACGCTGGCCGCGATCTGGCGGATGCGGCGTTCCGCCATGTCGCGCACCTCGGGCGTCAGGCTGCGCACTGTGCCGCCCAGCGTGACCTCCTCGGGGATGATGTTGGTGGCGGTGCCGCCGTGGAACATGGTCAGCGAGACCACCAGCGACCCCAGCGGATCGGTATTGCGCGAGACCACCGTCTGCAGCGCCTGGCCGATGGCAAGTGCCGCCGGCATCGGGTCGCGGCAGGTCTGGGGATAGGCGGCATGTCCGCCCTGTCCGCGAATGCGCAGGGTGAAATCATCCACCGCCCCCATGATCGGCCCCGGGCAGGTCCGGAACTCTCCCAGCTCGCCAAAGGGATCGGTGTGCAGCGCATAGACCTCCTCGACGCCGAAACGGTCCATGATCCCGTCTTCGACCATGATCCGCCCGCCGCCGACGCTTTCCTCGGCCGGTTGAAAGATCAGGACGACCCTGCCGGTGAATCGCCGGGTTTCCGACAGGTATTTCGCCGCGCCCAGCAACATGGCGGTGTGCCCGTCATGGCCGCAGGCATGCATCCGCCCCGGCACCGTGCTGGCCCATTCGGCGCCGGTCTCCTCCTGCATCGGCAGAGCGTCCATGTCGGCGCGCAGGCCGGTCACGGGGCCCGGCCCCTGCCCTTCGATCACCGCCACGACGCCGCTTTCGGCGATGCCCTCATGGATCTCGGTGATGCCCATCTCGCGCAGGCGGTCGACAACAAAGCCCGCCGTTTCATGGCATTGCAGGCACAACTCGGGGTGCATGTGCAGGTGGCGCCGCCAGCCTGACATCTCTTCGGCGGCGGCAGCGATGGAATTGATGACGGGCATGATGGTCTCCCTAAAGCTGTTCCCTTGGCGCATTGCTCTGCGATGGTTGAAATACATCGCCGACACCGAAAAAGCTGCGGGAAAGACACGCTGCATGGTAATATTACGTTGCGTCAACTTTTGGATGGCGCTTTTACATGGAGGATAAAAGCTATGTCAGTTGCATCTTATTCCATGATCACCGTCGCCCGTTGCGACACCGCTTTTCTTTCCGACGCGCTTGGTCACATCGCCGGATTATGTGACGATCTCAAATCCGGGGCCGGTGCCCGGATGACCCGATACGGAGTCATGTCCACAGGCGATCATGCCGGGCATCTCGTCCTGTTGCAGGGTTACAGCGACATGAGCGGCATCGGCAAGGCGTTCGACGTTTACGGAACTTCAGCCGCCTACGAAAAGATCGTCGGCAGTGGCAAGGTTGCCGTGGTGCTGCGCAACATCCTGAAAAGTGAGGATATCGGCCTCGACGAGCAGCCGACGGAGGTTCCGGCCTACGGCGTGCTGACCCGCTGGGCCTCTCCCACGCCTCAGTCGGACCGGATCGGGCAGGTTGCGCCGCTCATGCGGAAGAATGGCGCAATGGCCATACGCCATTTCACGATCATGACAGGGTCAGCAGCCGGGCACCGTCTGATGGCGACGGGCTATCCGTCGATGACTGCCATCGAAAAGACCTACACTGCGATGAACCAGACAGAGGACTACAAGGCGTTTCTGAACGAAATAGACCTCGATTTCCGCAACATCGTGCGTGTGGCAGGCTGAGCCGACAAGGCAGCGGGCGCCTTGCGCGCCCGGTTGCTGGACTCCCGCGCCGCCTTCCTGCATCCCTTGAGCCGAAGCTCGGAGGCAAGGCGCGATGAACAACGACCTGATCCACGACCCGAACGGGGGGATGCCCCGCCTGCTGGAAATCATGCGGCGGCTGCGCGACCCTGAAACGGGCTGTCCCTGGGACCTGGAGCAGACCTTTGCCACTATCGCGCCCTATACGATCGAGGAGGCCTACGAGGTCTCCGACGCGATCGAGCGCGAGGCCTGGGACGAGCTGAAGGGCGAGCTGGGCGACCTGCTGTTCCAGTCGGTCTTTCACGCGCAGATGGCCACCGAGGCCGGGCTTTTCAGCTTCGACGAGGTGGCCGACGGCATGTCGGACAAGATGGTCGCACGCCACCCGCATGTTTTTGGCGACGAAAGCCGGGACAAATCGGCGGACCAGCAGACCCGCGACTGGGAGACGATCAAGGCCACCGAGCGCGCCGCCAAGGCCGAACGCGGTGTGCTGGACGGGGTGGCGCTGGGTCTGCCGGCG
The DNA here is from genome assembly GCF_019392335.1 of Mameliella sp. CS4. Classification (GTDB taxonomy): domain Bacteria; phylum Pseudomonadota; class Alphaproteobacteria; order Rhodobacterales; family Rhodobacteraceae; genus Antarctobacter. Next base: position 42,814 of record NZ_JAHXRQ010000020.1, read on the forward strand.
CTGCTGCGGGCGGTCAAGCTGCAGAAACGGGCGGCGCGCGTGGGGTTCGACTGGCCCACCACGGACGAGGTCATGGACAAGGTCGCCGAAGAGATGGACGAGCTGCGCCAGGCCGAGGATGACGCGCATCGCTTCGAGGAATTCGGCGACCTGCTGTTCGTCATGGCCAACCTCGGGAGGCACATGGGGATCGACCCCGAGGCGGCGCTGCGGGCGGCCAATGCCAAGTTCACCCGGCGGTTCCGCGCCATCGAGGCTGCGCTGGCCGAACAGGGGCGTCGCCCCGAGGACAGCGATTTGCAGGAAATGGATGCGCTCTGGGACGCGGCAAAGGCGGTGGAAAAGGCGCAGAAGGGCTGAGGATCAGCCGTAGCCAAGCACAAGCAGGACCAGCGGGATGGTGACGATGGCGGCCAGCGTTTGCGCCGTCACCAGACCGGCCATCAGCGTGCCATCCCCGTTCAACTGACGCGTCAAGACATAGGCCGTGGGCGCCGTGGGGATGGCGGAAAAGACCACCAGAACCAGCGCCTCGACCCCGTCGAGGCCAAAGAGCAGCGCCACACCCGCCGCCAGCATCGGCATTACCAAAAGGCGCAGGGCGGCGTTGCCGCCAACCACTAGCCCGTCGCGCCCAAGTGCGCGGGGTTGCAGCGCCGCACCGACGCAGAGCAGGCCCAACGGCAAGCTGCCGCGCGCCAGCAGCTCCATGAAGGTGCCGATGCCATAGGGCAGGCCCAGCCCCAGCAGCGCCAGCGCGATCCCGACAAGGCAGGCCAGGATCAGCGGGTTGCGCAGCATGGTGCGGATCAGGGCGCCGGGACGGCTCAGGATTTCGCGTTCGCTCAGCGCCATGATCGACAGCACGTTGACCACGGGCACGCAGATCGCCAGGTAGACCGCCGCCCGTTCGATCCCCAGGTCCCCGGCAAGGCTCGCCGTGACGGCGAGACCGAGGTAGGTGTTGAAGCGCACCGTGCCCTGCAGCGCGGGGCCGAACCGGGCGGCAGGTGCCGGAAAGATCCGCCGGGCCAGCGCAAGCCCGCCCGCCGCCAGCAGGATCGTCACCAGCGCCGCAGCCCCCAGCCGCAGGATTTGCGGATCGCCCAGAGGCGCATCGACGAGGCTGGAGACCAGCAACGCCGGGAACAGCAGGAAATAGTTGATCCGCTCCGCCGCGGGCCAGAACCCCGGGTCCGGAAACCCCTTGCGGGCCAGGACATAGCCCAGGCAGATCAGGGCAAAGAGCGGCCAGATCGTGATGAACAGCACGGGGCGGGCAACCTTGTCACTGTGAAAGCGTCGCGGCGGAGCGCGCGGGACCAACAGAAAAAACGGCGCGCCCGTAAGGCACGCCGTTCCATCTTCACCCGAACAGGTGAAACGAGCGGCTTACTGCGCGTCCGAGATGAACTTGACCGCGTCGCCGAAGGTCTGGATGGTTTCGGCCGCGTCGTCGGGGATCTCGATGCCGAACTCTTCTTCGAAGGCCATCACCAGTTCCACGGTGTCCAGGCTGTCGGCGCCCAGATCGTCGATGAAAGAGGCCGATTCCGTCACCTTCTCTTCTTCGACGCTCAGATGCTCGACCACAATCTTCTTCACGCGATCTGCGATGTCGCTCATGTCTCTTCCTCACAAGTCTGTCGGGCATGTCGCCCATTCTGCCCTGCCCGTGGCGTGGCGTCTTTTTGCCCTGACGGGCGGCTCGATCCCCCGGCACCCCGGGTTGACCGCTTGCGTACTATGGCACGCAACCGGTCGAAAATCTGCGCGGCCTATAGCACAGGCGGCGGGGATGGCAAACGCTTTCCCACGCCGCAGCGCAACAGCACCGGACGCCTACAACATGGCCATGCCACCGTTGACGTGCAACGTCGTTCCCGTGACGTAAGCAGCTTCGGGGCTGGCCAGATAGAGCACGCTGGCGGCGATCTCTTCGGGCGCGCCCATGCGGCCGGCGGGAATCTGGCCCAGGATCGCACTCTTCTGGTCGTCGGTCAGCTTGTCGGTCATCGCCGTCTCGATAAAGCCGGGGGCGACGGCGTTCACGGTGATGCCGCGGCTGGCAACCTCATAGGCCAGCGACTTGGACATGCCGACCATGCCCGCCTTGGCGGCGGCATAGTTGCCCTGCCCGGGGTTGCCGGTGGCGCCCACGACGGAGGAGATGTTCACGATCCGGCCCCAGCGGGATTTCATCATGCCGCGCAGCACGCCCTTGCAGAGCCGGAAAGTGGCGGTCAGGTTCACGTCCAGCACGCTCTGCCATTCGTCGTCCGACATGCGCATGAACAGGTTGTCGCGGGTGATCCCGGCGTTGTTCACCAGGATGTCGACACTGCCCATCGCCTCGGCGGCCTGTTTCGGCAGCGCGGCGACGGCCTCGGCATCGTCCAGCTTGCAGGGCAGCACAAAGGCGCGCTCGCCCAGCTCGGCGGCCAGCGCCTCCAGCGGCTCTACCCGGGTGCCCGACAGTCCCACGTTGGCGCCCGCGCCGTGCAGCGCCTTGGCAATGGCCCCGCCTATGCCGCCCGAGGCCCCGGTGATCAACGCGGATTTTCCCGTCAGATCGAACATGCTTGCTTCCTCTCTTTAATGTCGCTGCGCCGGGCCTCAGCCCCGCGCGGCCTCGACGGCGGCGGCCACATCCGCCGGAGTGCCGATATTGCGCACCGCCGCGGGGCGGTGGATTCGGCGCACCATGCCTGACAGGGCCTTGCCCGCGCCGATTTCCCAGAACTCCTCGACCCCGTCCGCGACCATGCGGGCGACGGATTCGCGCCAGCGGACAGCGCCGCAGATCTGCGCCTCCAGCAGGGCGCGGATTTGGTCGGGGTCGCTCACCGGCGCCGCCTCGACGTTCGAAACCACCGGAACGACAGGCGCCTTGATCGTGACCTCGGCCAGCGCCTTGGCCATGTCCTCGGCGGCGGGTTGCATCAGGGCACAGTGGAAGGGGGCGGAGACGGGCAGCATGACGGCGCGCTTGGCGCCCGCGCCCTTGGCGATCTCGACCGCGCGTTCCACGGCCGCCTTCTGGCCCGAGATCACCACCTGGCCGGGATCGTTGTCATTGGCAGCCGCGACGACATCGCCCTGCGCGGCCTCTTCGGCCACCTTGCGCACCGCGTCGAGATCAAGCCCCAGCAGCGCGGCCATCGCGCCCTCGCCCACCGGAACGGCGGCCTGCATGGCCTGCCCGCGCTTGCGCAACAGCCGCGCCGCATCGGCAACGGTCAGCGCCCCGGCAGCGGTCAGTGCGGAGTATTCCCCCAGCGAGTGACCGGCGACGAAGGCCGCCGCGTCGATGCCGACACCCTCGGCCTCCAGCGCGCGCATGGCGGCCATCGAGGTGGCCATCAGCGCCGGCTGGGCATTCTGGGTCAGGGTCAGGGTCTCGATCTCGCCCTCCCAGATCAACGAGGAGAGCTTTTCCCCCAGCGCCTCGTCGACCTCGTCGAAGACGGCGCGGGCCGCCGGATAGGCCTCGGCCAGGTCGCGACCCATGCCGATGGTCTGTGCCCCCTGCCCGGGAAAGATGAATGCGCGGCTCATGCCCCTCTCCTCAACGTGAAATTCCGTCCGCCTGCCTTACTAGCCCGCGGAGGCTTGCGCAATCACCTGAGGGGGCGGGAATGGTCCGCCGGGGTCAGCGATCCTCGCCGCGCAGGCGCAGCGACATGCCAAGCGCCGCGCTCAGCATCAGGCAGGACAGGCCCAGCTTGAACGGCATCAGTATCGGCGCATCCAGACCCATCGGCATGATCCACATCAGATAGGCGACCAGCGCCAGCGCGGACCCCCCGATCCGGCGCAACAGGCCCTCGGGCAGGCGCGGCAGGGAAACGCCGGACCCAAGCGTCAGCGAGGCATTGAAGTCTGTCAGGGCCATGAGTATCGCTCCGGTTGTTGGTTAATGTCAGGTTAACCGTGAAATTGTGCCCGGAATGGGGCGCAACCGGGGTAATCCGGGGAACCGCGCGCCCTCTTGCGCCACGCGCCGATCCGTGTATACGGAGCGCTCTCTTCGCAACGACGTTTACCCGCGCAGTCTCTCGTGGGCAGGGCGCGAAGGGACCAGGCCCCTGCCCTATGAAATGCGCCATGATAGAAATGGAGTGCACATGCCGCTTTACGAGCATGTATTCATCTCGCGTCAGGATCTGTCCAACGCGCAGGCTGAAGGCCTTGTCGAACATTTCAGCACCGTCCTCGCGGACAACGGCGGCAAGGTCGTCGACAGCGAGTACTGGGGCGTCAAGACGATGGCCTACAAGATCAACAAGAACCGCAAGGGCCACTACGCCTTCCTCAAGACCGACGCCCCCGCGACGGCCATTCAGGAAATGGAACGCCTGATGCGCCTGCATGACGACGTGATGCGCGTGCTGACCATCAAGGTCGACGAACACCCCGAAGGCCCGTCGGTCCAGATGCAGAAACGCGACGAACGCAGCGACCGCCGCGAACGCCGGCCTCGCGACTGACCTGAAGAAGAGGAGATAACCCATGGCTGCAAAACCGTTTTTCCGCCGCCGCAAGGTCTGCCCCTTCTCGGGCGACAATGCACCCAAGATCGACTACAAGGACACCCGTCTGCTGCAGCGCTACGTCAGCGAACGCGGCAAGATCGTCCCCAGCCGCATCACCGCCGTCTCGGCAAAGAAGCAGCGTGAACTGGCCCGCGCCATCAAGCGCGCCCGCTTCCTCGCCCTGCTGCCCTACGCTGTGAAGTAAGGAGTCCGCATCATGCAAGTCATCCTTCTCGAACGTGTGGCCAAGCTGGGCCAGATGGGCGACGTCGTCGACGTCAAGCCCGGTTTCGCACGTAACTACCTGCTGCTTCAGGGCAAGGCGCTGACCGCCTCGAAAGAGAACATCGCCCAGTTCGAAGAGCAGAAGGCTCAGCTCGAGGCGCGCAACCTCGAGTCCCGCAAAGAGGCCGAAGCCCTGGGCGAGCGTCTGGACGGACAGAGGTTCGTCGTGATTCGCTCGGCATCGGACGGCGGCAACCTCTACGGCTCCGTCACCACCCGTGACGCGTCGAACGTGGCCACCGAAAACGGCTTCTCGATCGACCGCAAGCAGGTGATCATCCGCCAGCCGATCAAGGAACTGGGCCTGCACGAGGTCGAGGTGCACCTGCACCCCGAGGTGATGGTCGTCATCACCCTGAACGTTGCACGGTCGCCCGAAGAGGCCGAGCTGCAGGAAACAGGCAAGTCGATCCAGGACCTGGCCGCCGAGGAAGAGGCACAGGCCGAATTCGAGGTCAGCCAGCTGTTCGACGACATCGGCAGCGCCGCATCCGACGACGACGACGGCGATACAGGCCCGGCGCGTTCGGACGAGACCGACGAAGACGACGACTGATCCGGCACATTGCCGCAGAACAGACAATCAAGCCGCGCCGGATCTGTCCGGCGCGGTTTTTTCATTTTTATCAGCGCCTTGCCGTATAGATACATATAAACTTCACAAAACCGTAACGCCCATTTCACGTTGCCGGATCACATCAGAACCTGTTGGAAGCCGCCGCGGACCGCAGGCGGCTATGCCAAGTTTGCAAGCTGATAAGAGGCCAGCCATGAAGAAATCTGACATTGTCGATCTGTCCTGGGACGATTTCGACGAGATGCGCGATCCGCGCCCTGCCCAGACCGATTTTGATGCCGTTGTCGAACGCGCCATCTCGCGCCGTGGTTTCCTGGGCGGTGCGCTGGCCTTTGGTTCGGGCGCTGCCGTCTTCGGCGCCGGTGTCCTGAGCTCGGCCACCTCGGCCCGCGCACAGGCCGCCGCCTTCGACTTCGAGCCGATCGACATCGCCACCGATTTCGACATCCACGTTCCCGCCGGTTACCAGTGGAAGCCGCTGGTACGCTGGGGCGATGCCCTGTGGTCCGAAGCCGACGGCGCCTATTCGCCGGAAACCGGTGTGCCCGCCGCGATGGCCGACAAGGTCTTTGGCGAGAACACCGACGGGATGGAGCTCTTCTCCGTCGACGGCAAACAGGTCATCGCGGTGAACTCGGAACACGTGAACCCCAAGATCAACCTGCCCGCCGCCAGCGAAGGCATGCCCAAGAGCGCCGAGGAAGTGCAGCTTCTCAAGCACATGCAGGGCGTGACCGTGATGGAAGTGGCCGACAATGGCGACGGCTATGCCGTGGTCAAGGACAGCCCCTTCAACCGCCGCATTCACCATGACACCCAGATGGTTCTGGACGGCCCCGCCGCCGGGTCCGACCTGGTCAAGACCGGCGCCGACCCCGAGGGCATGTCCCCGCTGGGCACGATGAACAACTGTGGCTCGGGCCGCACGCTGTGGAACACCTACCTGACCTGCGAAGAAAACTTCAACGGCTACTTCGGTGCGACCGGCGAGTACGACGCGACCGAGGGCTTCGAGCGCTACGGCATCGGCGGCAGCGGCCGCTATGCCTATGAACAGTTCGACCCGCGCTACGACCTGTCGAAAGAGCCCAACGAACCCCACCGCCACGGCTGGGTGACGGAAATCGACCCCGCCGACCCGACCAGCACGCCGGTCAAGCACACCGCCCTGGGCCGTTTCAAGCACGAGAACGCCGAGATGGTGCAGGCCGCCGATGGTCGGATCGTCGTCTACATGGGCGACGACGAGCGCGGCGAGTTCATGTACAAATACGTCTCGACCGGCACCTGGGCCGAAGGTGAGCCCACCGATGGCCTGCTGTCGGACGGCACGCTGTACGTTGCCAGGTTCAACGACGACCAGACCGGCGAGTGGCTGGCCCTGACCCCGGAAACCACCGGCATGCCGATCGAGGAGATCCTCGTCCACGCGCGCATCGCCGGGTCCAAGGTCGGCGCCACCACGATGGACCGCCCGGAATGGATCGCCGCGCACCCGTTGAAGGCCGAGGCCTATTGCGCCCTGACCAACAACAAGAACCGCGGCATCAAGCCCAACGCCGGCGGCGACGAAACCCCGGTTGGCGGCCCGAACCCGCGTGAGACCAACAACTACGGCCAGATCGTGCGCTGGACACCCGAAGGCGGCGACCACGGGGCGGACGGCTTTGCCTGGGATCTCTATGTCATGGCCGGCAACCCCGAGGTTTACGACAACGCCTACGGCGGGTCGGACAACGTCACCCCGGGCAACATGTTCAACTCGCCCGACGGCATGGCCTTTGACACCAAGGGCCTGCTCTGGATCCAGACCGACGGCAACTACAGCAACGAGGGTGACTTTGCCGGCATGGGCAACAACCAGATGCTGGTCGGCAACACGGACACCGGCGAGATCGCCCGCTTCCTGACCGCGCCCTACGGCGCCGAAGTGACCGGCCTGTGCTGGTCCGAGGACCGCAAGGTGGCCTTTGTCGGCATCCAGCACCCGGGCGGCTCGTGGCCGGACGGCGAAGGCAAGCCGCGCTCCTCGGTCATCGCCGTGTGGCGCGAAGACGGCGCGACCGTCGGCTGATTTCCGGCCCTGAAGGACAGAGAACCGCGCGGGCCAGCCCCGCGCGGTTTTTTTGTTGCCGCGCTCTGTGCATTTGCCCTGCCGCGCCTTGGCCCCTATGACTTGTCTCAACCTGACAGGAGATACGCGTGACCCAAGACTACCCCGTCTATGGCCGGATCGACGGCCCCATCGTCATCATCGGCTTCGGCTCGATCGGCAAGGGCGTCTGGCCCCTGATCGAACGCCACTTCGACTATGACGCCGACAAGCTGACCGTGATCGAGCCGGACGCGGGCCAGGCCAACTTCCTGCGCCAGCACAAGCTGAACCACCTGCAGGTTGCCCTGACGCCCGAGAACTACCGCGAGGTGCTGGGCGGTCTGTTCCCGGAGGGCAAGGGCTTTTGCGTCAACCTCTCGGTCGATACCTCCTCGCTGGACATGATGAAATTCTGCCGCGAGATCGGGGTGCCCTATATCGACACGGTGGTCGAGCCCTGGGCAGGCTACTATTTCGGCACGACGGACAACGCCGCGCGCACCAACTATGCCCTGCGCCAAAAGATGCGGGACGAGAAGGCGCGCAACCCCGGCGGCACCACGGCGGTCAGCTGCTGCGGCGCCAACCCGGGCATGGTCAGCTGGTTCGTCAAGGAAGCCCTGCTGACGCTGGCCAAGGACACGGGCCGCGAGGTGACGGCACCGACAGACCGCGACGGCTGGGCAAAGCTGATGATGTCGCTGGGCGTCAAGGGCGTCCACATCGCCGAACGCGACACCCAGGCGCGCCGCCTGCCCCGGCCACGCAATGTCTTTGTCAACACCTGGTCGGTCGAGGGCTTCATTGCCGAGGGGTTCCAGCCCGCCGAGCTGGGCTGGGGCACGCATGAAACCTGGTTCCCCGAAAACGGCCACCGCCAGGACAGCGGCTGTCAGGCGGGGATCTGGCTGGAACGGCCCGGCGCCATCACCCGCGTCCATACCTGGTGCCCCACGCCGGGGCCGCAGTTCGGCTTTCTCGTGACCCATAACGAGGCGATCTCGATCTCGGACTACTACACCGTGGGCGAAGGCGCCCACCCCGAGTTCCGCCCGACCTGCCACTATGCCTATCACCCCTGTGACGACGCGGTGTTGTCGCTGCACGAAATGTTCGGCTCGGGCCACCAGCAGACCAAGCACCACATCCTGACCGAGGACGAGATCGTCGAGGGCATCGACGAGCTGGGCGTGCTGCTGTTCGGGCATGAGAAGAACGCGCTCTGGTACGGCTCACGCCTGTCCAACGAAGAGGCACGCGACCTTGCCCCCTACCAGAACAGCACCGGTTTGCAGGTAACATCTGCCGTGCTTGCGGGCATGGTCTGGGCGCTGGAAAACCCGAACGCCGGCATCGTCGAAACCGACGAGATGGACCACGCCCGCTGTCTAGAGGTGCAACGCCCCTACCTTGGCCCGGTCGAGGCGCATTACACCGACTGGACCCCGCTGCAGGACCGCTGGGAGCATTTCCCCGAGGACATCGACGAGAGCGATCCCTGGTTGTTCCGGAACGTCCTGGCGACGTGAGGGAGCGTCAGGATGGGTTTGCAAAACCCATCCTGTGGCGGCCTGCGCGTCTGGCTCAGCCCGGCAGCGTCGCAATGATCGGCGCGCGATCCGTGGCCACGACCGTATGCTCATATTGCACCGCCAAAGCGGGTGGCTGGCTGTAAAGGGTCCAGCCGTCCGCGCCTTCTGTCGCCATCATCCCGCCGTTGGACAAGAATGGCTCAATCGTCAGGACCAATCCCTTGTGGATGCGGCGCCTGTCCCCCCCCCGCGTCGGCCATGTGGCGATTTCATCCGGGTATTCGTGCAAGGTTCGGCCCACGCCATGACTGGCGAGGTTGCGGATCAACGTATAGCCGCGGGCCGAGGCAAAGCGGCCAATGGCCTTGCCGATACCCGCCAAGGGTCTGTCATGCCCCACTTGTGCAATCCCGATCTGCATGGCGCGCGTGCCATCCCGGCACAGCCGGTCAAGGGATGGTTTGACCGGCCTGACGCGAAAACTCGCCCCGGTATCCGCAAACAGGCCAGCCTTGGAAGCGGAGACATCAATGTTCACGAGATCCCCAGCCTCGATGACGCGGCCACCGGGAATGCCATGCGCAATCTCTTCATTGACGCTGATGCAGGTTGTCCCGGGGAACCCATAGGTCGATTTCGGCGCAGACTGCGCCCCCTCGCGGTCAAGTTCGGCGCGTCCGATCTCGTCCAGCTCATGCGTTGTCATCCCCGGCTCAATAGCCCTGGACATCACCCGCAGGGTATTCGCGACAATCCGGCCGATCGATTTCAGCACGTCGAGTTGTGATCGTCATGCGCGGTCCCTTCCCAAAAGCGTCGTTCCGGCAACAGGATAGCAGCCTGTCGCGGCAACGTTGCCTCGGCCTCTCTTCTCCAACAAAAAAGCCGCCCCTCGGGGCGGCTTTTCCGTATCTCGAAAGAGGCTGACGATCACTCGTCGTCCAGCTCCTCGACCGCCTTCTGCAGGTCGTCCTTGGTGATTTCTTTCTCGGTCACCTGGGCCTGTTCGACGATGTGGTCGACAACCTTGTCCTCGAAGAGCGGCGCGCGCAGCTGCTGCTGCATCTGCGGGTTCTGGCGCACGTATTCAAAGAATTCACGCTCCTGGCCCGGGTACTGACGTGCCTGGTTCATGATCGCCTGGGTCATCTCGGCCTCGGAAACCTCGACCTCGGCTTTCTGGCCCAGCTCGGCCAGCAGCAGGCCAAGGCGCACGCGGCGCTCGGCCAGCTTGGTGTGCTCCTCGGTGGTCTCGATCTCGGGGTGATCGTGGCCCTGAACGTCCGGGTTTTCCTCGTGCCACAGCTGGTGCGCGATCTGCTTGGCTTCGGCTTCGACCAGGGTCGGCGGCAGCTCGAAGGAGACCAGTTCATCCAGCTTGTCCAGCAGGGCGCGCTTCATCACCTGGCGCGCGGCACCGGCATATTCGGCCTCCAGGCGCTCGCGGATCTGGGTCTTGAGGCTGTCGAGATCCTCGGCACCGAATTTCTGCGCCATCTCGTCGTTGATCTCGGCGGCCTTGGGGGCTTTGACGCCCTTGACGGTTACGTCAAAGACCGCGTCCTTGCCGGCCAGATGCTCGGCGCCGTATTCCTCGGGGAATTTCACCTCGACGGCTTTCTCGTCACCGACGGAGACACCCACCAGCTGCTCTTCGAAGCCGGGAATGAACGAGCCGGAGCCCAGCGCCAGCGGGTAATCCTCGGCGGCGCCGCCCTCGAAGGGTTCGCCATCGACCTTGCCGACAAAATCGATGACCACCTGGTCGCCGTCCTCGGCCGCGCCGTCCTTGTCCTCGAAATCCTGTGCCGAGGAGGCCAGCGATTCCAGCGCCTCGTCAACGGCCGCGTCGTCGGCCTTGACCACCAGGCGTTCCAGCACGATGCCGGAGGCGTCGAATTCGGGCACTTCGGGCAGGGCTTCGTAGGTCATCTCGACCTGGATGTCGTCGCCCTCTTTCCAGTCCTCGTTGGTCATCTTGACCTCGGGCTGCAGCGCCGGACGATCGCCCGAGTCCTCGAAGTGCTGGTTCATGGCACCGTCGATGACTTCCTGCATGGTCTCGCCCAGCACGCGCTGGCCGAACTGCTTTTTCAGCAGCGGAAGCGGCACCTTGCCCTTGCGGAACCCCTTCATCTCGATGTCGGGCTGGGCTTCTTTCAGCTTTTCGGTGACTTTCTCGTCCAGCTCGGACGCCGTCACGGTGATGGCGTAGCCGCGCTTGAGGCCTTCGTTCAGCGTCTCGGTGACCTGCATGTCTCTTCCCTCGGAATTCAAGCGCCCCGGAAAACGGGGCGCGTCTGGTCGGCGAATTTGGCACCTTCTATTGCCCGTGGCGCCCGCGCGCAAGCCGCTTTCAGGCGCTTGTGCGCAGGGTTTCGGCCCGCATTCGCTGATAATGCGGCAAGGCGGCGTCATGCACCGCCGAAAGCTCCGGGGCCACGGCGGGCAACGCCCCCTCGGCCCCGGCAAAGCCGGTAGAGCGGTGGACAGCGTCGTACCAATGACTTGCCCAGACGCCGTCATCGGCATGACCGCCGGCGGGCCAGGCCAGCATCGCCGGATCGAAGTCGAGGCCGATGGCCCCGCAGAGCGCCCGCAGCGCCGCCTCGGGCGCGCGGCGAATGTCGAAACTGTCGATCACCGCATAGCGCCACCCGCGCGCGCGCACCGCATCGAAGATCGCGCATTGCTGGGCAAAGCCGATGTCCGCAAGTGTCGGATTCTCACGCTTGGCGGCATAGCTGGCCAGCACCCGCGCCGGGTGGCGGATCAGGAAGACATGCGCGGCATCATCGGCCCAGTCCAGGCTGTCACCGTCCAGGTGGTGATGGGTCATCAGCTTGAGGTAGAAATGCGCCTGCCCGCCCGGCGCGGGCGCGGCGCAGCGCCGGGCGACCTCTACCGGGTCGGGAATGCCTGCCTGAACGATCTCTGCGCCCATCGGGTGCGCGATCCCCGTCCGCGTCAGGTACGCCGCGTAAAAGGGTTCGTCCCAGACGCCGCAATCGGGCCGGGCCCCAAAGGCATACATCATCGCGGTCGACAGGTTGCGCGGTCCGGACCAGCAGGCGATGTTCATGGGCTATTGTCCCCGTCTTGGCTGTTGTGCGTCGCGCCTTTCTGCGCTGAAACCGCGCCCGCGTCGAGCCTTGCCGCGTCAGGCGACGCTGGGGTCCGGCGCGGTCTCCCAGGCCCGGCGGGCCTGGGAGACCGCCTGCGCGAGGGCCGCAGCATCCTCGGCCTCGGCCGTGGTCTCGACCGACAGCAGCGCCATGCGCAGGTCGGCTTGCCCGAAGGCCGCCGCGCTGCCCGCAATCCGGTGGGCGCGGTCCGCAATCTCTGACCAGTCGTCCGGCATCGTGGCAAGCCAGTCAAAGAGCGCACAGGTTTCATCCAGGTAGCGCGCCTTGAGCGCCGCCAGCGGATCGTCGACCGCCGGATCGCGCGGCGCGCCCTCTGCCAACGTCGCGTCCGAGCAGAAGCGGGCAATGACCTGCGCCAGCTCCTTTTTCATCAGCGGCTTGCCCAGGAAATCCGACATCCCACCCGCGATAAACCGGTCCTTGGCCTCGGGCAGGACATTGGCCGAGAGCGCCACGATGGGCGCGTCACGGTTCGGCCCCTGCCCGTCCCGGATCGCCCGGGTCGCGGCCAGCCCGTCCATCACCGGCATCCGGATGTCCATCAGGATCAGGTCGAAACACCGCGCCCCTGCGGCCACCACCGCCTCTTGCCCGTTGCGGGCGACGCTGACGTCATGCCCCATCAGGCTCAGCATGTCGCGCGCCAGGTCCAGATTGATCTCGTTGTCCTCGACCAGGAGAATGCTGCAAGGTCCCGCCGGGGCGCACCCCGTTCCGGTCCGGTCCGCGTTATGCGGGGCCCGGGCGGCCCGCACCGGCAGACGCAGCCAGAACACGCTGCCTTCGCCCAGGGTGCTTTCGGCACCGATCTCCCCCTGCATCGCACGCACAAAGCGCCGCGCGATCCCCAGCCCCAGCCCCGTGCCCGGAAGACCCTTGTCCTGCGTGCATCCGCTGGTCTGGAAATCCTCGAAAACCCTGTCGAGATCCGCCTCGGCAATGCCGATGCCGGTGTCGATGATTCGGATCTCCAGCCAGAGCCCCGCCTCGGCCCCTGGCTGGTCCAAAGGTTTGACCTGCTCGATCTCGACCTGGACATGGCCGTCGCGGGTGAACTTGATCGCGTTGCCGATGAGGTTGACCAGCACCTGCTGCAGGCGCGAGGCATCGACACGGATCCAGTCCGCCGGCGCCCCGGTCCAGGCCCAGTCCAGCGTGTTGCCATTGGCCTCGGCCGCGCTGGTCTGGCTGTCGATGATGTCCTGGACCAACCGGCCCGGATCGACGACCTCGGCCCGCAGGGCGGTCGCCCCGGATTCGAACCGCGCGATGTCCAGAACCGCATCCACATGCGACATCAACAGCTTGCCGGAGACGGCCATGTTGTGAACATAGCGCGCCTGCGCCGGGGTCAGGTCGGTTTCCTCCAGCAGCGAGAGATTGCCCAGAACGCCGTTCAGCGGTGTGCGGATCTCATGCGTCATCATCGCCAGAAAGTCCGCCTTGGCCTTTTCGCCGGCCAGCGCCTTGTCCCGTGCCTCGACCAGCTCGTTCTCGGATGAGACGCGGTGCGAGATGTCGCGCAGGAACCCGACGATGATCTCTTCGCTGCCGGTCCGGGCGGTCTCCAGCGCCAGTTCCGCCGGGAACACCTCTCCGGTGCTGCGCATCGCGTCCAGCCGAACGCGCCCGCGCCCGACCACTCGCCGTTCGCCCCCCGCGCGCATCCGCGCCATGCCTGCCTCATGCGCGTCGCGCAGGTGGTCAGGCACGATCAGCCCGCCGATGTTGCGGCCGACGACCTGCTGCGCATCATACTTGAAAATCCGCTCGGCGGCCGGGTTGAACTGCTGGATCTTGCCGCTCAGATCGGCCACCAGCACCGCGTCCAGCGAGGTGTCGAGAATGGTGTTCAGCCGGGAGTAGGCGGCGGCCAGCTCATGCCCCCGCCGTTCGGTCTGGCGCGAGGCGTTCTGCGCGTGGCGCAGAAGAAAGATCAGCACCATGACCAGGACCGCCGTCAGCAAACCCAGCCGCATCAGCGTGACGGCGACCGAAATCCGCTGGAAATCGGACTGCCGCGCGAAATGGTAGAGGCCGGAGGTGGCGAGATCCCGCAGGTCGGCGCGGCTTTGGCCAAAGGCGGATTCGATCCGCGGCAGGCCCGCGGCCAGCTCGGCCCGGGGTCCGTCGATCAGCGGCACCAGGTCGTCCAGGGTCCGCCGGATGCGCTGCATCGGCTCCGCGAACTCCGGAAGGTCGCGCAGCGATTCATACAAGGCGCCGGTTTCCAGCGTTGAGATCCGGCTGTAGAAAATATCGAACTCTTCGATCAGCCGGTCGAGGTCGGGCTCTGGCTGGCGCCGGGCGGTGTCCAGCGCATGGCGCATTTCCAGAAATTCGACCTCTGCCTGGGACAGGGTCCATTGCACGTTGTCGGAATTGGCAGAGTTCAGCAGACGCAGGTCGCGGACGATTTCGACCGCCAGAAAGCCGATGGCGACCATGCAGATCAGCGCGACCCCGAAAAAGATCGCACGCCCGCCCCGCAGGAAACGGTTGCGCCTGCTCATGCCCGGTCCGACAGCGCGCCCATCCCCGTCCCGATCAGTCCAGGACGGTCATGCGGTCAAGCTGCCAGATGCTGCGGGCATAGATGACCTCTGTCCGGTAGGTGCTGGAAGAGGCATAGGGATAGATCAGCCAGAGCGGCCCCTTGTCCCGGCGCGACATGGTCTTGCCGTCCATTGCATAGGCCAGGATCGGCCCGCCCTCGACCGCGTCCGCAATGGGCACGGTGACCGCGTAGTCGTTGATGGCCCGGGCGTCGATTTCCTGGCCCTCGGCGCCAAGGTAGTCCAGCAGGTCATCCAGCGCGACACCCGTGAATTCCGAGGTGCCGGCCGTCCAGATCGTGTCCGTCGTGATGGTGGTTTCGCCGATGTCGCGCAGCATCTGCAGATCCAGACGCGCCCGACCTTCGCCATTGGTGCGGGCAATCGTGCCCTCCACCGTCAGGATGACAGGGCCATGGGGTTCGGGCAGATGTTCGGCCGGTGCGGCGCCTGCCAGGGTAAAGGTCAGGAAAAGAGCGGCGCTGGCGGACTGCACATTAGGAAACGTCATCATGAATCGGGTCCCTCGGGGTTTGAAATGGATCTTGGCACAGACCCTTTAACAGAGCATGTGTGTTTTGGGATGTGTGGACTATCCATCGGGATAGGCAATTGTCGGGCCCCTGTGCTGTTGCAGGGGCCTCCTGCCCAAAGGCGTCGGGCCGCCTCCTTTCGTTCAAAGTTCCGGCAGGGCGCGGCGCTTAACTCCGCACTTACGGGCCTGCCCTATCGTGGCACTTCACGCTGCAAGGACTCAGCCCATGCGAATACTGATTGCCGACGATCACGACCTCTTGCGCGACACGCTGGTGGCCTTCCTGGGCGCGACCGACGGGTTCGAGATCGGCACCGCCGCCAGCTTTCCCGAGGCATGCGCCCGCATCCGCGAAGACGAGGTCTATGACCTCGTGCTGCTGGACTACAAGATGCCCGGAATGCAGGGGCTGGACAGCCTGCGCGAGGCGATGGACATGGCGGGCGGCCAGCGCGTCGCCCTGATCTCGGGCCAGGCCACGCGCGAGATCGCGGAGCAGGCGCTGGAACTGGGCGCGGCAGGGTTCGTGCCCAAGACATTGCCGGCGAAATCGCTGGTCAACGCGGTCCGCTTCATGGCGATGGGTGAGAAATACGCCCCCATCGACTTCATGACGCAGGCCGACAACAGCATCAGCCCGGCCCTGGCGCTCAAGCTGACCCCGCGCGAACTGGACGTGCTCAAGGGGCTGGGACAGGGGTTGTCAAACAAGGAAATCGCCCGCGACCTGGGACTGACGGAACCGACAATCAAGCTGCATATGAAGACCCTGTACCGCAAGCTGGAGGTGAACAATCGCACGCAGGCGGCGCTGGCCGCACGCGAGGCGGGGGTGTTCTAGGCCCGTGGCCCGCGCGCCTCTGCCATGACGCGGTAGACCTCGCGCCGCGCACGGTTGATCGCCCCCAGCGGGCGATGCGCGGGCAGGCTCATCCAGGGCGAAAACCGCATGGCCTCGACCCGGGCGTTCCGGTCGGCGCTGTTCTCTTGCCGGGGCAGCACGATCTCGGCCAAAGGCACGAAATCCGCGCCGGCGGCCTCCCAGTCGACGCGCGCGTCCTCGACGGGCTGGCGGGCGGGATCGTCCTGCACCACCACGCCAAAGGTAAAGCGTGCCTCTCCCTCGCCCATCGCCTGCCAGAGCCGGGTGCCCAACCCGTCCGGGGTCTGCGCGGGTTCGGCAGATGCGCCCTGCCCCACGGCCTTGTATTTCACCACCAGTTCGCCCAGCCGGTAGGGCGTCGTGCTGTGATAGGTCAGTGCCAGCAGCGATCCGGCGCGCCGCCCGGCAAAACCGCGCGCCGCCCGCAGAATGCGCCGCTGAAAGAGGCCCAGCATGACCAGCCCCCGCACAGCGCGCAGCAGACGCAGGGGACTGGCCCCCTTGCTGCGCAGCGCCTGCACCGGCAGGAAATGGCGATTGAAGGGCATGTAGTCCTGCATGTCCTTGCAGAAGTAGACCGGGTGATCGACCAGCACAAAGTCCTGTTCCCTCACATGTCCCTGCCCCGGCTGCAGTTTCATCCCCGGTATATCCAGCAGCTTGATCGCCATGCCGCGCACGTCGCGCGCCCGGTCGTCCTGTTGGCCGCCGTTGGACAACCGCACCAGGCAGGGGTGGTCGGCGCCCGGCTGGAACACCCCCTGCGCCAGCGATGACGGCAGATCCGTCCGCACCCGGAACCGCCCGTGCAGCAATCCGTGGTGCTTGGCATGCTGGCCGCGTTTCACCACGCCATCCCGCCGCCAGAGCGTCTGCAGGTTGGCGCGTGTCAGGCGCAGGATCTGCGCCGCTTCGCCGTTCGGAATGCGCTCTGGTCCCATCCCCCGCCCCTTCAGAGCGACTTGAGATAGTCGAGCAGCAGCGCCTTTTCCGCCTCGGGCAGCGCAGTCCCCCAAAGATGCCCGCCATTGCCGTTGCCGGTCAGCGTCGTGTCCAGTTCGACCCCGGTTTCGCAGGTGAAGCCAACCCTCTCCGGGTCCAGAACGGTGCAACCCCGAAAGAAGGTGACGGGCCGCGCCTCGGGCGGAGACAGCAGGTCGGCCAGCGTCGGGACAGAACCGTTGTGCAGATAGGGCGCGCGCATCCAGATCCCGTCCAGCGGCATGTTCGCGTAGCCGTCCGTGGCGCGGTAGTTGTGGAATCGCCATGAATACTTTTGGCCTACGCGGCTGAAATAGCTGACCATTTCCGCATCGAACAAATCGGTGCGCTGCGGGTCTGTGCCCAGGATCGCCTGCGATGTCACCTGGCCCAGGCTGGGGCTGCCGGGATCGTGGCAGGTGTCGCAGCCCTCACGCTCATAGATCGCGCGTCCCCGTGCCACACGGTCCGCGTCCAGCGGCAAGGGCCAGTCCGGTGACGGGAAGTCCAGTAACCAGTCCGAGACGCGCTCGATCGACTGCCGTTCCAGCAGCCAGTCCGCCGCGCCCCCGGCCAGCGCCGCCGAGATGTTGCGTTCGTCCAGAGAGCGGTTGTTGCCATCCCAGTGAAACCAGCCGTCGGTGCGCAGCCGTTGGTTCCAGATAGAAGGGAAATCGACCACGCCGACGCGGCTGTCACCCGAAGGATTCAGCCCCCAGCGTTCGCGCCAGAAATTGCCCGCGTCCGTGCGCCCGGGTCCGTGGGGCGGACGCCGGTCCATCCAGGCCAGCCGCGCCTCCAGCGTCGCGACCTCCTCTGCCAGCCGGGGAAAGACCACGCGGCGCAGGACCTGCCGGTCGAACCAACCCAGCGGGCGCCCGTTGGCCTCTGCCGCGTCGATCACCGCGTCGGGGGTCAGCCTGCGGTCCTGCGCGGCGCCGGTCAGGAACCGGATATAGGCCTGGATATCCAGGGCGTTGTTGGGCGCGCCCAGCACCAGATGCCGCGCGCCGTCCAGTTCGTAGGTCGAGACATGGCAGGTGGCACAGTTGAAACCCACGCGTTCAACCCCGATGCGGCGCACCGAAACGCCGATGGGCAGATCCTCGCCCTCTTCGCTGAGGAACCCGAACCCGGCGTAGCCCTGCGGGATTTCCTCGGCAAAGATCGTGGGCAGTTCACGCCAGATGGCAAAGGGGAACCCGTCGACCTCGGCCCCGATGGAGCCGTACTTGAAATGCGCGACCACGTCCTCGAAATGCGTGGCCGGCCAGGGTTTTATGGTCAGGCGCTTGTATTCCAGGAACAGCGCGGATCCCAGAAGGGCCAGGAAGACGATGAGCAGAAGCTTTTTCATGATACATCTTTGACGTGAAAAAATTTGGACATAACCCCTTAAAGCTGCCACACTTGGGCCCATTAATGAAGGTTTTATTGAAAGGGGCGCGACGATGGACACGGCCTCGGCGGATGCACCGCACAAGGGATTTCGCATCGATTGGGCGGTTTGGCGCCGCACCTTCCTGCAACTGACCTGCCTGCTGGTGGGGGCGATGATGTTCTATCGCGGGTTGCTGAACCTCTTTGGCTATCCCAGCCCTTGGGTCTCTCTGTTTCCGGGCACACCGGTCCTTGGCGCGCTCTGCCGGGTGCCGGAATACTGGGAGCGCTGGACGCTGGGGCCAATCTTCATGGGGGGCGTGTTCGGCATCGTGCTGATGTGGCGCGAGCTGCGCATCGGCTGGTGGATCTTCACCGCGCTGAATTTCCTTGTCGGCTTCTGGTTCATCTTCATTCTCGAGGACATCTGGCAGCACCACGTCCTGCCGCATATCGTCTTTTCCGCCGTCTTCCTGCCGTTCTACCCGGGCATGAAACGCTCCGAATGGCTGGCGGCGCGGATCAACGGCCTGTTGGCCCGGATCGCGGAACTGGCCCTGTCCCAGCTGACCCGCCCCTGGGTCGCGCGGCTGGTCGAGGCGGTGCCGGCCCTGCATCGCCGCCTGAACGCCCTGCTGATCAACCGGATCGTGATGCAGGCCCGCCCCCGCCCGCATCCCTTCTCGACGATGGCGCCCTTTACATCCTGGTCCAGCCTGACCGACAGGACCTGGGCGGGCCGGCACCTGGGTGTCAGCGAGATCGACCAGGACAATCTGCCGGGATGGAAGGGTGAGGCCGGGTTGAAACCCCTCTTTGAGCGCCCCGACGGAACACAGGTGCCCTGCCCCAAGTCCACCTGCCTCTTTCCCAGTTTCGCCCAATACCTGACCGATGGGTTCCTGCGCACGGTGCCCGAAAGCATCGGCGGCGACATCCCCGTCCCGGACCGGCGCAAGCGCAACACCTCGAACCATGAAATCGACCTCTGCCCGCTCTATGGCCGCACGCCGGAACAGACCCGCCTCCTGCGGGTGCCAGAGCCGGGCCATGCCCACCAGGGGATGCTGCGCTCGCAGTGGATCGGAGAAGAGGAGTTCCCCGAGTTCCTCTTTGCCGATGGAGAGATCCGGCCCGAGTTCGAGGGGCTGGACCCGCCGCTGGGCCTGACCGACCTGCTGAAATCCTGCGCCTCGGACGATGCGGCCACCGCCGCCGGGGCCCGCGCCTTTCGCGACGCGCTGTTTGCCGTGGGCGGCGACCGGGTCAATTCCGTGCCGCAGGTGTCGATGATGAACACGCTTTTCCTGCGCGAACACAACAGGCTGGCGCGCGAGATCGGCGCGCGGCAGCCTGACTGGGACGATACCCGCGTGTTCGAGACCGCGCGCAACGTGGTCGTCGTGCAATTCATCAAGATCGTGGTCGAGGATTACATCAACCACATCGCGCCCTTCGCGCTGCACCTCATGGCGGATCCGTCGGTCTGCTGGCATGCGCCCTGGAACAAGCCCAACTGGATCACGACCGAGTTCAGCCTGCTTTATCGCTGGCACGCGCTGATCCCCGATGCGATCACCTGGGGCGGGACGGAACACCCGGTGGGCCTCAGCTATTTCATGAACAACCTGCCGCTGATCCAGACCGGGCTGAAACGCGGGTTCGAGGACATGAGCGCCCAGCCCGCGGCGCGCCTTGGTCCGCGCAACACCAATGACAGCCTGCTGAATATCGAATGGGATTCGATCCGCCAGGGCCGGATCTGCGAACTGGCCTCTTACAACCGCTACCGCGACTACCTGGGTCAGGCCCCGGCAAAGGCATTCGACGAGATCAGCAGCGATCCAGAGGTGGCGGCGCAACTGGCGCGCGCCTATGGCTCTGTCGACGAGGTGGATTTCTTCACCGGGATCTTCTGCGAGGACCGGGTGCCCGGATCGCCCCTGCCCCGCACCATCCTGTCCTTTGTCGCGCTGGACGCGTTTTCGCAGGCCTTGCCCAACCCGCTGTTGTCGGAACATGTCTTTCCGCCGCCGCCCGGGTTTGACGATGACCCGGAGATGGAGCACCCGACCTTCACCCGCTACGGCTGGGAGCAGATCGGGGCCTGCGGTTCGCTGAGGGACATCATCGCGCGCAACGTCGCGGCGCCGGAAACGCTGGGTTTCATCGGCATGACGCGGCCCGACTGGCAGGGCGACTGAGCCGCCGCCGTGCCGCCAGGAAAAAACCCGCCCCTTGCGGGGCGGGCCTTGTTTCAGTCGGGCCGCGTATCCGCAGCCGCTATTGTCGGTCGGTCTGGCGCCTCAGGCGACCAGCGCGACCTTCGCCTTGTCACCATCCGCCTTTTCCTCATCGAAAAAAGCGTCATGCAGGCTCTTGATGGCCTTGGCCATATCGCCCCGTTCAAGAATGAACTGGGTGTCCACGTTACGCGGTCCCTGGCTTGCGCCGACCGAGTAGATGCCCGAATTCGCAAAGCTTTCCAGCCCGCGTTGCAGCACCGACAGGCCGCTGAGGTCACGGCCCACGACCGACACCAGCGACAGCTTGCGCGTCTTGATCTCGGCATGGGGGTAACGCTCTGCCAGGTCGGTTTCGACCCGGCGCAGCGATTTCAGCGAGGTGTCCACGTAGTGCGTCACCGTGTTGGCGTTCGACACCTTGGAGACGATGCGCACGTTGTGGCGCGTCAGCGCGTCGAGGATCGAGGCGTCATAGCCCTTCACCCCCACCATGTCCTGTTCGAACACCTCCAGCGCGATCACGTCGAGGCCGGTCACAATCTCGACACCCGGCGTCTCTGCCGGCTGGTCGTCGATCAACGTACCCGGATCACCCGGATCGAAGGCATTGGTGACGCGCAGCGGCACATTCGCCTGGCGCAGCGTCTTGGCCGCCGAGGGGTGGATCGCCTCCATCCCGAGGTTCGCCATCTGGTCGGCCACGTCGTAGTTGGTCCGGCCCAGCTTGCGCACCTTGTCTGCGCCGACGATCTTGGGATCGGCGGAGGACAGGTGGAATTCCTTGTGGATGATCGCCTCGCGCGCGCCGGTCTGGGCGGCAAGCTCCGAAAAGGTCACCTCGGAATAGCCACGGTCGAACTCGCGCATCAGGCCTTCGCGGCACTGCGCATAGCCGGTCACGATGGGCATCTCGGTCTCGGGGTCGATCCCGTCCATGCCACGGTCCAGCCGTTCCTGCAGCGTCACCTCGCCATCGTCGCGCCAGCCGGTCAGGTCGACCAGCCGCGCGTTGACGCCGGCACGTTGCAGCAGCAGCACCGCCACATGGGCCGAATGCGCCTCACCCAGGCCGGACAGCAGCTCTCGGATGTGCAGCAGATGCGCGTTCAGGCGGAAATGCCCGTAGGAACACAGGCGTTGCAGGTCGATCAGGCAGTTGCGTGCGCCCTCGATCCGTTCCTGGACAAAGTTGGTGGCCTGCTCGATGTCGCCGGGGTGGTCAAGGACCGCCTCGTGCGCCTCGATCATGGCGTCGCTCACGCGACTCAGCGCCTCGTGCCAGCCGTGATCGTCCTCGGCATTGGCGAACCGCGCATAAACGCCGTCTTCGCCGGTTTTCTTGTGTTCCAGCAGCAGGTTGGTGATGCCACCAAAGGCCGAAACAACAAAGACACGACCATAATGCGCCTCGCCGTCCTTGAGGAACAGCGTGTCGCGCAGGTCGGCGAGGCGGGACATGCTTGTCCCGCCGATCTTTTCAACAGTGTGGGTCATAGGTTCAGGCCTCCACCTCCTCGGGGGCGGCATAGGATCCATCTTCGCGGTGCACTTCCTTGCCGGTCACCGGCGGATTGAAGCAGCAGGCCATCCACAGTTCTTCATCGGCCCGCAGCGTATGCTTGTCGTGCTCGTTGAGCGCATACATGGTGCCCGGTTTGATCTGGTGAGTCTCACCGGTCTTGAGATCGGTGATCGACCCCTTGCCTTGCATGCAATAAACGCTCTCGAAGTGGTTCTTGTAATGGAACGTATGTTCCGAACCGGCTTCGAGAATGGTGATGTGGAACGAGAAGCCCATACCGTCATCGGCAAGCAGCATGCGAACGCTGGTCCACTGCGCGTCCGACACGACACGGTTTTTCTCGTTCGTGCTGATTTCTTCGAAATCTCTGACGATCATGACTGTTACTCCGCTGCAATCTTCTGGGTCGACAGGACGGATCGCGCCGCGTCGATCAGGATGTTCAGACCATCCTTGAGTGTTTCATCCGGGGTGGTGAGCGGGGCCAGCACCTTGACCACCTCGTCCTCGGCGCCCGAGGTTTCGATGATCAGGCCGTTTTCAAAGGCCTCGGCGCAGATCGCCGCAGCCAGGTCGCCCGAGCCCACGTCCACGCCACGCATCATGCCACGGCCCTTCAGTTTCGCGTCGGGGATCATCGAGGCGATGGTCTCCAGCCCGTGCTCAACCGTCTGCGCGCGGCGCTTGATGTCCTTCTGGAACTCGTCGTCGCTCCAGAACTTCTCGATCGCCACGCGGGCGGTCACGAAGGCATGGGTGTTGCCGCGGAAGGTGCCGTTGTGTTCGGCGGGCTTCCAGATGTCCAGCTCGGGCTTGATCAGCAGTGCGGCAAAGGGCAGACCCATCCCGCTCAGCGATTTGGCCATCGGAATCAGGTCCGGCTCGATGCCCATCTCCTCGAAGGAGAAGAAGGTTCCGGCCCGGCCACAACCTGCCTGGATGTCATCGACGATCAGCAGGGCGCCATGTTCCTTGGCAAGGCGTGCGATGCCCTGCATGAATTCCTTCGACGCGGCGTTCAGACCACCCTCGCCCTGAACGGGCTCGATGATGAAGGCCGCCGGCGCATCGACGCCCGAGGAAGAGTTGCTCAGCATCTGGTCAATGATGTCGAGGCTGTCGACATCCTCGCCAAAGGCGCCTTCGAACGGCATATGCGTGGTGCCCGACAGCGGCGTGCCGCCGCCCGCCCGCTTTCCGGCGTTGCCGGTCGCGGCCAGGGCACCCATCGTCATGCCGTGGAAGCCGTTGGTGAAGGCGATCACGTTTGTGCGCCCGGTGACCTTGCGGGCCAGCTTGATCGCGGCCTCGACGGCGTTGGTGCCGGTCGGGCCGGTCATCATGACCTTGTGGTCCA
Source organism: Mameliella sp. CS4 (assembly GCF_019392335.1). Lineage (GTDB taxonomy): Bacteria > Pseudomonadota > Alphaproteobacteria > Rhodobacterales > Rhodobacteraceae > Antarctobacter. The sequence continues at coordinate 66,443 of NZ_JAHXRQ010000020.1, forward strand.
TGCCACGCGGTTTCAGGATCACCTCCTCGAATGTTTCAAGGAAACGCGCCTTTTCGCCGGTGTGCATGTCCAGGCCATGCGCGATCCCGTTCTGCGACAGATGATTCATCAGCGCGCATTTCATGTCGGGATCGTTGTGGCCGTAGTTCAGCGAGGAACAGCCAGCGAGAAAGTCGATGAAGGTCCGCCCGGCGGCGTCGGTCATCTCCGAGCCAAGCGCGGTGGTGAACACGGTGTCGAAGTTGCGGCAATAGCTGCGCGCTTCCGACTCCCGTCGTTTGAAGATCGTCGGGTGAAAGGTCTGGGAAGACATTGTTGGTCTCTCGTTCTGTGTGAGGAATGTGGGCGAAGGGCGCGGGGCTTAGGCCGCCTGCGCCATCTCTTCGGCCACCTTGATGGTCACGAGGTTCTCGGTCTTGTGCCGTTCGTCAAAGTGCAGCGACTGCGTGTAGTAGGGCTGCACGTCGAGGCCACGGCCCATGCGGCGCGCGAACTTGCGGAACAGCGCCCAGGAGGCGTCGTTGTCACCGGTGATCGTGGTCTGCATGCGGGTCACGTCCTCGCAGAGGTCGCGGTCCAGGATGGTCTGAAGCATCAGGCCACCAAGACCCATGCCGCGCGCCTTGTCGGACACGGCGACCTGCCAGACGAACAGAGTATCGGGATCACTGGGCAGCACATAGGCGGACACCCAACCCACGATCTCCCCATCCAGTTCGGCAACAACGCAGGTGTCGGCAAAGTGATCGCACTGCAAAAGGTTGCAGTACATCGAGTTTTCGTCGAGCGGCTTGCACGAGCGTACCAGCTCCCAGATCGCCGACCCGTCTTCTGCTGTCGGGACACGCAGGTTGGGCAGGGACGAACGGGCGATATCGCGCGGATGTTGCATAGGATGAAGTCTCCTCGTTTGCTTTGGATGTCGAAATAGCGTGTCGGCCCTGACATTTCAACTGGCAAAGCAATTTTTATCGGATTTCCGCCAAATATGGCCTCAGAGGCTCCCCTTTCGGCCCTATTTAGCTTAGGATGGCGAAGCACTATGGCCTTGAATACCCCGTGAGAGACCTATATCGTTAGTTATGCTAATCAATGGAACACTGATGGACCGTGTTGACACCTGCCTGATCGCAATCCGCCGAATCCTGCGCGCGACCGAACTTTACGGTCGTGAGCTGAAACAGACGTCCGGCATCACGGCGGTCCAGTTCCGTGTCCTTCAGATCATTTCTGAACGCAGCCACGCGACGGCCAAGGAAATCTCTGTCCGGATGCGCGTGTCACAGGCCACGGTGACCTCACTGGTGGACAAGCTGGTGCGCCAGGACATGGTTGTCCGTGAGAAATCCGAACAGGATCGGCGCCAGACCAACATTCACATCACGCCCAAGGGCCGCCGGACGCTGGACGAGGCGCCCGACCCGCTGCAACAGCGGTTCGTGCGCAAGTTCGATGCCATGGAGGACTGGGAGCAATCCATGCTGGTCTCCAGCCTGGAACGGGTTGCGGCGATGCTGGACGCCGAGGATCTCGACGCCTCCCCCGTGCTCGACACCGGAGAGCTCAAGCGCACGCTGGATCACTGAGTCGACCTGCTGCCGGAACGGGTCAGACCGTTCCCGGCCGTCCGCAGCTGTCCGGCAGGTGCGGACCCGCGGACAAGAGTTCGACCAATCCGCAATTTCCGCGCACCAGGTCATCCAGCGTTACCATGTCCAACTCGTGATAAAACGCCTCGAGCGCGCGCGTGACGTAGCTGCGCAAACGGCACACGCCGGTCAGCGGACAGGTGTTGTTGTCCGGGTCGAAACACTCGGCAAAGGGAATGTCGGTCTCGAACAGGCGAAACACCGCCCCGATCGAAATCCGGTCCGCTGGCCGCGCCAGCCGCAGCCCGCCCGCGCGCCCACGCACCGTTTCGATGAACCCGTCGGCCTGCAATTGCTGCACCACCCGCGCCACATGATTGAGCGAGGCATTGCAGTCACGCGCGATGTCACAGGTCCGCACCAGCTCGCTGGCGTTGACCGCGCAATACATCAGAACGCGCGCGGCAAGATTGGTTCGTATGGTCAAGCGCATCTTGTCTCTCTTGATTGCCCCCTCTTTATTCCGCATCTTCGATGTCGATTTCTTTGATCCAGATCAGGTCACACGCGCCTTCGATGCGTTAGGGCCGGTTGAGAGATAAGAAAACACGCGCGAATGAGACAGGATTCAAGGACAAGGGCAGAGCGGTCCAGCCGCATCGGCGCCGCGCTCTCGCTGGGCGCGGCCTTGGTCTGGCCGGTTCAGGCCGTATTGATCGCCCGCGTTCTGGCCGATCTGCTGACCGGATCGACCGGGCTGTCGCCGTTCTGGGCCGCGTTGGGGTTCCTGGCACTGGCAGGTTTGCGAGGCTTGCTGGACATGACGGCGCAGCGGATGTTGTCGGCTGCCGCCTCGACGCAGATCCATGCCTTGCGGACAGAGATCCTGACGGTGGAAACCGCCGCCGCCGCGCCGTCGCACAGCGGAGGCGCCGGGGCCATCGCCGCCCTACTCACCGAAAAGCTGGAGGCGCTGCGCCCCTATGCCCTGCGCTATCGCCCGGCCCACCTGCGCTCGACCGTTCTGCCCCTGCTGATCCTGGGCATTGCTGCCTGGCACAGCTGGGCTGTGGCACTGGTGCTGCTGATGGCGGGGCCGCTGATCCCGGTCTTCATGGCGCTGGTCGGCTGGGCCGCGAAAGAGGCCAGCGCCCGCCAGATGGGCGAAATCGGCGCCCTGAGCGACCTCCTGGCCGACCGCCTGGCGGCCCTGTCGGACCTGCGCCTGATCGGAGCGGGCGGCGCCGTGGTGAACGGCTTTGCCGGGGCCTCGGAGGAGTTGCGCAACCGCACGATGGCGGTGCTGCGGATCGCCTTCCTGTCCTCCACCGTGCTCGAGCTGTTTTCCGCCCTGGGCGTCGCCATGATCGCGGTCTGGGTCGGCTTTTCGCTGCTTGGGGAACTGTCCTGGGGCACCTGGAGCGCGCCGCTGACGCCCTTTGCCGGCATCTACCTTCTGCTGCTGGCGCCCGAGTTTTTCCAACCTCTGCGGGACCTTGCCGCCGCCTGGCACGACAAGGCCGGTGCCGATGCCGTCAAGGATGAGTTGGACCACTGGCGCGAGGAAACCCGCCCGCAACGGCTGGGGCGCGGAGTGTATGACGATGGGCCCCGGTTCGATGGCCTGCGCTGGCAGGGGCTGACCCTGACCCGCGAGGGCCGCGCCTTGTCCTGGCCCGACACGGCCATTGCGCCGGGCGACAGTGTCGCCATCACCGGCGCCAGCGGCGTGGGCAAGACCACGCTTTTGCGCCTGCTCGCCGGGTTGGAGGCGCCCGACAGCGGGACGATCCATCTTGGTCAGACCCCGCTGACCGACGACACCGCCGATGCCTGGCGGTCGCGCATCGGCTGGATGCCGCAAGCCCCGCATTTCCTCAACCGTTCCCTGCGCCACAATATCGCCTTCGGCGCCCCGCTGGACCCGAAGACGCTGGATCGCGCCCGGCTGGGCGCGGTGCTGGCCGCCCTGCCCAAAGGAACGCTGACGCCGCTTGGCGAACGCGGCGCGGGCCTGTCTGGCGGAGAGGCGCGGCGCGTCATGCTGGCCCGGGCGCTGCATGGGGCGCCGGATGTCGTGCTGGCGGATGAGCCCACCGCCGACCTCGACGCACAGACCGCCAGGGACGTGATCGAGGGGTTGATGGGCTTTGTCGCGCGGGGCGGCACGCTGATCGTCGCCACGCATGACCCGCGCCTGTCCTCGCGCATGGCGCGCAACCTGGCGCTGGAGGACGGGGCATGAAGGCGCTCGCCCGGATCGCCCGCCTGCTGCTGGAGGGAGAGCGCCGCGCCTTCCTGCGCGGCTTTGCGCTTGCGGTGACGGTGCTTTTGATGGGCGTGGCCCTGCTGGGCCTGTCGGGCTGGTTCATCACCGCCGCCGCCGCCGCCGGGTTGGCCGGGTTTGGCGCGGTCTTCAATGTCTTCGGCCCCTCGGCGATGGTGCGTTTCCTCGCGCTCGGGCGGACGGCGGCACGTTATGGCGAACGCCTGGCAACCCATGACGCCACCCTGCGCGCCCTGTCCCGTCTTCGGGTGCGGCTGTTGCAGGGCCTGCTGACCAGCCCCTATCGCGCGCTGGAACGGTTGCGGGCCAATGCCTTTCTCAACCGGGTGACGGCGGATATCGACGCGCTGGACGGCGTGGCGCTGCGCCTGTTGCTGCCGGGGCTGGCAGGCATGGCGGTCATCGCGCTGGCCGCGCTGGCACTTTGGGTCCTGGTACATCCGGCGATCGCGCTGGTGGTCGGGCTGGGATATGCCATTCTGCCCAGCCTGGTTTTCATTATTGGCCAAAGGCTTGCACGGACATCTTCACGCCGGGCCGAAGCGGCGATGCAAGCCACGCGCAGCCGGATGATCGACCTTGTCACCGCGCGCGAGGACCTGACCGTCTTTGGCCAGCTTCAGGCCGCGCGCAATCATGTGGCTGATGCCATCGCCCGCCATGCCTCGGCACAGGACGGGCTGGACAGGCTGGAACGGCGCATGGGCTTGGGGCTGGACCTGATCGGCGCGGGTGTCACCGCGCTGGTGCTGGGGATTGGCGCCAGCCTGGCGCAGGCCGGGCGGATCACGCCCGCCGAGGCGGCCATCGGCATCTTCGTCGCGCTGGCGTTGGGGGAAACTGTCGCCCCGGTGCGCCGTGCCCTGACCGAGATCGGCCGCATGATCCCTGCCGCCCGCCGCGTCGCCCCCGCCCTTGTCACACCGCCGGACGACAGGTGCGACACGACGCTCGACATCCCGATCCTGCGGCTTGACCAGGTCACCTTCCGGCGCGGCGATGGCGCACCGCTGTTTGCCCCCCTCGACCTGTTGCTTGGCCCCGGCGAGACACTCGCCCTGACCGGCCCCAGCGGCTGCGGCAAGAGCACCGTTCTACTGATGGCCGCCGGGCAGCTGGCCCCCAATGGCGGCCGCGTGACCTATGGCGGGCAACCCGTCACCGATCTGCCCGACGAGATCCTTCACCAGCACATTGCGATGGTGCCGCAACGCCACGCGCTGATCGCGGGCACAGTGGCGGAAAACCTGCGCCTCGCCGCCCCTGAGGCCCCCGAGGACAGGCTTTGGCAGGCCCTGCGGGTGGTCCATCTGGACCGGACGCTGGCCGACCGGGCGGGTCTGGACACAAGGCTGGGTTTTCGCGGCGTGGGCCTGTCGGGGGGAGAGGCACGGCGGCTGGTCCTGGCCCGCGCCCTGCTGCGGCGCCCCGCGCTCTTGCTGCTGGACGAACCGACCGAAGGGCTGGACAGCGCCACCGCAAGCGCCGTTCTGACCGGGCTGCGGGCCGCCCTGCCCCAGACAGCGATCCTGATGGCCGCCCATCGTCCGGAAGAGACGGATCAGCCCGACCGCATCTTGCCGCTGACCGGCGCAACCTGAAGCTGCTTTTCGCGCCCAGCGCTCTCTCGAATTTATTCCGCTTTTATGATACGACTTTTGATCCAGATCAACAACACATAGCACATCAGGAATATAACTGCCGTTAATCCGCGTCGTGGATGCGGAATTACCTGCAAAGCTCAAGGGAGCCCAATCATGGAGATCGGACTGGTCGAGCTGTCGCGTCTGCAATTTGCGATGACGGCCATGTATCACTTTCTCTTCGTACCGCTGACGCTGGGCCTGTCGATCCTCGTCGCGATCATGGAGACCGTCTACGTCATGACGAACCGCCCCATCTGGCGGCAAATGACGAAATTCTGGGGCATGCTGTTCGGGATCAACTTTGTCCTCGGCGTCGCCACCGGCATCACGATGGAATTCCAGTTCGGCATGAACTGGAGTTACTACAGCCACTATGTCGGCGACATCTTCGGCGCACCGCTGGCCATCGAGGGCCTCATGGCCTTCTTCCTGGAGGCGACATTCGTCGGTCTCTTCTTCTTCGGCTGGGACAAGCTGAGCAAGGTGCAGCACATGGTTGTCGCCTGGCTGGTGGCCATCGGCTCGAATTTTTCCGCGCTCTGGATCCTGATCGCCAACGGCTGGATGCAAAACCCGGTCGGCGCCGCGTTCAACCCCGAGACCATGCGGATGGAGATGACCTCTTTCTTCGACGTGGTCTTCAACGAAGTGGCACAGGCGAAATTCGTGCACACCGTCAGCGCGGGCTATGTCACGGCAAGCGTTTTTGTCCTGGGGGTTTCGGCGCTCTACCTGCTGCAGGACCGGCACAAGGATCTTGCCCGCCGGTCGATTGCCGTGGCCTCGGCCTTCGGCCTCGCCTCGGCGCTGTCGGTGGTCGTGCTGGGTGACGAATCCGGCTATTCGGCCAGCCACACACAAAAGATGAAGCTCGCCGCCATCGAGGCGATGTGGGAAACCCATGAGGCACCCGCCCCCTTTACCGCCATCGGTTTTCCCGACAAGGAAGCGCGCGAAACCCACTACGCGGTGGAAATCCCCTGGGTCATGGGCCTGATCGGCACCCGCAGCCTGACGCAGGAAATCCCCGGCATCAACGACCTGGTGGACGAGGCCGAAGAGCGCATCCGCGACGGTCTGATCGCTTATGACGCGCTGATGACCATCCGCGAGGAACGCGACGCGACCTCACCCGAGCTGCGCGAAACCTTTGAGGCGCACTCCGAGAACCTGGGCTTTGCCCTGCTCCTCAAACGCTATGTCGACGATCCCCGCGACGCGACAGAGGCGCAGATCAAGCAGGCCGCAAATGACACGATCCCCGGCGTTGGTCCGCTGTTCTGGGCCTTCCGGATCATGGTGGCGCTTGGCTTCAGCTTTATCGCGGTGATGCTCTACTTCTTCTACCGGACATCCTTCCGGCAGATGCAGTTCCCGCGCTGGTCGCTCTATGCCGCTGTCGCCATCATCCCGACGCCCTGGCTCGCGGCAGAGCTGGGCTGGTTCGTGGCAGAGTTCGGCCGCCAGCCCTGGACCGTGGACGGGGTGTTGCCCACCGCGCTGTCGGTCAGCCACCTGAGCGTCGCCGAGCTGCTGATCTCGCTTGCCGGCTTCGTGACCTTCTACACGGTGCTCTTCGTGATCGAGATGAGCCTGATGGTGAAATACATCCGCAAGGGTCCGTTCCAGGACGTGGCCGAAACCGAGGCCTGGCAGGAACGTCACATCCACCGTCTGCGCACGCATGACGGCCAGGGTCCCTTTGCGAAAACACCGGCGGAGTAAAAGACATGATCCTGTATGAGATGATCGACTTCGACACGCTGCGTGTCATCTGGTGGGCGCTGCTGGGCGTTCTGCTGATCGGCTTTGCCCTGACGGACGGCTTTGACATGGGGGTGGGCGCCTTGCTGCCCTTCGTGGCGAAAACCGATGTGGAGCGGCGCGTCGTCATCAACACCGTGGGCCCGGTCTGGGAAGGCAACCAGGTCTGGTTCATCCTTGGCGGGGGCGCGATCTTTGCCGCCTGGCCGCCGCTTTACGCGGTCTCCTTCTCGGGGTTCTACCTCGCGATGTTCGTGGTGCTGGCGGCGCTGATCGTCCGGCCCGTGGCCTTCAAGTACCGTTCCAAACGCGACGGCGCGGCTTGGCGCGCGCGCTGGGACTGGGCGCTCTTCGCGGGTGGTGCCGTCCCGGCCCTGCTCTTTGGCGTGGCCGTGGGCAACGTCATGCTGGGTGTGCCCTTTTTCCTGACCGATGACCTGATGCCGATGTATGATGGCAACTTCGCGGTCAAGTTTCTGGGCCTCCTGCGTCCCTTCGCGTTGCTGGCGGGAGTCGTGTCGATCTCTATGCTCTTGATGCATGGCGCGGCCTGGCTGAACCTCAAGACCGAAGGTCTGGTTGCCGCCCGCGCCCGCCGCTTTGGCGGGATTGCGGGGCTCGTGGCGGCCGGGGGCTATGCGCTGGCCGGGCTCTGGCTGGCCCTGGGGATCGACGGGTTTTCCTTCGTGAACGACGTCGCGCCCGACGGCCCGTCCAACCCGCTCTATTCCGAGGTGACGCGCGGCGGCAGTTGGCTTGCGGCCTATGCCGAGCGTCCCTGGATCGCGGTCGCCCCGGTCATGGGCTTCCTCGGCATCGCCCTGGCCCTGCGCGGGCTGGTGTCAGGCCGCGAGGTGACCACGCTCCTCTGGTCGAAACTGGGGATCACGGGGATCATCGCCTCTGTCGGGCTGACCATGTTCCCCTTCATCCTGCCCTCGACCGTGGACCCGAACAGTTCGCTGACGGTCTGGGATGCGTCGAGTTCGCACCAGACCCTGTTCATCATGCTGGTCGTCACCGCGATCTTCATGCCGCTGATCCTCATGTACACCGCCTGGGTCTACAAGGTGCTCTGGGGCAAGGTCACCGAGGATGACGTCACCGGCAATTCCGACACCGTTTACTAAAACAAGGAAGAAACCAATGAAACGCTTGATCACATTTGTCGCCGCTGCCGCCTTGGCGCTGAGCGCCGTCATGACCTCTGCCCCCGCCGCCCTTGCCGAGGAGGGCAAGCCCGGGTTGTTCGTCAACCTGACCACGGATGACACGTGGTCGGCCGCCAAAGCGATCATGTTCGCCCACCAGAAGGCGCTGAAGAACGGGCACGAACCCGTGGCGATCTGGCTGAACGTGCGCGCCGTCTACCTGGCCGACAAGAAACGGCCCAGCCATATTCCCGGACCGATGGCCAAGGACGGCACCTCGATCCAGGACATGCTGACGGCCTTCATGGCCGATGGTGGCCAGGTCATCATGTGTTCCGCCTGTTCGGCCGCCGCCGGCCTGACGAAGGCCGATTACATCGACGGTGTCACGATGGGCAGCTGGCCGGTGGTCGAAGGACTGCTGTTCGATCCCGACGTCAAGACACTCGCCTGGTAAGAGGAGACAAAACATGTGGTATTTCGCCTGGCTTCTCGGCCTGCCGCTGGCCGCCGCCTTTGCCGTGTTGAACGCGATGTGGCTGGAACTGCGCACCGACGCCTGTTTCACCGAAGAGGGCGACTGCCCCGTGGGTGACCACGACCACTGATCCCGAGACATCCGCCGTCAATCGTCCCGACGGCGGATTTCCCCACCGGGGCGGGTCACCCCGACCTGCCCCGGTCCCCAACTCCCAAACCTGACAGGAGGTCTCATGAAGACCCTATTGACTGCGGCCACGCTGGCCGTTGCCGCACTCGGTTTGCCTGCTGCCGCGCAGGAGGCGCCCGATACGCTTGTCACAATTCTGACCGCGCCCGAGCCCCAGACGCAGCTAATGGCGATGGTGCTGACCATGCAGGCCCTGGGTCAGGGCAAATCCGCCCATGTCCTGCTCTGCGGTCCGGCCGGCGATATGGCGCTGAAAGAGGCACCTGACAGCGCCACCGCAGCACAGCCGCCCAAGGCCATGTCGCCCCAGGGGCTGATGCAGATGATCATGACCAAGCCGAAGGCCAAGGTCGAAGTCTGCGCCATCTACCTGCCCGGCAAGGGCGCAACCGCCGAGGTTCTGCTGGACGGCGTGACCGTGGCCGACCCCGGCACGATGGCCGCCGCGATCATGGCGCTCAATGCCCGCGTGACCAGCTACTGAGCCCGCGCCCTGCACTGGTCGGGTCCGGACCCTGCGGTTCGGACCCGTTTTCATGACCGGATTGCCCGCGAAAACCCGCCTCACACATTCAACTTTCTTGACCTGAGTCAATGTCACGGCCTGCGGTTATATTCACAATCCCGCACGTGACTCGGAGGAGCTACATGACAGAATCATCTTTCACACCGTCGCGCCGCGGGTTCCTCGCCCTGGCCGCCGGGGCGAGCGCTCTGGCCGCGGCGGGCACCGCCGAGCGGGCGCAGGCCCAGACCACCACCAATGCCAGAATCGTCATCATCGGCGCGGGCGCAGGCGGCACGGCCCTGGCCAACCGGTTGGTGCGGCGACTGAACGGCGCCCGGATCACCCTTGTGGACCCAAGCGTGGATCACCTCTACCAGCCCGGCCTGTCGCTGGTGGCCGCCGGTCTCAAACCCGCAGGCTACGTCGTCTCGAAAACGACCGACTGGCTGCCGCGCGGCGTGACCCTTGTCACTGAGGCCGCCGCCGGGATCGACCCGGAGACGCGCACCGTGACCACCACGGGCGGCACCGCCCTGCCCTATGACTTCCTCGTCGTGGCGCCCGGCCTGGTGCTGGATCACGACGCCATCGAGGGCTTCTCGCTGGACATGGTGGGCGAAAACGGCATCGGCGCGCTCTACGCCGGGCCGCAATATGCCGCCGCCACCTGGAAGGCCGCGCAACGGTTCACGGAAACCGGCGGCGTGGGGATCTTCACCCGCCCGGCGACAGAGATGAAATGCGCCGGTGCGCCGTTGAAGCACACCTTCCTGATCGACGACATCGCCCGCACCAACGGCACGCGCGGCAAAGCAGAGTTCCTTTATGCCGCACCGCAAGACTCGCTGTTCGGCGTGCCTATCGTGGCCGAGAAGGTCCGGATGTTGTTCGGCGACCGGGGCATCGACACGGCGATGCATCATACGCTGAAAGCCATCGACGCGGGCGCCAGACAGGCCACCTTTACCGATGCCACAGGCGCCGATGTACAGATGGACTATGACTATATCCATGTCATCCCGCCGCAACGCGCGCCAGAGGTGATCCGACAGTCGGGCCTGTCATGGGCGGACAAGTGGACCGATCAGGGCTGGGTCGAATGCGACATGGCCAGTCTGCGGCACCTGCGCTTTGACGATATCTGGGCGCTTGGCGACGTGGCCGGCGTGCCCAAGGGCAAGACCGCGGCCAGCGTCAAATGGCAGGTGCCGGTGGTCGAGGACGGTCTGATCGCCGCCATCGAGGGCCGCGCGCCGACCGAGACCTACAACGGCTACACCTCTTGCCCGATGATCACCCGCGTCGGTCGCGCCATGCTGGTCGAGTTCGACTACAACAACGATCTGGTGCCCTCCTTTCCCGGTGTGATCGCGCCGCTCGAAGAGCTCTGGATCAGCTGGCTGATGAAGGAGGTCGCGTTGAAGGCCACCTACAACGCCATGCTGCGCGGCCGGGCCTGAGGAGGACAAGACATGAAAGACCTGACATTCGGCACCATCCTGGCCGTCTTCGAAGAGATCTTTGGCACGGGGCTGTTCTGGGGCATGGTCGTGGTGGCCGTGCTGGTCACGCTGGCCTATCTCTACGTGCTGATCCGCGACCGCAGCATCAGTTGGCGGAAATTCCTGCTGGCGCAATTGTCGATGCCCCTGGGCGCCGTGGCGGCGGTCTGGTTCGTGCTGCGCATGACCCATTCGCACCTGTCCAACATCGGCGGGCCGGTGGACGTGATCCTCTTGCTGGGGATTGCAGGGGCCGGGGCCGTCGGGCTGGCGATCCTCGTCTACACGGCGCAGTCGCTGATTACGGGCCCCCGGGCAGAGGATCGCTGATCCCGCTGCCCAGGCCGGGCCGAAAGGCGACCCCTACCCCCCTTTCGGCCCGTGTTTCTTGTCCGGTGCCTTGCGGCCCCGGGAATGCACCGTCAGCAGGGGCAATTTGTGATCGTAGATCCCCGGCACGACACCGTCGCCGCCCGGCAAAGACTCGATCCGGCGGCAGCCAGTCATCGACCCAGCCCAGAAGCGGCGGAAGCGTACCCTCCACCCCGGACTGGCCGGGCAGAGGCGCCAGGATCGGCAGAAAGAAACACAGGCTGATCCCCTAGGACAGCGACGAGACAAGGCCCAGTGCAACATAGCCCCAGCAGCGGGTCTGGATGAAATTTGACACGGCCCGCGCGTCATCGACGCGGGTATGCGGGCCCTCGACACTGAACAGTCGCGGAACAGTCGCGCGACCCGGGTAGCCAATCCGCGCGTGCGTCGCATCCCGATAAGCAACGCCTCTGTCACGCGCTTGCTTTCATCATAGGATGACCGCGCCCGGGTAAGTTTCGGGCTGCGGCGTCACAACCGGGTCGCCATAGACCTCGGACGTGGAGGTGTAGCAGAACCGCCCATCGTCCTTGAGGTAGCGCAGCAGGGTGATGGCGCCGACGATATTGGCCGAGATCGTGGGTTGCGGATCGCTCATGTACCATTGCGGCGAGGCCGGCGACGCCAGGTGATACACCTCGTCGAAGGAGCTGTCCGAGGTGAAATTCTCGACGTCGCATTCGACAAAGGAAAAGCGGTTATCGCAGGTCGCGCCCCTGCCCGCCTCCGCCTGGCCGGCGCTCAGCGCGCGGCGGGCGCGAAACCGATCCGCAGTCGCGTGCCCTGCTCTGCCGGCATCAGCCGGATGGTCGCGCCGTGGGCGGTCAGCAGGCTGCGGACGATGGCCAGCCCCATGCCGGTGCCCCCCGCGCCGCGCCGCGTGGTAAAAAACGGCTCGAAGACACGGGCGGCATTGCCCGGTGAAATCCCCGCCCCGTCGTCCTGCACCTCCAGGAAGGCTGCGCCGCTCTCGGTTCCCGCGTGCATCAGAACCTGGCATGCACCGTGTTCGCCGGCGTTGCGCAACAGCTGGCCCAGGACGATCCGCATGCCCGCCCCGGCAATCGGCAAAGGCACGGCGCCCCCTTCGACCCGCAAGGCCAGACCCGGGTGTTCCGTGCGCAGGTCGGGCAGCAGATCTTCCAGCACGGACCAGCCGAGGTAGCGCGTCTCGCGCGCGCGGGCGACCTCGCGGAGCGCGGCTAGCTGGCGTTCGATCTGGGTGCAGGCGCCCTCGACCTCGGCCACGAGAGCGGCATCCTCGCGCCGCAGCGCTCCGCCATCCTCCAACAGCTCGCTGGCCGCGCGGATGCCCGAGACGGGCGTCCGCAGTTCATGCGTGACCTGATCGGTGAAGGCACGGATCGTCGCCTCTCGGTCACGCAGGGTCTCGGCCATCGCGATCACCCGGCGGGCGGTGGCGTGCAGTTCATGGGTGCCGAAATGGCGCGGCGGTGCCGGGGTGCCCCCCCTTTCCTGCGCCTCGGCATAGGCCTCTAGCGCGTGAATGGGGCGCAGCAGCAACCGCACCAGCAACCAGCCCAGCACCGCCGTCACCAGCGTGATCGACAGCGCCAGCAGGATCGCCGCGTTACGGAACCCGATCACCGGCCCCAGGTAACGCAGCGCCACCAGTCCCGCGAAAGACACCACCAGCGTCCCGCCCAGGGCACCCCCAAGGACAAAGGCCAGCGAGGGCCGCCAGTGCCCGTTCATCGGCAGGGCCCCATGCGCATCCCCTGCCCGTGCACCGTCTCGACCGCCTCGGCACAGCCCGCCTCGGCCAGCTTGCGGCGCAGGTTGCGCAGGTGGCTGTCCAGCGTCCGGTCCGACACCGCGCTTTGCGCCCCCCAAAGCGCGGCGACAAGCTCGGCGCGCGGGGTCAGGCGGGCGGGCTCCTGCATCAGCCACGCCAGCAGGCCGAATTCGGTTGCGGTCAGCGCGATATCGGCGGCGCCAAAGCGGCAGTGCCGCGCATGGCAATCCAGCGACAACCGCCCCCGTTCCAGCCGCGCAGGCACCGCCCCCCGCGCCGTGCGTTTCAGGATCGCCGCCACCCGCGCCACCAGTTCGCGCGGGCTGAAAGGCTTGGTCACATAGTCGTCGGCCCCAAGTTCCAGTCCCAGAATGCGGTCGATCTCGTCATCGCGCGCGGTCAGAAAGAGGATCGGCACCTCGGATCGCGTGCGGATGCGGCGGCAGGTTTCGAACCCGTCCATCTCGGGCAGGCCCACGTCCAGCACCACGAGGTCCGGCGCCTCGCGCGCGGCATGGGTCAGCGCCTGTTGCCCGTCGCCGGCGGTGATGACCGCGTGGCCCGCCCGTTCCAGCGCCAGCCGCACCAGTTCACGCAGGCGGGGATCGTCGTCCACGATCAGGATCTTCATCAGGGCCGCTCCACCATCACGCCTTGAACATAACGGCTTGCGCGCCAGGTGCGAAAGCCCCAACCCCGCCAGTCCTCGACCTCCGGACGAGAGATCCGGCACGGCCCCAACTGGACCGAACGCCCGGTGACCCGGCCCAGGCCGCTTTCGACGATCGGCCCTGCGGCCATCGGGCCCAGACCGCAGAGATACCACAGGTCCGGCTTTGCCCGGGTCACGTTCTGTGCCGCGATCACCTGGGCGAAGTTCACCATCGCGCAGAGGTAGAGCGTTGCCAGCCCCAGGAGACCGCTCCGCAGCAGCAACCAGCCGTTCGACCGCGCGCGCAGCACCTGCCACAGCGCCAGGCCCAACCCCGCCGCCACCAGCGCCATCCAGATCAGCGCATGCAGCCGCAGGTAGGTCAGCCCAAAGGATTCGACGTAGAGGTCCAGCCGCAGTGCCGCCGCCCCGCACAGCACCATGTTCTGCACCAGCCAGAGCAGCAACAGCGGTCGGATCATGCGGTGTTCTCCAAGAAAGGGCCGCGCCGCCAGCGCAAATCCCCCCGCCAGCACCGCCGCCACCAAAAGCGGATAGGCGCCGCGATGCGCGTATTCGGCCAGGGTCATGCCCTGGGGCAGATCGGCGCCCCCCAGCAGGATCGAGACATCGGTGAGGCTCTGCACCGCGATCAGCAGGTTGAAGACCGCGAGCGCCCGCAGGACCGAGCCGGGGTTAAGCCACCCGGGCGCAAGCGACGGCAAAACCGGGCGACGGTCCCGAAGGGGGACCGGCGCCAGGAACGGGCCGACAATCACCGCGATCCCGCCCCAGAAGACGATGCGCTGCGCCAGGTGCCAATAGTCCAGGTCGATCCGCACAAGCTGCGCCAGCACCGGGTTCGCCTGCATCAAAAGCGCCACCAGCACGAGCGCGCCGCCCAGAGGCAAGGCCCAGTCCCGCAACAGCCCCCGCACCAGAGGAACGGGTGCCTCCGCCAGCGTCCGGCGCATCGCCCCCAGGCGGCGCGGGTCAAACTGTGCCAGCCAGGCCAGCGGCAGTCGCGCCAGGAAGACGCCCGTGGCGCGCGACAGCGCCGCCAGCGGCGTCCCCGGATGATGCGCCCATGTCAGTGCCCCCCCCAGCCCGACCAATAGGAAGGCCAGAGAGAGCGGTTGCAAATGCTCGACCGCCGGCAGCGCCGCGACCAGGAACAGACCCACGGGACGCCACCCTGCCCCTGTCCCCTGCAGGCCCCAGGCCAGCAGGGCCGCGACAAAGATCACCACCGAGAGACCGGGCGCCCTGCCCCAGAACAAGAGGTCCGCCAGCGCAACCAGTGTCAGCACCGCAACAAGACGCCCGGGGAGCCGCGCCCCGCGATGGGTGTCCCCGCCGCCGCCCTGCCTTGGCGGGGTCGCGCCCTCGTCCAGCCACCAACCGTCCTTTGCCAATGCATCTGGCAGCCCGGGGAGGCTCAATTGCCTGTCCATGTCCCAATCTCCTGTGTGTCGGAATGGGGCCAGGATGGCCTTGGCCGCGTGCAGGACTTGCGCGCAAGATGTGCAGATTTTGTGCAGAGGGATGACGACTCAGGCCGCATCACTGGTCGAAAATGGTATCCAACGGCCAGGTGCGCAGGGCCTTTGTCTCTTTCGTGGAGCAGACGCGGAAGCCATTGTGCTGGCCCGGCTCCGTGATCCGTTCGGACCCGTGGGGACAGTGCCGCGCTTCGGCGTGGCCCTGATCTTCCCCACTGAAGTGCTCCGCTCCTTCGCAGTTGGCGCAGACTTTACGTCTCGGTGAGGGATTTGGGGCAGCAGGTCACACGGTGCGTCCACGGGTGGCGCAAACGCAAAAAGCCTCCCGCAAGAGAGGCTATTAAGTGCTTGATGTCGTGAGTGAGTTTCATTTCGGGGGCTCGTAACCGCCGCTATCTGCCAACGGTCACCTGTTGAAGCGCATTTCTTTCGGTTCGAATTCGAGTGGGTCCCGAGCCTAAACGTCACCCATATTGCTCAGTATACTCTCGGCGTTGATAATGGATTGCGCGATCTCGGTCGTCGTCGATCTCTTCGTCATTGCCTGTTTTCGTATCAGATCATAAGCCTCACGTTCCGTAATTCCACGATGCCGCATCAGAATGAATTTTGCGTCGTTCACTTTCTGGACATTTTCAAGTTTGCTCCGAACCTTTTTCAATTCCTTCTCAAACCGCAATTGCTCTTGATGAAACCTGCGCGCCATAAGCATACTGCTCAGAACACCTGCAGCGCGCACCGGTTTCATAAGAACGGAATGCGCGCCTATCTCGAAAATCAAATCCAGAACCGAAGGATTTTCATACCCAATGATCGCAATTGTCGTCGGGGGCTTCTCGTTACTGTTGATGAAAGAGGTCAGGCGCTGAGCCGTTTGATCCGTGACATCCACGAAAATAAGATCGAACTTTTCGGGAAGATTCTTTGGCATCGGCCACATATGTTCGAAGTTGCAGCCAATCCGGTTCACTTGTTGTAACAGTTCATCTGCGCTTCTATCCCGCGGGTGCACAACAAGTGCATGGAGGTCTCGAATGTCCTGAATCGGATCACTCATTTTCGCGCCCACTTGCCGCCACCTTCAGGGTTCGGAAACTCCAATCATGAATGGCAGGGAAGACCAGATAGGGGTCGGGCTTGATGGCACGTCGGACTTTGGATTCGACGACAAATTCGCCGGTCTCATCAACCTTTGCAATTCTGGACTGCAAATAGGTATGGTTGTTGTCCGGGTCGATCTTGATCTGTCCCTGGGGCGCATCAAAGCTCGCGCCCAGCAAGGCCTCGCGCAAACATTCTGTTTCCAACTCGCCCGTTTCATCAAGCGCCTTGGCGAACATGTGAACCTGGCTATAAGCGGCCTCACAGCAACTGGTGACATCTACCGTTGATCCGAACTTTTCCTCATAGGATTTCAGGAACCGTCGGTTCGCAGGGGAATTGATGGATCGAAAATACGGTGCGGCGGTTATATGCCCCGCCGACGCCTCGGGTCCGATCGCGTCAATTTCGCCTTCGTTCATGGTGAGACTGGCAATGGGACACAGGCGCCCGTTGCCGCCGGCCGCATGATACGCCTTGACAAATTCTATACAGGACTGGCCGACAACGGTCGCGAATACGACATCCGGCTTTTTTTCCATGATGTCATCGATGACGGAAGCAAAATCCGCACCCTTCGCTTCAAGGTCGAAATACGCCTCTCCCAGAACCTCGCCGCCGCCTTGGCGCAAGATATTGCGCATCACCCGGTTGGATTCCCTGGGGTAGATGTAGTCGGAGCCGACAAAATAGAACCGGTTGCCGTAGGCCTTCATCAGGTAGTTCGCAAGCGGAACACTGTTTTGGTTTGGACAGGCCCCCCCATAGATCACATTGGGCGAATACTCGAAGCCTTCATAAAGCGTCGGATAGAAGAACAGCGCGTTGCGGCGTTCGACTACAGGCAAGACTTCCTTGCGGGACGACGATGTGTAACATCCAAAAATCACGTTGATCTTGTCTTCGACGATCATTTTTTCGGCCAGTTCACCGTACCTCTGCGTCACCGATTCAGGCTCGTATCGTACGGGTTCGACAGGTCGACCACGGACACCACCACTTGCATTGATCCGGTCGATGGCCAGAAGCGCACCGTGCAGCTGCGACCGTTCGATGATCGACGTTACCCCGATCTCGGAGAACAGAAGGCCGACTTTCCAACTCTTCAAAGATCCATTCCCTTCTCAGCGTTGCCCAAATGACACGGTGTCGTTTTGGCAATCGGCCTTGATCTTCACAATGACACTTCCGTCCGGCGGGGAAAAGTCTCCATGGTCCCCCAACAGGTAGCCCGCGAGGGGGAATTCAAGATGGCGCCGCATGGCACGCCGCAACCCACGAGCACCAAAACGCTTGTCGTACCCTTTCAATGCGATAAAGTCCCTTACTTCCGGGGAAATCTCCAGCCACAGGTCATGTTTCTTCAACCGCCTGTTGAGCCGCTCCATCTCCACGTCGACAAGTTCAGGTATCTTGTCGAACCCGATCCAATTGAACGTGTCGATGTGATCTATGCGATTGACCAGCTCCGGGGGGAAACGATCAAGCAGCGCATTCATCACAATATCATTTGCCCGTTCCCTGTGAGATTTTTCCCTTTGCGTTATTCGCGACCAGAACGCGCGGAATCCCGGAACCCGATCATCAAGCGCCATCAACTCTCGTGCGCCGAGGTTTGAAGACATGAAGATGAGGCTGTTTCTGAAGGAATAAGTGCGCTCACCCGAGGCCACAACAAGCAGCCCGTTGTCGAACACGTTCATGAGCGCAAGGATGACCTCATTGCTGGCTTTCTCCAGTTCATCGAAAAGAACCAGCCCCGGCAGGTTGCGCGTCCCCTCGATCTTTTCCTGATCCAGGATCGTCGTGCCTTCCTTAGAACCGACGTATCCGGGCGGTGCCCCGGTGATTGCTGCAGAATAATGCTCTTGCGACAATGTGTTCATGTCAATCCGGCAATACGCATCCGCATCGCCGTACAGCGCCCGGGCGATTGTGCGAACGGTTTCCGTCTTGCCAACGCCTGTCGGTCCGCAAAACAGCACGGACGCCAAGGGTTTGCGCGGATCACCGATGTCAGCCCGAACAACCTTGAGAATCTCCATCACCT
The DNA here is from genome assembly GCF_019392335.1 of Mameliella sp. CS4. Lineage (GTDB taxonomy): Bacteria > Pseudomonadota > Alphaproteobacteria > Rhodobacterales > Rhodobacteraceae > Antarctobacter. The sequence goes on from NZ_JAHXRQ010000020.1 coordinate 84,996, forward strand.
GTTCAATGGGCTCTTCCTGCCCGATAATCGAGGCGCGCAGTTCGGCCTCTATTCTTTCCAGGTCGAAAGAGAATCGAGATGCGAGCGTCGTTGCCGAATGGCTTCGATCACCAACAGTCCTCACGCTTGAGGCGTTTTCGTCCCTGAGCGCGGCGGCGAGTTTTTCTCGCCTTTGCATGTCATGCATTCGATCTGTCAGTAGTGGCATTTGCTCTCTCACGAAACCAGGGTGACGGGGCAGTCACCATCAACCGCCCCGTCAATTGCGTCTGTTCAGTCCGCTTCTTTTTCCTTGGCACCGGTCGGAAGGCCCCCAACCGGACAGCAGGCAACGCCAATCGTCGTGCGTGTAAAGGACTCGACGTGTTCGCGCGTGGCCTCCGCATCGTTGACCCAGTTGCGATAGAACTCGAAGGGGCATTCAGCGACGCCCTTGTCACCGTCGCCCGAGGCGTGGATGCCCGTGTATCCACGGTGCAGCAGCTTGAAGAGGTGGTTCTGCGACTGGTCGTTGGCACGCGCATCGCGGATTTCCGGGATCGAGAGCTGGGCGTACTGGATACCCATGTCCTCTTCGCCGCATTCGCCCAGCGTGCGCCCGTCGAACCCGATGATCGCCGAATGGCCGAAATAGCTGTAGACACCATCGAAACCGGCGGCATTCGCCACGGCGACGTAGCTGTTGTTCGCCCAAGCCATGGCCTTGGCCATGATGACCTGCTGCTCTTTGGCCGGATACATGTAGCCCTGGCAACGAACAATAAGCTCGGCCCCCTTCATCGCGCAGTCTCGCCAGATCTCGGGGTAGTTGCCGTCATCACAGATGATCAGACTGATCTTGAGGCCCTTCGGACCCTCGACAACGTAGGTCTGATCTCCCGGATACCAGCCTTCGATCGGATTCCACGGCAGGATCTTGCGATACTTCTGAACAATTTCGCCCTTGTTGTTCATCAGGATCAGAGTGTTGTAGGGGGTTTTCTTGGGGTGTTCCTCGTGACGCTCCCCGGTCAGGGAGAACACGCCCCAGGTGTTGGCCTTGCGGCAGGCGCGCGCAAACACCTCGGTCTCGTCACCCGGCACACTCGCGGCCGTTTCCATCATCTCGTCGGGATCGTACATGATGCCCTGGGTGCTGTATTCCGGGAAGACGACCAGATCCATGCCCGGAAGGCCCTGCTTCATGCCGATGATCATGTCCCCGATCTTTTCGGCGTTTTCCATCACCTCGGCCTTTGTGTGCAGGCGCGGCATTTTGTAGTTGACGACCGCGACGCCTACCGTGTTGTCGCTGCTTGAAATGTCACCGTGTCTCATGGTGTTACCTTTCCTGTTTGGTGTTTTGGTGAGTTGTGGGTCTGGTCAGAAAGTCAGGTGTTTCTCGGCGTCTTCGTCAGCCAAATCGTCCGTCTTTCCGCTGAGAACGACCCGTCCCTTGTCGAGCAAGAGAAAACGGTCCGATGCTGATTTTGCGAATGGCACGTTTTGCTCGACCAGGATTATGCTCAGCCCTCGTTCCCGATTGAGCCAAACAATCGCATCCTCGATCTGCTTCACGATATTTGGCTGGATGCCTTCGGTTGGCTCGTCGAGGATGAGAATCTTGGGGTCCATCGCGAGCGCTCTTGCGATGGCCAGTTGTTGCTGCTGACCGCCGGAAAGATCGCCGCCACGGCGCCCGATGAATTCGTCCAGAATGGGGAACATCTCGAACAGGTAGTCGGGGATCTCCCGCTTGCCGTCCGGCCGCGCGAAGGTCCCCATGAGGATATTTTCGCGGACTGTGAACTGGGGAATGATCTCGCGGCCCTGCGGAATGTAGCCGATCCCAAGCCGAGACCTCTGCGACGTGGAAAGACCCAGGATATCCTGATCGTCGAAGGCAAGGCCGCCCTCGCACCGATCCGTCAGCCCCATGATGGTCTTGAGAAGTGTAGTCTTGCCGACACCGTTGCGCCCCAGCACGGCAAGGAATTCTCCGGGTGACAGGTCGAACGACACGCCCTGCAGGACCGGGCTTTTGCCGTAGTAGGAATACAGCTCTCTTGCTTTGATGCTTGCCATGATCAGTGCCCCAGATACGCTGTCTTCACGTCTTCGTTTGCCTCGATCTCTTCGATCGAGCCCTCGGCGAGCATCGCCCCGCGGTTCATCACGATGATCCGGTCGGCCACGGACCGGACGAAAGACATGTCATGCTCGACCACGATCAACGAATGATTGGCGCTGAGGGATCGAAAGATCTCGGCGGTGCGTTCGGTTTCCTGGATTGTCATGCCGGCCGTCGGCTCATCCATCAGGATCAGCTTGCTGTCCTGTGCGATCAGCATCGCAATCTCGAGCCACTGGGTTTCACCGTGAGACAGGTTTCCGGCCAGCTCGCTTCGCTTTGCCCCCAGGTCGACCAGGTCGAGGATCTGTTCGGTTTCCCTGCTGTCGGTCAGTGCAAAGCGGGTAAGTGCACTCCAGATTCCGGGACGTTTCGAGCGGGCAATGGACAGGTTTTCGTCAACTGTCAGATCCTTGTAGACCGACGGCACCTGAAACTTCCGTCCAACGCCACGACGGGCACGGCGAAACTCAAGCATGTGGGAGATTTCGACACCATCCAGGTGAATGGAGCCACCGGTGGGCTGTGTCTTGCCACATATCAGGTCGAGCGTCGTTGATTTCCCTGCCCCGTTCGGGCCGAGCAAACAGAGGATTTCTCCTTCCCTGACCGAAAAACTCAGACCGTCAACAGCGCGAACCCCGCCGAATTCCACATGGAGGTCAGTAACTTGCAATCTGTCCATGATTACCGCTCCTGATTTGTTTCAAGGGGAGTGGTCGAGAGCGGTTCGACGGCGTGCCCGGGGCGCGCCCGACCGACCGTGCGAAGTTTCTGCGCACCTTCCACAAGCAGGCCGAAGATCCCGCGGGGCATGAACATGACAACCAGCACGAAGATCACGCCGAGGATGAGGTGCCACCCTTCGACAAAGATATCCGAGAGGCGCCCCTCGAGCATGTTGACGACGATGGCCCCGAAGGCCGCTGCGATGACGGATTCCCGACCTCCGACGGCACACCAGATCACGATCGCCAGACTGAAGGACACGCCCATGTAAGTTGGCGATGCGAACTCCAGAACCAGCGTGTAGAGCATGCCTGCCCACCCGGCGAGCGCCGCGGAAATGCAGAATACCAAGGTTTTGTAATTGGCGACGTTGTATCCGAAGAACCGGGTACGATCGGCATCTTCGCGAATGGCCCGCAGAACGAGTCCGAACTTGCTGTGCGTCAGGTAGACACCGATCGCCAGAGCCACGGTCACACAACCGGCCACGAGATAGTAGAATCCCATGCTGTATGGATCGAAGGCCCAGCCGAACAAGGTCATCTGCGCGAGCCCGGTCAGACCATTCTGCCCGCCCGTGAGCCCTTGTTGGTTGATGACCAGAAGCTGGAACGCGACCAGGAAGGCCAGTGTGATGATCGCCACGAACACCCCTGCAATTCGCGCACGGAACATGAAAATTCCGATCAAGCCGCCGATAAACGCGGGGATGAGCAGCCCCGCCAGCAGGGTGAACGCAAGGGAATTGAAGGGAACCCAGAACAGCGGAAGTTCCGAAACGTTGTTCCAGGACATGAAATCGGGCAAGCCCGAACTGGCGCGCAGTTTCAGATGCATGGCCATTGCATAAGAGCCCATGCCGAAGGTGGCAGCCTGGCCCAGGTTGAGCAGACCTGTAACGCCCCAGGACAAGGCAAGAGCCATGGAAACGATCGCCAGGGCAAGATACCGGGCGAAAGTATTCAGCTCGAAGCCGTCATAGTTCATGACCGCTGGCACACCGAAAGCGATAACAACCGCGAATATCACGAGGGCCACCAGCTCGAATTGGAATTTGGATGACATGCCTGTGTCCTCAGCGACGTGTTTCAGTTGGGAAAAGCCCGCGCGGGCGGAATCGGATCAGCAGAATGATGCCCGCCAGAACCGCGATGCGGCCAAGCGTGTCATTGATCACGATCGAGAAAAGCGCCGTTGCCTCACCGATCAGTGCCGCTGCGACGGCAGAACCGACCAGGCTGCCCAGCCCGCCAACGATAACGACAAGGAAAGCATCGACGACCAACCCTGTTCCCATCGTCGGGATGGTGCTGAACAACGGCGTGATAAGCGCCCCGGCAATTCCTGCCAAGCCCGCACCATATGCGAAGGTGATCGAAAATATCCGTTTCGATTCAATTCCGTAGCACTCGGAAATGTCACGGTTCTGGATCACTGCCCTCAGCTTCATGCCAAATTCGGTGCGCGTCATCAGCCGCCAGGTCACGAACAGGACGGCGATCGAAAAGAAGATCACGAAGATCCGGTAATTCGACATGATCAGGGGACCGATTTCCGTATTTCCGGACAGGATTTCCGGTCCCTTCACGAACCGCGACTCCGCTCCGATCCCGAGGCGCACCAGCTGCTGAAGAATGATCCCGATACCCCAGGTCGCAAGGATTGTATCAAGCGGCCGGTGGTACAGTTTCTGCACGACGGCCTTTTCAACGATCAGTCCCACAAGGGCGACGGCAATAAAGACGATGGGAAGTGCTGGCAGGATACCTATCCCAACATGTGTCTGCAAAGCCCAGGTGACATAGGCCCCGAGCATCACAAACTCGCCATGCGCCAAGTTGATGACCCCCATCGCGCCATAGATAATCGCCAAACCGAGAGCGATCATGAGCAGGATCGAGGCCATGCTCAGACCGGCGAAAAGCTGGTTCGCAATAACGTCCATAAGAAAGCCTTTCCCATTGGCCCGGCTCGTTTTTCAGAGCCGGGCGCTGCCTGTTTTTCTTGGATGGAGTTGGTTTGGTCAGGCTTTGACCAGGCCCTCACCGGTACAGGTCTGGCCTTCGTAGGCGGCATAGGGCCTCGGAGCGATCCGCTCCTTGGATTCAACCAGAACCTCGGCCTGACCGTCGGTCTTCCACTGCCCGATTTTGGGCCAAAGATGCGTGTGCAGGTTTTCGTCGATCAGAACCTCGCCCTGCGGGGCATTCAACGTCAGGCCAACAGCCGCATCACGAATGGTTTGCGGCGTGATGTTCGCGGGATCGACTTTTTCAAGCGCCGCCTTGAACTGGTAGACTTGGAAGTATGCGGCCTCGCTCACGAAATGAGTCACCTGGTCGCCGCCATAGCGGGATTTGTAGGCTTCGACGAATTTCTCGTTCTCCGGAGTGCCGTGCCCCATGAAGTACGGCGCAGACGAGAAATGGCCCGCGGCCGCCTCGCCACCGATTGCCTTTACCTCGACTTCGGACCGGGTCAGGCTGACAACGGGCATCTGCGACGGATCGAGTTCCGCAGCATGATACTGGCGCGCGAATGCGACGTCAGAATCCCCGACAACGGTTGCAAAGATGACGTCCGGCTTTTCCGCGCGGATCCGGTTGATGACCGAGCTGAAATCCGAGTGGCCAAGCGGCACATATTCTTCGTTCACAACCTCGCCGCCGTATTTGGCAAGCAGGGTCTTGCAGTAGTTGTTTTCTTCTTTCGGATACACATAGTTGTTGCCGATCATGAAGAAGCGCGGACCAAAATTCTCGATGGCCCAGGGGATCAGGTCGTCTTGCTGCTGGTTCGGAACGGCGCCGCCGTACATGACGTTGCGCGAGCACTCCCGCCCTTCGTACAGGGTCGGATACCAGTAGAGGTTGTTGCGCTGCTCGGTGACCGGCAGAACAGCCTGGCGGCTCGCCGAAGTGTAGGACCCGAACACGCTGACGCATTTGTCACGGATCATCAGGCGCCGGGCACGGTTGGCATAGGTTGCCGGGTCGGATGCAGGATCTTCGATGATCGGGCGCAGCTGGCGGCCATGAATGCCCCCCGAGGCGTTGATCTCTTCGATCGCCATGAGCGCGGCATCATGCAGAGTGCTCTCCACAACGGCCACCGCGCCCGTCAGCGAAAACAGCAAGCCGACAGGAATATCTGCGCCCTGCGCAAGAGCCCGGCCGGACGAAGCCAACAGTGCGGGTGTCGATAACATGCCCGCTGTGCCAACAGCCCCCATGCCCCCGAGAAAGTCACGACGTTTCATTCAATCTTCTCCTCTGTTGTTTCCGAGCGGCTGCATCTGTCGGCAACAAAAAAGGCCCTCCGATGCGGTGCAGTCACCACGCTCGGAGAGCCTTTTTGCTCGATATATTTTTAGACTCGCATTTGAGCCTGTTTCGATAGTTCAGGATCGACTCAAACTTTGCAAGTATTAATTTATACGGGTTTTCAACATGTTAAAATAATATTCATGTCCCAACATCGCTTTGACACACGATTTTGAGAGCAGAATTTCCGGTACCGCACGGGAACAGAACAAGAGATTCGCGACGTTTTTCCAGCAACCGCCAAAGCAATCAACCGAAGCCCTGAACCTGGTTTCGGCACTGGTTGGGTGGACGCCCGGACATGCTTGGATCGCGCGAGTCACATGATCGGCTGGGTCGTTCTCGACTTGGATGCGCTCGGTTTTCAGACATGGCCAGCTCGCGCCACTGATAGATCGCTTAAAAATGCGGCAAACCAAGGCGTGACCCGTCAAAACTGCAGTCTTTCAAATTCAACATTTGCAATTTGTCTCGAATCACTTAACGTGAATTCACCCAAGTCCAAAGGCGTGCTTGGGTTTCAGAACGGCAGTTGAGCCCCGATTTCAGTCGATAAACAATCGACTGGTTGGGGCTTTTTTTGTTTTGCGGCATGAGCTTGCCGCGAAATTGCAAAGGTTTGAAAGCAAGGCAAAAAAAACCGATCCATACACATCGACCCGACGCAATCCGCTGAAGCTTTCTGCGTCGTCCGGGTTGGTGGACGAAACAATCACAACAAATGCGAACACCGTCCGCTTGGGCGCCCATCGGCAACGCCGTCGGGTGAAGGATGATTTTTGCCTGAAGAACCAGCCTGAAACGACAGAGAGGTATCAAAATGTCTTCACCACACCGTCACGTCGAGCCGGAAGCGCTCGAACATATCGAAGAGAACATCGATCACGCCCTGGGCGAGGAATATGAACACGACCCCGTTCCGCCCGGGGCCCGGCGCAGCATGTTCTCGGTCACGATGGTCTGGATGGGCTTCCCGATGATCATCACCGGTGCGATGACCGGTTCGATCCTGGTACTTGGCATGGGCTTCAGCAATGCGCTGAAGGCGATGATCATCGGTAACCTGATCATGCTGGTCTATGTCGGCGCCCTTGGCTTGCTGGGCTCGCGCAAGGGTCTGAACTTTGCCCTGCTGGCCAGCATCGTGTTCGGGCGCAAGGGCTATGTGTTTGCCTCCGGTCTGCTGTCGACACTGTTGTTGGGCTGGTACGCGGTGCAGACCGGGATCACCGGAGCCTTGGTCAGCGGCACCTACGGCCTGAACTACGTCGTCATGACAACGATCGCAGGCGTGTTGTATATCGGCATTACCTTCATCGGGGTCAGGGGCCTGCACCTGATCGGAACGGTCTCGGTTCCGCTGTTCGTGGTGCTCGGCCTGTGGGTCGCCAGCGATGCCGCCTCCACCACCACCTGGGCCGAGATCATGGCCTATCCCGGCAACAACGGGGTCGCCAGCATGTCGATGGGGGTGGGCCTGACAGTTGTCATCGCGCTGTTCATCGACGCCGGCACCGTGACTGCAGACTTCAACCGCTGGGCCAAGGACGATGCCAGTTCGCTGGTTGCCACATTCAGCGCCTTCCCCTTTGCCAACCTGATCGCCATGCTTGTGGGTGGCGTCATGACCGCGGCGCTGGCCGTTCCGGACGCCAATCCCTTTGGATCCGACAACATGTTCGGCTACATGAACGCCCAGCAGATGACCTGGCTCAGCGTTCTGGCCTTTGCCTTCCTCTATGCAAACCTCGGCTCGGTCTGTGCACACTGCCTGTACAATGCCGCAACTGGCTGGTCGCGAATCCTGGGCAGCCATATGCGCCTGTTCGCCATCTTGCTGGGTGTCGTCGGGATCTTGATTGCCGCAACCAACGTCTGGGCCTTTTTCATCGAGTGGCTTTCGCTACTGGGCATCCTCGTGCCGCCGATTGGTGCTATCATCCTGATGGACCAGTTCGTGGTACGCAAAGGATCCGAAATTGATACAGACTGGCGTGGCACGGCCTTTCTGGCCTGGGCTTGCGGTTCGATCGTGGCTTTCTTGGTTGAATGGTACGCACCGCAGCTCTCGACCGCGATCTCGGCCGGCATCGTCGGCGCCATCGCCTATCTGGTCCTGAGCAAGATGGCCGGCACCAAGGCTGCCTGATCCACGACACCACCATTCAGCGGCGCGGCCACGGTCGCGTCGCCCCCCCCCCTGCCACCTTTAGGAGACCACGATGACCCTAGACTATGAAATCTTCGACCTGGGCGATTTCCAATTCCAGCGCGGTGCGACGATCCGGGACTGCAAACTTGCCTACAAGACCTTCGGCACCTTGAACGAAGCCAAGGACAACGTGATTGTCTACCCGACCTGGTATTCGGGACAGCACTACGACAACGAATGGCTTGTCGGTCCCGGCATGGCGCTGGATCCGGACAAGTATTTCATTATCATCCCCAACATGTTCGGCAACGGGTTGTCGTCGTCGCCGTCGAACACGCCCGAACCCTATAACGCGGATCGTTTTCCGCAAGTCACTGCCTATGACAATGTCAGGGCCCAGCACCGGCTTGTGACTGAAAAGTTCGGCATCGAAAAGATCAGAATGGTCACCGGATGGTCGATGGGCGCGTTGCAGACCTTTCACTGGGCCGCCATGTATCCCGACATGATGGAAACGATCGCGCCGTTCTGCGGGTCGGCCAAGTGTTCGCGCCACAACTTCGTCTTTCTGGAAGGGGTCAAGGCGGCGCTTTGCGCCGATGCCGCCTGGGAAAACGGGCGCTACAGGGAAAAGCCGGAAAAGGGCCTGCGCGCCATGGCACGGGTTTATGCCGGTTGGGGGTTCTCGCAGGATTTCTACCGGGCCGAGCTGGACCTTGAGACGCTGGGCTTTTCCTCGCTCGAGGACTTCCTGATCGCCTTCTGGGAAGGTTTCTTCCTGCCCAAGGACGCGAACAACCTGCTGACCATGGCCTGGACCTGGCAGAATGGCGATATCAGTGACAACGAACTGTACAACGGCGACTATAAAAAAGCGCTGGGGGCGATCAAGGCCAAGGCATATGTCATGCCTGGTCAGACCGACCTGTATTTCCCGCCTGCGGACAGTGAGAACGAGGTTGCCAACATGCCCAACGCCGAATTCGTCCCGATCCCATCGATCTGGGGTCATTTCGCGGGCGGTCCCGGCACCAATCCGGACGATGTGAAATTCATCGACGACAAGCTCAAGGAGCTTTTGGCAAGCTGACCGTCAGAGGAGCGCCAAAGCCGGGGCGGCATCAAATCGGTGCCGCTTCGGGTGCATCTAGCCAGGTTGACCAGAAGCCGGACGCTGCCCGCACCGTCGGATTGGATTGAAGAACACAGGACTGGGCCGTCGAACAGCGACACAACGCCGGTACGGCGATCCTCGTTGCCGTCTGCCTCCGTCTAGCTCGTGAGGGTAGCAGGCAGTCGGACTGGCTACGAGGCTCCTGCGATGTGCAGGAGTTCACCCTCTGACTGCGCGAGCCCCCCTTACATTCCCCGGGCAGCCTTCCAGGGGAATGGCGCGCGAAAGATCCGCTGGCCGATGTCTCCGGCGAAGAACCGGCCATTCGACCGGTCTCGGGCGAGGGGCCGAGAAAAAGCAGTTCTGGCAAGGAAATGTCCTGCACCTCGTCCACTACGGCAGGGGTGAAAGGCGTTGGCGCGTTGCCCTGGCAATGCGTGTTCAGCATCCGGACGCGGGTGCACTTGCCCTGCCCCGTCAGGAGGCCGCGCGCGCCAGCGAAGACGTCCCACTGATCGACTCGTCGGGACGCCGCCACGCGCCCGTTTCCGGCCACGCCGTCGCTTCACAGACAGGCCTTCCTCGCAGTAGATGCGATACAGTTTCTTGTGGTTCATGGTCATGCCCTTGCGTTCCAGCAGGACGCCGATCCGGCCCCTCTCGGGACATCACTTCGTGATGCCCTGCCGGGCAGCGGGATACCCAAACCGACGCCGCTTGCCGGCGATCTCCTGCATCTCCTTTCGGATCTCGGTGCAATCCGGCGGGCGTTCTCGCCGGACAGTCTTGGGATCAACACCGACCAGCCTGCAGGCCCCCTCTCGGCAGATTTGCTACGCAAATCGCCTGCCGGGCAATGGGACGCTGCGAGATATCATGATCCCGCATCACCCGGAGCGCCGCGTCTCGCCGCTTGGTCAATGTCGTCAGTTCTTTCCCAGCAGATCCTTCAGCGCGACGTTGTCCAGCATGATATCGGCCAGCAGGCGCTTGAGTTTAGCGTTCTCGTCTTCGAGCGCCTTCAGTCTGGCGGCCTCAGACACTTCCATCCCGCCATACTTGGCCTTCAGCTTGTAGAACGTCGCGGTGCTTAGACCGTGCCTGCGGCACAGTTCGGCTGTCGGCATCCCTGCCTCCTGCTCTTTGATCATCCCCCTATCGGGACATTGCATTCGCAATGCCCTGTCGGGCAATGGATGATCTGCGCCTCGGTAAAACGGCTCTTTCGCATTCGTCTGCTCCTTCAGAGTTGGCGCAGACTCTACATTACGGTGAGGGATTTCGCGAGGAGCAGGTCAAATTCAATACACTGCCTCCGCCTATCAGTTGATTGGCGAAATAACAGGGAGACTCAAGCAAAGCACATCTATCCACTCTTGCTGCGTCAAGACAGCAACGTGAAATACTTTTTGCCCACTTCGCACTCCCATGCTCACCTTGTGAAATTCATCGATTAGCGCGCTTTCTTCGGAGAAACCTACACTGGGTACAATCCCGCTGGGTTCACTTGAAGTCCAACCCCAAGGAACATCCAGTAGGTACGACTCATTGCAAATCCGCACCGATAGCACGCCCGCCCCAAATGATATTTTGTATTTCTCCCTGCCTGGGAAATAGAAATCCTCTATGTCGATATCAAGCCCATCCGGAAAATAGTGGATCGAATCCAAATTAATTCGACTACCCAAGCTGCGCCCGGATTCCAAAGGATGCAAATCGTATTGGGTCACTCTGGGAACCTAAACTTTTCGTTGGGTCTGCTTGGATAGTGCAGATCTACTGTCCAGGCGCTTTTCGATCCAGCCCGATTGTTTCTAGTACTTCCACTTCTTAGCACTTTCGTTCCTCCACCAGGTAGCGGCCCGCGGGTAATGCTTATTCCATTGCCGTTAACCTGATGCGTCACAGATTTACCGGGAGCAATTGGGAGACTATCAAAAAATTTCGCGTGCCGCCTTTTTGCCACCGGGTTTTTCCAAAATGTTTCGCCCTGTGTTGACCGCTCGGTCTTGCAAGCCAGAAACGGTCTTACCGAGCGAGGAGAGCCCAGGGCGCACCATCCCGACCCTTCCCATACCTAACCCGATTCCCATCAACCCGGCTTCCGTGGTGTCGGCAGGGACAACAGATTGCAGTCCAACAAGAGCGTTTAGCTCCAGCATTAGAAGGTCGGCTTGGGTAATCGGTGATTGCCCCGGTGTCGCACCACAGTCTCGCACCGAGTTGCACCCCGTTGTCGGAGCCTGATTGGCAGGGATCCCTGCAATCTCATTTTGGAGGTGCTTTATTTCCGCATCTATTGACCCAGCAGTTTCATCATAGAGAGGAAGAGGCTCTGTTTCATCAATACGGGCCTGATCCTCTTCGGAACATGCCCCACCGCAGGCATTGCCATTGGGGTCCTGACCTGCCCCTTTTTTCAGGGCCAGTCGTAAGTCGAGCTTGTTCCCCTTTTGCGTGCCATCATTCGGCGGCGTGAG
>NZ_JAHXRQ010000207.1 GCF_019392335.1 Mameliella sp. CS4
CTCTCGAATGCCGGGCATGCCTGCATCTGTTCCGCCGTAAGCTAAACCTGCAGCGTGAATCTCATCTACGTGGGTTCTGGACTCGGCTCTGAGGGCCGGCATCATCCCGTTGCCCACTGAAGCTGGTTCCCCATTGAAGGGCCGAGCAACGTGAATGCTGCCAGGCCCATTGGATTTGTCCACTGTATCAGGAAGCGAGAAACAGTAATGACCTTCAGAACTCTCCTTCTCATAGTGAAGTGGAGATAGGATTGCTT
>NZ_JAHXRQ010000208.1 GCF_019392335.1 Mameliella sp. CS4
CCTGGCCCACGGCTTGAACTGGTACGAATTGCTGCCGATCCTTGATGACCTTGCAGTGCTGATGCTGGCGATCACCGACAGCGGCCAGCACGAGTTCGAAGCCTACCTCAAGCAGCTCAACGAGCGCCTCGAGGCATTCCAGGGTCATCTGCAGGTGGCCAGTGACGGCCACGCCGACAGCCGTTCGGCCGCGCGGGAACTGGATACACAGATCCGTGAGCAGGTCGACGGCCTGCAAAGCAGTGTGCAGGAAGCGG
>NZ_JAHXRQ010000209.1 GCF_019392335.1 Mameliella sp. CS4
CTCGGCGCTTCGTCCCGGTTCGGCGGCTTGTCCGTGCGCGGGATCGGCAGCGCTCGCCTGCGCCTGCGCCTGCGCGTGAGCTGACGGCGTGGCCGGGTCGGGGTTGCTCGCCGTGACCGGACCGCCGGCATCCTGCGCGTGCGGTCCGGTGTCCTGACCATGTCCGGGCGCCCCGGCGCTCCGCCCGGGTTCGGCGGCTTGCCCGTGCGCGGGATCGGCAGCGCTCGCCTGCGCCTGCGCCTGCGCGTGAGCTGACG
>NZ_JAHXRQ010000210.1 GCF_019392335.1 Mameliella sp. CS4
GCTCACGCCCTCCGAGAACGCGCACCGCCCACCCTTCGGTTCAGACCGCGATCCGGCCGGCGCGCCGGGCGCGGCTCAGACCGCGCCCTCGACCACCACCAGCGCCCGCAGGATGGCGAAGCCGATCCGCTCGGCCTCGGCCTCCGCGTCGGCGGGGAGCAGCGCCACGGTCTCGACCCCCGGCTCGTCCTCGGGACCGACCACGATCCGGATGACGTCGCCCTCGACCGCCGACGGGTCGTGGATCAGGCCGACCC
>NZ_JAHXRQ010000211.1 GCF_019392335.1 Mameliella sp. CS4
GGCGTCACCGGCGTCGTGCTCGCCAACTCGGCGGTCGATAAGTACCTGCACGACACCTATTATGTGGTGGCGCACTTCCACTACGTCCTGTCTCTCGGCGCCGTGTTCATCATCTTCGCCGGTATCTACTACTGGTTCCCGAAGATGACCGGCCACATCATCCCGGAATGGGCCGGCAAGCTGCACTTCTGGCTGGCCTTCATCGGCGCGAACATCCTGTTCTTCCCGATGCACTTCCTCGGACTGGCCGGCATGC
>NZ_JAHXRQ010000212.1 GCF_019392335.1 Mameliella sp. CS4
GCGGCCTCGACCATGGCGGCGATCTTATCCCGCTGGCGCCGGTTGTTGATCGGGCCGATCTGCGTCGCCGGGTCGGCCGGCGCGCCGACCGGGATGCGCGCGGCGGCGTGGGACAGGCGCTCGACGAAGGACGCGTGGATCGAGCGGTGCACGAGTAGCCGGGAGCCGGCCACGCAGCTCTGCCCGGCGCCGCCGAAGATCGCGGCCTGCGCGCCGATCAGCGCCCGGTCGAGATCGGCGTCGGCGAACACGATGT
>NZ_JAHXRQ010000213.1 GCF_019392335.1 Mameliella sp. CS4
TCTTAAGAGGAAACACATGTTCTTAACCATTAGGCCCACTCAGGCCCTAATGGATTACTCCAGTGATCACATCATTCACTGTCTGCAGAGCATATCAAAGAGCTGTAAGTACACATGTCAATCAAGCCATATGAATTAGTGCTGCGAGCATGTGGCAATCACATACCCCTCCTAAAGAATTATTTATCTGTTTGATGTCCTCCAAGAGAAACGTAGCAGAAGAAAGAGCAGTGGGCATGTATTCAACTCCAGGAGG
>NZ_JAHXRQ010000214.1 GCF_019392335.1 Mameliella sp. CS4
TGATCAGCAGGCGCTTGAACGGCGACAGCAGGTCAGCGACTTCGGTGACGATCACGTGCTTGACGGCGGTCTTGGGCACGACTTTTTCAGCCAGGTGCGCCATGTTGGCCAGGCAAACCAGAGCCTTGGCTCCGGAATCATTGAATTGGTGTTCCATTTCCCGCGCGGTGTACAGCGGGTTGGTGTTGACCACGATCAGGCCCGCACGAATGGCGCCGAACACGGCGACCGGGTATTGCAGGACATTGGGCAGTTG
>NZ_JAHXRQ010000215.1 GCF_019392335.1 Mameliella sp. CS4
GTTTAAACAAAAAAAGAAATGACGCCTTAAGAATAGTGTTAAAACTCTTCGCTTTTTAATATTGTAGGAATTAGATCACAATCAAATGTATTTTGTGATTTTACATCTTGTTAGAGCCGTCTCTTTGGTATAACTTTTATTTGCTAAAAATTTAATCAAATTCGTTTTTAATCACAAATTTATATGAACCTGCAATTTTTATCTATTTATATAACACACATTTCATGGTATTCACCAATTTTTACGAACTTTTGAC